>JAJEGI010000119.1 GCA_022819945.1 Candidatus Poribacteria bacterium
AGCGGTTGCCGCACCCCTTGGTGTGGCAATACGGTCTAATGTCTCTTGACTGAGTTCGCATGACAGGTTCTTGATATGTCTGACAGCGACTGTCCGTTTTTCACCCTCTTGAATATACTCAATAGTTGGTGCGTTGTCACCGTCTATTTTAATGTCGGCGTTCCCTGATGGTGTGTTAATCTCGAGTACATTTTCACCCTGATCGCCTATCCAGCGGGCTTTTAAACCTGTTATACCCTCTTCATCACGCATCGGTTCCACACGTGTCCGGTAAAAAACACTTCCCAAAAGGTTGATGGCGATGTCTTTAGATTTCGCTAAAGCGTTTCCCAACTTTTCTGAATTCACGTTTTTCTCCAATCGTTTGGATATCCGTGGCAGGCCCAAGGCATACGCGAATATCTGTTAAAGTTCAATGCCCTAATTTCCCGTTTAAACAAGTTCTCTTCATGTATTATAGCGGAAACCCACTCGAATGTCAAGATTCTCACCATTAAACAATTGAGCCGAAAGCCTCTCAATTCCGCCTTAATTTAGATTTTTCGCGCAAGATTTTCTCATCGTGGGAGCGGCCTTAGGTTGCGATGCTCACTGACTGCTCACTACTGATGGCTGATTATTGATAACCGAAAACTGATTCCTGACAACTATTCCTGATAAAAACTCTTGACGAATCTCACATTTTGTGCAAAAATATATACACGTTTGTGACTGGAAACGGGTATATATGAGATGCGATACGAACATAGACGCATGTTTTGAAACCCACGTTCAGCACTTAAAAAATTAAGTTCATTTCGCGTACATCTGACATCAGTAGAAAAAGGAGTTTCACATGCGGAACGCCAAAGACTTATCAGACAGTCAAACACCTTATGAACGACAGATTCCGCTTTTCCCATTACAAGCGGTTTTGTTCCCTGGTGGATTCCTACCACTTTATATTTTTGAACCGCGTTACCGCACCATGATCAAGTTCTGCTTGGACCATGAGTCTGAGTTTGGGGTTGTACTCATCAAAGAAGGCGAAGAGGTCGGTGAAACGGCTACGCCTTATGAAGTCGGCACGGCGGCCCGTATTCTTCACGTTGAACATTTAGACGACGGCTGCATGAATATCATCACTGCCGGTGAGTATCGGTTTGAAATCCTTGAAATTCAGGAACATCTCTCCTATCTCACGGGTCGCGTACGGATGTTAGATGACCCGGAAGCAGAAATCGAATCGGTATCAGAATCGCTTACGGCACAAACCGAAGAGTTGTATAAGGCGTACGAGGCGTTATCCAGCCGATTAATTTTTGCGTGGCATCCGCCTGAAGAACAGCCAGACGATCCGAGGGAGCTTGCTTACCAAGTCGGCATACGGTTACGTATTTCGCTTAAAGAAAAACAAGCTTTATTAGAAACGATTCCGTTGGAGCAACTCCTTACACGCGAAGTCGAAATTCTGACGGATGAAAACCGGCGAATCGCTTTTCAACTAACGGCACGAAACAACTGACATTGTTGCGAACGTATCATCCTTACTGATACGCTCACTCCTACATTCCTAAACCCTATCTACCAGTTAATGACATAATGGCACTTAAGACTCCCGTTCACCAGTTTACCGAAACCCAGTCGATCCAAATTACGCGTCGGGATTTCTTCTATGTCAGCAATATCCTGTCAGCTTTCCGTTTCCTCACGGTCCCTTTTATTTTTTATTTTATTTACAACAAACAGTGGATATTGGCAATCGTTTTTGGTGCTGTCGCTGTTGTGACGGATGTATTGGATGGGTTCTTCGCTCGGCATTTAGAACAACACAGCGAACTCGGCTATATATTAGATCCGGTCGCTGACAAACTCGCAATCTCTGCTGGAATTTTTGCCCTCGTTCTATCGAAATCTACATTTCCGCTTTGGGCGTTTTTTGTTATTGTCACCCGAGATGTGCTAATTGTTCTCGGTAATGGTGTTTTAGCGTATAAGGCAAAAATGATTACCCGCTCTAATTTGTGGGGTAAATGCACCAGTTTCTTTTTATCAATCTCGCTGATGTTTTATCTGCTGCGTCCGATAATGTCTCGTTTACCGAACAACATTGAATTTTATAGCCTTTGTCTTGCATTGATATTTGTCGGTATTTCAACGGTAAGTTATGCGCGCCACATGTTTCGCGTGTTAGAGACCCACGGTCGTTGATAATGGTTGATAGAAGCTTAGAAAATTAAACCATCGCAATCGGAAGAAGTCGGGCGCACTTTTGAACGAATATCTAAGGGAGAAACCCGTGATGACTTACAAAGAACTTGCAACGAGAAAACCCTTTATCGTTAATAAAAACTTGGGCAGTGCCGTTGAGGTTGAACCTGAAGAATTAACGACAACTAACGCTGATGGTGTCGCTGTGGTCGTTCCGACCCAAAAACAGAAATATGATTTTGATCGGAACGGTTGGCTCCTAATTCCAAGCGTTCTGTCAGATGCTGACATCGCGGAAATGCGCGAATTCTGCCAACGCCTCCGCGAAACACCCGAACATATTCCGGAACCTGAGCGCTGTGCACTCGGCGGACCGCTTCAGAAACTCGCTGACCATCCAGTTATCGTTGGGTTCTTGAACGAGTTCTTGGCATATCCACCGGCTGCAAGCGAGGACTGCTACGGATTTCGACTCGAAGAAACGACCTTATCTTTCGGAGATACGGCACCGCAATCTCAAACCCAATCTATCCTGCACAAAGGAAACGGTCTATTCCGTTTACCCGGTGATTCCCATCTCTATCGGTGTGTGCCGGGACGCGGTTGGAGCGGACTCACGCACGCTGTATGGGAACTCACTGAAGTCACTCCTGAAACAAACAGCATTCGCTTCATTACGGGAAGCCACAAAGCTGCATACCCGATACCAGCGGCAGTGCAGTCCCCAAATTCATCACTCTGGGAGACCTATCAATGTCCACCGGGGTCGCTTTTTCTGCTCACCGAATCTATGACGCAGACACAAGTTCCAACTACGAATACTGAGCAGATTCGCATCTCAAATTTGTATAATACCGTCGCGAGTCGTTGGTCGAATTGGCATCCGCATCCGCAGTTGCTTGGAGCGATGCCTCCCAAACGACAGACGCTCTTTCGAGAAGTCTACGCAGGTGGCAACGTTATCAATGGAGATTTTGGACAGCGCACATCCGCCTATCCCGCGGAAGTTTAACGGCACGAGGAGAAAAATCAGATGGAAAGACAGACGAACAGAGATCAGCAACCTTGGCTTGGGGCATTGTTGCCACCCGATACATGCGAATTTCCTACCGAAAATGCAGACGGTTTGCCGATTCCAGCGTTAACCCCTGAACAACGCTACGCTTTTGACACTCACGGTTGGTTTCTCGTGCCAGAAGTGTTCACCGGATCAGAACTCAAAGAGATGCGCGATTTCGGCTACCGCCTGCACCACGACCCTGAGTCTATCCCAGAGCATGAACGGAGTCCTGTCGGGGGACCCCTTCAGAAACTGATTGATCATCCACTTGTCGTCTCCCTGCTCAATGAATTCACCGCGCACCCAGCAGTAACAAGTCCGGAATGCTACGGTTTTACTGTCGAGAGCACAAGCCTTTTTTACCGCTCACCTGGTATGGGCAATTTTGGTCCGCATAACGGCAATGGACTGCTCCGCTTCCCCGGTGATGTCCACTACTACAACGCTTTCCCCGGTAAAGGTTACAGTCCACACACCCGTATTGTGTGGGAACTCAACGAAGTGAAGAAAGGACAGGGCGGCACACTCTTAGTGACGGGCAGCCACAAATCGGTTTATACAGCCCCACCTGATATCCAAGACCCTAAGTCCGATATTTGGACGACTTACGGATGTCCGCCCGGTTCACTGCTCTTTTTCACAGAGGCACTCACCCACAGTGCAAACCCGTGGACAAATACTGAAAACGACAGGATCGCTGTTTTCAATCTGTATAGTCCCGTTGACAGCGGTTTCGCCAAGGTTTACAAACCGCATCCGAAACTCCTCGCGGAAATGCCACCGCTCCGGCAAACACTGTTCCGCGATAGATATGTCGTGGACAAAGTCAATGGAGGAACCGATGCCTGATAACAACAATTTTAACGAACTACTTATCCATACCTTAAAGCAAATTCACGTTCGACTGGATCGCTTAGAAGCGAAGGTTGATGAAAAAGTCGATAAGACCGATCTCAAGGTTGTTGAACAACGCCTCGGCGGTGTCGAAAATCGTCTTGATAGCGTCGAAAGCCGCCTGGACCGAATTGAAAGCGGGGTTGGAGCGATCAAGTGGGCAATTGGCGTTGGCTTAGCCGCCATAGGCGTTCTCATGGCGGTTTTAAAGATATTGTGATGTGGGGTTTTGGGTAGAAATGTCTGAAATGGAGTAATTATGTCCACAAAACAACCAAACGTCCTCTGGATTTATGGCGAGGATCTCTCCCCGGATCTCGGCTGTTACGGTACACCTGCTGTGAAAACACCGAATATTGACCGACTTGCATCGGAGGGTACTCGCTTTACCAACGCATTCGTCACATGTCCCGTCTGTTCACCGAGCCGCTCCGCGCTCATCACGGGTACCTATCAGACACACTTTGATGCCCATAACCATCGCAGCAACCGTGATAAACCGCTGCGATCGGATATGAAACTCATCACGGACTGCTTCCGCGAAGCCGGTTATTTTACCTGCAACAGTCCAGGACCCCCCTACAACCGACCCGGAAAAACCGATTTTAACTTCCAGCGTGAGCAGCCTTTTGATGGCATTGATTGGCGTGAATGTCCTGAAGGACAACCTTTTTACGCGCAAATCAACATTCCAGACACACATCGCGTTTTCAAGCCGGATCCAGAACGTCCTATCCCACCAGAGAACGTCGAATTGCCACCTTACTACCCAGACCATCCACTCATCCGAAAGGATTGGGCACTCTACCTTGAAAGTATCCAGATTTTAGATAAAAAGGTCGGACAGATCCTCAAACGACTCGATGACGAGGGACTCTCGGACAATACTATTATCTTTTTCATGAGCGACCACGGACGTGCGCATATCCGTTGCAAGCAATTCCTCTATGACGGGGGTATCCATATCCCACTCATCGTCCGATGGCCCGGACAGGTTGATGCGGGTGCTGTCAGTGACGCACTGATTAGTGGTGTCGATTTCGCGCCGACAACGCTTTCGTTGACTGGTGTTGAGATTCCCGATTTTATGCAAGGACAGATCTTCCTCGGTGAAGGTACAGCATCACGTAATGCTATTTTCGCAGCGCGGGATAGGTGCGATGGCACAGACGACAGAATCCGGTGTATCCGAACACACCGCTATAAGTTGATCCGCAATTATCATCCCGAACGTCCCTATATGCAGTTCAACGGTTACAAGAAGCAGCAGTATCCGCTTTGGAGTCTGATGCCTTTGTTAGCAGCAAACAACGAGTTGTCCCCTGCACAGCAGCACTTCGCGCAACAGACGCGTCCGCCTAAAGAATTGTATGATCTGGAAGCAGATCCTTATGAGATTAATAACCTTGCCGCCGATTCGCGTTATGATACTGTGCGAATCGAACTCGCTGCGCAACTCGACGCGTGGATAACAGAAACAGGCGATATGGGTGAAATCCCTGAATCTTCAGAGGTTACAACCCATTGGGATGAAAACATGGCGGCGAGTTTCAAGCAGGGTATGGAAAAACGCGGACTCTCGGACGATATAAGTGATGCGGATTACGTTGCATGGTGGGAAAATCACTTATTGACGTAAAGACTACGAAACGGAGGTTTCCAATGAACGATGTGCTTCAGGGACACGGTGATGGATTTCTCACACAGGATAATGGACAGCGGCTCTTTCCAATCGGGTTTTATGAACACCCTGCCGAGGATGCCGCGCTCAGAGATATGGCAGAATCAGGCGTTAACCTCGTTCTATGTGGTAGCGAAGAGTCGCTTGACCACGCGCAAGCACACGGGATGCTCGGATGGGTGCCGTTAGGTCTTCAGTCCGGCGCGACCCCCGATTTTCAAGAACGCATTCGGAGCCTCGCTGAACACCCCGCACTCGCTGTGTGGGAGGGTCCAGATGAGGTCGTATGGAGTTTTACTGCCTATAGCGGTCTCTGGAAACCAGACCAGATGGCAGTGTTCCCAAATAAAGGCGAATGGTGGATGCAGACACCGCTCGCTATCGAATACTCTGAGGGTCGCGCCGCAGAGATTATGCCGAAGATGCGGGAGGCGATTGAATTCATCCGCAGTGTTGATCCGTACAACCGACAGATTTGGATTAATGAGGCGCGCGACAGCGATCTGAAGTTCGTCCGGCAGTACATTGACTACGTGGACATCACCGGGTGCGACGATTACCCGATTCGAGCAGAGGGGCGTCCTGCTATTCGGCTTGCTGATTCCACAGACCGTTGGCGACAGGTCGGCAAAGGTAGACCGGTGTGGATGGTGCTTCAAGGGTTTACATGGAGCGATTTGAGTGATGGCGACACCGACATCACAGCGTTTCCGACCTTTGCTGAGTCGCGTCTGATGGCTTATGCCTGCATTACGCACGGCGCGAGAGGTATTTTGTATTGGGGCTCCAGTTATATGAAGTCTGAGGGGAAAGAGGGGTTTCGGAAATCACTTTACGCCTTAACGAGTGAACTCGCCGCGCTGCAACCCTTCCTCACAGCACCGACTGAACGGTATGTCACAGTGCAAGAAATTGATGACGGACGCACCGATATACCGCCTCCCGTTTCGGCGCGCGGTGTAAGTATTACGGCTCGTAGAACCGGACGGGAGTGGCTCGTTGTCCTCGTCAATGAAGATGAACATGCTCACATGGGGGTAGAAGTTACCGGATTGGATGCCCTCAACGGCACCGAATTTGTAGAACTCTACGGTGAGGAGAAGACTACGATATCCGAAGGCGCGTTCGTGACGCGGATGCGTCCCTTTGAAGTCAAACTCTTCGCAACACACCGAAGGTGGGAGACCGACCAACGGGAGGGCAGAGCGTTTGCAGAGTAACCAGAATGAACGCTTTGGATTTGATGCGCCTAAGCACAAACCTATCGAAGCATCGATTCATTGGGCGGCGGAAAACGGGTTCAGATATATCGACTTCCAAGCCGATGTCCCGCCGAATGACATCGCTGCGTTTGACGCTGCACGCGTCCGCACGGTGCGCAACCTCTGTGAAACACACGGGGTCGCTATAGGTATCCATCCGTCTTCCGCAATCAACAACGCCGAGTACGTACCGATCATGTCTGATGCCGTTGACGACTATCTCTATGCGAATTTAGAACTCGCGCAGCGGCTCGGTTGCGGTTGGCTTATTGGGCATGGTGGCTATCATTTCGGCGATGTTACGCAACGCCGTGATGCCGCTATTGCACGCATCCAGCGGTTGGTAAACCGAGCAGAACAAGCGGAGATCGTCATCTTCTTTGAGAACCACAACCGAGAACCGGAACTCGCCGAAATCCACTACATCCCCCATAATGTTGCAGAGACACGCTGGTTTTTCGATGCTATTCAGTCTCCTTATCTCAAGTGGGCATTCAATGTTGCGCACGGACATCTCGTGCCAGAAGGGTGGCAAGGTTTCTTAGATGCTTTCGGCGTGGAGAATATCGGTCAGGTCCGCCTGAATGACAATACCGGTGAATATGAAATCCATCTCGTCCCCGGTGAAGGTACGATTGATTTTGTGGATATGTTTAGGCAGTTAAATGGCTATGGCTATGAGGGTTGGTTCAGTCTCGGCTTTGGCGGTGATGAGGATAAAGTGCGGATACGGAATCAGTTTACCACGTACCTATAGGAGCGATCTCTAAACAGCAACTACTGTTCTATCAACCTTACAAAGCAATAGTCTGGCACAGTGTTATTTTTCTGGTAACTTCAGATGTGTCCGTCCCGCTTGACGGACTTCATTACAGATACGCAGCGCATATTCTGTGTCATCCGCTGTTGCCGAATCTCCAGGATAGCGAATCTTTACCGCATGTTTTGAAAGCTTCGAGAGGGCAGGTGCCCAAGTGTGCCAAGTCGGTATGATAGGAACAATCAGATCCAACAATTCCTTTAAATCATGTGTTCTCGGGATCGGGATGTTTGCTTCTTGAAGTGATGCCTTAAGGTACTTTTCGATACATTGCTGTAGGTGAAAACAGACAGCTTCATGATTTGGTGTAGGTGCTTGTTGAAGCCACTCTGCCGCCTCGTAATCACTTTCAGCCTTTTCTATCCACTCTGTTGCCAACGGATTCATAGTCTCTTTCTCATTTTTCGGTGGCGTAACGGCATAATCAATCGCTTCATAAAGAACTATCCCTTTTTCTGAAATTTCACGCAGAAACCAGTCGTTATGAGAGAGTCGATGAGCAATTTCTTCTGGTGAACGCACTAATAGGTCGAGTCTGAAGCGTTCAGGGATACGTCCCTGAATCTCTGCCGCCCGGCGGCGCGTTTCAGATTTTGGCACCTCCATTACCACTAATAAGTCAACATCCGAATATGCGGTAGGCGTACCATAAGCGTAAGAGCCAAAGAGAACAACTTGTAACGGGGCAAATTCTCGTACGATGTCATCACATGTAGCTTGGATGTCCTGTCGCGTAACCATATTTATTTCCTATACTGAAATACGAATTTGCTTGCATTTATAGTTTCAATTATACTGTATCTCCGGCACACACGCAAGGAAATTTGGAGGTGTAAACCCTGTCACTTTGTGAACTAACGATAAAATGAATAAACCGACACACCCCAGATAAGTCTGACCAGTACCCAGGCACCGCCTACAATGAATTGTCCGAGAATTAATCCCAAAAAGAGCGGTAACACGCGATGATAAAGCCGAATGCCACCGAATCGCAGGATGAGATGTTTGATGCCCCAACTGATAAAAACGGAAAACCAGAGCCAACCGAAAGTCCACATGCTACTTGCGACGGCATAACCGGTCGGGTGAAAAGGAAACATCGGGAAACGCGTGCGCAACCACCACAGCAACCCTGTAAACAGAAATCCTACCCCCATAAATGTTACCGCGGGGATGTTTGTTTCTGTCGGATAGTAGAGCCACGATCGGAGCCTGTGATAGCCGCCATTGCCCAACCCAGGATTCGCACCGATATCGTAGGAAACCACCAGATATGCCCAGAACGAAGCGAGAATACCGAAAAAGACACCGCACATCAGCGCGACGACCATCCGCCTTGCAGGCATATCTGCGACTTCTACGAGTTTAAAGGCTTCCAACGTGTGTGGCATCGGATGCGCGCGATACCCACGATTAAACGCGTAATAGAGCGACATCATCGTTAAACTTTGTGGTGGAATCATGCGTGAACCGAGCGAGTCGAGAATAAACTGCCGGGGGTTCGCCACAAACATCTCATGTGTCGGAGGTCCGACCTCCGCGCGGACCCTTGTAATACCTAATGCGAGAAGATAGTAGATCGCAAAATACAACGCGATCATCCAAATTGCCATCCCCCCGCGGTTGGAAAAGATAAAGAGGAAAAGGACACCGCCTATTAACCCGGCCAATGGCCACCGATAATCCGTTGTATCTTGCATTTCAGATGGAAGATTCGCATCTCTCTTTCCAGTCAAACTTCTAAACATCGCATAAAAGTGCTTACGTCCGCCGTAGAGACCGAAACAGGCGATCGCCAGATACGCACCGACCCCTTGCGGGCCATCGTACGGAAAACCGGGTAAAACCTGCAGACCCATCGCACTTCCCAAGACGCGCTCACCTTTCCAGAACAGGTAAAAGAACCAGAGCGAAAAGGACATCTCCAACGGCATTAAGAATGCGAGTCCTACGCCGAAGGAGAGGATATAGACGGGTGTCCAACCGATTGCGTTCCACGGTTTTTCGGTGAAATAGATACCGAGGTCTGCCTTACGGACCGGTATCTCTGGAAGTGCTGGAAAAAACGCGTGAATCCCGTTAATCAGGTCAATACTCCCTGCAATCGCGAAACCTGCCCACAGCATCTTGTTTTTAAAGAGCCGTCCGTCCGAGTAGGTCATCTCTATCGGCAGCCGAACGATCGGATAGGTGAGTCGCTCCCGTTCGATCCACTGCTTTCGGAGCAGTAGATCAATACAAATCATGACCCAAATCACCACAGATAAAAAGATCGTCCACCATAAAATCGGTTCCCACCATGCTGCGAGATACCTTGATTGATAAAAGGTTGTATCGCCGTCGTAGAAATCTTGTAAAACCGTTAAATCATCGAGTGTCATCCAACTGGGGAGGTACCGCCAGAAGAGTTGCTGCCACTCGTTTTCGGGTGTTGCAAACCAAAATCCGTTTGGAATCACAGGTACCACCGTTTGCATCATGTCATGTCCCGCAATTGCCGAGGAAATTGAGAGGATAACGTAGATCGTGAGCAGCTCGCCTTGACGGAACGCGAAACGCGGCAACAGCAGCTTCAGCAAAAAATTGAGACACGTCAGCACCATTAGCGTTACCACGACGTTGTAGATGAGCGACATCGTTGTTGGCAGCGTACTCCAATACCGCAGATGGTTTGCCATAATGAAATAGCTGTTCGGCGGGATGAGTATAATGCCAAGCAGAATCGCGCGAAAAGTTACGCCCGGGTGCCCAGGCTGCGGTGTTTCTTGAGGATTTGAGAGATATTTTGATGTGTTTACCATATTTTTGAAGTCATATTGCGTAAAACCTAACGATAAAAAGAATAAACAGACACACCCCAGATCAGTCGGATCAGTACCCATGTGCCACCGACGACGAATTGCCCGAGAATGAGTCCCAAAAAGAGCGGTAACACGCGATGGTACAGACGGATACCACCGAACCGCAAGATGAGGTGTTTGATGCCCCAACTCATAAAAACGGAGAACCAGAGCCAACCGAAGGTCAACGTACTACTTGCGACCGCATAGCCGGTCGGATGGAATGGAAACATCGGAAAACGCGTGCGTAGCCACCAGAGCAACCCTGTGAATAGAAACCCGATACCCATAAATGTTACCGCGGGGATGTTTGTTTCTGTCGGGTAATAGAGCCATGATCGGAGCATGCTATAACCGCCTTTTACCACCCACTGATTCGCGCCGGTCTTGTAGGCAACCGTCAGATACGCCCAGAATGAAGCGAGGATGCCGAAGACGACACCGCACATCAGCGCGACGACCATCCGCCTTGCACGCATATCTGCGACTTCTACAAGTTTAAATGCTTCCAATGTATGTGGCATCGGATGTGCGCGATAGCCACGATTGAACGCGAAAAACAGGGACAGCACCGTTAAACTCTGTGGCGGAATCGGACGTGACCCGAGCGAATCGAGCATAAATTGCCGCGGGTTCGCCGAAAACATCTCGTGTGTCGGGGGACCGACCTCCGCGCGGACGCGTGTAATGCCTAACGCGAGGAGATAATAGATCGTAAAGTACAACGCGATCATCCAAATTGCCATCCCCGCATGGTTCGAAAAGATAAAGAGAAAAAGGACACCGCCTATTAATCCTGCCAGTGGCCACCGATAATCCGTTGTATCTTGCATTTCAGGTGGAAGATTCGCATCTCTCTTTCCAGTCACATTTCTAAACATCGCATAAAAGTGCTTACGTCCGCCGTAGAGTCCAAAACAGGCGATCCCCAGATAGGCGCCCACGCCTTGCGGGCCATCATAGGGAAATCCCGGCAAAGCCTGTAACCCCAACGCACTCCCCAAGACGCGCTCACCTTTCCAGAAGAAGTAAAAGAACCAGAGCGAAAAGGACATCTCTAACGGCATTAAAAAGGCAAGTCCTACACCGAAGGAGAGGATATAAACGGGGGTCCAGCCGATTGCGCTCCACGGTTTTTCAGTGAAATAGATGCCGAGGTCCACCTTTCGGACCGGTACCTCTGGGAAGGTTGGAAAGAACGCGTGGATGCCGTTAATCAGTTCAATGCTCGCTGCAATAGCGAAGCCTGCCCAGAGCATCTTGTTTTTAAAGAGCCGTCCGTCTGAGTGCGTCATCTCTATTGGCAAACGGACGATTGGATACGTGAGCCGTTCCCGTTCGATCCACTGCTTCCGAAGCAATAGATCGATGCATATCATCACCCATATCAGCACGGACAGAAAGAGCGTCCACCATAAAATCGGTTCCCACCACGCCGCCAGATACCGCATTGAGTAAAAAGAGGCTTCCCCGTCGTAAAAATCTTGTAAAACGGACAAATCGCTGAGTGTCATCCAGCTTGGGAGATACCGCCAGAAGAGTTGTTGCCATTCGTTTTCAGGGGTGGCAAACCAGAAGCCGTTTGGAATCACAGGCACAAGGGTCTGCATCATATCGTGTCCCGCAATTGCCGAGGACATTGAAAGGATAACGTAGAC
This sequence comes from Candidatus Poribacteria bacterium, assembly GCA_022819945.1. Lineage (GTDB taxonomy): Bacteria > Poribacteria > WGA-4E > WGA-4E > WGA-3G > WGA-3G. The sequence goes on from JAJEGI010000119.1 coordinate 12,406, forward strand.
GGTGAGCAATTCTCCCTGTCGGAGCGCGAAGCGTGGCAGCAGCCGTTTGACCAGAGAATTTAGGCATGTCAGCACCACCAGCGTCACCACTACGTTGTAAATTAGCGACATCGTTGTCGGCAGTGTACTCCGGTAACGCAGATGGTTTGCCATAATAAAATAGGTATTCGGTGGAATAAGAGTGATGCCGATCAGAATCGCGCGAAAAGTAACACCCGGGTGCCCAGACTGCGATGTTTCTTGGGGATTTGAGGGATATTTTGATGTGTTTACCATGTTTTTACAAATCCCCATGGTTTAGCTTGCGGGATGTAGACAGCAAGCGCATCTGCCCCATCAAAACCGGAAAAATCAGGATAGAGAGGACACAAAACAGTCCGATGTTCCACAGCCACAGATGCGTTGCGTCCGCATTCAGGATTGACAGCAACGCACACAGCGGACTCATCACATCCAATATCGGGATTGCGTCAAGTAAGGGAATCGGAATCAGTGGAAGGAAGGTCAGCAGCACGACGACCCCGTAACTTATACCTTTTGCCCGAATAGGTGGATTCCATAACGCAAAACCGATACCGATGAGTGCGAAAAAAATACAACTTACCAATAGGACAGCACCGCATTTCACTAATTTTGAAACACCCAAACCACCTATATAACCTGAAAGTGCAAACAGCGGAATTGTTAGCCAGATACCCCATATCGCCCAAAGCACCACAGCACTCAGTTTCCCTACCAAAATTTGCCAATTTGCCAATGGACTCAATACAAGCAGCGCACCGTTCATCCCGTTTCTTGTTCCGGACCGGTCTACATGTAAGGCTTCAACCGCATGCCTGGGTACCCAAAGTTGCGCGATAACGAGAACAATCATACAGAGCGTATAAACCTGTTTTCCGACATCACTTGTGCGCTGGGCATAGAACTCGACTGTTGCAACCAATAACAGGAGTGCAAGTCCGCATAAGATTAGAAACTGGATACGTCGGTATCTGCTTGAATGGGTATAACAACGAAGTTCTTTAAGGATAACGGCTAACATGTCTTTTGAACAGGATTTCAGAAATACCTCCGTTTGTAACTGCCGGACAGTGTGTTTTTCATTGACACATTTTTGGAGAGATGGTATTTTCAGTACAAACAGTCCACGTTAGACAGCAGTACTCACAAGGCAAATGCACTGCAGGCGGGGTTTCAAACCCCGCCTGCAAGGGGGCTGCGTAAGCCCCATTACAGTTAGGAGATATCCATGTCTAAACTCAATATTGCTTTAGTTGGTGCGGGACGGCGAGGCGCGGGTGCTCACCTACCTGTTATTGCGAAACTCAAAGATGTTTATAATCTCGTCGCGGTCTGCGATATAGACGAGGCGGTTGCCACCCGTTACGCCAAAGAATACAGCGCAACGCCTTACACCAACGTCCGAGACCTTGTTGCTCATGAAGAACTTGATGTTGTTGATATTACCGTGCCGGGTGTTGCACACCACGCAATCGGATGCTTTATGGCGGATGCCGGCGTTCATATCCTCTGCGAGACACCTATCACTGTCACGCTGCCGACAGCTGATCTGATGATTGAAAGTGCCAAAGCCAATAATGTCAAACTTGAGATCGCCGAAAACTATTATCGCGCGCCACGCGAACGGTTTTTATCGAAAGTCATTGAAGCAGATGTTATCGGTGAAGTCTCCCGAATTTACCGTATCTTTTATGAAGGCGGTCATCACGGCATGAGTATGCTCCGGCTCCGCGCTGGCGGCGCACCGAAATCCGTACTCGGCATCACACAGACATCGCCTATAATTCCGATCATTGACCGCATGAAACGGGATCACACCAGTGAAAGGTGGAGTCTCGGCTTTATTGAATTCGACAACAACGCAACCGCGCTCATGGTCTACTCCAACGTCATCCATGCGCGTTCCTTGGGACGCGGACAAACGGGTATCTCACAGATTGACGGTAGCAAAGGCACCATCGTCGGTGAAGACATCTACGTGACACCCGCCGATGAGCTGGAATCTGGCGCGAAAGGCGTTGCTTACCGTCCCAAGCGCACAACAATCGACGTGGATGGCACTAACGTCATTGATAACATCTCATTGGAACTGCCGGAACAGACCGTCACTTGGGAGAATCCGCTCAAGAACTATCCGCTTTCTGAAGGGCAAATCGCAGTCGCAGACGAACTGCTCAGCATCGCCACGGCTGTCCTTAACGATACGGAACCCGAATACGGTGCCGCACTGGGTAGGCAGGACCAAGAGATGAACATCGCAATGAATGAATCCGGTAATCGCAGCAAGGAAACTATCGCCTTTCCGCTGACGGATTTAACCGAAACAGAGCGAGGCACCCACGAAAGTTATCAGCAACAATATGGACATCCGATAGAAGACATTGAAGCCGGAATTGATACATTCTTCCCACGTCGCTAATATCGTAGCATATTCGGTGAAAGAATTCAAACGTTTTCGCTAAGCATCTGGCACCTTTTGGTTTTTTCGTTTTCTGTCGGTTGTATGGAATAAGTCGGGTTATGGACCTCTCCAATAATGCCGAAAAATGGTGTAAAATTTCACAGTTTTCATAGCAAATCGAGAATGCTATGAATTTTGTGAAGTGCCGTCCACCTAATCTACGACTGGGTTTTGGGCGGTTTTAGTAGGGGGCTTGTTAAAGGCTGCTATGAAATTTGCTATGAAATTTTGTTATGATTGTCAGAATCAAGATTGTCAGGATTTTAGGATTTACAAGATAATTCGTTTCAACTATCAAAGATTCGTAAGCGTCGCTCATATCGGAAGACGCAAAGACCTCTGAACCGGCGCGCGAAGTCTCCGGTGAATATGATGTGTCAGTATGAGAACCTCGTTCCAGCGCAGACAGATATGTGAACACTGCTCACTGCAAGAACCCCTGCTTCCCATTTTCCTGTAACTCATTGGAGTCTTCGCTGATGCCGTCAGTGTCAGCTGAACCCTCTGTAACTCTGTGAGATTTTAGACGACATTTCTTATGGGATGGTATCTATCGGTGGGTTGTGTTGATGTCGACAGCAACCCCCATTCCGACGCCCACGACCGTGTCGGTATTTACGCGACGTTCCTCCGTGTTGGTTTTGTTCTCCGTTGGTTGTCGCGAGTGCCAAGGGAGACTGCCCACGGACTCATATTTCGAGATTTCGAGCGACGGTTTGCGGTGTAAAAGTTGGGTGCCCGTGTTGTCGCTGCGTCAGGGGACCGCCCGCACCTCTCAAGAGTATCGCACCTCGTATAAGCCGTATTCTGGGCATTGCATTCTAAATCACGTATTAATTATACGGTGCATTTTCGGGGTAATCAAATGGAAAATGTCCGAAGATATTGTGATTATACTGTATTTTAATGTATGTTTAATGTATCTTCGATTTTTGGGCGTTTTTTGGAGGTTATTGGTTGTCTGAATGCACGTCGCATTTGGGCACGTACGCCGCAAATCACGGATTATCACGGATTACACGGATTGCGCGGATTTTTAGGTGCGTGTCATCCGAGATCAATTTGATATTTGAAGGTTTTTCAGGAGAATTGAATGACCCTGCATTTTTCCAAGCAGCCCAGGTATAACCATTGCAGGTGGGGTTTATAACCCCGCCACTCTTCTATTTCTCAAAACTACCATCGCGATCCATATATTTAGTGCCGTAGGTTGGGTTGAACGGAACTGATAAAACCGACACGTTTTCCCAAAGAGGCATTAAATCCTATATTCTGTCTCATGCACGCAAGGATATAGAGAAACCCAACTTCATATCCCCTAAAAATCTTGTGACACTACAATCCAGAAAATTCCTATATCCTGATTCTTGAGACTGCTGCCACAATATTTATACACTCCCTGAAAAGAAAAGTCCGCTTGATTTTCCATACAAAATACGTTATCATATATGTAGATGCAAAATTTCATCAGAAACGCTATTTTCCAAGCGTCGGTCACAACTCCGGTAGGGTTTTGCTTGCGGTGTTCTCGTCCAAATACGACCTGCATTCCTAACCGAACCAAGCCATAATGGTAAGTATCTTATACTATAAAAACGCATGTATCCATGTTCAATTTCGCGTAAGTCCTAACCTAATAGAAGAAAGAGCCATTGTGAAAAAAGCGAAAAACACGTCACATTCCCACGTCTTACGTGGATTCTGCACGTCACATAGAGGTATTGAACCATAATAGGAGGTTATGATGAATAACTTTTTTTCAACCCCTGAATTTCCAAAATTTCCGATTGAGGAGTTTGAAGCAGAACTTGAACAGGAGCATGCTGAGTTTAAATCTGCCATCCAAAAATCGTCACAAAAATTATTAGCACAGCTCAAAGATCAGAACCCAGAACTCATGGATGCCCAAATTACTAAACTGAATGATATACAAATCTCAATAATATTAGGAAGAAGACAGCCTGATGAAATTTTGTTAGAATATCTCCAGCAAATTCGCGATATTTTACTCAAAGACCTATATTCCCAAATGGCAAAGGCACTTGGACATCCAGTTACACCTGCTGAATTAACTTTTTCTGCATCTTCTATTCCTTTATTAGAGATTAAAAAGTTGGATCAAATAACGGAAGATTACGAGTTGTCATTTGCTAAGGAACAGCTGAGCCACAACCTTACCTTCATAGATGAAAATATTCCTGAAGGCCAAACTACTCGACCGGACATAAGAATCTTTCTCTATACTCCCAGCCCGCGTGGATCATGGATGTCTATCTACGTTGAGTCAAATGGGATAGTATTAATGAACGATATCTTTAAACCACCAACTGTGACACTTGATACAAACGTGATAAAAACATGGTGGGAAAATCGATCTAAAGTTGAATATGTGGAAACGTTAATAGAACTCGGCAGAAAATTTGAAATTGATTTAGCAGTCACGGGGAGAATTCACGATGATGTGCCGAATCAGCCGTTAGCTGCCAAAATTAACGATCTTCCGAACCTATTAATCGATGAAATTGGTGCAATCATCCGGATTGACAACTGGAAACCAGGTATTGACACAGGAGGTATCACTGAATTTGTGAATTTTATCGGATCGATTGAAACTTCTGATAAATTCGATCACATGAGCAAAAAGAGGCAACCAGATTGGCGCGATTGGGACCATATTCACACACATTATAGGTATGGCAGAAATTACTTTCTCACGTGGGATCGTGGCATCTTACATTTTCAAAAAGAGTTTAAAGAGTTCGGTATTAAAGTAATGAAACCTGAAGATTACCTTTCACAACATCAACAGCCAAATATTGAAGAATGGGTACAGGAAACAATGTGCAATTCTTTACAAACTGATACTTCAGAGGATGTGTAAAGTTCCTGACGCGCGATTATTAAAAGAACGACCCTGTAGCATAGATTGTTAGCTTGTGTTCCGTATCCCATGTAGCATAGGCTGTTGGTTTCCTGTGCCTCTTCTGTCCGATATACTGTTGGTTTCCACCGTCTCCCGTGGATGAACGGGAGGCGTTGGTCCGTTTGGTGGAAGAATGGACATCCGATAAGGAAATTCTAATATGAACAGTAAAGCCAATTCCAACAAGAATAACTCTGTAGATAGCCCAAGTTGCTACTAACAAGATTTTAGACCAGCAGATATCGGGTTTCACTGAAAAATATTGATGAACCAAGCATTTTGTAGCGCAAACTTTTAGTTTGCGGCATTTTCGGGCACAATCTAACAGATGATGCGACAAGGTGGCAACTTGGGTGTATCTATCAAAAAGTATTTGTGCTTTTCTACTTTTGTGATACACTATCCACACCAAACGCACATGAAGCAGACCTGAGAAAAATCAGATTTTACACCTTCGCGAAAGGAAAGAAACAGAACCAGTATGTCAGAAACTACACAAGGCTATTTAGGCATCGGTAGCGAAAGCACAAAAGTCAACCTCGGCTTCCAAAGTGTACTCAATCACATCCGCGAGCATGCCCGTTCCGAACGCCAGAAAGGCGATGAGTTCGAGCGGTTGATGCAGAAATATTTCACCGAAGATCCCGACTACAAAGACCAGTTTTCGGAAGTCTACCTCTGGAAACAGTGGGCACAACTCCGAGCAGAATTTGATGGTACAGATATAGGCGTTGACCTCGTTGCCAAAAAACACGACGACACATATTGCGCCATCCAGTGCAAATGCTATGCTGAAGATACACGGGTTTCAAAACCACACATCGATTCATTCATCTCCGCCTCAGCAAGTGAAACTTTTACCTCACGAATTCTTGTAAATACAGGTGGCGAATTAGGCGAAAACGCGCTTAGAACCATAGAGCCGTTAGGCGACAAATTCCGAATCATCCGATTCCGAGATCTCGAAAACAGTCCTTTTGAATGGCCAGATCTGAGCATACAGCAACCTGAGCAACTCACCTATAAACAGAGAAAATTCCACCTAAAAGACCATCAGCAAGAAGCGTTCGACGACGTTATCAACGGCTTCAAAACATCCGACCGCGGCAAACTCATTATGGCATGCGGCACCGGCAAAACTTTCACAGCACTCAAAATCGCTGAAGAAATCGCCGGCACCGAAGGCAGAGTCCTCTACCTCGTGCCCTCTATCAGCCTGCTTTCACAAGCGATGCGAGAGTGGTCAGAACAACGCGGGGTAGATCATAGTTATATCGGTATCTGCTCCGATACCCGCGCTGGAGATACTACCGAGGATTCGTCTATTCAGGAACTCAAGATTCCCGTCACCACAGACCCCTCAGAAATCTCTCGTGCATTGCACAAACAGGATACGGGCAAAATGACAGTGGTTTTCTGCACGTACCAGTCGCTACCACTCATTGAAGAAGTACAGAACAGTGGCGCACCACCGTTCGATATTATCTTCTGCGATGAAGCACACAGAACCACCGGTGTCGATAAACCCGGCGATAAAACCTCACATTTCGTTCTCGTCCATGATGCCGATCGGATTCGCGCCAATAAACGACTCTATATGACTGCCACCCCCCGACTCTATACCGAAAACGCAAGGAAAAAAGCCGCAGACTATAACGCTGAAGTGTTCTCTATGGACGACGAAGAGAAATACGGTAAGCAGTTTCACCGACTCCCCTTCTCCAAAGCCGTTGAACTCGGCGAACTCTCTGACTACAAAGTCGCTATTTTCGGCATATCAGAAAGTGAAGTCAATGCGAAACTTGCAGGCAACACTGGCAAGTACGGTAGCGAAATCAACATAAACGATGCAACCCGAATCATTGGCTGCTGGCGCGCTTTGCAAAACCCCGAAAATAAGGAGAAAGACGACGAAACGCTCAGACCTCTGAAACGCGTTATCGCATTCACAAACAGAATTGACGAGTCAAAGGCACTGGCACGCTATTGGAACGATATTATTGACGATGCCCTTGAAAGACTCCCAGAGGATGAACAG
>JAJEGI010000024.1 GCA_022819945.1 Candidatus Poribacteria bacterium
ACTTCTTCACTGGTTACTGGCAACTGGTTACTGGTAACTGATAACTGACGACTCCTCCTCTCAATGGATGCCGCCATCTCGCAATTCAATAATCCGCTTATTGCATTTCTCAGCGAGTTCGCGGTCCGTAGTTGCTACGAAGATAGTCATACCTTGGAAATTAAGGGCATCAAGAAGTGCCATGACCTCAAGCGAAAGCCGCAAATCCAAGCCTTCTGTCGGGGCATCCGCAATCAGTAACACCGGATTGTTGATAACCGCTCTGGCTATAGCAAGCCGTCGCTGTTCGTTGCTCGATATTTCCGTTGGTAAGGCATGTTGATGATGGCTTAATCCCATTTGATGCAGGAGTTTGTTGACGTTCTCTTTAACGACTCGCGGGGCTAATCCTACCAACTTCTGTGGTAGCGCGAGATTTTCCTGAACCGTCTTATCTACCAAGAATTTGAAGTCTTGAAAAACGAGCCCTATCTTCTGTCGAAAGTAGGGCAAACTCACCTTGTCCAATGTCGCAAGTTTTTGTCCGACCACACTCAGATCACCAGCGATCGGTATCAGATCAGCATATAACAGACGTAGCAGCGTTGTTTTCCCCGCGCCGCTCGGACCCACAAGGAACACGAAGTCACCGCGCTCCACGCGAAAACTCACCTTCTCAAGCACGCTAAGTTCATTATAACTGAAGCTGACCTGATGGAGCTGTATCATTTTTTTAATAGTTGTCAGTAAGAAAGTTGTGAAGTGTAGCTAAAGTAAGAAAGTTGAAAGAGGTTTTTTACCAACTTTAGAACACTTTGAAACTTTAGAACACTTTACAGACTTTCTCCGCTTTAGAACACTTTACAGACTTCTTTAACTGAAAACTGTTAACTGTTAACTGTTAACTATTCTTTCCTATAATCACAATCCGATTTCTGACAACTCAGGGACGCTGTCGCAGCCTCGCTGTCTCTTGCCTTTTTAGTTTTCTCAACGAGGAACGGGGCATTACACTTTGGACAAGGTTCAGGCACAGGCTTATCCCATGTCGAGAATTCGCACTTCGGATAGTTACTGCAGCCGTAAAAGACTTTCCCACGTCGGCTGCGACGCTCTCCGAGGTAGCCATCACAATCGGGTTCTGGGCAGTCAATACCCATTGGAACCGGTTTGGCATTTTTACATTTCGGGTACCCACTACACGACAAAAATTTCGCACCAGCCCGGCTGACTTTGATAACCATCGGTTCACCGCACTTATCACATGCAGTGTCAGTCGGTTCCGGTTCCTCAGTCGGTGTATCATCGGCATTCAAGGCTTTGATGCTCTGGCACTCAGGGTAATTTGCACATCCCAAGAACCGTCCATACCTACCCCATTTCACGATCATATTACCACCGCATTTTTCACATTTCTCGTCTGATTCCTCTTCCATCGCTTTTCGGGCTTCGTACATCTTATCGGGTGCTTCTTTAAGCGCGACTTGAAAGGATGGATAAAACTGCCCTAAAGTTTGCTCCCACTCCACTTTGCCATCGGCGATGGTATCCAACTGCTCTTCCATTTTTGCGGTAAATTCAACATCAACGATATTCGGAAACCCGTGAATCAGCAGATGATTGACCAGTTTACCGACATCTGTAGGTAAGAGCCGCCCGCGCTCTCTGGTCACATACCCGCGATCCTGAATTGTTGAGAGAATAGAGGCGTATGTGCTGGGGCGTCCGATCTCTTTCGCTTCCAGCATTTTAACGAGCGTCGCTTCATTGTAACGTGGCGGCGGCTGCGTAAAATGCTGCTTCGGTTGTAATTTGCGGAGATCAAGCGCGGCACCTTCTTTAACCACAGGCAAACTGACATTCTCTTCATCTGACTCGTTTTCATTACCCGCGGCATCATCTTTACCTTCCATGTAGATACGCCTGAACCCGTCAAATTTGATAACTGAACCGGTGGCGCGGAAAAGATAAGGACCAGCTTTAATGTCAATTGTTGTGGCATCCAGAATCGCAGGATTCATCTGACACGCCATGAACCGCATCCAGATAAGCTCATAAAGACTGTATTGATCCTTACTCAGGTAAGACCGCAATTCTGATGGGGCACGTAACGGCACGGTCGGACGGATTGCCTCATGGGCATCTTGCGCACCTTTCTTGCTCCGATAACTCACTGCCCGACCCGGCAAATATTCTGGCCCATACGTTGCTTGAATATAGGCCCGTGCAGCTCCAAGGGCTTCCTGGGCGATACGCGTTGAATCGGTACGCATATAGGTAATAAGTCCAACAGAACCCTCGCTCCCGATTTCTAAGCCTTCATACAGTTGTTGCGCAACAAGCATTGTTTTTTTCGCAGTAAATCGAAGTTTTCGAGAGGCTTCCTGTTGCAAGGTACTTGTGATAAAAGGTGGGACGGGTCTCTGTTTCCGCTCGCGTTTTTGGACCTTTTCAACAGTATAGTCGCACGTCTTTGCGTCCGCAGAGAGCTCTTTTGCCCGCGCTTCATCTATACGGAACCCGTAGTTATTAATCTCACCTTTCTTGCTGCCGATCTTATGTAACTTTGCGAGGAAAGGGTGTTCAACCTCAGTAGGGGTCAGCGTCGCGGTGAGTGTCCAATACTCTTCGGGTTTAAAGGCATCAATCTCTGCCTCTCGTTCACAAATAAGCCGTACCGCAACCGACTGGACTCTCCCAGCACTCAACCCGGGTTTGACGCTACGCCATAAGATAGGGCTAATCTGGTACCCCACGAGTCGATCCAAAACGCGTCGCGCTTGTTGGGCATCAACGAGTGCCATATTGATTTTACCCGGTTTTTGGATGGCATCTAAAATAGCACTTTTGGTAACTTCGTTGTAGGTGATCCGGTGGATAGGTTTCTTTGCTTTCCTCAGTTCCTCAGCAAGATGCCAACAGATCGCTTCACCCTCGCGATCCGGATCCGCAGCCAGATAGATATTATCGACTTTACCCGCCTCGGTTTGAAGGGATTTTACGACTTTGCCCTTCCCATGAATAAGGACATATTTCGGTGTGAAGGCATTTTCGATATCAACCCCGAGCTCTTTCCTCGGCAGATCTCGGATATGGCCAACAGAGGATTCGACAATATAATCCTTACCTAAAATTTTTTTGATAGTTCTCGCTTTCGCCGGCGATTCAACAACGACGAGTGACTTTGGCATGTTTTATTCCTATGTTTTATATTTGATTACAAGTGCACCGGTTAAGTGTCCATCGGTTTCGGTTTAATATCAGCATTCGCCAAAGAAAAGAAAAACAAAGCGTGTAAAGACCGTTGACGTTGACGCGAATTTTTCTAACAGCGCGCGATTAGGCAATAACTATACACCTTTATTAACGACTCATGCTGATAACGGTTTCATACGCTATTTGTTAGCACATCTGTGTCACATTAAGGCACGAATTTATTTTTCGTCTGCGTCAGGGAAATCGTCTCACTCAACTTAAGACGCGAAATCGATTAGGTCGGTAAGCATCTGTCGCATATCGGAGCGGTGAACGATAGCGTCAATGAATCCATGTGCTAATAAAGACTCTGCCTTTTGAAAGTTTTCAGGCAGTTCTTCGCGGAGGCTCGCAACAGCTAACGGACCCGCAAAACCGATTCGCGCACCAGGTTCCGCAATAATTACATCGCCGAGCGATGTATAACTCGCAGTCGCACCGCCAAAGGTCGGATCGGTGACGACGGAAATATAAAAGATTCCGGCTTTCGCATATTCAGCACAAGCCGCAGCGGTTTTCGCCATCTGCATCAAGGCAAGTGTGCCTTCCTGCATCCGCATGCCACCACTGACAGAAACAATCACTAAAGGCAATTTGTTTTCAAGGGCGCGTTCGATACATCGCGTGACTTTTTCGCCAATGACAGAACCGCAGGTCCCGCCTATAAACCCAACATCACCAATCGCAATAGCAGCACGGGAACCACCAATTTCGGCGATACCCGAAAGCATCTCGGACCGGAGGCCTGTTTTGGCGACATCCCGCTCCAACTTCTGCGGATATTCCGGGAATTCTAACGAATCAATAGAGTAAAGATTCGCGTCGTATTCCTCAAAACTATCTCTATCTACGATAAGGTCAAGCCGCTCGTAAGCACTCATATAGTGATGGTAGTCACAATGTGGGCACACTTTTAGACTATCAGCGAATGTCTCTGCTGGAATCTGTGTTTCGCAATTTCTACATGAAATTGATTTTGAAGTTTCGGCCATTTTTGGTAATTGTACAGTGCTAATCAGGAAGCACCCGTGAAAATAGGCGAGGTTGAAAACCCCGCCAGTAAGATAAACAGAAGCGGGCGAGGTTAGAAACCTCGCCAGCGAAAACTTGTATTCAATTATGGAAACTACTACTATAAACCTGTCTTAAGGTGACCCCAAGTCGTTGAAAGCTTTCCTGCTGCTTCAACATCAAGTGCTTCCACGCCCTGGTCCATGAAGGTATTAATTTCATCCTCGCTCAGTGCGCGATTCCAGAGGCGTACCTCATCAATGATCCCTGCGAAGATGTACTGTGCTCGATCACAGTCCTGTCCAATCCGCCACGGATCGTCGTTTGCACCGAGTTTACCCGGTGTATCCGCCTCAACTACCTCTTCGCCATCAATATAAATCTTTGCTTTATCGGTATCATTGGTGAAAGCAACATGGACAAATTTCCCAGTTTCAGGTAGATCGGTCGTAATATCGGCGCGAGCCCCTTCCGCTTCCAAACGGAGCTTGAAGACACCACCTTCACTGAACAACCCATATTGAACTCTGCCGCCACAGCCACCGTGAACGGATTTACCGACGATTTGGCGTGTGCCATTCCAATGCTCGGCATTAACCCATGCCATAAACGTACATGCATCCACATTCAGCGCATCAGTGCTCTCAACGGTGACGAAAGTGGTAGTGCCATCAAATTCAAGAGCCTTTCCGAATTTCCCAGCAACCCATTTCGGATTGTCAATTACACCTTCGTGTTTGTTTCCACTCAAATCTTCGGCTGTGTCACCGTCACCTTCATCATAAGGATGGTAGAGCACCAAGCCATCAAGGAACTCTCCTTGACCAATAGACATAGCAAACGGAGTTAGCACCAAAAGCGATGCGATAATGCATAAACAGATAGCCAATTTCATGATCAGATTTCCTCCTTTAATAATAGGGCTTATGCAATTTGCTGATGAGGACCTACGGCCCGCACACCGCTGGCGAGGTTTTAAACCTCACCAGCAAAGGACGCTGCGTAAGTCCTGAATAAGTAAAGATAAGGTACCATAACAAAGGCGGAAATATCTGTCAAGCAAAAATTAGTTTATTATCCGTCTGACGATCTCGACACCATATATCAAGCATCCAAGCCGAGTTGATCGCTGAGTTCCATCAGACGCTTATTAATTCCTGTCTTGTCAATTCGGTTTCCTTCCACAAATTCTTGATATTCCGGTAATAATCCGTCTGGAAACATCATCCGTGAATTCGCTTCTCGCAACGCTAATAACCCCATAAAGATTTGCATCTCCCGTGAATAGTCCGGTATGAAGTCGTTTAGGGCCTGACGGAGTTCGCCTTCTGTGAAGGTATCGCGACCGTTGCGTCTCGCAAGGTTATTCGCACGTTGGACAATCAAGAACAGATCCCGCCATGTCAATCCATCTGTCCTTGAACCACCGACAAGGGCACGGAAATTGATGTTACCTGATGTTTGGCCTCGACAGAATATTCTTAAAATTTCTACTCTGCCACCATCGGTAGGCGGTAACATAATCAATTTGGTATCGAAAATCCCGTAACGCCGAAAGATCGGCGGCATCAAGTCGGGGCGTTGTGATGCCCCCACCCATATCACTCTACCATGCAGGGACGCATCATTCATAGCATTCACAAGCGCAGGCGGAAACGTTCGTTCATGATCTTCCGGATTCATTGTGGTATGCGGCGATGCCTGCTCAATGCCATCCATAAAGACGACCGTTGGGGCAATGCCCCGGATAAAATTAAGCCCCGCATTCAGGTTCCGTTCATAAGTGTTCCCATTTTGATTGATGTTTATTGTTACTTCGCCTACCTGATTGGCATATCGGAGTTGAACGAGCGTCATATTCGCCTCACCCGCGAGCACCCTGGCGGCGTACTCCTTGCTCGTGCCAGGCGGACCGAGAAGGAGCATGCCCCGCGGCACACGTCGCAAATCCCGATTTTTCATACCGTCTGCGATATCCCTAATGGTTTGCATCACATACCAACCGTCGTCAGCGGGACCCCGTTGAGTTTCACCGAGTTCAAGCACACCGTGACTGAAGGTTTTAATGCTTTCTCGCTTGTATCTGATGAGCGGTGCTCCACCGGCTTTCTGTTCCGCAGCTTCTGCCTGTTGAACAACATCGTGGATGCCGAATAGATTCAGTCCTATCGTCTCTCGTGCTAAGGATTCCCGCTCTTGATTATTGCCGAGCGTTTTACGCATCTGCGGTGAATCCTCCGAAGCGTTGTATATATGTTCGAGAAACCTCAAACGTTCAGCATAGTCTGGAAACGGAATTTCTATCATTGGGATCTCTGGATTCACGGTGAGATTCGGGTGTATGTCAAACGTATTGTGCGTAACCAGCAGAACAATATGCTTGTGTCTTCGGACACCTAAGTCGGATGCCCAATTTTGGATCTGATTAAACAAGAGTTGTGATTCATCTTTGGCAACGTTGCTCAGCGATGGGTCATTCGGTGTAAGCTGCTCCAAGAAATCAATAACCAATCCGATTTTCGTTCTACCTTGATGCAAAAGATTATTTAACTTCTTCCGCAAATCCTCGGAAGGCGAAGGATCTATTCTCACGAATGGGTCCTCATGTGCCTTATTAAACGCCAAGCTGGAATTAATGCTTGGACGCTTCTTTTCTGCTGCCGTCTCTTCCTGTTGTTCTCTCGGATCAAGTTGTAACATTCTCTGCATGTTTCGCCATCTGCCGACATTGGGCAGCTGAATGCCCTGCGATGTATTATACCCCAGCACGAGTTGGCAGCCTAAGACATTGAGTTGCTCCATGAGATAGGCTTTGGTAGGCAAGTAGCCGTAAACATCATCATACAGCAGGTCATTCGCATTAAAATGGAGCAGAAATTGGTGGGCAGAACCTGCGTCGTAGTGTTTTTTGACTTCATCCCAAAACATTTTTTTTCTCCGCGATTTAGTGTAAAATTTTTTGGTAATCAGACGCGCCCAGACAGGTATGAGAAGGGATAGGCGCGCTTTGCAAGCGCGCCTACGCTATTTTAACGAACGATTTTGATGTCGCCCCAAGTGGTGGTTAATTTCCCTTGAGCATCAACCGCAGTCGGCAAATCTTTTAGATCTGCAATATCCTCCGCACTTAAAGCACGGTTCCAGAGACGCACCTCGTCTATCAACCCTGCAAAGACATAGTTAAGCCGCTCACAATCCTGCCCGAGCCGCCACGGATCGTCGTTGGCATTTAACGTACCCGGTACTGCACCTTCTTCAACGATTTCACCATTAACATAAATTTTCGCTGTTGAACCGTCGTTGGTAAAACCGACATGAACCCACTCACCCACCGGTGGGAGATCCGTTGAGATGTCCGCTCTACCGCTCTCCGTCTCAAAGCGAAGTTTGAAAACACCGCCCTCACTAAATAGACCGTATTGTGTTCTACCACTACAACCGCCGTGAACAGATTTGCCAACGATCTGCCGGGTGCCGTTCCAATGGTCAGCGTTGATCCACGCCATGAACGTACATTCATTCACGTTTAAAAGGGGTGAACTTTCAACGGTGACAAAAACATCACTACCTTCACCACCAAACTTAAGTGCCTGTCCAAATTTTCCATCAACCCACTCAGGATTAGAAATTTCACCATCGTGACCGTTTCCACTTAAATCTGTAGCCTGTGAGCCTTGTCCTTCATCGTACGAATGATGTAGGACAAGCCCATCTGAAAAATCCGCAGAGACAAATGGCGTAAACACCATGAGGAGTCCCGCGAAGAGAATCACAGTTACGTATAGTTCTAACTTGCAAGTCAATATTGCGTTTTTCATGTCTGCCTCCCACAGAAATATAAAATATACACAAAGCATTATAACAACTTTTCAGTGATGCTGTCAAAGAAAAAATTGAAATATTAAGCAAATGAGGACTTCATGTTCGTAAACTGAATCACTCAGAGGTCCGTACAGAGCCATTCAGTTTTCGGTTTTTTAGTCCGATTTTGAACCCCCCAGGCCCGGTAGGTTCGGTTTTGCGGCGTACACGCCCAAATGCGACGTGCATTCCTAACCGAACCGGATTCTTGAAAAAAAGACGTGAAACCCAATAATTTCTTAAAATTGAATGACCCTGGAGGTCCGTATTTTTTCTCTTGACATCCAACCGACGTTCTGTTAATATGGATGAAATCCTTGCCAATACTATAAAAGTACCGCCAAAGTCCTTGTCAAATTGATACGGAGATTTACACCAAGAGGGAATCAAATAACAACACGGAAGTGCCACAACCCAAAACATGAAAAAAGCACGGGGCGATTTGACGCAAGGAAGCCTTCTAAGGCATCTCCTACGACTCGCAGGACCGATAATATTCAGTTATATCCTTCAAGACGCATTTAATATCATTGATATGATTTTCGTTGGGAGACTCGGCCCTGGGGCGATAGCCGCTGTTGGTGTGAGCGGGAATTTGCTCCGGCTAATTGGGGTGTTCTCCCTCGGTATCTCGACAGGGGCGGGGATCATGGTGGCGCAGTACCTTGGGGCAAGAAACCTCGCGCAAGCCGAACACATTGCGATGCAGGCGATCTTGTTAGCAGTCTTCTTCTCTATTGGTGTTACACTTATCGGTTACCCCTTGGCAGAACAAGGTTTACGGGCAGTGAGAATGGTTGACCCAGAGGTACTACATCTCGGGACAACCTATATGCACATCGTCCTCGTCGGCATCAGCACAATGTTCCTGTCAATGACACTTGGATCCATCTTCCGTGCTGGCGGTGACGCGGTCACACCAATGATAGTGTTAGTTTTTTCGACGTTGATTAATATTACGCTTGATCCGTTATTGATTTTTGGTTTATGGGGGTTTCCGAAACTCGGTGTAGCCGGTTCCGCCTATGCAACGCTGATTGGACGTGGCGCAGGGGCCATCGTTCTACTTTATCTCTGTTGGAGCGGACGAGCACCAGTATCATTGCGGAGGGTCCAGTTTCGAGCAGACCTCGTAGAAATGATTGACATTTTACGGCTCGGTATTTTCAGTTCTATGCAGGGATTTTGGCGGCACCTCTCACGCCTCGGATTCTTGTGGGTCATTGGACCGTATGGCAAAACTGTTGTTGCTGCTTATGCAATTTGCATGCGCCTCCGGATTCTGGTAATGAACCCTGGCTTTGGCATTGCGAATTCGGTTGCACCATTAGTGGGACAGAATTTAGGGGCAAATCAGATGGAACGCGCCGAAGAATCGGCACGTGTTGCGAACATTTTAGGCGCAGCGATTATGGCCGTGATCGGCGCGGTTTTCCTCATCTTTCCACAGACGTTCATTCGGATTTTCAGCCCAGATGCAAACGTTATTGAAATCGGGGCTGTCTACCTACGGTTTCTATCCCCAACGTTCGGATTCATCGCTTTTTCGCTGGTGTTAGGTAAAGCCCTCAATGGTGCGGGGGATACGCTCTCTCCGATGATGATTACACTCGTCTCACAACTCGTCATCGGTTTGGGACTTGTGATTTTGCTTTCATATTTCTTCGGGCTGAACGGCGTTTGGTTAGGCATTGCCGTCTCAAATATCGTACAAGGGATCGCGATGTGGGCTTGGTATCACACGGGTAGATGGAAAAAAATAAAAGTCGTTAAAAGGAAGGCGAAAGCAGTATAGAAAATAAGATTTTATAACATATAGTACTTACGCATTCCCTTTGCAGGCGGGGTTTAAAACCCCGCCTGCAGTGTAAGGGCCTGCAGTAATTCTGACATATTTAAAAGGAGTTAGAAATGGCAGCCTATAAAGGCTATGAAAACCCACAACTGGTTATCTCTGCCGAAGAATTGAAAGGCACACTTGATGATAACACACTCTGCATCGTGGATACGCGACCAACTTACGAATATATTCGAGGGCATATTCCCGGTGCGCTTCACTTAGATCTGTTCGGTTTGAGCCTTATTGATACCCGAAAAGAGACCCTTGATGCCTTTATGTGGATGATGGCGTATCTGTTTCAGCAACGCGGACTTGACCCGACAAAGCCGATTGTATGGTACGAAGACATCTCTGGAACCCGGGCATCGCGTGGACTTTGGTTCTGCGAGTACTTGGGACATTCCAATACGCGTTTATTGGATGGCGGTTTTAGCGCATGGCTCGCAGCAGAGGGACCGATTGGGACGGAGGGGACCGAACCACCAGAGGTTCCGCCTTTTCCGATAAATGTGCAGCGCGATACGCACATGGATGCTGATGTGATTCACGTCCTCTTAAACCGAGAAGATTTTGTGCCGCTCGACACTCGAACAGACGATGAACATTATGGTCGGGTGGCTCGAGCGGAACGTGCGGGTGCGATTCCAGGTTCTATTCACATTGAGTGGCTCAATAATCTTGATGAAGTAGGCGCTTTTAAACCGGCTGATGAACTCCGGCAAATGTACGAAAATGTCGGTATCACGCCGGAAAAACAGGTCATGTGCTACTGACAGGGCGGATACCGCTCTTCCCAAACCTATTTGGCGTTGCGGCTTTTGGGATACCCGAAAGTGAGCAACTACATAGGTTCGTGGAAAGAGTGGGGTGACCGGCTGGATCTGCCGGTCGAGATTCCTGAAGGTTAGGAAGTTACGGCGCACGGCGTGTGCCTACTACTTTGGAAACTGCGGTTGGGCACTCGTGAGGAAGGTAATGTCCAGCGTTAGGGACCCATACCCATCGAATATGTGGATTGGACGGAATGCGTAATTTTTCCTCAGTTAAATCATTCCGTCCCATACCGCCAAAAACTTCTAAGATCGGGATGCGCGCCTGCTGTAGGTAGGCGTACGCATCGAAATTTTTGACAGATTCCCAGAAATCATTCCAGACTTCGGGTTGAATACGGCTTCGCGTCTTTTCCCCCTTCTCCTGAATCCGCGCAATCGCGGTTTCGGACAGTGAACCGTAAAACCGTCCAGCGTTGAAGGCACTCCCCGCTGAAGCGAGACGGGTCCAACCCTCCAGCAAAACCAGCCCAATAACGGAAGATGAACGCTGAGCGACTTCCATCGCCACCATACCGCCAAGACTATGCCCAACAATCACCAATTCGTGAAATCCCAAATGATTTGCAAGGTATCCGACATCTTCAGCAAGGTTGCCTAAGGTAAACGATTGCGTCGGCACGCTGCTCTGTCCATGTCCACGAAAATCGAGTGCGATACACCGCTGATTGCGCGGTAACCCCTTGATCACCGGTGTCCAATCTGACGCATCACATCCAGTGCCATGTAAAAAAAGTAGCGGAGGCATTGAGTTACCTGAATCAAGGTAAGCCATCTCTCCCCAGGGCATTGGGATTGTTGTCATCGTATATAATTCCACTTCAAGTTGTTAAATTCCATATCCGTGCGGCGGTGCCTCCGAGAATCTGTTCCTTGTCGTTGTCTGTTAGGAATGGAAGTCCCTCCCGAATAAGACGAATCTCCTGCTCTAAAGTGGGCCAGTTATGCTTTTCTCTGTGATGTCCGGGGTAGCCTGTCCCCCATACTGTCCGTTCTGCTCCGAAAACGGAAAGCAATCTGTGAATAAACGGGTGTACGTCTGTGTATGGAAAATCTTGATCGGAACGTCCGGCGACATCCGACAACTTGAAGTGGACATTATCATATCGGGCAAGGTCCACGATCGGTTGAAACGCTGCTGCGTCATCATCTATTTGTGGGTACCCCATGTGATCAAGGATAAGCGTCAGATGCGGATACTGTTGTGCAATAACCGCGACCTGATCTGCGAACTCGGCGCGGAGATGAAATTGGATGATTGCGTTGAGTGCCGCAATCTCCTCCCACATGGGACCGTTCTGTTGGGTTAGCAATATCTTTTCATCGCGGTAGTACATCGGATGGAAACGGAAACCCACCAAACCACGGTCCTTTATCCAATAGCGGACCTGCTCGGCGTTGTTTGGGTCTTGTGGATCGATTAAGCCGTGTCCGATGAATCGGTCAGGAAACCGTTCGACTGAATCTGCGATGTAACCGTTATCCCAAGTCGACCAACTGGTTTGCACCAATACCGTCCAGTCAACACCGTGTCTGTCCATCTCTGCTAAGAGTTCATCAGCGGTACCGGGTTCATCAGGATAGGAATTCCAACTCGGTGCAGTCGGACCGACAGGATATTTCGGAGGATCGATTTCCCAGACATGAACATGCGTATCTACAATCATGGAAAACTCCTTAGTGCCATGTTTAAAACAGAAATTGGGCATCCACTTTTTCGCCAGCTTGTAGCGTTGTCGCTGTCGGAATCGTAATTAAGCCGTTTGCCAACACAAGCGAATGCAGAATACCTGATCCCTGGGGTCCAGTTGTCTGGGCAGTGATTTCTCCATCAGATACTTTGAGGATTGCACGCATATAATTAACACGACCATCTCTATTTGTGATGGTTTCTGCTAAAGTCGCTTTGAATGTCGGACGTAACAGGTCTTTATGTCCTGCCATTTTCAAGAGTGCGGGTCGGACAAAGAGTTCAAATACAACCAACGAAGAGACCGGATTCCCCGGCAATCCAAAGATAGGTTTTCCGCCTGCGATGCCGTAAGCCTGCGGTTTTCCGGGTTTCATAGCGACGCGCCAGAAGTTAATTTTACCTAACTTCGCCAACACAGTTTTCACCACATCGTGCTCACCTACGGAGACCCCCCCACTTGTAATCAGTGCGTCCGCCTTCGCGAGGGCTGCCCGAAAGATACGCTCTGTTTCCGCTTCGTCATCAGGCGCGATGCCCATATCAATCGGGATACCACCGGCTTCTTCGACCTGTGCATAGAGTCCATACCGGTTGCTGTCCCGAATTTTTCCGGGTTCGAGCGGTTCACCGAGCGGTGTGAGTTCATCGCCTGTTGAAACAATGGCAACGGTCGGTTTCCGATGGACTGTCGCTGCTGCGCAATTGAGAGAGGCGAGCATCGAAACCTCTGGCGGACGGAGGTGCTTCCCTTTTCCCATCACTTGCTGCCCTTCTGCGACACTCTCACCGGTAAAACGGACGTTTCCTGCTGTGTCAATACTTTCAAATATCTTGACTTCGTCGCCCTCTTGCTGGGTCACCTCTTGCATAATGACGGCGTTAGCACCGTGAGGCATCATCGCGCCGGTCATGATTCGCGCTGCTTGCCCTGCTGCGACCTGTTTTGTTGGGGCATACCCCGCTGCGATCGTCTCTACCACTGAAAGCACGGCAGGATTCTGCTCGGACGCATTTTTTACGTCGGCTGCGCGAACGGCGTATCCATCCATCGCCGAATTGTCAAATGGTGGGATATTTTCCTCGGCATGCAACGCCTCTGCAAGGACATAGTCCGTACACGCAAGAATTTCCCGTTTTTCTGCGGGTAAGATCGGAATGGTATCCAACATCCGTTGGCGGGCTTCATCAACACTTAGCATCTAATTGTTTCTCCTTTGGATATTCTCATACCCAATATCATATAACATGATGCTGATATGTGCAAGCCCATTAATGCAGGACGATTTAGTTTTCTCTTTCGTAGCGTATCCTGTTAGGTTGCGCTTCAGATACGCACCATAAGCGTCAATTTAAGAATAAAAAAAATAACCGCCTCCGCCCCAGGCCCCGCAGGTTCGGTTTGCAACCGAACCGGATTCTCCGAGGATCCCTTGACGACTTCAAAAACCTCTTGAATCCCGTAGGGTTTATTTGCTTGGAGTGTTTTTGCTTGGGTATTTCTGCGTATTGATAGGGTGTTTCTGCGTATTTCTGCGTATTTTTTCAGTATCTCTGTAGAAAAACTCACAACCCTAAGCCCCGTAGGGGCGGCATCTGTAGAAGAGCTGCGACGAAATAAGGCGAAAAATCACTAAATTGACACCTATGGTAAGGGGTCCGGTTAATGCGATATAAACATTTAGAAATGGTATTATAACTCATTTTTTAATGTCCCCCAACGGGTTAGGTACCTATTCTTTGCTGTGAAAACGCCTTTTAAGCGTCGGGTCGTAAGCACTTCGCTAATACCATCAAAAGATACATCTGCTATACGGTAATAATACTCAACATTCGGTTTAGCCGCTGTATCTATCCAAGTGTATTCGTTCCGATCACTCGTCGTCCCTGCCCCTTGAATGAGACTCGCATTGACTTTGACAAACGATCCTTCTTTATCTTCACTGCGAAAGATATTGAATCCAGCATTCTCAATCTCCGATGCCGTCGTCCAACTCAGCACAACCTGACCACTCTCCACTACCTGAGGGATAAACGAAGATAACGTGACAGGCAACGGATCGGCACCTTCGGTTCTATAACCTGGTGTCCCTATATCAGTGGATTGACCATAGTAATATTCGCTTCTTCTATTGGCGGTTAATGCCTCAACTTCACTGGCGGGGAACCAGCCATATTCTGTCATACCAAAGCGCAGGTTATATTTGCGAGTCTTAACTGAACGCAGCCTTCTGATAAGTGAAATCCTATCTCTGGCATTTTTGTTTCTAACGCTTGAAGGTATCTTCCAAACCCTTTCGTTATCTTGATTTAGATTGCCTATGCGATCAATAGGATTACCGCTTCTGTCTTGCAACTGTAGGACAAAAGCCCGCCCAGTCCATAGACTTCGGGCGGAGTGTAGTGAGTAGACTTTCCGTTCCAAATTATCCGAGTAAGTCCCTCTATAAACGCTTGCTGGGTACTGAACTATTAGGTAAGTGCTTTTCGCTTTTATTGTTATAGAGCCTATAGTTAGCCTTTTCAGCAACTTAATATTCCCACTTCCGTCCATAACTCGACCCACAATTCTCCAATCTCTTAAATGTATGTTCTTATGAGTGGTGTTATACAATTCTATCCACTGTGGTGCGTTATTAAGTGTTGACAACATCCACTCACTAAACACAACTTTACCAACACCTTCACCTTCGTAATCAAAAGGTTTAATTGTAGGATCAGGTTGCGTGGGGGTTGGATTCGTTATTCTACCACCGCCACCTCCACCTCCGCCACCGCCACCGCTATTATTAGACGCAACGGTTTGTTGGGGAGGTTGGGTGGTGTCTCCTGTTTCTTGTGTTTCCTCAGTTTCCTGTGTATCATCTGGTGGCTGTGAACCGTTCTGTGTATCATCAGGTTGTTGTTGTGGCGGCGGTGGTGGCGGTGGTGGCGGTGGCGGTGGCGGGGGCTGTGGAGATGGGTTCTCATCAACATCTGTAACATTGATCGTAACATCTATACTATCCGAACTACCATTGCCGTCAGAAACACTGACCGTTACCGTATAAATACTTTTCGTCTCATAATTCAACGGAGCCACTGTCCGTAATTGCCCTGTGTCAGGCACAACACTGAATGATGCCAGATCCGCTCCGCTGAGTGTATAAGTCAGTGAATCACCGTCTGCATCTGTAGCCGATACAGGATTACCTATATCGCGATTTCCTGGCGTGTTTTCAGCAATACTACGCGTAGCCGAAGCATCTTCAGTAAATACAGGGGCATTATTCTGCTGAACTGGTTGTTGTGGCGGGTTAGTTACTGGTGGTGGGGTTGTTACTGGCGGCGGCTGAGAAACCTG
Organism: Candidatus Poribacteria bacterium; assembly: GCA_022819945.1. Classification (GTDB taxonomy): domain Bacteria; phylum Poribacteria; class WGA-4E; order WGA-4E; family WGA-3G; genus WGA-3G. The sequence goes on from JAJEGI010000024.1 coordinate 15,810, forward strand.
CCTTGTAGGAATATTTCCGTTTTCGTCTTGGACCCTTACAATAAATTCTAATGTTTCATCTCCAGTACCCGATTCTTCTGTGCTGGCAGTTATAGTATAAACACCTGGCGGATTTTCATCTGCACCTCTACCAGCTACAAATACGACTTGTGCAAGTCCTTCACGAGGCACACTTTGTGCTTCTGTTAGAGTAACAGCGGTGTACTCAGATTTTGCTGTAGTACTTCCATCAAGTTTTGCTGCGGGGGAGCATGTAAAAGTTACTGTCATCCCTCCTATTCGGTTAGTAAGTGAGTTATGAGTTAATTCTTCTGTTGGTGAATCTGATACACCTACAGCTATTTCAAACGTTCTATCATCAGGATCATCTTCGGCTTTAAACAAGTCAGCATTTATATCTAATGTTATATCTTGATTTGAATAGATGTGAGTAAGCAGCGGCGTTCTTACCGTGATGGTGAAAGTTACCTTTTTATCAGCAGGTATAGTAGTTAAACTATCATCCGCAATATCCGCAACTATTGTATACTCGCCTGGTATGTTTTCACCAGCATCGGGTCCTGCAGCAAAGGTGGCTATCGCCTTACCCTCTGAGTTTGTAGATACGCCGTCTATAGTCCTACCACCAGCACTTGATGTTCCACTACTTGCTGTCATTTTGATAGGTTGGGCACTGTGAAAATCCACAACATTAGAAGCACCTGCAAAAATGTTATTATGCTTATCTTTTATAAGAACAGTTAAGTCAACAGATTCGTTATAGGGCACTGTTACAGCCGCGTTTCCGACAATAGAAATTGCGTGTGCTGCATTAACATTTATAGTAAATTTAGTAATACTGGTAGCACCTCCCCCTGTTTCACTGGCTGTAACTTCGTATGTTCCCACCGCATTTTTTCCAGCACCTTCACCTGCGGAAAAAGTTGTTGAAGCATTCCCATTACTATCTGTAGTTACAGATGTAGGAGACACACTACAAGATGTAGCACTTCCTGTTTTCACAGCACAACTAAAAGATACGGTTGCACCTGAAAAGGGTTCATTATACTGATCTCCGACAAGAACTTGTAGGTCAACAGAACTTCCAAAGCCTACATTTTTAGTTGAACTACCTACAACAAAAATAGAATCTGCTTCAGGAGTATCAGCCCCCTGTAGGCTAAACTGTTTAGAATGCTGTCCTGCATCAGTAGTTTCTTGTGTTATGGCTGCCGTAACAGTATAAGGTTTACCATCGCTTCCGAGCGTAAACTTGGTTTCAGCGATACCGCTTGAATCTGTAGTCTTAGTTACCGTTCCTTCTGTTCCGTTAAAATTACCTGTGTCAGCCTCAGTAAAAACAACATCTATGCCACTTTTAGGAACCCCGTATCTATTTGTTACGGTAACGCTTAAAGTTACTGTGGTTCCAACAAAGGGGTCGTCAACATCATCACCAGTTATGTCGTGACCAGTTATATCTGAAACTGTAAAATTCGTAACACGAGATGCGTTTGTGTTTCCTAATCCTAAAATTAAACCGATAATCTCTTTTCTTTCAGCGGTTGTTTTCCCGTCTGTAGATGATATTTCATTTATGTCGTTATTCTGATCTACATCGTTATTGAGATGTAAAGTTGATAATGCAAATGCTCTACCAGCTTTAGCGTTTAAATCCTTTAAGTTTAGTATGTCAGATACTAACTGTTCAAGATGGTCAACTGTAAAAGCATTATCTCCCAGTATTAGTGTCTTAAGTCCTTTTGCGTCTATTAGATGATTAATACTGGTAATAGGGCAGCCGTCAAGTCTAATATTTTCCAGAGTGCCTTCTGATGCTACAACAGGTATACCTGATATATCACTTAGGTTCTCATTATCTCTCAAAGCCAATTCTGAAACCTTAGCAAGATTAGAAATAGGCGATAAATCAGTAATATCGTTTCCACCTAAATATATACTGTTTAAATTAGCAGCATTTTGCAATCCCTGTAGTGATGTTATACTAGCATTGCCTCCGCCAAGTGTTGTGAGTCCATTTCCGTCGCTCCCTCCACTTGTTAATTCTGCTTTTGTGAAGTGATCCCTATCATTACCTTTAAGTGCTATTCTTATTTTTCCTATAAGGGCAGCATCAGTAAAATGCGGTGTGCCCCATGCCGTAGTATCCTCACTTGGCAAAGGATCAGTAGCGATATGATGTGCCATGGCCATATTCGTAAACAGAGCAAACAGAAGTGTAAGCAAACATACTGTTATTGTTATTCGGTTAAACCAGTTCAACATTTCTATGCCCTCCTATTTTCTTTTCGGCTTTCCATTTTGCCGAAAGCCGTGTGAAGTGCTAATGAAGTGTCAACGTTAATTTGTACCAAAAAAATCAATTGGGGTTAAAACAGGTATTGTTGCTTAAATTCGATAGAATCAAACCTCCTAAAGCCGCGTGTGGACGTTTATGGTGATATATCTGTTCGATAAAATGACGGATGCATGCTTTCGCAAAGGATAACATGCACCGGATCGCACCCGATGCCAAAAAAATAGCCCACGAAACGCTCCGTCTTGCCCGAAGCGTTCGCGGGCCTGAATAAGGCAGTCCGACAATAGCTGCCGACACTGTTTTTGATATATATTTGCTGTATATAAAGTGGGAGGGGCACCGTTGTTAACCCTCTGTTAACAGGGCAAATGATGGGCGTGCGGAAAGCCGTTTTCTTAGGATTGAAATGGGTGCGTCTGCTCTGCATGCCTGTCACCTTAGATTCAATTCCGGGGTTTGGAAAACGATACATACAACAACTTCGATTATAAATGGTCAATTTTTCATTTATTTTTATTATTAAACTGTGAACGCTATATCTAACTTATATTATAAGATATTTCAAAAAAAAAAGCAATAAGTTAATAAAAAAATTGCGAATGTGGCTTGAAAAGTGGGTAATATCTTTTCGTAACCGTCCCTTATGTGTCAATTTAGGAGTTTTTGTCAGCATTTTGTGGACGTTCTCCTATAAATATACTGAAAAATCCCCAAGCAAATAAATCCCACGGAACTGAAGACGGTTTTGGAGGCTTTAGGGGTTCCGCTAACGGTCCTGGGTCTGAAAATAGGGTGAATTACAAAAAGTTTTATTAGGATATTTTTATGTTTTTATGTTTTTTACAAAAAATAGGTCCTAACCTAACTGATGCTTAACCCTTATGACTATTGACTTTATAGCGATTTAATTTGACTAAAAATAAAATTTGTGCTACCATACTTTTAACCTCCGTGGAATGTAAAGTTTGTGAACGCCTCATAACGGGTATTTTCCCAGCGTGAGTTTGTCACAGAACTTATAAGGAATGGGTCGATGACAACCAATATATTACCAGACATTATTTCACGCTGCCACGACCGGCACGAGAAGCCACTGAAGCAAAGGAAGACGACCTTAACGCCTCCACTTTACAAAGGGCTTCCTTATCAGGTCACAGTCCACTGTGCTTACAGATACTCTGTGCCGATTCAAGACTTGGAGGCAGCAGATATTTTCTTTTTGCCGATGGGGCGAGCCCCTGGTACCGACCGTTCGCCGCGTCATTTTGAAGGCACCCCGTTCTGGCAGCGCGAACAAATTCCAGACTGGGACGCTATCCGATGGCCCAGGTCGTGGGGAATTCAAGTGTCCACGGGTATGCCTTCAGCACGCGACGGTGCCGCGTGGCATGACATCGACTTCAAATATGAAACGATCTGTGCTGCACCGGAGGCCGTTTTTGCCTGTGTTCAAGCACTGATTAACTCCGCTGTAAACCCGTTATTGACAATCTCAAAGTCGGGCGGGCTGCGATTTTCTTGCAGGATACCGGGGTACCTGCACCCGAGGACCAAGCAGGCCCGTTTCTACATTTATAAACAGACATCGGCAGCAGCGCATCCGAACCCACATGAGGTGTATCTTGAAATTTTCGGTGAGCGAGGGTACACTCGCTGGGATACCCGCTATGAAATCGTGATTGGCGATCTGTTAGATCCGCCGGTGATTCCGAAAGAGGTACTCTTCGCGCCCCTCGATGCGCTTCGCGCTGTGCTTCACGATCCTATTCACCAAAAGTTAACAGACGAGGAGAGCGTCCCTGACACGCCCATCTCTCTCGGCTCCCGTAAACTTGACCTTGCGAGAGAGGCACTTTCCAAGCATGGGTTTTCTTATCTCAGACAAGCAGACGGCGTTCACTACTGGAATCGGCGAGGGGATCGGCTTGGCACTGCAGAAGTATCCGCGTGGGAGAGCGAAGGTGGCGTATGGGTGCGTGCCGCTACATCTGATACAGGACTGCCTACGGCGGCAACGCTGATAACAGACGTTTGGGACGATACCGGCATTCTGCCGCCGATACCGGCAACGGGGCCGCCGATAGACGATAAGGTACGCACCGTGCGGTCAGGGGAACTCAGTCCACTGGCAATCAAACGTCCGAAGCCGATATTACACAAATCCGAACCCACGGAAAAGACTCCCGAAACGCCCGAAGAAATTAGCGTTCAGGGACAGCGTGCTTTCGATAGGAACGTGCGGGTTGTTGGATTTACGCCGCAGACAACCTTAGAGAGGAACCGTGAAATAGAAACCTTTCTGCGGAATAGTGGATCCATCTGTTTAAACGTGCTAAATGCTGCGAATGCCGCAGAAGCAGCACAATTTTTTCAAAGGCGAGATTCAAGCTCGGTTGCCCGTTGGCGGGATCGGATGTATCTGTGGGATCAGGTGAAAGATATTCCAGTTGACGTGCGCATGGCAACCCCGTTTCAACATGGCAACGTCTGCGAGGATCCTCAGCGGTGCGAGGCACTTGAGAAAAAGGGTGGGGATCCGCGCGAAAGTATCTGTCCACAGTGTCGCGTTTATACAGCATGTCAGGAACGTGGCTATCTCTCCCAACCTTCTACATTACAAACGCCGCAAGTCCAAATCATAGAAGGGCTTCACCTATTTTTAGACCCACACTACAGAAAAATAGTGGAACCGCTGCTTGAAGCCGGCGATGGAACGCAGCCGCTTTGTATTATCAATGCTACGACAGAGACAGAGTTTAGACTTTTTCCTAAATGTGAACTCTCGAAAACTGTATTGGAGGAGTGGCGCGTCAACTGGCAAGGCAGTGCGTTAGGCAACTTTGCTATAGCCTTACTCAATGCAGCCGAAATCAGAGATAAATCGCCAGCCAATGCCATCAGACGCCTTCGGACCATCCTACAGACGTTTGAATGGCTGGAAGACGAAATCATCCAACAGATGTGCCACGTCAACGTGCAAGGCAGGGTGGTCGCTCGCGGTGTAATTGATGCAGAGACCGGTGCGGAACTTGCGCGCTATACCATTGAGTTTGCGCAAGGCAGCACTGCTTATATTCCTTTGGACGCTGCAGCCGCAGATAAGCTGGCAGCACAAGCGTTGCCCGTTTTTCAACTTGACACTTTTGTGCCTAACGAAGACGTGAAAATCTCGATCCCGATAGCCGATGCCATTAGGTTGGGGATCTTAGATGCCGCGACGCCTGAAAACATTTTGGCGTTCCCAACGGTTTGTCGGGATCCACATTGGACGTTTTGGCATCAACTCAAGCGTTTCTTTGCACATTACACGCGGGACGCTGATGCGCCGATGCGATGGGTAGATAAAACACTACAGTTCTCGGTGCCACCGATGCTACATCCGAACATCAAACACCTTTTGGTCACCGCCTCGGTGCTCTCGAGTGAACATCTGCGTCGGGCGTTCCCGGATACAGAAGTTGAGGTGCTGCCCCCGAAACCGATGGCGTGGGTTCCCGGAAACCGTGTTTTTCAGATTCGCACCGGTATTTATCCGGACCACACAATTATAGATGTCAACAACACCTGGGATGTTTTCGGACTCTCTAAAACCGGGCAGCACCTTTTTTGGCGGATCCAAGCCGAAATTGAAAGGGACCCGGATATTAAACACGGGATTATCGTCCATCGCCAGGCACTTGGACAGTTGGGGGATATTGCGAAAAATGAGAACGTCTGTTTCTTGGCAACTTTTCGAGAAGAGGAGGGATTAGAAACGGCTTTCCAAGAAGCGCAAGTCATCTGGATAGTCGGTATGCCCCACATAAAACCTCTCGACATTTTGGAGCGCACTCAGATATTGTTCGGAAATGACGAGGCACCGCTCTTTTATGAAATGGAACCTGAGACTTACCGTTACAAAGACGAACGCGTCCAAAGCGTTTATGAAATAGCGATTTTCCGTCTATTCAGAGAGACTATAGATTTTGCACAGTTGAACCGTTTCGGAAATAAGAAAATTATGTTGCTTACGAGTTTGCGCATTCCTGAGATTACCGACAGACCCGAAACACTCCTCTTTGACTGGGCAGATTTCGATGTCGCCGGTGGGTTAGATAAACTCGCTGAGGTGATAGCGACACGCCAACATTTTGAGACCGAACGCGACAACTTGACGGCTGAATCCGGCAGAAAAAAGGTAGAGGCGATTCTCGGATACTCCCCAAGGCAGGCAAACCGAGTGTTGCAAAGAATGCGCGGTGGGAACGTACGTGTCCCTTTCCGGAAGCAAATTCTTGCACTTCTCGCTGATGGCGAGAAAACAACACCGGAATTCACAGCGGCGATTCAAGGACACCCAAAAGCAATCAATACAGAACTCACGCGCCTCGTGACGCTCGGTGAAATCGTAAAGGTTCAACGCGGTGTTTATAGACTTCCATGACTTTAGATTTGACATTGGTCAAATAGTATGATATAATTTCTCGCAAGTTTATCGGCACGCTTTATATTTAATCATCAAACAGGTTCTGGTTCATGAGAAACGGCATGGCTTTCCCTAATCCACTAATATTTGGACGTGGTTTGAAAATTTGCATTGCGATCAGTCTATGCTGCTATATCGCGTTGCTGGGTATTATCGAACTCACACACGATCATACCAAACATTCACACGACCACACTGAACACCCCCGTTCTGAAAACACCTGTTTAGCCTGTTTCTACAACAGCCAGCACCTTGGTGTCGAAATTGAATCCTCCGCACTTGACTCCCCTTTCTTTTTCTTTACTGGACTCCAGCTGGACGAAGACACTTTTCTCCCTTTAGAACTGACTATTCACACGCGAAGTCGCGCCCCACCTGTATTCTCCACTGAACTCACAAGTTTTGCCGCCTCTTAAAGGCAGACTTTGTTTCCCTTTATATCTTTTATTATCCACAGATCGCGGGGTTCCCTCTTACGCGTCCCGTGTTTTGTACGCCTTTACTTTGCAATAATATCGGAGTGCTTCTATAGCAGATACTCTCTGACTGTGTATATCCACTGGTATCTCTTTCAGGAAAGCTACGCGGCATATCTATTGCATTAAAAAACTATTGCATCGCGGTTTGATGAAGTTTAAATAAATATTTCGGTAATTGACGGGCAATAAATTGCCCTACTACAAATGGGTGGGCTCGTAGTAGTGCGATTCATCGCACGTTCCGACATTACCGAATTAAAAAATTAAGCTTCATTTAGGTTATGCATCCTTAGGTGTCAGAATCAGGATTTTCAGGATAAACCTTCTTAACTGACAACTGATAACTAACAACTAAATAAAATATTGGAGATTACAATGTTTACCTATCTTTTCGGACGCGACTTTTCTGTCGCTATTTCACGCTTAATGTTATTAAGTTTCGTAGCAATGCTCCCTTTTATGGGCGGTTGTGGCGAAGATGACAACCCTATTATTGAAGATGACAACCCTATTGTTGAAGATGAACATGACCACGCCCACGAAGGGGATACACCCCTTCACGCCAATATCGACGGCTTTACCCTTGAAGTCGATGGAGCAGAGGTCTATCATGAACATCAAGGCGCCCATGAAGGCGGTCTCACCGTCAGTGCTGGCGAGGAGATTGATGTCCATGTCGTATTCATTGACGAGAACGACATGGAAGTCCACCTTGACGAAGTGCAGGACGCGGCACTCTACACCTTAGATTTGTCGGATTACGATCCCGCTATTATTGACACCCACTTGTTTGAAGGGGAAGCGGAACCTGCTGAACACGCCCACGGAGAGGAGTTGGGGTTTGAAGTCGTCGGACTGAAAGTTGGCAAAACAGAAATCAAACTGCGACTGCTTCACGGGGACCATGCGGATTTCACAGCAGCACTCCCGATACCGGTAACGGTCAAATAAGGGGGACATCATGTTAAGCACTTGTGCCTGTTCGCACAGGTCTCCCACGGTGAGGACGCTTAGAAAGTGTCCTCACCTATTGGTGTTGGTATCTGGAATAGTAGGTTGTCTTTTCTGCTATCTCAAGGATGTCCAAAGTGCTTCGGACACAAGGCGGTCCCTGGAAGGCGAGGTTGTTGAAACACAGAGCAGTATTCGACTCGATGGGGTTACGATCCATATTAAGGGACTTGAGAGGAGCGTAAGAACCGATGCAAACGGTCAGTTTAAGTTTGACGCAGTGCCAGAAGGGCAGCAGACGCTGCAGGTCCTGAAGGTTGGTTATCAGCGGTTTGAACAGGTAATTGATGTCAATGCCGCCACACCTTATCTCAAGATTGAATTGGAGGCGTTGTCGTTTCAACTGCAAACCATCAGGGTATACGGTTCAAATCGCACGCTTTCACAGTTTGAGGAAACAACCGATTTAGCATTGGATGAGCCAGAACTCCAAAGACGGTTAGGTATGACCTTGGCGAACACGTTGGCGAATGAGATCGGCGTTTCACAACGAACGATGGGACGGGCAGTCGCACGTCCAGTGATTCGTGGATTGGGCGGTGACAGGCTGCTCATCCTAGAAAACGGCGAACGGACAGGCGATAAATCCGCCTCCAGCGCTGACCATGCCGTATCCATTGATCCAACCACTGCTGAGGGCGTTGAAATTACGCGCGGTCCTGCATCGCTCATTTACGGCTCAAGTACATTGGGCGGTGTCATCAATGTCAAAAGCAATCACATTCCCCAGATTCTGCCGAGACGACTCGATATGCATCTAACGTTCCAGGCTGAATCTGTCAACTCAGGTTTGACCGGAACAACAGGTTTTACGTTCCCCATTGGTGATTTCGCAGGCAATGTAGAATGGAATCGGCGACGGGCATCCGACATACAAACGCCGGTCGGTGTCCTCGAAAACACTGCCCTTTCAAACGTCAATTTTTCAGGCGGTGCCTCGCTGATTAAACCGTGGGGCTTCATCGGTGCCTCTGGAAGCAGTTATCGTTCAGATTACGGCATCCCGGGTTCCCCTGAAGGGCATGTGAGTGGGATTAACATCGCACTTGACAAGCAACGCTATGAAGGACAGATGGAGTACCGCTTCAATACAAGGATGCTTGAAAAGGTAAAACTCCAGACTGCCTATACGCGTTATCAGCATCAAGAATTGGAGTCCAACGGGAGGCTTGGGGTCGAATTCGGTCTGTTAACCTACAACCTCTCAGCCATGGCTCATCTATTAGACAACGCGATTGCAGGTGTTTGGTGGGAATACCGAGACCATGCCACAGGCGGGTTTTATTGGACACCGCACACCCGTGAATTCGCGTTGGCGGGATTTTATCTAAACCAGCGTAACTTCGACAAGTTCACCTTACAGGGGGCTATCCGATACGACGTTAGGCGTTCGGAACCGTTTAGACCCGGAGCAGCCGTCCGATCTGGAACCATCCGACGCCGTGATTTCAACGGTTTCTCCGGGGCTACCTCTGGAATTTATCATTGGACGGATCGGTTGAGTACCGGGGCGACCCTGATGAAAACGTTTCGCGCACCGGGTATTGAGGAACTTTTCAGCGATGGGCCCCACTTGGCTGTCTATTCCTATGAAATTGGTAATGTAGAGCTGGAATCTGAGAACGGCTATGGCACTGAACTCTTCGTCAAATACGCTAATGACAGGTTCAGACTCAATCTTGCACTTTTCAGGAATCAGATACAGAACTACCTCATTCCGACGAACAGCGGTGAAAAAGAGTGGGGCAGCGGTGCAGCCGGATGGTTGTGGATTTATCAATACACGGGACACGATGTTGTGATGGATGGGGCTGAAATCCAAATAGGCGGTGAGGTACTGCCGCAGGTCCATCTTCAACTCAATATGAGTTACGTCAACGGAACGATTCAAACCAGTGGGCGACCGCTGGAGCGTATCCCACCCCTCAACGGTAAATTCGTCATCAGCTACACGCCGACACCGTTGCATTTGCATGTTGCATCCCGTTTTTCAGGCAGCCAGACCCGGCTCGGTGAATTTGAGGAACCGACAGACGGCTATCTCATCTATGATATTGGCGGTTATCTCAATTTTTCGTGGTGGCAGCTTGAGAACATGGTCGTTTTCGAGATTGAAAACCTCTTTGATACAACCTATCGCGAACATCTGTCCCGTATCAAAGCTGTAATGCCGGAACCAGGACGGAATGTGAAACTCTTGTATAAGCTTAATTTTTAAAACCGTAGAACGGGGCGATAACTCCATCATATCGCCCCGTTCTCAATTTTCTAAGGAGATACAATTGAAAAGGTATTTTAATCAAGAATTAGTGGACGCCACTGGCGCGTGTCTCTCTTTAGCGTGCGCATTCCACTGCATGGCAACACCGCTTTTGGTGGCAGTTTTGCCGTTAATAGGACTGAGTTTCCTCATCGGCGAGCGCGCCGAATTTGTTCTGATCATCATCGCAGCAGTACTTGCAACCGGAAGTTTAGTGTGGGGGGTTCGTTTCCACCGGAGTTGGCAAGTGTTTTTGATACTTATGGCAGCAGTGGCATTTATTCTCATTGGTCGAACAGTGATTGAAGGTTCCTATGCAGTCGTTTTCCACACTGCCAGCGGCATTCTACTCGCAACCGCACACCTTGTGAACCGACACCTCTGCAAGACCTGTCCAGCATGCCAACCGGGAGATGTATAAAATTATGCAGAGAATATACATTTCAGTGTGCTTAATAGGTATACTAATATGGTCTGGCTGTGATCCGAAGGCACAACCGAGTGCTGCCACAGGCGATAAACTTCGCGTTGTTACCACGATCGGTATGATTACTGATGTTGTTAAAAATGTTGGAGGTACGCGCGTTGAGGTGACCGGGATGGTGGCACCTGGCGTAGACCCACACTTTTACAACCCGACACCTAAAGATGTTCAAAGGCTCGGTTCAGCAGACATCATCTTCTATAACGGGCTGCACCATGAAGCAAAAATGGCGGACATCCTTGCGAAGATGGCGGAGGATACGCTGACGGTCGCCGTAACAGACGCTGTAGATCGGAGTCTACTGCTAACACCTGCAGAATACGAGGGGCTCTACGACCCGCACTTATGGTTTGACGTGAAGCTTTGGATGCAAACGGTGGAAAAGGTTCGCGATGCCCTGAGTGAATTCGATGCCGATAATACTGTCTTGTACCGAAGCAACGCCGAACGCTACCTCACAAAACTCATGGAGCTCAATGAATACGTAAAGTCGCAAGTGGAACGCGTGCCATCTCAGCAACGCGTTCTTGTAACGGCGCACGACTGTTTTAACTACTTCGGAGAGGCTTACGGGTTTGAGGTGCGCGGATTACAAGGTATTAGCACCGCGACAGAAGTCGGTATCGCTGATGTACAGGAATTGGCGACGTTTATTGCAGAGCGGGGTATCTCTGCTATTTTTGTAGAGTCATCTGTCTCTCCACGGAGTCTCGAAGCGGTGAAAGCCGCCGTGAGGTCAAAAGGATTTGATGTGAAAATCGGTGGTGTGCTCTTCACAGACGCTATGGGAAAAGAGGGGACATCTGAAGGGACCTACATCGGGATGATCCGATATAATATTGATACGATTGTACATGCTTTAATTGGGAAATCGGAGTTGTAAACCGTTTCTACAAGAGAATCGGGGATCCTAACCTCTTATACAACGGAGCCTTACAGATGCAGCTGAATTTTTTCAATTCGCAAAAAGAGCGTGACCCGCGACAAATCGCCCAAGTCAAATCGTGGGTCTCCCAAGCCTTTGACCTATCAGAAGATATCTCCGTGATGATTACGCAGTTGCAATGCACTGAAGAAGGCTGCCCGCCTATTGAAACGGTCATTGCGATCATGGAGACGCCGGGAAAGCCCCAGCAATACAAGATTCACAAACCATTGGCGGAGGTGAAGCTGACGGACATCGTTGGCTTGACCGCTGGCTAAATTCAACAAGGAGAGAAAGATGAAAACGATTATGATAAACGATCAAGTCCCCGTCACCGTGTTAACGGGCTTTTTAGGGTCTGGTAAAACTACGCTTCTCAACCGTATTCTCACCGAAAACCACGGCAAACGTATCGCCGTCATCGAAAACGAGTTTGGCGAGATCGGTGTCGATAATGACTTGGTCATCGGTGCCGAAGAAGAGATTTTCGAGATGAACAACGGTTGCATCTGCTGCACGGTGCGCGGGGATCTCATCCGTATTTTGGGGAATCTGATGAAGCGTCGCGATAAATTCGACTACATCATGGTCGAAACCACAGGGCTTGCGGACCCCGGACCAGTTGCGCAGACGTTCTTCATGGACACCGAAATGCAGGAGAAACTGCAACTGGATTCTGTCACGACGCTGGTTGATGCCAAACACATCTGGCAGCACATTGATGACAGCGACGAGGCACGTGAACAGATTGCCTTTGCCGATGTCATTTTGTTGAACAAGATTGACCTTGTGACCGAGGAAGAGTTAGACCAACTGGAAGCCAGAATTCGCAGCATGAACAGTGCAGCGAAGGTTTATCGAACGAAAGACGCTGTGGTTGAAATGGACAAGATTCTCGACGTCGGCGGATTCGATCTGGACCGGGCGCTGGAGGTTGACCCCCAGTTTATGGAACCGGAGTATCCCTTTGAATGGGCGGGTGTCTATAACCTTTCGGCAGGCACGCATGAACTGGTGCTTCAAGAAGGGCCTGACCCGACGATGAAAGTTGCGTTGGTGCCTGTAAATGCATCAACCGATGAAGGTTTGGAGGGTGCTGTTGAGCCAGTCGTTATGGTTTTCTCCGATGATGAGCATGAACTCTCGGCAGGGGGTACCCTTCAACCGGGTGGACAACTCATTGCGTTGAACCTCACAGCGGACGAATTACGCTTTGACGTACAGATTGGCAGCCCCGGTGCTTACGCACTGTTTACCGAGCATCATCCCGACGAATTTCAAGCACAACTCTTTGGCAACGATGCCCTTGTCAAGCCAGTGGTTGAACGCGAATTTAAGCCAGACCACGAACATGATGACGAAGTCACATCGGTCGGCATCGCAACCCCCGGCGATCTCGACCCCGACCGGCTGAACTTTTGGATTAGCGATCTGCTTCGGACAAAAGGTACCGACATCTTCCGCATGAAAGGTATTCTGAGCATCAAGGGGCAGCCAAACCGATTCGTCTTCCAAGGTGTTCACATGCTTTTCGACGGTCGGCCCGACCGCCCGTGGGGGGAGGAACAGCGCTACAATAGCCTCATCTTCATCGGGCGCAACCTTGACCGGACCGAATTGACGGAAGGATTTGAAGCATGTCTCGCTTAAACAACCTGAGCAACCGCTTTGTCCAGCCTTCTCAACTGCGCGAAAATTGGAGCGCAACCATCAGCGACCACGTCATTGATCTGGCGTGGTCCCCTGATGGGAAATACGTCGCTGCCGCGTCGGTTCTCGGTCCGGTGACAATTTTTGAAGGGCATCGTCGAGCGGTTATCCATGCCTTTGAAGGGCATGAATTCGGCACAATGTCAATCGCGTGGCGTCCAGACAGTAAGGTGCTTGCAAGCGCAGGACAAGATGGGAAAATTCGGTTGTGGGATATGACAAGTGGCGAAGCGACCCACTCGCTTGACGGGGGGACAGCATGGGTTGAGCACCTATCTTGGAGTGGCGGCAAAAGACCGATACTCGCCTCTGCCGCGGGGCGGAACCTGAAACTCTGGAACGCTGTCGGCGATCTTGTTCGCGAATATCCCGACCATCAGAGCACGATTGCTGGTATCCAATGGAAACCGCATGTAAATCAACTTGCCTCAATTACCTACGGCGGTGTCACGCTGTGGGACCCGCAACAGTCGGAAGCCGTCCGCCGATTGGAATGGAAAGGCTCATCCCTGGTAATCGAGTGGAGCCCTGATGGCAAATACATCGCCACCGGGGATCAAGATTCGACTGTCCATTTCTGGATTATGTCTACCGGTGAGGACTTGCAAATGACTGGCTATCCGACGAAAGTGCGAGAACTCTCGTGGGATGCCACAAGTCGATACTTGGCTACGGGAGGCAGTGATGAAGTTACGGTGTGGGATTGTTCCGGTCGCGGACCGGCGGGTACCAAACCCATTACGCTTTCCGGGCATCAGGATTTTCTCAGCGTTGTGCGTTTTCAACATCGCGGAACACTGCTGGCCTCAGGCGGTGCCGACGGTCTGGTCTACGTCTGGCAATTGCGAGGCAGACGCAGTTCTCTGGCTGTTCACGAAGCCACTCTGGCAGCGGGGGTCACAAGCCTCGTTTGGGCACCGAATGACCAGTATATTGCTGTCGGTGACGAGTCGGGTAGCGTGCGCGTTTTTTCGATCTCTTGATTATTATTACCTCTTTTCCCCAGGAACGGTAGGTGCGGTTTGGAACCGCACCGGACCTCGCCAATAAATTACCGAAAACTGCGCCTTTCAATATCAGTATCTTGCTTTAACCGCTCCCCATACGGTTGTCAACTTTCCGGCGGCATCAACTGAGGAGGGTTGCAGTTCCGACTGTTTAAGTTCCGCGGCGGTCAACGGACGATTCCACACCTTCACTTCATCAATCAGTCCCTTGTAAAACCGATTCAGATGCTCTCCAACCCAAATCGACTGCCCGCTGTTGATATCCTTCGTATTGTCATCGGCTTCACCAATCAACTCACCATCTACGTAGAATCGGATCTTTTTTGCTTTCTGGTCTCGGACACCCGCGAGGACATGCCATTTATCATCATTCAGGAAATCCGTAGACCTAATCCCAGCACTGTTCGCACGTCCCTTATCCCGAACACTGAAACCCATCTTGCCACGCGCCGCGGGGTCGTCACCGCTGACAGAGAGTATCCAAACCGCATCAGTACCTGGACGATAGTTCCCCACAATCCCATCGTTCTGTGGCGGCTCATCATCTGTTTTTACCCACACTTGGACTGTTAGTGAATCCCCAGTGGAAAAGGTAATCGAATCTTCCAGGGGCACTTCAACAAAGGCACTCTTGCCATCAAACTCCAACGCTTCGCCATGCTTTCCTGCGACCATCTTTGCGGAACCGTTGATCGTTCCATCATTGCCTTCTTCAGACTGATCTTTTATGGTGTCGCCATCAATAGTATCTTTATCAAAACTCAAATGCAGCACTAATCCGTCCGGCGGATTGGCTTGACTACACGGTGCAAAACTGATGAGTATACCCATCACTGCGAAAATCACAAGAACCCTTTTCATGATAAACTCCTTTTAAGCAATTAGCGAAAAACAAGACAGTTTTGGCTAAATAGTGGTTTCGGAACTAACGAAAAGACTCTTAACCGCGTGCTACTACATCAATTACAGAAATTATAACAGATTTAACGAAAAGAATCAAAGAAGTTCTCATTTAAAATCAGATTTCAGAAAGTTAAAATCTTGTAGGTTGGGTTGAACGGAACCTTACTGAAGCCCCTATAGAAGCAATGATTTTCAAAGGTATCAAGTGCCTGACAGCATCAGAACAGTAGTGAAACCCAACGTTCAATCTATAGTGTTGGTTGTTGGGTTTCGCTATCTTTATCTATAGTGTTGGTTGATGCCAGTAAACATTTTCTGTAAAGTGTGCCGTTCTTGCTGATTTATTGCTCAACCCGACCTACAATTATATCAAACGCCAAAAACTTTACACACCCGCTTTTATTTCAGATCGCATTTCAGAAAGGACAATTGTGCTGCGATAAAGAACAGGATATTAAAAAGGATTAACAAGCCGACTGGAAAAATCACGCTTTGATACGACGGACACTCTTCAAACCTTGGCACAGCGTTCGGATCCACAGGTTTTTGAGATAAACCCTCTCGCACAGGATAGATATGTAAACTCTCCGGATCCTCTCGATCC
>JAJEGI010000124.1 GCA_022819945.1 Candidatus Poribacteria bacterium
ATATGAACTATCAACTCCTCATCAAAAACGGAACCGTCGTTGATCCCGCACAAGGCATCCACGCACGTAAAGATGTAGCATTCGCGAACGGACGCATCTCAGCAATCAGTGATGAGATACCGACATCCGATGCACGAGAAGTTTTAGACGCAGCCGGATGTTTCGTCACCCCCGGTCTCATCGACTTACATGTACACGTCTTCTACGGCGTAAGCCACTTCGGGATTGAGCCGGATCCCACCTGCTTAGCACGCGGCGCGACCACAGTTGTCGATGCCGGTTCTGCAGGCGCAGACACGTTCCCGGGGTTCCGCAAATACGTTATCGATGTCAGTGACACGCGTATCCTCGCACAATTGAATATCTCATCACAAGGCATGCTCACGCAGGAGATTGGCGAGTTAGAAAACCCTGACTACGCAGATGTCGGCAAAGCGTGTCAGATGATAGAACAGCATCGCGACATCATCTTAGGGGTCAAAGTCCGGTTAACACGCGAGAGCATCGTCGGTGCGAGGGCACAAATGCTGCCGTTGCACAGGGCGCGTGAAGCCGCCGATGCTGCAGGGCTGCCGATAATGGTACACCCACAAGACGCTTGGTGCGAGTCCATTGATGATATACTGGCACTCATGGGTGAACGCGATATCCTGACACACTGCTTCCACGATATGGAATGCGGTATCTTGGATGAGCACGGCAAAATCCGGGATGCTGTCCACGCAGCGATTGAACGCGGTGTTATCTTCGACGTTGGACACGGTGCCGGTTCTTTCAGTTGGGAGGTCGTTCAGAAAGCGATGGCACAAGGCGTTGAACCGACGACAATCTCCTCTGATCTGCATGTCTACAACGTCAACGGGCCCGTCTACGATCTCGTGAATGTCGTCAACAAGTTCCTATACCTCGGCATGCCGCTTGACGACGCACTTGCCAAAGTGACGAGTATCCCCGCCAAAACCATATTGATGCCCGGGCAGGTCGGGACATTAGCAGTTGACGCATGGGGTGATGCAGTCGTGTTTGAACTTCGTGAAGGTGAATTTCAGTTGGTAGATGCACGCGGTGAGGCTAAAATCGGGAAAAAGAAATTGGAACCGGTTGTCGTTGTCAAAGGTGGGCAAGTCTATCGCCAACACCACACACACGGCTAAAATTTCACTGGTGCGGTTTCTATGCTTGCGCGAGCTTAATTTCCGAACGTGCGATGAATCGCACTACTACAAACACACGGGCTTCGTAGTAGGGCAATTCTGCGGCGTACTCGCCCAAATGCGAAGTGCATTATTGCCCATCAATTACCCAATTATTTTTATGAGACTCACTTTTCTCATTACGGATGTTGTTCTCCCGCCTTCGGTTTCGCCTTCGGCGCGTTAGAATCCGGACCGAAACGGATATGAAGTGACGCACCACCGGCATGCTCTTTTCCGTAGAGTAGGTGCTTGATCCCCCAGAAAAGGACAGTTGACCCTACCAACACAACTATACCCCAAATCAATGTCTGCAAAACCCAGCCATTAAAAGAAAACAGACTGCCTGTCTGTTTCGGAACCATCTGTGGACCCAGTGCTATTAGTACGGTGCAAATAATCGCGTTGAGCGTAATGACACCCTCCGTCACAAGACGGTGCGGGCTGAAACCCACCAAGGCGCGTTCAAAGTTGAAAATAACCACCCACCATATAAATACGAAATAGAGCAGTTGTCCCTTGCCTAACCAACTCGTCGGAATGAAAGCAAGAGGTTCGCGGAAATGCACCAACAAAAGCCAGACGCAGGCGATCCCGAGACCAATATAAAAAAGTTCAAACCATCCGATCCACCCCCTTGAACGTCGAAACCAACCGACGACAGGCAGTCCAAAAAATCGTTCAGGTAAACCCTCGACCAGATCCACCCACGTCCCCGCTGCTTTTCGGTAATTCACGTATGTCAATAGAATCAGCACACAGAACACAGCGAATATTTCCGTCCACTGCGGTAAATTGGGATTGGTTTCTAAGAGCGGTGCTTTGTTAAGAAGCAACCCAAATGTTACCGCGATCCCGACACCGAATAGAAAACCTTGCGTCTGCTCCATGACGCTATGCCAATTCGTGTGCCGATTCGTTTTATTACCCACCCAGATGTAGATGAGTTTCAGTAATTGTCCAAATGAAAACGCGATACCACCGGCAAAACCTGTCATCAGCGTAGCAAAAGCGACACCGCTGAGTTCATAACGCGAACAGTACCCCAATATCCCGATAACCATACCGACACAGCCTGCCCAGTTGTCCCCACGCGGCGGTGTCATGCGGAGGCGACAAACATTTACGAGCAACAAAAACCCACCGAACCAACCGACACCCATATACAGCACGAGGTTTGTGCCCATGTCCAAGCCACCGCGGAAGAGTGCGACTATAAGTGCTGCAACGATCGCCACCAATGCCGCCACCCAATCCGTGTCGTACCAATAGAGCGGACTTTCGTGACGTTGCATCCGTTTCGGTACCAGAACCCAGTCAATGATCACGGCTTGGAGCGACCAACCGATAAACACAGCAGCGATCGGCGTAAACAACAAAGACAACTGCGTATGCGTTAGGAACGCTGGGAGCGCAGTCCCCGCACCACCAAGAGCTGCCCACAAGAAACCGATAACGAATAAATTCGCGAACCCATAAAATACTGTCAACGATTGCGACGAATGGCTGTACCCAACGACCATCATATAGGACATGCTTCCGCCAAAAGACCAGCCGATCGCACCGAACAGCGCGAAGTAATGAACATGCCGCCACCAATCTTCGCGTCCAGAGAGCAACGCAATTGCCACTGCAGCGAGCGCGCCCGCAAGTGCCGCACCATATTCATGCCCGAAGTTGCCGCGGATCCCCCACCCCACGCAAAGAGACAAGCCACACAAAAGTACCATTTCCCACGGAATAATTGCCAGATCCATATCTATAGCCTCCACTTTACCGCTGATTTTGTTGCTCTATTATGTAGGCTCTCGCCTTGGGGCGAGACAAAAATCCAAGATTAATTGTGAAACGCCATCAAACCGTCCCATCTACAGCAACGCATCTGCCAATGCTGTAAAATCTCTTACCGTTACATCAGGTTGATACGGTGTATCCTCATACGGCAGTAGGTACCGGTTGACAAACGCGCCCTTATAACCGCACGCTCGCGCGCCCATGATGTCAAACGAATTCGCTGATACCATGAGACACGCATTGACTTCGAGCCCCAATGCCCTCGCAGCAGCACGATAGACACCTGGATGCGGTTTAAACGCACCGACCGATGTAACAGAAATCACATCGTCAAAATCCCACGCAACGCGCTCCCTAACAAGGTAATCCAAAAACGACGGATCCCCATTGGATAAAACGACCAACCGATACCGAGATCGCAACCGTGAGAGCGCAGCTAAAACTTCCGGAAACGCGGAAAGCTGCTCCCACCCCCGCATAAACTCTTTCACCGTATCCGGCAAGACATCAATACTGTTCTGCCTCAGCGTATAATGCAATGCACGACGCACCGTCTCCAGATAACCGCTATGCCCAAGCATCATTATCGTGTCCTGATACTGTTCAATGCGCTGCCTATACCGCCACTGCGCCCAAAATTCATCCGCAGATACATCCACCGCAGCATGGGCATCCAGCGATTCACTAATGAACGGCGTAAGACTACCACCTAAATCCAAGATTGTACCGAATAGGTCAAACGTAAGTGCTTTCGTCTCTGTGAAATTCGTCATAAATTATCAATTTTCCGTAAGAAAACCGGCAGAAACCGCAGAGGGAAGTATGGAAGTGAGGAAGGACGGTACCCAATCTTCCATGCTTCCAGCCAAGCTCTGCCAGTCTTCCGATGTTCCATCTGCTATCTTAACTCAACGGTCCGTCCGGTCGCCATCGCTTCAAACGCAGCATCAATGACGCGCATCTGATTCACGCAGCTTTCCGGTGAGATCCGATGCGGTTTACCCGTTCCTAAAACTTCGCACATGTGCTCCAATTGTAATGCAAACTGGAAACACGGTTCAAACTCAATGACTTCTCTGCCTTCTCGTGTGGTCAGCTCAATGTTGACTGCTGAGTTTTCATTGTTCCACGCCGTCTCAATCCTAAGCATGCCGCCGAGTCCTGCCATTTCGGCATACTGTCCACCAGCACAATTAAAACCGGTAGAAATATGCGCAACCCGTTCATCGGGAAATACTAACAGTAGGTAAGAACCATCATCTACTTCTAATCCTGCTTGCGACATTCCCGACACCCGAATCGGCTCCGCACCAAACATAAAGCGCGCATGGTGAATATTGTAACACGCCAAATCGTAAATACTACCGCCACCCTTCGCTTTGTTAAACCGCCAATTCGCCTCAGGTTTGCGCGTCTCGGGACCGCCGCCACCGCCACCCGTGCAGAAGGTACTACGGAGCACCTTAAACTCCCCGATTGCACCCGAATCAATCAATTCTTTCGCCTTGAGGTGCATCGGATGATGCCGGAATTTAAACGCTTCCGCTACGAGAACACCGTTCGCTTGCGCAGCACCGACAAACGCTTCCGCCTCCGCTGCCGTTGACGTGAATGGCTTCTCACACAAAATCGCCTTGACCCGGCGGGATTCAGAAATCTGGATACCGACCTCAGCGTGGAACGCACCCCACGTACAGATAATAGCGATGTCCAAATTCTCAGCGTCTAACATCTCGTCTAAAGAGAGATACCGATGCTCAGGGGCAACATCAAACCGTTCACCGAAACCGGCTAACGCACCTTCAGACACATCACAGATCGCCGCCAATTCAGCACTCGGTGCTTGTTGACACGCGTTACCGTGCGCATTGGCAATTCCCCCTGTTCCGACAAGTCCCACGCGGTAAGTAGTTGACATAATAGTTCCTTTCTCTTAGGACTTACGCAGCTCCCCTCGCAGGCGGGGGTTTAAAACCCCGCCTGCAGTGCATAATACATAGTGATCATAGAAAAATGCGTAAGTCCTTTCTCTGTTAAGTCGCTCTTAACGGATAACCGTTTTCAACGATTGCTTTTTTCAGAAACTCAAATTCGTAGTGCGGTAACGACGCACCTGGCTCCAACTCCGAAACATCTCTTTTCCAACGATCCACTGCGTCGGGACGCACAATAATCCTACCTAACCGGATACCTAAAAACGCTTCAAGCTTCTTGAGCGTCCCCTCCTGATCCAAAACAAAATCCTCAAAACGGACCTGGATAACATGCTTAGGCATCGGTGTCGCTTGCATGAGTTTATACTGATAGATCCAAGAAATCGCGCGCCGCTCATAGATGTCGGCAGTTTCAGGATACACGACCCCAAAATCTCGAAGATCATCCGTTTTGTGGCTGCCCCGAATACAATCTCGCGGATCCCGAATCCAGTGGATATATTTTATCTCAGGAAACATCCGAATTATCCAAGGGTAGACAAGCGTCGTCTCTGGTAACTTCCAACCTTTGTGAGGTGCCGGATCCTTCAAGACATCCGCAAGGTAATCATTAACAAGGCGTTCAAACTCCGGATCAATCGGCATCGTCCAAAGCGGATCAAAGTCCCACGAGAGTTCACCCTCCCACTTGACATATTGTGCCATCACTCGGCACGCATCATACATCGCGTGTGGAGGTATCTTATCGCCGGAAGGGTTCAGTTGACTCCCCATGAAAACACCACTGGCGTATAACGTATGCGAAATGGCACGCGTCCCAGAATGACCACGTCCAATCACCGTGATTAAATTTTTCATAATAAATGTGTGTTACATAGAAAAACTTGTTTATTTTCAAAAATTAAAGGATAATAGTTATAGACAAGGAGAGACACTGCTCTCAGATACTTACCCAATCTTATCTTTCAATTACTTGAAAAACATTGTATCAAATATCATAAACAAAGGAAACCATTTTTTCTAAGGACTTTATCACCATGCAGAAATTTTTAGCACTCATCAGTTTTAGCGTCCTGCTTGCAATATCAATCGGGTGTGACCGCATCGAAAAAATTGTTACACCTCAACAACAAGAAGAAACCCTCAAGATCGGCTTCATCGTCGCAGGCGAACGTGTCACCTATCCAAACGGCGCAGAGATGGCAGTCACGGAAATCAACCAACGCGGAGGACTGCTTGGCACACCCGTCGAATTAATCGGACATATCAACAAGGACGCAGGACCGGAAGTCTCTGCCCAAATCGCTGAAACCCTCATCGTTGAAGACGAAATTATCGCACTTATTGGCCCCAACCGTTCCTCCCACGCCGTCGTGGTAGGACCAATCGCACAGCAGCACGGAATCCCGATGATTACGACAACGGCGACTAACCCAAACGTGACGAGTGCGGGTAACTTCGTTTTCATGGCATCCTTCACGGATAGTTTCCAAGGGGCGGTCATGGCACAGTTTGCCAAGTCAGATCTCAACATTTCTACCGCTGCCGTTATTACGCAAAAGGGTGATCTCTATACGGAAGGTATCTCTGAATTCTTTGCACGCAATTTCAGCGAAATCGGTGGCGAAATCGTTGCGAATGAAACTTACGAAGGTGATACGTCAGATTTTACAACACAACTGACAAAAATTGCTGCTGCGAAACCCGACGCGCTTTTCATAGCTGGATTCGTTCAAGCAACTTCGCTCATAACGCAACAGGCACGGGCGATTTCACTGCGAAACGCCGATGGAGAGCCGACGGTTTTTCTGGGGGCAGACGCGTGGGATAGCGAACTCTTATACGGCAACCCAGATGCCGAAGTGGAAGGCAGTTTTTTCAGTGGACACTTCTCGCCAGAGACCGACGCACCGACAGCGCGCGCCTTTGTGGATGCCTACAAGTCCATCTACGATGTCACACCCACTGGCGGTGTGGGGGTCAGTTACGATGCAGTCAAACTGCTCTTTGAAGCCGTTGAACGCGCCGGTAGCCTTGACCCAGAAAAAATACGCGACCAACTCGCTACTACCGAAAACTACATCGGCGCAACGACCATCGCCAGTTACGATGCAAACCGTCATCCGACCAAAAGCGCGGTCATCTTCACCATCAAAGACGGTCAAAAGCAGTTCTTCAAGCAAATTGACCCGTAAAAGTAGTAGACATAATAGGAAGTTTTTATGTGTGTTTAGTCTCCAATGTTTAGCAACTTGATTTTTCTGAAAAAAGCCGAAATATATTACAACGAAAGTAACGTTAGGCGCGAACCCAGTCGGCTTTTGAAAAATCAACTGTTTGCGATTGCAAAAAGGAGACACCACACCATGAAAACTTCCTTTTCTTTATTATTCACGATAATTATCGTTTCAGTTTGCTCTCTTCCATCAACCGCACAGGATAACCCACAAATCAGGTTACCCGAAGGTGTCATAGCACGTATTGGCAAAGGTGCCCTCGGTATGGAGAGACCATCGCCACGGGTGGATGGCATCTGGACAACACAGTCCGATTATGGAATGCGGAAACAGGGCAAAACATTTCCACAAGTAGAATGCAGACGAAACAGGGGACTTTTGTTATATTTTCTCCGGATGGGACAACTTACGCTGCCGCTGCAGCGGATCACACGGTACACTTGTGGAATGGAAAAACTGGCAAGCACAAAATCACGCTTACTGGACATACAAAACAAGTTGCTTGTGCAGCATATTCGCCAGATAGTAAGACCCTCGCAACAGGCAGCTACGATGGGACAATTCGGTTGTGGGATGTTACCACAGGAACTCACAAAACTACGCTCACGTCAGACAAAGAAAGCGTAACATCAATCGGATATTCTCCAGATGGAAACACAATCGTTAAAGGGTTATATTTAAAGGACCAGGGGCTGTTTATACTACGGTATTTTCAAAGGATGGAAAAAGAATAATCGCTACCGGAGATTGGAAAAATAAGGTGCGAGTGTGGGATGCCAAGACAGGGAGGAAACTTACTCCAACCCCTGCTGACATTCAAAGTGGTCCCAAGAGATTGTTGCATGCTCCCGATGGCACTACCACTGCACAGGTGCATCAAAACGGCACTGTACTCATCAGGAAAGGCGAAACAACTTTACAGAAAAATAGTCCAAAACCCCTATTTGTAGCGTAAACTTTTAGTTTGCGTCTATCTTTTTTATGGAACTCACGTTTCTGCTACTTTTTCACAAAAAACGTGACACCCAACAAGTTTTATGATATAGTTACTAAAATCTATCGCATAAACACAATCTTGCTAGGCAGGGGCCCGTGAATCAGGCTAACAAATCCATTTATGACTCGGACACCTGTCGGATTTCGCTGCGAAGGAGAAACACATGAATCGACCGCCAGAAGATTTCGTCCTTGTAGACGAGGAACGGCTTCTTAACTTCTCTACCGCCTGCTTTGAAAAAGCCGGTATCACACACGAACACGCCGCACTCATCAGCCGACTCCTCGTCAATTCTGACCTACGCGGTGTCCGCAGCCACGGTACCCGAACCGTCAACGGATATTGCGGCGGCTTTGAAAACGGGAGCTTCAACCCGAATCCGGATATCCGAATCATCCACGAAACACCAACCACTGTCGTACTTGACGGAAACGGCACACTCGGCTACCTACCGACAGTCCGTGCCACCGAACACGCGATTGCCAAAGCAAAAGAGGTCGGCATCGGGATGGGACTCGTCCGCTATATCGGACACTACGGGTCCGCAGGACATTATGCCCGAATCTGTAACGAAAACGGTTGCATCGGTTTTTCAGTGCAAGGATACCAGAACCAAGGTAACGCTGGAAACCAAGACCCCAAACCCCAACTCGGCTACTACGGCAACCCGCCGATATGTTTCGCCATACCATCTGGTGATGAACCACCCGTTGTACTCGACGCAGCGACCTGCATTATGGCAGACTACCAGCGCGGTCCCGATTTCGACGCGCTCCTTTCAGTGATACCCGCAGCCTTCTTCAAGAGTATCGGCTATACCGCCGTGGCAAGTCTGCTCGGCGGCGCATTGACCGGATTTACTGAACCACCCCCCGAAGACACCGCAAAATGGAGCGGCGGACGTATGGGCGGAATGGTACTCGCGATAGATATTGAATCCGTCGTACCAACCGCTGTTTTCAACGCAGAAGTCGATCGCATGGTACACGATGTCCGAGAAACATATCAACCGTTACCCGGAACCGATAGGGCATTGCTACCCGGGGCAATCGAAACGGAACGCACAGAACATCACCGCCGCGAAGGCATCCGTTACGGGGAAATGGAACAGGAATCCGCACGCGGGGTCAGTGAACGATTAGGCGTACCACTCCCATGGGACGAATAGCCACCACATCCCCACTGCAGGGTTTTTGCTGGGGTGTTTTTTCAGGGTTTGAAACCCCGCCTGCATGCGTAGGATGTCCGTTATCATGGAAAAATGCGTAAGCCCTGTTAAAGGAAAAAATATGAACAGACCACCAGAAGATTTCGTCTTAGTCGATGAGGAACGACTCCTCAACTTCTCTATCGCTTGCTTTGAGAAAGCAGGTCTCACACACGAACACGCCGCACTTATCAGCCGATTACTCGTCAACTCCGACTTACGCGGGGTCCGTAGTCACGGCACGCAGACTGTTAACCGATATTGCAGAGGCTTTGAAAACGGAGGGCTCAACCCAAACCCGAATATCCGCGTCATCCATGAAACCCCAACTGCCGTCGTGCTTGATGGTAACGGCACACTCGGCTACCTCCCAATGGTGCGTGCCACTGAACACGCCATCGCCAAAGCAAAAGAAGTAGGCATCGGGATGGGACTCGTCCGCTACATCGGACACTACGGGTCTGCAGGGCACTACGCGCGTATGTGTAACGAGGCTGGATGTATCGGTTTCTCGGTCCAGGGATCCCGAAACCACGGCAACGCCGGAAACCGAGACCCTAAACCCCAACTCGGCTATTTCGGCAATCCACCGATCTGTTTCGCGATCCCCTCTGGTGATGAGCCCCCGGTTGTACTCGATGCCGCAACCTGTATTATGGCGGATTACCAACGCGGTCCTGATTTCGATGCGCTGCTGTCGATGATCCCCGCTGCTTTCTTCAAGAGTATCGGCTATACCGCCATAGCACATCTACTTGGCGGCACCCTAACAGGCTTTACCGAACCGCCACCGGAAGACACCGCAAAATGGCAACCGCCACAGGGCGGTATGGTCCTCGCAATAAATATCGAATCCGTTGTACCACCTGATGTTTTCCACACCGAAGTCGACCGCATGGTACATGATGTCCGTGAAACTTACGAGCCGTTGCCTGGCACCGACAAGGCGTTACTACCCGGAGCCATTGAAACAGAACGCACAGAAAAACATCGTCGTGAAGGCATCCGTTATGGGGAAGCAGAACAGAAAGCCGCACGCGAAGTCAGTGAACGATTAGGTGTACCGCTCCCTTGGGACGAATAATTTTTAACTGTTTTTTATTTTTTACTACAGTTTGAACAATCTTAAAATGACCAAAATCTCCTATAAGACATCATCTTCTGTAGCATAGGCTGTTGGTCTCCTGTGGCTCTTTTGTAGCATAGGAAACCGTTGGTTTCCTGTGCCTGTCTTTCCACGCGTCAGCGATCTTTCATTAATGTCATATCAATTGTCCAAAGTTTAGTATTTTTTAAATTTATACTTTAAGAAAGGATTTCGTTATGTCCACTCATATTATAGTAAAATCCGAAAATAAGTTTACAGTTTGTCAAGGAACAAGTAACCCACCACCGCTGGCGAGGATTGTATCCTCGCCCTTGTGTTGGTGTATAGGTAATTACGGAATCTACTATAAAACCAGTTTCTTGTTTTACATATTTACGTTGTTTCTATGCCTCAGTTCCTTTTTCGTAAGAAACACCGCTGCACAAGCCGACGATGAACGCGTTGGCATATCTGCCAACTATACTTTTGAAACGATTGATGTTCCGGGTGTAGACTTCTTAGCGGTGACGGCAAGTAGCGACTTTGAGGACTACGCCGGCAACACCCCGAGTGCCGATGGTGAAAAAATGATTGGTTTTACCCTCATTGATGGGGTTTTTACAACCTATGACTTCCCCAACTCGCAGAACACCTATTTCTATGCACTCGGTAATAATGGGTTAGCTGCCGGACACTACCAAGATAGCGACGGTCTGTATCATGGCGTTATCGTGGAAAACGGCGAAATGCGGCAATACGATTTTCCGGGCGCCGTCGAAACAGAGATATACGGGTATAGCGATTCGACGGGTATACTGACAGGTAATTTTATTGATGCTTCCGGCGTTCGCCGTGGATTCTCGGGGGATGAAATCATTGCGTATCCCGGCGCAACGGAAACTTATGCCGATTTTGTGAGCGGATTAGGCAATGTCGTGGGCAGCTATGTAGACGCTGAAGGAATATATCATGCATACCTGCGTGGCCCTGGCGGTAGTTTCGCAACGCTGGGTCTCCCAATAGTATTAAATCTCGAATACTTTTTTCTTCACGGTATCAACAACGCCCTCATTGCCGTCGGTCGAGCCAAAGCGGTGGGTGATGTCCCGCGCACCTATGCCGGCAACCCCGTCGCCCTACAAGAATTGAAGTTCCCCGGCAGCGTCAGCACGGAAGGATGGAATGTTAATCAGGACAACTCTATCGTCGGACACTATGACTCACCAGATGGACGTAGACACGGCTTTATCGCTAAACCGAAAGAGGGAACACCACAATCACGACCCGGTGTTGTGCCGCCTGCTCTCAACTATACTTTTGAGAGTATTGATGTTCCCGGTGTAGATTTTTTAGCGGTAACCGCCAGTAGCGACTTTGGAGATTACGCCGGCAACATGCGGAGTACTGATGATGAAAAAGATGTCGCCTTTACACTCATCAATGGCGTTTTTACAACCTACGATTTCCCTGACTCACAGGGCACCTATTTCTATGCACTCGGCAATGATGGTCAAGCTGCCGGACATTACCAAGATAGCGATGGTATGTACCACGGTGTTATCTTAGAGAATGGCGAATTGCGGCAATACGATTTTCCCGATGCCGTTCAAACGGAGATATACGGCCTTAGTGACGCAACGGGGGCACTGACGGGTAGTTATATAGATGCCTCTGGTGTCCGCCGCGGGTTCTCAGGGGATACAATCGTCGAGGCACCCGGGGCATCGGCAACTTATGCCGATTTTGTGAGCTGGACAGGCCATATCGTCGGCAGCTACGTCGATGCTGAAGGTATATATCATGCATATATGCGTAGTTCGGTGGGCAGATTTCTATCTATTGACCTGCCAAACGCAACAAATCTGGAATACTTTTTTCTCCACGGTCTCAACAATGCAAGAGCTGTCGTTGGTCGTGCCAAAGCTGTGGGCGATGTCCCACGCACCTATGTCGGCAGCCCCCTCAACCTACAGGAATTGCAGTTTCCAGGCAGCGTTAGCACGGAAGGCTGGAATATTAATCAGGACGGCTCCATCGTCGGACACTATGACTCAGCAGATGGACGCAGACACGGGTTTATTGCCAGACTCGTCCCTAAATCAGAAAGCACGCATTTTGGCAACATCTACAACGTTACGCTGGATAAAGGGTTGAACATGATTGCTGTGCCATTGGCACAACCAACACCCATGACTGCCAAGTCCCTTGTCGCTTTGACAGGGGCAACAACCGTCATTACGCTTGATATCGCAAGCCAGCAGTTTGTCGCATGGACACCCAGCGCACCCAACGACGGTTTCTCAATTGAAGGCGGCAAAGGCTATATCGTCAATGTCCCACAAACTCGAAACTTCGCATTCATCGGCGCACCTTGGACAGACCCCGCCGATGAAACCCCCGCAGCACCTACTGCCATCTCCACACAA
This sequence comes from Candidatus Poribacteria bacterium, assembly GCA_022819945.1. Taxonomy (GTDB): domain Bacteria; phylum Poribacteria; class WGA-4E; order WGA-4E; family WGA-3G; genus WGA-3G. The sequence continues at coordinate 12,876 of JAJEGI010000124.1, forward strand.
ATGCCCCAAGCAGCATGGGCATTCGTGGTCAGTGGACACTTGGGAGGCAAACCCACATTGGACGGTTATCAGGTCAGCGTCCGGAACCTCAGAACGAACACCACGATTACCGCACCAGTGCAAGCGGATTACTTCGCCGCCGCGACTGCCGATTTGACGCGACGCAACGTCGTCCAAGTTGGGGATGTCATTGAATTGCGCGTCCTCGGGCCGAATGGCAATGTTGAATCACAAACCGCTAATTTTACAGTGACACCCGAACACTTAGCAAACGCGGTTCTGTCTGTCAGGCTTGATGGCATCGGTAAACCGAATCAGAATCTGTTGCTCCAGAACTACCCGAATCCGTTTAACCCAGAGACGTGGATCCCGTATCAACTCTCCGAAGACAACCCTGTATCCGTATCCATTTACGATACAACCGGGAAGTTGGTTCGCACGCTTTCGCTCGGTTTCCAATCCGCAGGCTTCTATAACAGTCGAGAACGTGCCGCGTATTGGGACGGACGTAATGCCCTCGGTGAACGCGTGGCGAGTGGTATCTATTTTTATCAGTTGACAACACCGTCTTTCCAACAAACACGACGACTCGTCATTGTAAAGTAGCATCCATATAGAACTGATAAGTGAAGTGTCCCAGTTATGCTGTTATGTAACTGGGACACTCTTTTAAGTCTAACTCAAGTTGCAACACAAAGGTTACAGGTGTTCATATCCTGTTTCAGCAGAAACATCATAAGTAATTCTAAAATCTACCAATGTTGACTTTCTCCGATTTTGACATTACACCCAATCTAATTTGACATATCAGTCAAGTTTGTGCTATTATTAGTTGTATTAGGGTCTAATAATTCAAAAATATTTCCTAATATCCTTTCGGCAAGTTCAAGTTTAAATGTCTCAAGTTACCCAGTCTTCGCTTTTACTGCATTACTGATTGCCAACAACAGCCATCAGACCGAAGCATCTGGCATATTGTTTTTATTTTCGGAGAATATCTGCTATGCACATTCAAATTAAAACCAATTTTTTGTTCTACATATTTACGTTGTTGATGTGCCTCAATTCCTTTTTTCTCAGAAACACTACAGCACAAGACAACACCGAACCCGCTGCGGCAGCCGCCAACGCCAACTATACTTTTGAGACGATCGACGTTCCAGGTGTAGACTTCTTGGCGGTGACAGCAAGTAGCGACTTTGAGGATTACGCCGGCTACACGAAAAGTACTGATGGGGAAAAAGATGTCGCCTTTACACTCATTGATGGCGTTTTTAAGACCTACGATTTTCCTGGCTCACAGAACACTTATTTCTTCGCGCTCGGTAATAACGGGAACGCTGCCGGACACTACCAGGATAGCGACGGTCTTTACCACGGGATCGTCTTGGAAAATGGTGAACTCCGCCAATACGATTTTCCGGGTGCTGTTGAAACGGAGATATACGGTATCAGTGATACAACGGGGGCACTAACCGGTAATTTTACGGACGCTTCCGGCGTTCGACGTGGATTCTCAGGCGACACAATCGTTGAATTCCCTGGAGCTTTGGAAACTTACGCCGATTTTGTGAACTCGGAAGGCGGTATGGTCGGTAGCTACGTTGATGCGGATGGCATATACAATGCTTATGTGCATGTCGCGGATGGCGATTTTGTATCTCTTAAACTTACAACCGAAGCAAAACAGGAATACTTCTTTGTCCACGGTATCAACGATGCAAGGGTGGTCGTTGCGCGCGCCAAACCGGTAGATGCACCTCCAATCACTTATGTCGGTCTATTCCCAGAAGGACTACAGGAACTTAAATTCCCAGGCAGCGTGAGCACAGAAGGCTATAATATCAATCAGGACGGTTCTGTCGTCGGACACTATGACACAGCAGATGGACGCAGACACGGATTTATCGCTAGACCCATAACGGACACCACTGAACCCGGCGAGGATCCCCCCCTGTCTTACCCATCTTCGCCAACTATACTTTTGAAACCATTGATGTCCCCGGCGTAGATTTTTTAGCGGTGACAGCAAGTAGCGACTTTGAGGATTACGCAGGGAACACCCGGAGTCCCGATGGTGAGAAAATCGTCGGCTTTACCCTCATTGATGGCGTTTTTAAGACTTATGATTTTCCGAGTTCGCAAAATACTTATTTCTATGCACTCGGTAATAACCGGAATGCTGCCGGATACTACGAGGATAGTGAGGGTTTATCTCACGGTCTCGTCTTAGAAAATGGTGAGTTGCGACAATACGATTTCCCGGGTGCCGTCGAAACGCAGATATACGGTATCAGTGATGCAACGGGGGCACTGACCGGTAATTTTATTGACGCTTCTGGCATTCGCCGCGGATTCTCAGGCGACACAATCATTGAGTACCCCGAGGCATCAGCAACTTATGCCGATTTTGCGAACGCTGAAGGCGCTATCATTGGCAGCTTCATTGATGCCCAAGGTGTATATAAACCATACGTACGGAACCCAGATGGCAAATTTCTATCTCTTGACCTTCCACACGCAGCACTGTTTGAATACTTTTTTGTGCCCGGTGTCAACGATGCAGCACGTGTTGTGGTGCGCGCCAAACTGATCGGTGATATTCCGCGCACCGCTGTCGGAACACTCCAACACGGATTACAAAGCTTGGAGGTCCCTGGCAGCGTTAGCACGGACGGGTGGAATATCAATCAGGACGGCTCTATCGTCGGGAACTATAAATCACCAGATGGGCGCACACATGGGTTTATCGCCAGACCTGTCTCACAAGTAGAAGCGGAAAGTTATAGCAACGCCTACACCGTCACACTGTCTAAAGGGTTAAACATGATTTCTGTGCCGTTGGCACAACCAACACCCATGACTGCCAAGTCCCTTGTCGCTTTGACAGGCGCAACAACTGTCATCACGCTTGATACCGCAAGCCAGCGGTTCGTCGCATGGACACCAAACGCACCCGACGACGGCTTTCCAATCGAAGGAAGCAAAGGCTATATCGTCAATGTCCCACAAACTCGAAACTTCGCATTCATCGGCGCACCTTGGACAAGTCCAACCGAAGAAGTCCCTGCAGCACCCACTGCCATCTCCACACAAATGCCCCAAGCAGCATGGGCATTCGTGGTCAGTGGACACTTGGGAGGCAAATCCACATTGGACGGTTATCAGGTCAGCGTCCGGAACCTCAGAACAAACAACACGATTACCGCACCAGTGCAACGGGATTACTTCGCCGCTGCGACCGCCGATTTGACGCGACGCAACGTCGTCCAAGTTGGGGATGTCATTGAATTGCGCGTCCTCGGGCCGAATGGCAATGTTGAATCACAAACCGCTAATTTTACAGTGACACCCGAACACTTGGCAAACGCGGTTCTGTCTGTCAGGCTTGATGGCATCGGTAAACCGAATCAGAATCTGTTGCTCCAGAACTACCCGAATCCGTTTAACCCTGAGACGTGGATCCCGTATCAACTCTCCGAAGACAACCCTGTATCCGTATCCATTTACGATACAACAGGGAAGTTGGTTCGCACGCTTTCGCTCGGTTTCCAATCCGCAGGTTTCTATAACAGTCGAGAACGTGCCGCGTATTGGGACGGACGTAATGCCCTCGGCGAACGCGTGGCGAGTGGTATCTATTTTTATCAGTTGACAACACCGTCTTTCCAACAAACACGGCGACTCGTCATCGTAAAATAGTGTCAATCCTATAAAACTTACGACTTACGCAGTTCCTCTGAAAGTCCCCCTACCCCCTAATAAGGGGGATAAAGCGGGGTTGGAGATTTAGGTGTTTATAGTAAAGCCCGAAAATACGTGAACACTTTAGCAAACACAAAACTCTCTCCTCGCTGGCGGGGTTTGTAACCCCGCCATTCTCAGATGTATAATTAATTGTGGGCTTTACTATAAATACAACGAAATAGACTTTTGAGCAAATATACCGCTTTTTTGTTCAATTTGCGTAAGTCCTGAAACGGACAGGTGTCACAGTTATGCAATCGGTATAACTGTGGCATCTTTTTTAACTCTATCTTCTTTCTTATAGTAAAGCCCGAAGATATGTGAACACTCTCGGAAACACAGAACCCCTGTTCCTTGCAGGCGGGGTTTGTAACCCCGCCATTCTTTCGGTGTTCAAGTAATTAGGGGCTTTACTATAAAGTCCGCCTGATAAGGGACAGGACTATTTAGTTCTCGGTTTTTTCGTCCAACTTTGGACCCCCAGGACCGGTAGGTGCGTGTTTTTAAGGGAGATTTAGGGCGTTGACTTTGAACGATTCTGCCCTTGAAAAATAAAAAGTAGTCAATATCACAGAAAAGTGCTATAATATCCATAGTGAATTCCTTTTGATATCGGTTTGAACAACGTATGATAAATAAAAACCGTCACTGACGGTCCCCGAACACACGTTAAAAAAGGATAGTTATGGATCACCACACAAAAATTGCACTTATCTCGTTTATATGCCTAATCATCTGTTTCACAGGATACACCGCTGCGCAGGTCGAAACCGAAACACCGATTGCCGACTACATCTTTGAAACCATTGAAGTTCCCGGTGTCGATTTTCTGGAAGTAACGGCGAGTAACGACTTCGGGGATTATGCAGGCAACACGCGTCTTCCTGATGCTGAAAAAACAGTCGGCTTTACCCTCATTGATGGCCTCTTTACGACTTATGATTTCCCCGGCGCTCAGAACACCTATTTCTATGCACTCGGTAACAGTGGGCAAGCTGCCGGACACTACAAAGATAGCAACGGTCTGTATCATGGGGTCGTCTTGGAAAATGGCGAACTACAGCAATATGATTTCCCCGGCGCAGCCCAAACTTTCATCTACGGTCTCAGTGATGAAACGGGCGCACTGAGCGGCAACATCGTCGATGAAGCGGGTGTCACCCGCGCCTTTTCAGGCGATCTGATAATTACCTTCCCAGGAGCCGTAACAACTTATGGGGACTTTGTTAACGCCGCAGGTGCTGTCGTCGGCAGCTACGTGGATGCCGATGGAATGCCTCATGGGTTCATACGTAACCCTGACGGTAGTTTCACCACTATTGACCTTCCAGAGATGCCGAATCTTGAATTCCTGTTTGTGAACACCATCACAGATGTCGGTGTTATCGGCTTCAGAGCCAAAGCTGTAAACGATATTCTGCGATCCTATATCCTCCTGCCAGATGGCACCCTCTATGAAATGCGATTCCCAGGCAGTATCACCACCGTCGTCCGAAATGTTAATCAGGATGGAAGTATTATCGGTTATTATGACCTACCAGATGGACGTAGACACGGTTTCATCGGTAGATCTAACGGAGAAGGTTTCGGCAATATTTTCTCCGTGCACCTCTCTAAAGGTCTGAACATGTTATCCGTACCGTTGAAACCGACTGCCCAAATGACAGCACGCTCGCTCGCACTAAAGACAGGGGCGACAACGGTTATTACGCTGGATGCTGCGAACCAAGCGTTTTTGGCATGGACACCAAACGCACCCGACGACGGATTTCCTATCGAAGGTGCCAAAGGGTATATCGTCAATTTACCAAAGGGGCGCGATGTTGTTTTCACCGGGACAGGATGGACGCATCAGACACAGATCGCTGCAGCACCGAGCACTAACCCCAACCAGATGTGGGCATTTGTTGTCAGCGGACACTTAAAAGGTTTGCAGCACTTTAACGGTTATAGCGTCCAAGTCCGAAACCTCCGGACAAATACCGTCATGACATCTCAAGTTCGCGATAATTACTTCGCCGCTGCCACCGCCAACCTCAACTACCGCAGCGTCGTAGCAATCGGCGACACGATGGAATTAATTGTCACCGATACAAACGGAAATATTGTCTCAGAAAAATTCAATTTCACAGTGAACGCCGCCGATCTCGAAAAGGCCGTGCTGAGCGTAGCACTTGACAGTATTGGCACCCCAAGGCAGAGTCGTCTGCTTCAGAATTATCCGAACCCATTTAATCCTGAAACATGGATTCCGTACCATCTCGCGGAAGCAGGTGCTGTGTCCTTGTCTATCTATGACACGACAGGCAATCTTATCCGAACACTTCCACTCGGCTACCAATCGGCAGGTTTCTATCAGAACCGAGAGCACGCCGCCTATTGGAACGGTCGTAATGCGTTAGGTGAATCCGTCGCAAGTGGTGTCTATTTCTATCAATTGACAACGCCTTCTTTCCAACAAACCAGACGGATGCTTATATTGAAATAGCATTTATATCGTACATCTTCTCACAGAAAATTCAAAACAAAAAACTATTGGCGCACTATAAACATATCATCCTCTCGAATAAGGCCTGGTAAAATTTTCAACCCCGCCAACTGATAACTGATGCCTGAAAACCAGTAATGAACTACCTGTGCAACGAATGCAACAAAACCTACGAAATATCGTCATTGCGCTATCGGTGCAACTGCGGAAACGCGCTGAACCTTATCAAGGATTCGCGTATCTTGCCGAACGCACAAGTGCCAGCAGCGATGTCGCTCTGGCGGTATCGAGAGGCACTGCCAATTGACGCGGAGACAGATATTGTCACCCTCGGTGAAGGTATGACCCCACTTGTTCCGATTGATGTGAATACACCGGAACATCTTATAAAATTAGATTATCTCTGCCCGACCGGATCATATAAAGACAGAGGCGCGTCCCTCCTACTGACGCATCTTAAAGCACTTGGAGTCGAGGAAATCGTTGAAGATTCATCAGGTAACGCAGGGGCTGCAATAGCCGCCTACAGTGCAAGAGCAGGCATTCATTGCACCATCTACTGCCCAGAGTCTACCTCGCAAGGAAAATTAAAACAAATTGCTGCCTACGGTGCCGAGTTAAAACTGGTCCCGGGAAACCGTATGGCGACAACAGAGGCAGTCAAACTCGCAGCAGAGACTACCTGTTATGCATCCCACAATTGGCATCCCTTTTTTTTGGAAGGCACCAAAACGCTTGCCTATGAAATTGTAGAGCAGCTCGGTTGGCGTGCACCGACGCATGTGATCTGTCCCGTCGGATTCGGGAGCATCTATTTAGGACTCTTTATCGGGTTCCGAGAATTACAAACACAAGGGATCATCGTAAACATGCCGAGGCTTCTCGGCGTTCAACCTGATGTCTGCTGCCCGATTTACAACGCCTACGTTAATAAAACAGAATCTATCACAAAAATGACACAAACCGGTAAAACGCTCGCCGAAGGAACTACTGCCGAACTCCCGATCCGAGGACAGATGATCTTGGACGCGCTCGGCGCGACAAATGGCGCATTTACAACCGTTGATAACACAGACATAAAAACAGGACGCGAAATTCTCTCCGCAAAAGGCATCTACGTCGAACCGACTTCGGCTGTAGTTGTCAAAGGCTATCAAAAGTTTCAGGAAACAGGTATTATAAACACTGGCGATCTGGTAGTGTCAATTCTTACTGGCATCGGCTTAAAAGCGAGTTTTTAAATATTGGCTTTCTGCTCCGATTCAGAAAACGCAGCATGCAACAACGGCGCATGCGACGCTACGGAGAAACACCCCGAAATTACAGAGCCACCCCATCGAACCGCAAGGAAACTTAAAAAGTCCGATTCAGAAAACGCAGCATGCAACAACGGCGCATGCGACGCTACGGAGAAACACCCCGAAATCACAGAGCCGCCCCAACGAACCGCAAGGAAATTTAAAAAAATGATTCCAGAAAATAGACCTTATCCCACTCGATTCATTGCGGTGTGCGCGCTCATCGCGCTTTTTATTCTCGTAATTGGTGCACTGCGGGCTTTAGAACAACCTATCTTCCGCAGCACGGCTGCCAACAGTCGGGACGGCAAAGCACTCCCCGATTCTGTCATACGGCGCGATGAGATTGATCGTAAACGTTGGCCAGAAGGATTTCAACTCCACCGTTACTGGTGGACAGGCGGTGCTGCCGTCTATATCGCAGAGATGGATCGCACGGCGGAAAACCTCCAATTCGATATAGAACTCGCCAACAACCAGATATTGGGACGTGAAACGATTACCAACGCTACGCGACGGCTTATGCGCAAAAAGATACTGCCCCTCGCAGGCGTTAATGGCAGTTTCGGCATCCGAGAGGACTCCTACGGACGCGGCGGTATGACTTTTAATCTGCACATCCAAAACGGTGAACTCGTCAGTATTCCCGTATCGCGCGATAGATGGGGATATTCACCGCCATCGCCATGGGGTGAGACGAGTTTCGGTGTAACCCCTAACGGTGAGTTTCTCTTGGATAGAGTAGAACTCAACGGGCAACTCTACATTGACAACGACACCTCCGATACACTCTCGATTAACGCTATCAACCAAATCTGTGATTCGTCGGCCTCGGTTGTGCTTTTTACGCCACGTTTCGGGCGCAGGACTTTGACACGCCGAAGCTACGAATTCACGCTTAAGAAACTTGAACTCCCACTCACCGGAAAATATAAGAGTAAATTCGTCGTCACAGATGTCAACCGACGCGGGAACAGTGCTATCCCCTCTGACGGGGTCGTTATTGCGATAGAATCGCGCTTGTCACGGGATTGGGCAAAAAAAATCGCAACTTCCACAAAAGGCACACTTGAGATCGCACTTACCCCTACAAAGTGGCAACACATCCAACAAGCGGTCGGCGGAAATCTACGGCTCGTCCGAAACGGAAAGATTGAACCAGAACTCGTTAGATTTGGAGAGACCCGAGGGCGCAGCGCAACCCCACATCGGAACGGTGCCTCGCGCCACCCCCGTAGTGCCTTAGGATTTAATGATGATAAACTTTTCCTCATCGCCATTGACGGTAGACAGCACGGATACAGTATGGGGATGACGCTTTATGATATGGGAAAATTTTTCAGCGAACTCGGCATCAAACACGCTATTAACTTCGACGGTGGCAGCTCCTCAACCTTATGGGCTTTAGGCGGAGTCGTGAACAGCCCCGCACACGGCTACGAACGCCGTATCTTCAACATTGCAATGATTCGTGCTAAAAAGAAATGAAACGACCATACCCCCTACTGTTTATCTTCTTGATACTCGCGTGTTCTAATAGGAATACCCCGCAGGCAGTTTGCGAAGACTTTATCTACAACTACTACCAACGCGCCGACCAAACGGCAGCCCTACAACTCAGCCACGGACTCGCCGCAGAAAAACTCGAAGACGAGATCGAACGCGTCAGTGAAGTCCGCGTCCCAGGGCAACAATTTGATGAGATGCCAAAGATTGAATACGAACGCATCGGGACAGAAGAAAAAGCAACGCATGTGCTCTTCAACTACAAACTCACTATCGAAACCCGTGGCACGACAACCCATACCCGAAAAGTCGTGATCCAGACCGAACAGATTGACGGACGCTGGAAGGTCGTCAATTTTGATGAATATTAAAGTAAGGCAATTCCAATAGAATGTGTTTATGAAAAAAAAGAATTGAGACCCGGTTTCTGGATTGGAGATTCCAAGAAACAACTCTTAACATTTTATGTGCTGCATTGCTTCCAGAAAAGGTCGAAATTCAGGATAAAAACCCCAAAGCCAAGGCAGCTAAGCAGCTCGGTATTAGTCAGTCTGAAGTCACGGCACTTCTAAACGGCAGGCTCGACGATTTTTCTATTGAACGCCTATTTGCATTCCTCAGAAAATTGGATCGCGACATTGAAATCGTTGTCCGCGAGAGACCCGAAGACATACCGCCTGCCGAGATTAACATCTCGACTGCTGTCTGAACATCAAAGTCCAGACCCACCTCACCGAACCGCAAGGAAAGTCAAAAAAATGAAAACAGGGAAAGTCGCCATTTTCACACAACCACAAACACCGATGGAATTCAGGGAATATACGATTCCATCCGTCACACCTGACGACATGCTTGTACGCATCCGCATGGCAAATATCTGCGGCTCCGATCTACATTTCTGGCGCGGACACGGACCGAAAATCGAAAGCGGTATCCCACAAGTACTCGGACACGAAATGATCGGCACCATCGAAGCAATGGGGCGTAATATCACAACGGATAGCACCGGACAACCGATCACCGAAGGCGACCGGATCGCTTACTCCTATTTCAAACCGTGCCAACACTGCTGGATGTGCCTTAACGGTAAACCCGGGTGTCCGAACCGCTACCGAGATTGGCTCGGGGTCTCCAGCGAGCAACCACCCCACTTCCACGGGGCATACGGTGAATATTACTACATGAAACCCGGACATTGGGTGTTCAAGGTGCCTGACGAACTCTCAGACGCGCTCGTATCACCTATTAACTGTGCCTTGTCCGAAGTCATCTACGGACTCAACCAGATCGGTATCACCCTCGGCGACACTGTCGTTATCCAAGGCGCAGGCGGACTCGGGCTCTATGCGACAGCCGTCGCACGCGAAATGGGTGCGGGGAAAATCATTGTGCTCGATCGGTTGCCTGCACGCCTCGCTTTGGCACGCGAGTTCGGAGCAGATGAGACCCTCAACGTTGACAAAATCGACATGAATTCACGGGTCGAATTCGTACTTGACCACACAGGTGGCATCGGCGCGGACCTCGTCGCGGAGTTTGTTGGATCACCACGTGTTCTCGCTGAAGGCATAGAGATGCTCCGTTGGGGTGGACGCTATCTCTGGATCGGCAACATTAATCTCGGATTCCCGACAGAGATTGACCCAGGAAACATCGTCCGTTGTAGTAAAGCGATTCGCGGAGTTATCGTCTATGAACCGTGGGTTATCCCGCGGGCACTCGACTTCCTAATGCGTACGCGCAACAGGTATCCGTTCCACAAAATCATCTCCGATACCTTTCCGTTTAGGGATATTAACGAAGCCTTCTCTCACGCAGACACAGGCGCAGCTATCCGAATCGGATTGGAATTTACAGCATAATATGGCATCTTCCGTATACATCCACATCCCATTCTGCGCTACGAAATGCTACTACTGCGCTTTCAATACCTACACTTTCCATAAGGAGCAAGCAAAAGCATACCTACAAGCACTCCGCACGGAGATGGAACTTTACGCCTCGAAAACTGAACCACTACAAACGATTTTCATTGGCGGCGGCACCCCTTCCATCCTCTCTGCGAACGCCTTGTCGCAGCTGCTCACCGATGTCCACCAACATTTCCAAATAACACCGAACGCTGAAATCACTGTAGAATGCAATCCGGGAACCGTTGACAACGAGAAATTGAGCGTGATGCAAGACTACGGTGTGAATCGCTTGAGCTTCGGTCTACAAGCGATGCAAGACGAAACTTTGAAACAACTATTAGGCAGAATCCACACCGTCGCTGAGTTCCTTGAAAGTTACCAACTTGCTCGCGAAAACGGCTTTGAGAATATCAACATCGATCTCATCTTCGCGCTTCCCGACCAGACGATGGAAGCGTGGCAGCATACCCTAAACGAAGTGACTTCACTCAACCCCGATCACATTTCGGCTTATAACCTCGTCATGGAGGAAACAACCCCATTTTATGAATGGTGGCAAGCCGGTGAACTCCATCTCCCATCCGAAGACGCTGAAGCGGATATGTTCCAGTACACAATTGAGACGCTCACCGCACACGGGTACACCCACTACGAAATCTGTAACTTCGCCAGACCGAGCCACTTCGCGAGGCACAACCTCGTCTATTGGAACAACCAGCCGTGTATCGGACTCGGTGCAGGCGCGTGTGGATATGTCAACGGTATCCGTTACAGTAACATTCGCGCGATCGCGTCCTACATTAACAAACTCTCCAAACGGAACAAACCCATTGCCGATACAGAACACCTAACAGGAAACGCGGAAAAGGCTGAAACCCTCATGCTCGCGCTTCGCAAACGGGAAGGCATCTCTCTCGCAGATTATCAAAACCGTTTCGGTGAAGACATCGAAGTAGTGTTTGGAGATATTCTTAAAAAATGGATAGACCTACAATTACTTGAATGGACTGACACACATCTCCGACTCACCCGCCGCGGACTCTTCCTCGCAAACGAAGTCTTCGTCGAATTGATGTAAAAGTAGTAGGCAGCCTCCGTCTGAGTCCATTCATGCCAAAACCTTATACACACCTTGCCCTTGATTCTAAAAACTTGACAAAAAAGAAAAATTTGTGATATGGTACAATTTGAAACTACCTTTTAATCTAATGAGACCCAAGGCCCCCTTAAACAGTATCGTCTCGTCTTGGATTTATTTTTTCAATCATGGTAAAATAGTCATATACGGTCTTTAAAGAATTCTGATTGGGTTTTAAGTATAATTGTCCTAAATAAAATAGGACTTACGCATGCCGCTCTTTTGTACCACAAACTTCATGAAGTTTAAGAAAATAAATCGGTAATTCCATGTTCCCCCAGGCCCCGCAGGTGCGGTTTGCAACCGCACCGGACTTCGATCAAAAATTACCGAATTAATAAATTAATCTTCATCCAGTTTGTGACACA
>JAJEGI010000148.1 GCA_022819945.1 Candidatus Poribacteria bacterium
CCATTTACATCTTTTGCTGCAGATGATTTTGGGTTTCTTTAAATCGCCAACATAACATACTATAAGTATAACATATATAAAGAGAAATGTCAACTAAATGTTTAGTTTACGCTTTCAATATACTTGACATAGTTTAACAGAATTGCTATACTTGGTCAAGAGTTTTTATGGACTAATGGATATGTTGAGAACGAAATAATGCACCGAATTTTTAAATCTCCCATTGCCATTTGCCTGCTGTCTGTTTTCGCGATGCTTTCGGGATGTGCGACAGACAAACAGAAGTCGATCGAATTAAGCATCTTCGCTGCAATCAGTTTGACGGATGCCCTGGGTGAAATCGGGACGGCGTTTACAGCGGAAACCGGGATTAAAGTCTATTATAATTTTGAAGCCTCTACAACGTTACAACGTCAACTCGAAAAGGGTGCATCAGCGGATGTTTTCATCTCGGCGAGTCCGCGCCAAGTCGTTGCTTTGGAAACTAAAAGGCTACTCGAAGTCGGAAGTCGCCACGATCTATTGACCAACCGGTTAGTGATTGTCTCCGATGAAACCGCGGGAATTTCTGTGGAAACGCCTGATAGCCTTGCTATGCCTGAGATTTCAAGAATTGCTATCGGACATCCAAATATAGTACCTGCTGGTACTTACGCAAAAGAAGCCTTAACTCACTTTGGGTTATGGGAAACACTCCAACCACAGTTGATTTTTGGTATGGATGTACGGGCAACGCTCGCTTATGTCACCGCTGGAAATGTGGATATTGCCATCGTATATAAAACGGATACAACACTGACCGAGAACATAAAAGTGCTTTATGAATTACCGTCTGAGGCGTATACACCGATCATCTATCCGGCTGTCGTTATGAAGGATAGCCTGCGAAAGCAAGAAGCTCGTAGATTTATGAGTTATCTACAATCTATGCAAAGCAGTAAAGTCTTTGAAAAGCACGGATTCACCTTTTTAGACTAACATGAGGATAACCCCCGCCGAAGTTGCCGCTCTCTTTTTATCTATTAAAGTCGCCTTGCTGAGTCTCGTTATAATGTTCCCGCCAGGACTGTTGGCAGGTTGGCTCCTTGCGAAACGTACATTTCCGGGTAAGGCTCTCCTGAATACATTCGTGATGTGGCCGTTGGTCCTACCACCTATCGTCAGTGGATATTTACTCCTGATTCTATTGGGCAAGCACGGGTTCATCGGTGGGTTTATCCATCGAGTTTTCGGTATAGAGATCGTTTTTTCACAGGTGGCTGTTGTCGTTGCGGTCTCAATTATCTCGTTCCCACTGTTAGTACGTGGTATTGTGACAGGGATGGAGGCTGTGCCACAAGAACTTGAAAATGCTGCACGGACGCTCGGTGCATCACCGCTAAAGGTATTTTGGACGATAACGTTCCCACTCGCGTATCGTGGGATTATCGGTGGAACGATCCTCGGTTTCTCTAAAAGCCTCGGTGAGTTCGGTGCCACAATCATGGTGGCAGGAAATATTCCCGGCAAAACCCAAACGATGGCATTGGCGATCTTCAGTTCTGTCCATCTCGGTGAAGATGCCGCTGTCTATCGACTGGTATTTATTTCAACTGTCATAGCCTTCATAGCACTTTGGCTGACGGAACGCTTCACCCTCCGTTAACCATAAATAGCATTTTATTAACTTTCAAATCCGGTAAAAGGAGAAAATCTGATGAGTTTGGAGATGGGACTGTTTTTAGGCGGTATCGCCTGCGTATTATTTGTTTGGTATCTATATCGGCGTTCCAAGAACGAGACATCTGAGGACACAGCGCAGCAAACTGATGAGGCTGGTAAACTTGGGGACGACGAGTACGAGGATTTGCTTTTGACAGGTATAATGCTCAGTGAGGTGTATGATGATGACGATGCCTCATCTGACAATATGGATTCTGATGGACTTGACGGTATGGATGACAGCAATGGATTTGATGACAATGAGTTTGAGTAAGAGCATTCATTATGGCAGACAATACCAGCATCAGGCTCGATTTTCGTAAAAGCCTCGGTAGTTTCACCTTAGAAGTCAATTGCACGTTGGAGACGAAGGTTTCGGCATTTTTAGGCGTGTCGGGGAGCGGGAAAAGTACGCTCCTCAATTGCATCAGCGGCACGCTAACGCCTGATGAAGGTGAGATCGCTTTTGGAGATGAGATACTTTACGCGTCTGCTTCTAAGATTAATCTACCCCCTGAAAAGCGGCGGTTCGGTTATATTTTTCAGGAGGGATACCTGTTTCCGCATCTCACGGTTGCGCAGAATATTCGATATGGACAACCGAAGCCACGAACATCTTCAGATGCGATAGATGTTCTCGAAATTTCCGAACTGCTCCAACGGTATCCGAAAGAACTCTCTGGTGGCCAACGTCAACGGGTTGCGATCGCACGAGCACTCGCTATGGAGCCGCGGATGCTCCTCATGGATGAGCCGCTTGCTGCGCTTGATAGCGCGCTAAAAAACCGAATTATTCCCTACCTGCACCATATTAAAGAAGCCTTTGAGACACCAATCCTCTATGTCACCCACGCCTTTTCCGAGGCGATGGCACTCGCTGATGAAGCCTTCCTGATCGCCGACGGTGAAATCATGGCGAGCGGTGAACCACATCAATTGCTAACCGCGCCCTCCGCAATGCCTATCTCACAATTGACGGGTGTCGAAAACATTCTCTTCCTTCCTGTAATCGCTTCAGACAAGGCACGTGGTTTGACTTCCTTGGAAATCGGAGACCAATCTCTTGTAATTCCTTACATTGAAGCAGAAGTCGGCGAAGTCATTCCAGTCGCTATCCGGGCTGAGGATATTATTATCTCCCTTGATCCAAATCTCACCATTAGTGCACGGAACATATTACTCGGAAAAATTCAGTACCTTGATGTCAGGAACGACCGGACATGGCTCTCTATTCTTGTCGCATGGCGTCACCTCGCTGTAAAAATCACACACGAAGCACGTGAGGAACTGGAGTTAAAAAAAAATATGGAGGTTTACTGCGTCATCAAAGCCAGTGCCATCAATCGCCTCTGGCATTAAATTCATTATCTCCAAAACGTAGGGTTTTTACTTGGGTGTCTCTTCACGGTTTGTAACCGCACCGGACAATCCGCAAATAATCTCTCACGCTCTGTACAATCAACATGTCTATGGTATTTTATTCTGCGTCTGAAGTCTCTCCCAAAGTGCGTCTACCTGCATACAGAGTTCTTCAAGTGTCCCTTCATTCTCTATCACAGCATCCGCATACTTGACTTTTTCCGAGACCGGCATCTGCGCATCAATCCGCGCTTGCACCTCCGTTTCGGTGAGCGGTCTTCCTTGCGCGACACTGCGTTCCAAAGTGCGTCGCAGCTGCGTCTCCGGCGATGCCGTCACGACGACAATCAGATCCACCGTGTCATAAGCACCGGCTTCAATAAGAAGCGGCGCATCAAGTAGCACAATGCTCGTCGGATCCTCCGTGACAAGTTGGCGTGCCTGTCCGCGTGAGCGTTCGATAATCAACGGGTGCAGGATGCTGTTCAGGCGTTCGCGTGCGGCTTTATCGTTAAAAACGATTGCCCCCAGTTTCTTCCGACTCACATCTCCAGAGGCTTCAAGAATGTCCTGTCCAAATGCCTCGGTCAATTCCTCAATAACTGGACTTTCGGCTTTAAGGAGTTGGTGTCCGATTTCGTCAGCATTGATCGGAATTGCTCCTTTTTCTGTGAGCAGCTCTGAGACAGTCGTCTTCCCACAAGCAATCCCCCCTGTAATCCCGACGATGATGCCGCGTGTGCGGTGTGGTGTTGCTGTTTCCATACCATTAAGTGTATACAACACCCTAAAATTTGTCAATGGTGAATGGCTGTCAGCAGTCAATTATCAATGTTAGAAAGTGTGCGAAAGTTATGAAAATTTCAAAGTGTTCTAAAGTGTGCTAAAGTTACGAAGTTGATAACTTTACTGACTTTACGAACTTCTTTAACTGATGACTATTCCGCGCTTTTGATTGACACCAGCAACTGCCTCTGCTATGCTGTTAATCCATTCCATCTATTTTCATTCACAAGGGGAGAGTTTTCATGGGAAGATTAGAGGGTAAAGTCGCAATCGTAACAGGTGCAGGTAGAGGACACGCCGAAGCCGTCGCAAGACGCTTTGCAAAAGAAGGCGCAGCGGTTTCTATCTGTGATGTGATCCCAGTCCAGGAACTGGAAGCAAAGGTCGGTTCAGAAATTAGAGCCGCCGGTGGAGATGTCATCTGCTTTGAAACCGACGTTTCCCAAGAAGCACCCGTCAATGAGATGGTCACTGCCACCATCGAAAAATTCGGTACGATTGATATACTCGCCAACGTCGTCGGGATCGCTGGACCGACGAAGGATGTCTGGAATATGAGTTTGGAGGAATGGCGGCGCACGCTTGAGGTTAATCTCGATTCGCTTTTCATCTGCTCTAAAGCCGTCCTACCGGAGATGATCCGCAAAAAGTACGGGAAAATCATCAACTTCAGTTCTGGTACAGGCAAACAACCGCTTTCGCACAGGGCACCTTATGCGACTTCTAAGATGGGGGTCATCGGTTTCACACGCACCCTCGCCGCCGATGTCGGACGGTACAATATCAACGTCAACGCCATCTGTCCGGGTTGGCATACAGAGAGAAGCCTTGAACTCGCAAAAGGCAGAGCCGAATACATGAACAAACCCTTCGACGAAGCGGTGTTACGTGAACGGTATCGTCAGAAAAATCCAAAAAGTGTTATCGCCGGTAGATGGTGTGCGGATGAAGGCTACAGCGATAAAGGTTCCGTATCTGAGGACGCTGCTGCGTTAGCAGTCTTCCTCGCCTCAGACGATTCCGCCAACATGACAGGTCAAGACATCAACACCGGTGGGACAGTGATGTGGTAGTGAGAGGAGAACGCATGAACCATCAACACACCAACAGTGAAGACACCATCACCACCCTATTTGTCGAAATCCTAATGCCGATGAGTGCCACATGGAATATCTACGAGCAAACCACGAAACCACTCGTCGAGAATCAGAGGAAACCAGATGTCATCATCCGGACGGTTGAACGATGCCCGATAGCAGTCGAGGTGAAGATTGACTACAAACGCGGGCCCAATGAAACCGGTGAAAAGCAGGCACGAGAATATTACTTAGGCCAAACCCTCCGCACGACAGGCGAAACAATTACCAGTGCAATAGCAATCCGCCTGCCATACAGATTTCGCAACATGCCACGCGACGAAATCCACGAGAATTTGGCATCTACAAAAGACTTCGCTTACGCCCTTCTCAACATTGACGAACCCCACAGATTCCCAGAAACAGGCTGGCTCTACGGCAGCATCGCCGACATCGCAACCGCTATCCGCATCGGGGCAACACCTATCACCAAAATTGAGAGGGCTGCCGAAGTGCTCGAACAAGGTATCCATAATGCTGCTGTCATCGTCAATAGTGCAATTCAACACCGACCCCATATCGGTAAGAGAATTGGGGAACTCCTTGTCCAAGAACCTGGGGAACAGACAACACAGATGGCAATGCTGATTATCAGCAACGCCTTAGTATTCCAAAGCTCCCTGGCGCGCAAGCCAGATTTAGAAACCGTACCATCGCTCAGTGAACTCACTGCGGATTACGGGCAACTCGATTCAGACGAAGTCCTCCGCGCATGGCGAGAAATCCAAAAGGTTAACTATGCCCCGATTTTCAACGTCGCCTACAATCTCGTTGAAACACTCGCTGCCGATGATAGGTTGGTTGGCGAAGTGTTGAGTGTGTTACGCGATACCGCCCGTGAATTGGAGAGGATGGGACTCGCCCAAGAACATGAACTTGCAGGTATTGTATTCCAGAAACTCATTGACAACCGAAAAATTCTCAAGGCGAACTATACCCGCCCCGAATCCTCTGCACTCCTCTGCGCCCTTGCCTTACCCGAACTCAAAAGCGATCCGAAGAAACTGAAGATCGCAGATTTCGCTTGCGGCACCGGTTCACTCCTCAACGGTGTTTATCAACGGCTGCTGATGCTTTACGAGCAGGCGGGTGGTAAAGGCGAAGCCATCCATCAGGACATGATGGAAAATAATCTCGTCGGGTGTGACATTCTGCCGAACGCAGCACACCTAACCGCCTCTATCATTGCCAGCACCTATCCCGATGTCCGCATTGGTGGCACGCGTATCCACACAATGCCCTACGGCACCCCGCGCGCAGATGGTCTTTACGCCATCGGTGCCCTCAACCTACTCAGCGATCCCTCCGGTACACTTCCATTGGCACTTGACACAACGGAAACCACCACCGGACAAGGCACGGAAACCACCGACCTCCGCGAAGCGTTCAGACATGGCGAATTCGACATCGTTATCCAAAATCCACCGTACACACGGAGCGGTGCGGATAGCAACTCAAATCTACCTAAGAGTATTTTCGCCGACAAAAAGGAAGCATCGGCAATGCAAGCATCGCGTCGGGCGCAGGGACGGCGGCTCGGAGGCAACAATCCTGGAGCGGGTCCCGATTTTGTCGATTTGGCAGACAGAATGCTAAAGCGGAACGGTAGAATGGCATTTGTGCTACCTGTCACAGCGATTATGGGAAGTAGTTGGCAAAACGTCCGAAAGCTGTGGGCAGAGGAATATCACAATGTTCTTGTCATCACGATTGCCGATGCTCTCACTGAGAATTGCGCATTTTCAGCAGATACCAACATGGCAGAGTGCCTCGTCATCGCAACGAAAGGAAAATCAAAGAACACTGGACGTGCGACTTTTGTATGCCTTGAACGTTGTCCTGATGGTGAACTGGAAGCTCAAGAAATCGCAAAGGTTATTTTGGGAGTCAACGATGTTCGCCAACTTGAGGATGGCATTAACAGAGGCAATCCTATTCATGTTGGCGATAATGTTATCGGGTTTATCATTTCTGCACCCTTGACCTCCGGGGCAGTAGGATGGCCTATATCCCGCGTTAGAAACATAACGACGATTCAATCGGCATATCAACTCACTAATGGACAGTTGCAGCTGCCTCGACAGAAAACCGTTATCGACTTACCAATCTGTCTTCTCTCAGATATTGCTCAATTTGGAGCGGATCATCGCGATATCCATGATCCGGGAAAGCGCGGAGCGTTTGATATTGAAGACGGATGTCCTGATACCGCTGAATATCCGTGCTTGTGGCATCTCAATAGCAATGTGCAGCGGTCAATGGTTGTATTGCCCGATGCTCACGCGTTCATTCGTCCGCATGCGGAAGCAAAAGCACGGGAGATACTCAAACGTAATAGTAGAGCACATTTCAATATAGACTTGCGATTCAATTCGCACTCCTTGTTAGCGGCTTTTACAGAACAGGAGGCTATCGGTGTTGATTCAATGCCAAACATCGTTTTTAAAGAGAAACGGATTTATGATTACGTTTGGAACTTATGGGGCAATTCTACATTAGGTCTATTATGCTATTGGTTAATTTGTGGGAAGCAACAAGCAGGACGAGGTAGAAGCTCAAAAGCGTCCTTGAACTCAATGTCCACGCTGGATGTCCGAGAACTCTCCGATGAGGCACTCACCACTGCCGAGCAGATTTTTAACGAACTGAAGAATAAAAAGATGTTGCCCTTCAACCAGATGGATGAAGACCCAGTGCGTCATGAACTGGACCGGTTATTGTTATCAGAGGTGCTTGGTATCACGGAGGCGGAACGTCCGGATGTGCATGAAGGACTTGCCCTGCTTCGGAAGATGCTATGTCAAGAACCGAGTATTCACGGCGGCAAGAAGTCTAAGGTTAAATTGGATGCCCATTAGCTCTCAGGGCTATTCAATTGTCCATTTTTCAATCGAATTTTCACCCCAGGCCCGGTAGGTTCGGTTTTGCGGCGTACACGCCCAAATGCGACGTGCATTCCTAACCGAACCGGATCCTGAAAAAAAGACGTAAAACCCAATAATTTCTTAAAATTGAATGACCCTGATTAACTCTATATTTCGTTTGACCTATTAGGTTTTGTGTGGTATACTACTAAAATAATGTATAGATGTATATGAACAAACGGGAATTCAGCAATGCGTGGCGCACATTCACGAGAAATCCAATACTACCGGAATCAAAATGGACGCGCCCCTTTCACTGAATGGCTTCAATCAATTCGGGATCCCAAAACACAAAATAGAATTCTACGACGGCTTGACCGGCTCACACGGGGCAATTTTGGCGAGTGCAAATCCATTGGTGGCGGTGTGTTTGAGCTGATTCTTGACTTTGGCCCGGGCTATCGTATCTATTTCAGCGAAATCGGTAATATAGTTGTCCTTCTACTTTGTGGTGGTGATAAGGGATCGCAAATTCGGGACATTGAGCGGGCAAAAATGTACTGGCGAGAATACAAGGAGGTAAACCAATGAGAGAAATGGGTAACTGGCGCGAGTACTTAATGGAACGACTTGCTGATCCAGAGAACGCAATCAATTATCTTGATGTATCATTAGAAGAATACCAAATAGATGGTGACACGGACTTCTTTCTCATAGGGATCCGGAACGTTGTGGAGGCACAAGGTGGGGTTTCTACTTTTGCTGAGCGAACCGGGCTTGAGCAGGAGACTCTGCAGAAGCTGCTATCTAACGGTGCAGCACCGCGCATTGATACGTTCAACACTATTGTTAAGGCACTTGGATGTAGACTGTCGATTAAACCACGAGAGGATGCAAATCCAACTCATAGTGTCAAGAATGAGGATTATCCGCTTGCATCCCAAGAGTCCGTGAAATCCGGGCTCGGAACCCCCACCGACTAAACGAGAGATATTTTTATCTGCTAATAGACGCATCAGTTGCCTCAAAGGGCACGCCATTTTCAGATAATCCATTAAATGTCAAATCATGTAGGATCAATATAGATAATATGACCGGATTGAATGGTCTCCAGCACTTCGTGTAGTTGAGGTATCAGAGGGAGTAGATATTCTAATTGATTGCGCGGTGCCACTAACACGATAACTGCAATATCAAAGTTACTGAGATTCTGTTGGTATTCAATGTTTCTATCCGCTGTTATCCAGACATCGAATTCGTTTTCTGCGCGACGGAGCAGTTCCCCGTTTTTCGTGCCTGCCCAACCTTTTTCTTGTACCGTGAATATCGTGTGGCCGGTAAATTCCGACTTCAGTTTCTTCGGCAAACATTCATCCAGAAGAATTCGCATAAGCCTGTGTGAGAAGG
>JAJEGI010000038.1 GCA_022819945.1 Candidatus Poribacteria bacterium
TTTTTCAAGTTGCCAGTTTCCAGTTACGAGTTGCCAGTTAAAGAGTGTCCTGATTCTCCGAAAACCTCTTAACTGGTTACTGGACACTGGTTACTGGACACTTCAAAGACTTCCATTCAACAATCGAATGGATTCAGGGAAATAAACCCATTCTCAACAAAATAAACTAACCTTTTTTGTGCGGGTATCTGTTCTCCCCGCGTTTGTCTCAAAATTACGAAGGTGTCGCACTTTCGAGGTTTAACGCTTGCTGTTTGTAGGCATCGATGAGTTCTGCCTCGAATTCTTGCCAGATTTCAAGCTTCCGCCAATTCGATACAGTCGTCTCAGTGAAACCGAGCGCACTGGCAATTTCGCGGTTGCTTTTGCCTTCAAACGACATCTGGCAGGCAATTAGCAGTTGTTTCGTACTGACTCGTCTCGGCATGCGAAATTCCCCCTATTCATAAAGATTAGCGAATCTCATGACTTGCTAATCCATAACCCGAGCTGCCACCTAAGCAAAACACCTCGAATTAAGCCTAAAATATGTATTAAGACGTTTTTTTATTGTATAAATTACAACTATTTTTGTCTTAATATGGCAAATTATACAACAAAATTCGGCTTCATAGCCAGAAACGTCAACCGCTGGTTGCCGATCTCACAACTTTTAACTATATTAAGACGTATATTTTAGTTATAGGTTACAACTATTTTTGTCTTAATATGGTAAATTATACAACAAAATATAGCATTAAGTCAAATTTTTTTTTAGATTTTTTTGAAAAAAGTTGAGGGTGCTGTAATTTTTTCAGCAGTAAGCACCGATTTTGACTCGGTTCCATAACCAGAAACATCAACCGCTGGTTGCCGATCTCACAACTTTTAACTATATTAAGACGTATATTTTAGTTATAGGTTACAACTATTTTTGTCTTAATATGGTAAATTATACAACAAAATGTAGCATTAAGTCAAATTTTTTTTTAGATTTTTTGAAAAAAGTTAGTGAAACCCGACGTTTTCTGCTGAGATCCTGGATGGGTACTGGTGGGTCTGCGTTGAGTTTCGCTATCTTAATTTCTCAGTTGCCTTCATCGAAAACCGGAATTTTCTGTATCTGTCTGGGCGTTCTTGATCTTAATCGCTCAACCCAACCTACAGGCACATCCATATTTTTATAGTAAAGT
The DNA here is from genome assembly GCA_022819945.1 of Candidatus Poribacteria bacterium. GTDB lineage: Bacteria > Poribacteria > WGA-4E > WGA-4E > WGA-3G > WGA-3G. The sequence goes on from JAJEGI010000038.1 coordinate 1,173, forward strand.
CCGAAAATACGTGAACACTTTAGCAAACACAAAACTCTCTCCTCGCTGGCGGGGTTTGATGAGGTTTAAGAAAATAATTCGGTAATTCTATGTATTCCCCAGGCCCGGTAGGTTCGGTTTCGCGGCGTACACGCCCAGACGACTCTCACTGTGAGGCAAAACGCGCACTCGGCGTTGATTCAATCTTAATAAAGTCATATTGAGGTAATAAAAATTAATATAATCGTATAAAAACAAGTCTTATCATAACCAACGCTTAAAGCCTTGTCAACACTGGGTTCTATTGGCGTAAAAACTTGGATTAAAAAGGAGGTTTATGATAATATTTAATATTATCACATCAAGTTATATTGGTCTGAAAGATTACTTTCTTGAAACTCAAGTTTTCATATCTATTTTTCACAAACTATGGATCTAACCGATATTATTCAACGCTGCCACCAACGACACGAAGATCCGCTTCGCCAGCGAAAAACGGTTGCAGCATCTGTGCTTTACAAAGGTTTTCCATACTGTTTTAAGGTGTATTGTGCGCATCGGTACTCTGTCATGCTTGATAACCTCGAGCAGGCAGACATCTCCTTTATGCCGATCGGACGTGCACCTGAGAATGACCGGAGCCCGATTGACTTCGGTGGGAAGCGGTTCTTGAAGCGTCAACGGGGGACAGACTGGAAAACTCGACACTGGCTCGCCTCATGGGGAATTCAGGTATATACCGGCACGCCTTCTCAACGAGATGGGGCACCATGGCACGACATCGATTTTAAATATGAGGCACTCTGTGCTGCACCAGACGCTGTCTTCGCCTGTGTTGAAGCACTTGTTAATGCCGTAGCCAATCCACTCTTGACGATGTCGAAAGATGGCGGACTGCGTTTTTCTTGCAGAATCCCAGACTATCTCCATCCGAAGACACCGGTATCGAAACAGTATATCTACAAGCACAACGCCGCCTCGGAAAACCCACACCACCGCGATGTCTATCTTGAAATCTTCGGCGAAGAAGGCTATAGCCGCTGGGACGCGCGCTACGAGATTCTAATCGGGAACCTCTTGGAGCCGCCCGTTATCTCCGAAGATGTTCTCTTTGCACCAATTGATGTCCTGCGTGCAGCATTACATGAACCGGCACCCGACAGCGAAAGCGAGCTGGCACCCGATCCCATTGTGTCGCCTCCCCTTGAATCACACAATCTTGAACTCGCAAGAGAAGCATTTCTGAAACGCGATTTCTCCTACCTCCGACAGGAAGGTAACTTTCACCATTGGGTGCGACGCGCAGATACACCCGAAGATGTGGAGATGACCCTCTGGGAGGATACTGGCATCGTATGGGTCCGCGCCGCTACACCGAAGGCCGGACTCCCGACCGAACCCACACCGATCACAGAAATCTGGGGCGACACCGGTATCTTGCCACCGACCCCACCTACTGGGTTACCCGTGTCTGATACGATCCTCGCGATACGCGAAGGCACACTCAGTCCGTTAGCCATAAAACGTTCCCGCCCGATACTACAAAAACCGGAAACTCCTGATGAGCGGACTGTTCAGACACAGAATATTTTCGATAGCAATGCGCGCATTCTCGCCCTCACTACCAAGACGGGGGCCGCAACCGACGCACACATAGAAGCATACCTTCGCAGCGGCGGGACGGTCTGCATAAACATGGCAAATGGTCGGTTTGCGAGGGAAGCAGTCGAATACTTTCAGGCGCGAGACGTGTCATCGGTCGTCCAATGGAAACCGCGGATGTACCAGTGGCAAAAGGTGAAAGATGTTCCGGTTGACGAACGTATGGAAAATCCCTTTCAACTCGGCAATGTCTGTGAAGACCCGGAACGGTGTGATGCCCTCGTCGAAAAGGGCGGAAATCCGGACGAAAGTATCTGTCCAAAATGTCCAGTCTATACCGAATGCCAGCAACGCGGCTATTTGTCCCAAGTTTCCATACTGCAGGAAGCGAAAGCACAAGTCTCGGCAACGTATCGGCTCTTTTTCAACCCACAATCAGAATACGTAAAGATCTTGGAAGAGGTCCTCCAACATCCCGATAAACCAGAGCGGTTGTGTGTCGTCGACGTAGCGAAAGCGTATGAAGCATTTCTCGTATACCATCTCCCAAAAGATGTATTAAAAACGTGGATCGTTCGTTGGCAAGGAAGTATTTTAGGGGACTTCGCCAGGTTCTTACTCAACGCAATAGAAATCAAGGGAACGCCTGACAGTAACGCGATCCGACGGGTCCGCGCGGCATTCCGGGCGTTTGCAAGCGAAGAAGACACACTCATCAAGCAGATGTGTCAGGTTAATGTACAGGGCAGAGTCATCAAGCATGCAGTTGTTGATGAGAAAACCGGAGAGGAACTCGCACGGTTTCGCATTGCCTTTGAAGGCGGTGCCTCCGCTTACATTCCTCTCAACCCTAACGCTGCGGATAAACTTACAGCGAACGGATTACCCCATTTTCTGTGCCATGACTTTGCCGTCAACGAGGCTGTGAGAATCCAGATGTCGATGGCCGAAGCCATCGAGCTGGGGATCTTGGACACAACGACCGTAGAGAACATTCAGGCGTTTCCAACAGTCTGTCGAAATCCAAACTGGACGTATTGGCATCAATTGAAGTGTTTCTTTGACCATTACACACGCGATGCCGACGCACCGATGGTGTGGGATGACAATGCCTTGGTGCTCTGGGCACCACCGATAATACATCCGAGTATCAAACGTCTCGTGTTAACAGCTGCCAATTTCTCTGAACGCCACCTCCATCGGGCGTTTCCGAATGATGATTTTGACATCATTCACACCGAACCGGCAACATGGGGGACAGGGAACCGCGTCTTTCAAATTCGCACAGGCCACTATACTTTAGAAACAATTGTGGATTATGACAACACGTGGGATGTCCTCAGTCTTTCTGAAACAGCACAGCGGTTCTTTCTCGGGATCCGCGCAGAAATTGAACGGGACCCGAACATCGAACACGCGATCATTACTTATGACGGAATTACACCGCACGTGAAAGATTTCGCGGAAAAAGAGAACGTCTGTCTCGTGGCCTCTTTCCATGCCCTCAGAAGGTTCGAGTCCACTCTTAAAAAGGCGGATGTTTTGTGGATCGTCGGCACACCGTATTGGTCGCAAGGTGCTATTTGGCGACGATCGCAGATTTTGTTCGGCAACGATGAAATTCCGCTTGCCTACAAAAAAGAGGATGACCCCGATGTTTATAGCGATGAACGCATCCAGAGTGTTTATGAACAGAACGTCGTCAATTATCTCACTGAAATTATAGGGTATGCAGGGCTGCATATCGGAGACAATAGGAAGGTTGTCTTAATCACCAGCTTTCCACTGCCCGGGATTACCGATAGATCTGAAACGCTCCTTTTTGACTGGGAAGATTTTGAGGTCGCTGGGCGGCTCGACAAACTCCCTGACATCATCGCTACACGCGAGCGGTTTGAAGCCGAACGCGCGAATCTAACTGCCGAGTCAAGTCGAGAAGAAATCGAACGTGTTTTGGGATGTTCCTCAAGACAGGCGAACCGTGTATTGAAAAAATTTAGAGGCGGGAAACCGCTACGTGTACCCTTCCGAGAACAGATCCTCGCCCAGCTCTCCAATGGCGAGAAAAAAACAGCCGCTCTCGTCACAGCCATTGATGGACATCCAAAAGCGATAAATAATGAACTCACGCGTCTCGTAGAGGCAGGCGAAATCGTAAAGGTCCGGCGCGGTGTATATACACTTCCCTAACCGTACGCTTACCTCATCCGCCACCGATCGCAGGTAAAAAATGAATCTCCGCGTCCGTGTCAACGTGTTCGAGGATGGACCCCCGGGTAAGAAGACCGTTGACGTAGACAGCAAGCCCAGGCTTAATGCGATCTTCCTCACACAACCGCGCTTTCATACCCGGATAACGATCCTCTAAATTATCGATGACCTCCCGGATCGTGGCACCGGGAACAGTAATACTGTCTTTGCCATTGGTTAGATTACGGAGAAGGGATGGAATGGCTACGGTTGGCATATTCGATCCTTTTGAGTAGGAACGGCATCTAAAGCCCCACTGCAGGCGGGGTAACCCCTAAAGTGCCCACTGCAGGCGGGGTTTAAAACCCCGCCTGCAATAGACCTTCTTTCAATCTCAGATTTTGCCCATCGCTTTTAGGAGCCGATCCGGCGACATCGGGAGTTCCGTCATCCGAACGCCGATGGCATCGTAGATCGCATTGGCGATCGCAGCCATCGGTGGCACAATCGGCACTTCACCGACACCACGCACACCATACGGATGCCCCGGATTCGGGACTTCAACGATGACAGCATCAATCATAGGTAAATCCAAGCAGGTCGGCATCCGGTAATCGAGGAAGCTGGCGTTCGTCATTTCACCTTCGGCGTTGTAGATGTATTCTTCATTCAACGCCCATCCGATACCCTGAACAGCACCGCCTTGTATTTGACCCTCAACGTAACTCGGATGGATGGCTTTTCCTGCATCCTGGACTGCAGTATAGCGGAGGATATCGACCTTGCCGGTCTCCTCGTCCACTGCTACATCCACCACGTGCGTTGCGTAGGCGCCACCAGCACCACCGGGATTCACTGTCCCGCTACCGACAATCGGACCACCCGTTTCACCGAGCCGCCCACATAGGTCGCGGAAACTAATCTGTTCTTCTTTGCCGTTGATACTTGAGAATTCGCCATCCGCAAACTGCACATTGGCTTCATCAACTTCCCAGAGTTTCGCTGCACGAGCAATCATCTGTCGTTTGACATCTTGTGCGGCTTCATAAGCGGCATATCCTGTCGCATAAGTCGTACGGCTACCACCCGTCACAGCAGTGTAACCGACAGATTCGGTATCAACAACGCTTGGGTTGACCGATTCCGCAGAGATGCCGAGCACTTCTGCCGCCTGCATAGCGATCGAAGCACGCGTGCCGCCGATGTCTGTGGAACCTTCAATGAGGTTAATGGTGCCGTCGGCGTTGACATTAATCGTCACACTCGACTCTAAGCCGATATTGAACCAGTAACCCGAAGCAACACCGCGACCGTGGTGCTTCTTCCCATTCGGTGCAGTATAGTGCGGATGCGCTTTCGCTGCTTCGACTGTCTCAATGCAACCGATGCGCGGGTGAACAGGCCCATCTGCCCGTCGGTCCCCCGCTTTCGCAGCGTTGAGCAACCGAATCTCAAGTGGATCGATGCCGAGTTTCTCCGCGATCTCGTCAACAACTGTCTCCGAACCGAAAGCAGCATTTGGCGCACCCGGTGCCCGGTAGGGCGCGGTTTTCGGTTTGTTCACAACGACATCGTAGCCGTCGATGATGACGTTTTCGATGTTATAAGGCGCGAAGATACACATCGCACCCGGACCAACAGGCGAACCGGGATACGCACCCGCTTCAAAAGCGAGATACGCCTCAGCAGCGGTTATCTTACCTTCATTGGTAGCACCCATCTTAACGCGAATAAAAGAAGCAGGCGTTGGGCCCGTCCCTTCAAACACATCCGCACGGTTCATCAGCACCTTGACGGGTTTACCCGTCTTCTTAGCAAGCAACGCTGCGACAGGTTTGATGTAGACGCTAATCTTACCGCCAAAACCGCCACCAATCTCCATCGGGACAACCTTAATCTTGGAAATCGGGTATTGCAGAATTTCGGCGACCTGTTCGCGGACAGTGAACGCACCTTGTGTGCTACACCAAATCGTTAACTGACCATCCTGATTGTAGTGTGCTGTGGCGTTATGCGGCTCAATATAGCCTTGGTGAACGGTACCTGTAACGAATTCACGTTCGATGATAACATCCGCTTCAGCGAACCCTTTTTCGGGATCACCGAGTTTGTGTTGAATGTGACTCGCGACATTGCTCGGTTCGTCCGCGGTTTCACCGAGTGAAGTCGTTCTGATGTGGTCATGGAGGAGCGGCGCATCCGGCTCCATCGCTTGCCGTACCTCTAAGACAGGCGGTAGCACCTCATATTCGACATCAATGAGTGTGCAAGCCTCCTCAGCGATATGCGGATTCGTCGCAGCGACAGCAGCGACGGCGTGACCTTTATATAGGGCCTTGTCGCTCGCTAAGATGTTATCACAGAGATATTTGAGGTTGACGGCACCTTCCCCGAGATCAGCGATTTTGTCTCCTGGATCAGGCAAATCTTTCGCAGTAACAACGCCTTTCACACCGGGAAGGGCTTCGGCACGGCTTGTATCAATTGAGATAATGCGTGCGTGTGCGTGCGGACTCCGTAGCACTCTACCGTGGAGGAGCCCTGCAGCCTGAAAATCTGCCCCATACAGTGCTCTACCGGTGACTTTATCGACACCGTCGTGGCGGATCGGACGAGTTCCGATAACTTTGTATTCTTTGTTTTCAAGCATACCTATTTTCGTCAATTCGCTATGTGAGACATAGAAAGTTTGCTAATAATTATAGGACTTACGCAGCCCCCATGCAGGCGGGGTTTCAAACCCCGCCTGCTGATACAATTCTATTGCCTCAATCATGCGAAGGACGCTCCTTTCACTTAGCCGCGGCTGCATCAAGTACAGCACGAACGATTTTATCATAACCGGTACAGCGGCACAAATTGCCAGCCAACCAGTATCGGACTTCGTGTTCCGTCGGATTCGGGTTCTGATCAAGGAGTGCTTTCGCACTCATGATGAAACCCGGGGTGCAAATACCGCATTGGAGCGCGGCGTTTTCGAGGAAAGCATCTTGGATAGGATGCAACTTGTCGGGCTCCGCGAGACCTTCGATCGTCTCGACGGATTTGCCCTCAGTTTCTACACCGAGGACAAGGCATGAATTGACCAGTCTACCGTCGAGGATGACGCTGCATGCCCCACAGTTACCGTTATTGCAGCCCTCTTTTGCACCCGTAAGATGGAGTTCATCTCTGAGTACCTCCAGCAGGCTTTGCCTCGGTTCACAGAGAAATTCCACTGTTTCACCATTGATAGTGGTCTGAACGTGCGATCTTCTCGCCATAATATGAGTTCCTTTCACGTTTCGTACGGAAAAAGTCGTTATCTTTATCAACGACAAAACTTATGTCGTTTCTCGAACTCTCTGGATTGCACCGTTGAGTGCACGCCGCGTCAGCACGCCGACAAGGTGTGTTCGCTGTTCAGCCGTGCCACGCATATCGCTAATCGGACGGGCAATCGCTTGTGCGGCTTCTGCGGCTGCGTCAATCGCTGCGTCGGAAATCTCTTGACCCGCAAGCAGCGCGCTCGCTTCCTCCGCAAAAAGTGGTGTCGGCGCGACGGCAGCAAGGGCAATACGCGCAGAAACAATCGTCTGTTTCGCAGCGTCAAGCGTCACGGATGCACCCGCACCGACAACAGCGATGTCCATCTCATTGCGCGGGATAAACCGGAGATAGTACGAACTCGAATTGCTTGCAGGTGCCGGGACTTTCATAGAGACGAGCATCTCGCCTTTTCCTAACACTGTCTGCCCGGGGGCTGTACAGAAGTCTTCAACAGGTAGTTCGCGTAAACCGTTGGGTCCAGCAATAACACAAGACGCATTCAACACAATCAGTGGCGGTATCCCATCTGCAGCGGGTGAGGCGTTACAGAGGTTACCCCCAACAGCGGCACGTCCCTGAATTGCAGTGCCACCAATAATTTGGGTCGCATCGATTAAACCCGGATACGCATCGCAGATCGCATCATCAGCATAAATCTTGTAACACTCAACTGCAGCACCAAGCGTCAAGCCAGTAGTGGCATTGTAGTTTAAGTCGTTGACCTCGGGAATGGATTTGATGTCAATCATCCAATCAACATCTCGGCGTGCTTCCCGTACCTGAACGATGAGGTCAGTGCCACCGGCTAAAATACGCGCGCTTTCTCCCTTTGCGTCGAGCAGCGCGACGGCTTCCGGTATCGTTGTCGCGGCAATATACGAAAAATCTCGCATGACCGGAATCTCCTTTCATTACTTACTATAACTGACATTTATATTTCACAAAAATTGGGGGCTGAGGCGCGGAAACCCCGCCACGGAAATCGGTGTTTAGGTGTTGATGAGATAGATTTTAGGGATTTCTACTTTAAACTGTACTATAGCAAAAATTCGGTTTTAAGGCAAGATTTTTATCTGTCAGGGCTATTTAGTTTTCCACTGTTCTGTCTAATTTTGACCCCCAGGCCCCGCAGGTGCGGTTTGCCACCGCACCATAGGTGTCAATTTAGCATGTAGATGGACTGCCACAAGTCCCGTAGGTTGGGTTGAATGGTGTTGAGAAGTTGCAGGTCTATGTGCCAAACATACATGAAAGCAAATAGCCCGCCAGATTTATTCAAGAATCTAATGAAACCCAACTTTACACCCCCAGCGTCTCGGAACTTCACAGCCAAAGCGTTGGGTTTCACTCGGTCTATGGTTCGATGGAGTGTCTATGGGGGAAGTCGCGTTTTTTTATTTTTAGGGTTTTGGTGGTATCCGTTCAACCCAACCTACGATACCATGATCCCTTTTTCTAAAATTGACACCTATGGTGCGGTTTGGAACCCCCCCCGGACTTCGATCAAAAATTACCGAATTAATAAATTAATCTTCATCCAGTTTGTGCTGTCAGAACGCTATGTTTTCCGAAAATCCTTGGCGAGGTTCGGAAACCTCGCCAGTGGAGAAGGAATAGGCTAAACCTGCTCCACGCTCAAGGTAGCGGGTTCACCGTTCAGTTTCTGTGCAACAGTGAAGGCGTTCTCACTCGGCGCGTCTACAACTGCCGTCGTGAGTGTCTCGCTGAGAATATACGCCCGATGCGCTTTGAACGCTTCATCTACAAGCGGCGATGCATCGGTCAAACTGAGCCTAATCCGATCAGAGACATTAAAATCAGCCTCCTTCCGCATATTCTGAATCTTATTGACGAATTCGCGCGCCAAACCTTCAAGTACCAATTCATGCGTCAGCTCCGTTGACAGCGCCACGAATTTCCGAGCATCTACCTCTACAAAGAAACCCTCTCGGTTCTGCGTTTGCACGTCGATATCTGATGATTCAAGCGTATAGGTGTCGCCCGATGCTTCAATCTGTAAGCTACCCTCGGCTTCCAATTTCGCCTTCAGTGCCACCACATCTCCAGTAGCAAGTGCCTTCGCGATCGCTTGAACACCTTTGCCGTATTTGGGACCCAATACCCTGAAGTCGGGTTTGAGTGTAATCTGCGCGAACGCATCTAATTCCTCTGTGAAGACAATGGCTTTGACATTCAATTCATCATAGACGAGTTCTGCCAAACGGTTAACGATCGTTTTTTCTGCGTCCGAAAGTCCACCGATAGTAATCTCAGCAAGCGGTTGACGCGTCTTGATGCCAGAACGGTTGCGTGCGGCGTGTCCCATGCTGATGACATCGCGCGTGAAAGCCATATCGGTCTCTAACTGTGCGTCTTTCAGCGCGGCATCTGCGACTGGGTATGCCGCGAGGTGGACACTCGGTGGTGCCGCAGCATCAAGCGAGCATACCAAGTTCCGGTAGAGTTCATCTGCCAAAAACGGCACGAACGGTGCCGCGAGTTTTGCGACAGTTACAAGCACCTCATAAAGCGTGGCATAAGCGGCTTGCTTATCGGGACCCGCCTCCGCACCCCAGAAACGGTCGCGAGTTCGGCGGACGTACCAGTTGCTGAGGTCGTCCACAAACGCCTCAATCGCACGTGGCGCGTTTGTAAGATGATAGTTCTCCATCTCAGCACACACATTGTCAATAAGCACATGAAGACGCGACAAAATCCACCTATCAACAACGGCGCGTTCTTCTACTGGCGGCGCATCTTGTAAAACATCAACCTGTTCAAGGTTCGCATACATCACGAAGAAGCTATAGACGTTATGGAGCGTTCCCATGAACTTCTTCAACGCCTCGTCAACGCCATCAATTTTGAAAGCGCGAGGTGACCACGGCGTGGTTGCGGTGAACATATACCACCGCAGCGCATCCGCACCCTGTTCGTTCAAAATTATCCACGGGTCTACCGTGTTCCCTTTACTCTTGCTCATCTTCTGCCCATCCGCGGCGAGGACAAGCTCAAGGCAGAGACAGTTTTTGTAAGCAGGTTTATCATAGAGAAGTGTACCCGTCGCCAAGAGACTATAGAACCACCCGCGCGTCTGATCGATGGCTTCAGAAATGAAATCCGCAGGATAGGCTTGTTCAAAGCGTTCCTTGTTTTCAAAAGGGTAGTGCCATTGCGCTGTATGCGCGCAACCGGAATCAAACCAGCAATCAATCACATCTTGCACACGGCGCATCGTGCCACTGCATGCCACACACCCCAAAACAATATCGTCTACATACGGACGGTGTAACTCAATATCATCAGGGATCTCTGTACCGAGATCTTTTAATTCGGCGATACTACCGACACAGTGTTGATGTCCGCAATCCTCGCACACCCAAACCGGCAGCGGCGTACCCCAATACCGTTCACGACTCAACCCCCAATCGATATTGTTCTCCAACCAGTTCCCGAAACGTCCATCTTTGATATGTTCGGGGTACCAGTTAATTTCTTGGTTGTGCTGATGCATCTGGTCCCGGATAGCGGTCGTCCGGATGAACCACGATTCGCGCGCATAATAGAGCAGCGGTGTATCACACCGCCAACAGAACGGGTATTGGTGCGTATATTCAGTTGCTTTAAATAACAACCCGCGTCCATCTAAATTCGCAATGATTTGTGGATCCGCATCTTTGACGTATTCACCCGCCCACGGTTCTTTGACCTCCGAGACAAATCTGCCATCGGGCCCCACCAATTGCACCAACGGGAGGTTGTGTTGTTGCCCGATGTCGTAATCGTCTTGTCCGAAAGCAGGCGCGATGTGGACCAAGCCGCTCCCCTCTGTCGTCGTTACAAAATCGCCAGTGACAACATAATGTGATTTTTCTGGGTGTTCTCCACTCTCAAAAAGCGGTTCATACTCCCAATCTTGAAAATCCCTACCTTTATAGTTCTCGACGATCCGCGGCAGTTCATCGCCAAATAGACTCGGCAGACACTCTTTCGCAAGGATGAGGTGCTGCCCATTCTGTTCTTCAACAGCAACGTAATCGTAATCCTCGCCGACAGCAACAGCAACGTTAGACGGCAACGTCCACGGTGTCGTCGTCCAGACAAGTAGATATGTATTCTCCCTGTTTTTCAACGGAAACCGAACAAAGATAGACGGATCGGCGACCTCTTGATAACCGAGCGCGACTTCGTGGCTCGCTAAGGTTGTACCACACCGATAGCAGTACGGCTGCACCTTATGTCCCTGATACAGCAGCCCCTTATCCCACGCCTGTCGCAAGACCCACCAAACGCTCTCAATATAATCGTTTGACAGTGTGATATAAGCCTCGTCAAGATTGACCCAGAAGCCGATACGCTCCGTCATCTCTCGCCAATCCTGTTCGTATTGGAACACATTTTCTTTACACTTTTCGATAAAATTCTGAACGCCGTAAGCCTCTAATTCTGCCTTATTAGTAATATTGAGTTGTTTTTCGACCTGATATTCGACGGGGAGTCCGTGTGTGTCCCATCCTGCTTTACGAAGGACATGATACCCCGTCATCGTCTTATAACGGCAGACGGCATCTTTCATGATCCGCGCGAGAACGTGATGAACACCGGGCGGCGCATTCGCAAATGGCGGTCCCTCTAAAAAAACGAAAGACGGCGCGTCCTTGTACAGCTCCATACTTTTCTCGAAGATGTCGTTTTCACGCCAGAATTCTAAGGTCTGTTTCTCTTTCTCTGCAAACGTAAATTGCGGTGATACCTCTTCAAACATCCGGAAACTCCTCGTTTAATAGTTGCCAGTTGTCAGTTACCAGTTACCAGTTGCCAGTTGTCAGTTACCAGTTGCCAGTATAATAGTTACGAGTTACCAGTAAGAGAAAGACTTGATGAATAAAATAACCCTCTTAACTGGTTACTGATTACTCCTATGAAAGGTTTTTCGCAGAAAAACCGAACTGTTAACTGACAACTCTCAAAAAAAAACACCCCCACTGAAATCGTCTGTCTCAGTGATGGGCGTTGGAATAAAAACTGCTGCTCTGCTCGCAATTAGCCCACCACAGCCCGACGAATAGCAATACTAATAATAATGGATATGGCGCGCAAACCCGTGGCAGCAGAAGTGCTACCTTGGTACAGGGTATTGTAGCGCACAGACTCCCTATATTGCGATGTCAGTGTGGTAAGCAATTGATAAAACATCTGATAATCCTACTCGGTAAAACTTGCGTTAATGATGCGTGTCTATTATATTAATTGTATGATACCACATTCTATAACATGGTGTCAAATCTTTTTGCCATAATCCTGAGATTTCGTGTATAATGGATATGGATGCTATCAAGATATTACAGAACGGAATTAGTCGTTTATGACTTGTAGAAATTTTAAAAATTGACAAAAAATACAAAAAATTGTATAATATTCAGAACATCACTTGGTAGAGAATGTCACCCGCTCCGCTTGGGGCGGTCTCTACCATCAAACCGAGTGAC
>JAJEGI010000043.1 GCA_022819945.1 Candidatus Poribacteria bacterium
TAGTTGGGAAAGTGGTCAAAAACTTACCCTCTATATTGATGGCGAACTTGATGATGATCCTACACACAATGACGATGGTAAAGTGGGAAAAATCTCTGGTGCCACCAAATTATTCGTTGGTAAAGGGGCAAAGGATAATAATGGCACATCGTGGCCTGGACTCATAGACGACATTCGCATCTATGATAGAGCATTGACCGAAGCAGAGATTGCGGATTTGGCAAGTGGTGTCCTCGCCGTCGAAGCAGACGGAAAATTAGCGACCACTTGGGCACACCTCAAGCAGAGACGCACCGATTAGCACCTATCTTCTAAACACGGGTAGGTGTGTTACCCAAGCATGCCTACCTACCAACTACACAGATTGGAAACATTATGCAAGCACTTTTTGAAAACACACGAACAGATCAGACATCGTTTCGGCACTATGTAAAACAGGAATTCTCGAAAATCCGTAAAGAGATCACCGAATCCGCTATAGAAGATCAGGATTTTTTCCCTGCACCGGATTTGGTATTCAATGATGCCCTCTTTCTGATGGAAACCCTTTTCATTTCGGGCATTCCGACCCCCGACATCCGTTGGACAGAAGACGGTATCCTAAATTTCAAATGGCACCTTGAAGACGGCGTAGCGATGTTAGAAGTATACGGTGATGGACTTATTGTCTATAATGCAACCCTCAATGATGAGCGTCCAGATGAGGCATCTTTCACATTGACGGATACTGCGAGCCTACAAGATTGCCTCGTAAGACTAAACCGCCTTTTACAGTAATATTGTCATAAATATGGAAACTACGATGAAGAATCTGGTGGTAACAGAGGAAATTTGGAAAGAAGGCAATATGTACACCGCCTACTGCCCAGAGTTAGATGTTGTGAGTTGCGGTAGAAACATTGAAGAAGCACGAAAAAATCTCCTTGAAGTTATCGAAATACACTTAGAAGAAGCGGCGCAACTTGGAATCCTCAAGTCATTTTTAAAAGATGCGGGTTATGACTTAAATCCTTCACAACCGCCCCTTCAACATTAGGCGGTAATAAGTAAATAATGAAGACACATCTCCTTGAAAACTTACTCGGGTGTAAAATAGAAGATACACTTGCTGCAATTTCAGCAGATACAACAGCTCTTGAAACTTTTCTCTCCACACTTCCCGCAGATACACTTGAACACCAACTCACACCGCAATGGGTCGTCTTGGCTGCGGGTAAAGGCACGCGAATTGATCCTACCGGACGCTTGAGCAAAACGTTGGACATCACCTTCGGTGAACAGAATATGCTCCAACACTCGCGACGCTATCTGCCCGGCAACCGTCCTGACATTGTTGTTATCAATCCACAGATGGCAGCGCGGATTGAGGAAAACGGATCTGCAGCGCAACTGCTCGGTCCGAATGCTGTTCCATGTATCCAAGAAGAGATGAACGGCACTGGGGGCGCGTTGCAAGCCGCTCTCCCGGCACTCCAAGATTCCGATGCTGCATGGATCGGCGTGGCGTTCGGTGATGAACCGTTTTTAGAACGTGAGATTTTCGCACAGACGTTGCTCTCCCATTTTCTCTCTGGCGCGGATGTTACACTATGCGGCAAAATCCCTGAAACTGTCGAGGACAAAGGGGGTCTCTTCTTCGATGCAGAAGGAAGACTCACGGGGACGAAAGAGTGGTATGACATGACGGAAGCGGAACAGCAGGAGATGTGGAACCGCTTGGGCCGCGGCGAGGCGTATACGAACACAGGTATCACACTTATTCGGAAAAGCGCGTTGTTAGATCGGATACATCGATTAGAACCACATGCGAATCGGAACAACGAACGCCACCACGTTGATCTGATTCGCCACTGTTACGAAGACGGATTGAAAACAAACGCCTTCATCTACCGTGGTGAAGTGTTATCCGGGGTTAACAGGTGGTCGAATGTTTTAACAGGTGAAGCTGCACTGTATACACAGGTGCAGGAATCACTCGCGCGAAAAGGCGTTCGCGTCGATCCGAATGCACAGATAACATTAGCAGGCGATGACATTGAGATTGGCACGGCGTGTTATCTCATCGGTAGGATGCATCTCGGGGAAAAGGTGCGGATCGGAGATTATTGTAGGCTCGAAAATGTTACGTTGCTTGGCGCAACAACGGTAGGAAACGCCGTAGGATTGCAAGATGTCTCCGCGAACGATACGACGTTTGAATCAAACCCGCTTTCGGAAACAGTGTCGGAACCCGTCCGTGGTCTTGCGACAGGTAGCACGATTCAGAATTCCATATTCGATGCGGTGAACGTAGGTAATGGTGTTCAGCTTTCAGGAGTTGTAGCGCGTGGGACAGTGATTCCGGCGGGTATTACTTTGACGCATCAAACACTCGGTGTTCCAGCGGCCCAATCTCCACCTGTGGTTCCAAAGCGGCTCTTTGATCAGATCGTGCCACCGGAATACATCCCTGGCGTGTTTACTTTCGGAGAGAAGAAGGAATTGCCGGATTGGGAAAACCTCCGACAACATGTGCAATCGCATAGTGCTGCGGAACTCATCCCGCGTGCGACGAGCGATGCAGACTTACAACAGATCGTGTGTGATGCTGTCCAAACACTTTTGGATCTGCAACGTTCAAATTCCGATTACCTGATTGAAGCACTCACACCTGAAGAGTTATGGGGAAGTATCTTCGAGATGGTAGGTCTCCATACCGGCAACCCTAACCCTTACCACAGCGATAAACTAAAGGCGCGGCAGACTGCGCTCGCCTTGCTGTCGGATTTTTGGGAAGACAACTGGCTGACACGTTTGAAGTTGGTCGTCGCTGGCAATATTATCGATTATAGCAGCGTGCGGGTTGTCAATAAACTCAAGGCAAACCCTGAATACTTTTCTGAAGCACTGCGGGCAGCGGTTGAAACACCTTTCGCCATTGATTGTTACGCACAGTTCTGTGAAAAGGTTATTGACAGCGCACCGCAGCAGATCCTCTGGCTCGCCGATAACGATGGAGAAGTGATTTTTGATATTGCCTTCATTCAGGAACTCGTCCAGCGTGGACACCAGATAATTGTGGTAGGAAAAGCGGATAACGCCAGCAACGACGTAACCCTTGCCGACCTACACGAAATAATAGGCTATCCGCAATTTCAAAAACTTCAGATAGCCGTCCGGGAAGGTGTCGTCAAACTGATGTCGTCAGGCGCAAAGACCATCGGCACCAATCTCTATCAGGCGACACCGGAATTCGTGAACGCGGTGTTGGAAACCGATCTTGTTATTTCAAAAGGACAGGGAAATTTCTATACCACACCGGGGTGGGCAAAGGATACTTTTTATCTCCTGCTCTCAAAGGGTTTAACAGCAGAACGGAGTACGGGTGTTGTCGCGGATCGAAATTTGCCGATTGATGGAATGATTCTGGCGTACCTTCCGGGTGGGACAAAACGGGACACCACGCTCCGAGAACTTTGTCGTAATAGCGATTTTTAATCAGTAACAGATGCCCCTACTTTTGAAATCGTGTATTCCCGCTTTCCTGACACAGGAACCGGAATATCTTCTACAAATTTCACCGTGACAACGATATCTCCACCCAGTGCCTTTTGGATACACTGAACCAGGTAACGACGCGTTGCCTCTGTCCACCGTTTATTAACAACCACTTTTAAGATACAATGCTTAAGGGTCTCTTGGATTATCTGGAATTGGTTCACGCCTTTGAGACCGTAGAACTGTCGCGTGAAATAGCCTCCGTGTATCAATGTCCCAGTTTTCGTACGGAAAGTCGCAGTGGTGCGTCCAAGCAGTTCAGCCAAAATAGGCAAGGCACTACCACACGGGCATACTTCGTCCGAGAGCATACCGACATCTCCAATCCGATACCGAATAAACGGCATAGCATAATTATTGAGCTGCGTGACCAGAACCTCCCCGGGTTCGCTGTATGGGTCGGGACTGTCTATTTGGAGGTAGATGTCACGACAGTTGATATGCATCCTGCCTTCCGCGCATTCCATTCCGATTAACCCGACTTCCCGTCCGCCGTAGCGATTATGGACCTTCGCTTTGAAAATAATCTCGGCTAAGGCGCGATAATGTGGATGTAACATTTCAGCGGAAGCTATAATCCCTTTCAAATTCCATTTCGGAATCAAGCCGTTATCGGAGAGAAACGCAGCAAATTGGTAAAGTGATGAAGGATACGCGAGGATCGTCTGTGGCGGAGATTGATCCATCTGTTCAAACACTGCCAGCATCGCTTTGTCTGTCAGGTGAAACCCGTCGAGCCAATACTGATTCCGCCAGAAGTTGTTGAGCCGATGTTTCCAGTGTCCATCGTCTTCTAAATCTGCGGGAGACCCCCAGATCACCAATTGCGGTTGCCCGAAATTCCAGCCTGCCCATCGATCAAAGTAGTAGATGCTTAAATTCTGCTGGTTCCAATAGTTTCTGTCCTGGTAGAACGTAAGTGGCGTATCTGTTGAGCCACCCGTAGCGTTTTCAATCCGTTGCTCTTCAGTGAAGGCTGTAGAACAGAGCCCCTCTAATTGTGCTCGGACATCCTGCTTCTCAAGTGGTGGGATTTGCGATATATCAGGTGTCTCTGTCTTGAGCAATTCACGATAATAAGGTGTTGTCTGGTAGGCGTGTTGGAGGAGTTGTTCTAAACGTTCAGCCTGATATGCTTCAATAGTTTCGCGCGAGGCATCTAACAGCGCAGCTGCCCGTGAGAGTTTGAAGTGGTAGCACACACCTTTATGATAAGTGTTATAGGCGTGCCATCCTGCCTTTGAAATTAACGTTTTAACAGAGCGATGAATAGGCATGGCTTAGGATCGCTGGACAATACGCCCGAACGGGTTAAGGAAAACAGTAAATCACTGAAAATCATTTTAGATAGACATCTCAATTTATTAATTAATATGAGTCAACATGATAATTGATAATGATATGTAAGCAAATTTCATGCCAACGCTTTTAATAAAAGACATCTGTCTATTGCAACATCTAAAATCAGAATAATATTTCACTGTCATCCGCCTAAAACATAGGTATAAACTGGGTTCACCAGTGTTAAAAACCCTGTCCCTATTCATAAGTCCTACTGTACATTATAGGCATGCAAGAATCGTGAGTGACACGCAAGAATTGCCATATATAACGCAAAAATTGCACTATGCACTACTTATCAATTTCGGATATCTTCATCTCCTATAGATCGAAAATTTGTAACATTCGTAACGGATGTGCTTCGCGCGAACAGACTTCAATGATTGTATCGCGCTCAATTTCTGAGTGTGTCCACATTTGGTGAATACCCGGATGGAAACTGATCACTCACAGAACGTCCATCTTGGAAGAGTTGTCCCGCATCAGGGGTCTCAGGTTCGACAGGTGATGGAAAGTCTCGCCATCTATTACCATCAAGCGGGATTTCGTAACCGTCGTCGCGGAGCCATTCAATCAAACGTTTGCGATAAGCGTTAAGAATTCTGCCATACCCCGGATTACCTGCAAGACTCCGCTCGTCGAGTCTACCTTGCATACGCCTGAAAAGCCACTCCTGTCGATCCGCAGCGGAGTAGATATACTTGTATTCGTTTGTCAGGAGCATATAGAGTCCCGTACCCTCCTGTCCCAATTGACCGATGATAGCATCCCGTTGGGCATTTCCAGTGGCAAGATCCGCGAGGTCCACACCGCTTCGGTCTGCCTGTAATGGTAACCCTGCTGCACCGAGACTTGTCGGTAGTACATCCACAAGGCTGGTAGGTGTATCGCACTGCGCGTTTGCCTCGAAACGTTCCGGGTAGCGGACAAGCAGTGGAATCCGGGCTGCTGCATCAAGGAATGAGCGTTTGCCGTAGCAGTCATAGTCACCGAGCAACTCGCCGTGATCGGAAGTATAAAGGATTAAGGTGTTGTCTAATTCACCTTCCGATTCAAGATAGTCAAGGATCCGCCCGACCTGATAGTCAATGAAGGAGATCGCTGCATAGTAAGCGGCACGCATCGTCCGAAGGAGGTTCATATCCCGCCCTTGGTCACGATATTTGTAACGATTTTGGTGTCGGTTCCAGTAGGTATGTAGACGCTCATAATCTGGTGGTAGGAAAGGTAATGGCATCTCGACGGTACGATAGAGTCTGTTCCACGGGACAGGCGATTCAAAGGGTGGATGTGGCTTAATAAAACTGCTCCAACATAAAAAAGGACGATCCCTATCGCGCTGTGAGAAGAATTCAAGCGTTCTATCGCCTACCCACTGGGTATGATGTAGACGTGCGGGGAGTTGCGAGGGTTGTGGGATATAATAGTATTCACTCCGCTCACCGTGCGGGGCAACGACATGGTCGTAGCCGTTTTCAACCAGGGAAACCGTGAAGTCGTCAGGACCAGGGCCTTCCTCAGAATAGTCGCGCGTCTCAAACCCCCACATTTTACGGCCTTGCGGCGTGAAATGCATTTTGCCGATACCGTGTGTCTGATAGCCTGCTTCATTGAGCAGCTCCATCACTGAAACTCGGTCTTGGGGCATTGCGGAATTACTCGTGCATCCCGTCTCATGTACCCATTGCCCGAGCAGAAAACTACAACGCGATGCCACACACACAGGGGACGGACAGTACGCTGAGGTAAAACTTGTCCCTTCCTGCACAATTCGATCTAATCCTGGGGTCTGAATCATCGGATTGCCGAGGGCACCGACGGTGTCAAAACGCTGCTGATCCGTCATAAGAAAAAGAATATTCGGTTGTTTCGCCATGAGAGATTCCGGTCCTTCCTTTTTTCTAAATATATAGGAGCAGCATAGCACTTTTTCAAACGGAATGCAACTAATCTTTCAAATTGGCGGTCAGCTATCAGCGGTCAGTGAAAGTCGCGACTGGGAGTGCTTTGCAGTGAGAATCCTACGGTGAAGGGTTCTATTTTCTTTGACATTTAATCAGGCATGTGGTAATATTTTTTTGACTATTGACCTTAATAACTGGCGAGTATAAAAAAGATGCAAAAATGGTATGAAAATAAAACACTCTTGAACATTTTCATCGTCTTAATGTGTATCAGTTTTGCAGCTTACTATTTCTTCGATTGGAAATGGGGGTTGCCTTTAACGCTTTGTCTCGGGACAGCGATTATGGTGAGAGGTGTCGTAAAAATCACGATGCAGATGCGAAGGAGAAAAAAACGCGAGGAAAAATAGCAGTCAGCAAAGCAGCAGGCGGTATATTATACCTCACTTTTCAGAAGCACACGCAGCTTGAAACGAAGTGAAAAGCGAATATACGGAGAGGGGCGTGAAATCCCCAAACCCAGCTGACTGAACCGCATATTATACCTCTCTTTTCAAGAGCACATGCAGCTTGAAACGAAGTGGAAAGCGGATATACGGAGAGGAACACGAACACCGAAAACCAGCTAACCGAACCGCAAGGAAATTTAAAAGAATGAAAAGACGAACGTTCATAAAACTGAGCGCGATTAGTGCTGCAGGAATGGTTTTACCCCTCCAGCTCGAAGGACAAGCAGAAATAAAACCGTTGCTGAAACCAAGCACTTTTGTAACCTCTAACGCCGATTTCTATATTTTACAGATTGGCGACCCTGAAGTGCTGAACGCTGCAACGTGGCGGATGGCAATTACCGGTTTAATCGAAAAAAAGATGCCACCACTCCAGCTTGAAGATATTGTTGCCATGGAGCCTGTTGAAGCAACGCGTACTCTGAAATGTATCGGGGACCCGATCGGGACGGAGCAGATGAGCAATGCCAATTGGAAAGGCGTTCGGCTTCGCGATCTGCTTGAGAAAGTTGGACCGAAACCCGAAGTGAAAGTCGTTGTATTCCGTTGTGCAGACGGCTACCATACAGCGATTCCACTGGAAGACGCAATGCGTGAAGGGACGCTTCTCGCCTACGAGATGAATGGTGACCCGCTCCCGACTGAACACGGCTTCCCAATCCGACTACTGAATCCCGGTCACTACGGCACGAAAAACCCGAAATGGATCGTGAACATCCACCTGGCAAAAGCACATGAAAGTTACTGGGAGAAACGAGGCTGGGACCCGATTGCGAATGTGAAACTCGGTACGATGATTGGGACCCCGAGCGAGGGTGAGAAAATCACTGGCGGCAAGATTTACACGGTAAGTGGTGCGGCTTTCGATGCAGGACATCACGGCGGTATCAAGAAAGTAGAAGTCAGCGTCGATTACGGGCAAACGTGGCAAGAGGCAGAAATATGGGCAAAGGATACGCCACTCGCATGGGTGCTCTGGAAATGGGATTGGCAGGTACCTGAAGAAGCAAATCCGGTCGAAATTTATGCAAGAGCCACTGCGAATAGCGGTGTCACACAAGACGAAATCGGCCTTGAAGTGGAACCGGTTGCTGCGATACCTTATCACATGATTGATGCAACGATTGTAGAACCGTAACATCGGGTGCGGAACAATAAAATATGCGCCAACTTTCTACCGTTTATCTGCCCGTCCTGCTACTCGATCTCGCTTATAGCAGTATCCTAACCAATACCTCCTTTTATACGAGTTATCTCGGACTCTCCTCGACTTTTTTAGGCGTACTGATGGCGGTCACGACTGCCTTCTTTGTGGTGCTTGCGATTCCCTTCGGACGACTCTCGGATCGGATAGAACGGCGATATGTACTTTACGCAGCGTGTCTGGTCCTCGGTGCTGTCAGTATCGGTCTCCCACGCTGTCGAAATAGCCTGCATCTCATGCTGATCTTCCCCGGCATCGGTATCAGTATGGCACTCTTCTGGCCCGCCTACGAGGCATGGCTCGCTGAACGCGAAGGCGGCGGTAAACTCATCCACCGAGTTATGCTTTTCAATCTGTTCTGGAGCATCGGTATCACCTTAGGTCCGGCGCTCTCAAGTTACCTATATGGCGATGCAGACCCATTTAAACCGTTCTATCTTGCCGGTGCAATGGTTTTACTAACCTTAGGCACAATTATAGCGAACAATTGGCAGACCTCTGATGTTCCAAAAACCGATACCGCCCCCGAAATCACCGAAGAACCTACCGAAACACTTTACCCACCGCAACCTGTACGCATTAACTATCTCAATATAGCACGGTGTGCGAACTTTACTTCATGGTTCACGTTGGGTGTGTTGCGTCGCCTCGCGCCGAAACTCACAAAAGAGATGGGGATGGCTCCCTCTACATTCGGCAATCTGATGCTCACACTTGGTGGCATACAGACGTTGGCGTTTCTTGTCCTCGGCACCGGTTACTCAACCCGATGGCACTACCGCTTCAGTCCGATGTTAATAGTTCAAATGTTGGCAATCCTTAGTTTCTTTGGAATATGGCGACTTCAACATACACTCCTCTGGACCTTCGCATTTGGGGTCATTGGTGTGTCTGCCGCTTTCACCTATTTTAGCAGCCTTTACTACGGATTGGATCGTCACACCGACAAAGGCAATAAGAGCGGATGGCATGAAGGTATATTGGGATTAGGAATTCTGTTAGGTCCGCTTTTAGGAGGCATTTTAGCGGATTCACGATTCGGCACACAGAGTCCGTATCTACTCTGCGTTGTAGCAATCGTTATCGCTATTCTGGTGGAGATCTTGATTGCGTCTAAGATACCGCAACCTTCAGGAGATTCGCCTTGATGTAATCTTCATCAGGGACAACACCGAGACCGGGACCGTCTGGGACTGTCACAACGTGGTCATGTATTTCGACACCGCTCACTGCTAATGTTTCCAAAAAGGCGGGGGCATTGAGTTCAGCAGGGAGAACGAGATCCAAAGTCGAAAAAAGATGGACGCTGGCGATGAATCCGATACCGGCTTCCGTCAAACCACTACCGAGGAGTTCTATTGAATTGGCTTCGGCGACGTGAACGCTCTTGAGACACTCCGCTAAACCGCCGGATTTACAGACTTTCAAAACGACGGCATCCGCACACGCTAAACGCACAACCTTTGCCAAATCAAAGTAGGTAAAGCACCCTTCATCAATAGCAATCGGAACCGATGCGTCCTCGCGAACCCGTTTCATGCCGAACCAGTCTTGGCTTGCCACAGGTTGTTCCATACAGTAAATTTCTCGGATGTCCGCGACTCGTTTCAGTAATTCCAGTGCGTTAGACGGCGTATAGGACTGATTGGCATCGATCCAGAGTTGAGCGTCTGGCATCGCTTCATGCACTGCGCGCAGGCGTTCTTCATCCGCTGCGGGATTGCCCGCAACTTTCACCTTGAAACAGGAACAGGGTGCCAAGGCTTTTGCCTTCAATCCCATTATCTCTGGCGTATCAATACTCAATGCATAGGCAAGCGGGAGTGTGTCGTGACGTTTCCCACCGAAAAGCGTGTGTAGCGGAACATCAAGGATGCGTCCACGTAGGTCGTGCAAAGCGATGTCTACTGCTGCTTTGGCGAAAGGGTGTCCGTTACTGACAGCCGGTTTCAATGCGTCATAGATCGCATAGTGGATGGCGTTGTGGTTCAGTGGATCTTGTCCGAGCAGTAGGGGAGCGATGTGATGCCGAATCGTGGTCGTGATAGATTCAGTCGTCTCGTAACTCCATGACGGGAGGGCGCGTTGTTCACCCCAACCGACATAGCCGTCGTCTGTTGTGATCTTGACGAAAACATGGTCGCCTGCGGATCCCGTATCCCCGACGAAACCGGTGCCGATATTAAAGACATCTTTCATCCCGACAGCAGTCGGATAAACATCTACGTGTGCTATTTTTGACATGTACTTTTAAGTTTCCTTGCGGTTAAATGGCGGTTTTAGAGTGTTTCACGTGTTTACGTATTTTAGCACAGCGACAACGAATTAATCAAACGAATTTCCGTTGACATCTTCACAGTTATCGACTATAGTAATAGGCATTATAGTTGCTGTAGGTTGTTATAAGGAAACACGCAATGCTCTTTATTATATTTGTAATTTTCGCACCTATCGCCGTCTGGTTGATTTTGCATCTCATGTCTCGGCAGAAGAACGGTGAAGACACCGATGCTTCCAAAGAACCGATAGAACTTTGTGCGATCTGCCAGGAAGAGTTTCCAATGAGCCAACTGCTTGAAAAAGAGGTCGGCGGATACGGTAGGGTCTACTGTTTCTGTGGACAATGTATTGAAAACCTCTATCACGAATACCAGAACACAACAGACATCAAAACAGGAGAATGAACGCTATGTATGATTTAGTCACGTTTGGAGAAGCGATGATTCGTCTCACCTCACCAGAATTCATGCGGCTTGAGAATACGACATCGCTGTCAATCACGGCTGGCGGTGCCGAGATGAACGTCGCTGTCAATGCCGCACAACTCGGACTGCAGACAGCATGGGTATCACGGCTTGTGGATAACTGGTCGGGTCGCTATATCCGCAATAAAGGACGCGAACTCGGTGTGGACATGTCTAACATCGTCTGGGTGGATTTTGACGGTGTCGGCTTTGAGCGGAACGGGTTTTATCACCTCGAAATGGGAGCGGGACCCCGTGCAAGTAGTGTTACTTATGACCGCGGCTACTCGGCAATCTCCAAAGGGCAACCCGGTGAGATTGATTGGACATCTATTTTTAGCAATGCACGGTGGTTCCATCTGAGCGGGATTACACCGGCTTTGTCGGAATCCGCGGCTGCGGTCTCGGCAGAGGCACTCCAAGCGGCGCGTGCAGCGGGTGTCAAAACCAGTTACGATCTAAACTTCCGTTCCAAATTGTGGAGTGCTGAAGAAGCACAAGCGGCGAACCGACCGATGATGGAACACGTCTCTGTCCTCATCGGTAACGAGGAAGACTTTGAGAAATCTCTCGGTTTCGCGGCGGAAGGGGCAACCGAATCCTATAGCAAACTCGAACCAGAGAGTTATAAGGCGGTTGCACAGCGCGTCAAAGACACTTTTCCGAACATCGAGATGATCGGCACGACGTTACGTGATGCCAAAACCGGTTGGCTCAACGATTGGCGGACACTCCTGTTTGATGGTGAAGAATTCTATCTTTCACGTATCTATGAGGACTTGGAATTGGTTGACCGTGTTGGTGGGGGTGATAGTTTCTCGTCAGGATTAATTTATAGTCTCTTGAACGGAAAATCACCGCAGGAGGCTGTCGATTTCGCTGGCGGGTATTCCGCTTTAGCACATACATTCCCTGGTGACTTCAACTGGGCAACGGCAGAAGAGGCAGAAAAGGCGATGCAGGCAGGCGGTGTCCGCATTAGTCGCTAAACACATAAAACTATGGAAACCAAAATTTTTCTTTCTCCTATTTTTGAGAACAGTGAGTTTGATACTGCGGAACGCCGAGCAGCGTTGGCAGATTTGGCGCAACTGGGTGAGTTGAGTATCCACCCGCCGGAACTGACAGCGGAACACGCTGATGGGGTTGTTGGCGTGATCGCAAGCGGCGTGCCCTTTCATGAAAGTTTCTATCAAGCGGCGGAATCCCTCCGAATCATTGCGCGTTGGGGTGTCGGATACGAAACCGTCAATGTAGATTTAGCGACCGAGTATGGTGTTATTGTTACCATCGCCCCAGAACACATGGTGACTGTCGCTGAATATGCGATTGCGCAGTGGTTTGCAACGATGAAGCGCGTCTATACGCTCAATAGTGCCTCTCACAGTGGGGATTTCGGACTCATCAAGACCCATGAGGTGATGGGTTCTACACTCGGTTTGTACGGTTTCGGTCGGATTGGACAAGAGGTTGCCCGCCGTGCGCGCCCGCTGCTCGGTGAGGAAGGGCGGCTCTTGGTGTATGACATCCGTCCGGATATTCCCGAACTCGCAGCGCAATTTGGTGCTGAGGCTGTCGATACACCGCTAACGCTTTTCAAAGAGAGCGACACTGTATCTCTCCATTTATCAGGTGCGGATACTGTCGTCGGCTACGAAGAATTCTGTGCTATGAAGCCGCATGCCTCTCTCATCAATCCATCGCGTGGAAATCTTGTTGACGATGCAGCAGCGAACCGCGCTGTTAGTGAAAACCGGCTATGGTATTATGTTGTAGACGACCCGGTTAACGGACCGCGGGCAATTCACAAGGATCATCCGCGTATCATCTCTACGAATCATAATGCAGGCATGACCGTTGAATCCGGGATTCGGTTGGATCTTCGGACGATTGAGCAGGTTACAGATGCAATTCAAGGACGTGCCCCAGCATACATGCTGAATCCAGAGGTGTTGGTGCATCCGAGGGTTAAGGCATTTTGCAAAGACACTTCACAACCCCTTAAACTGTGACTTTAGTGCTCGTAGGCGTTTTCGTAAGAATACTGGGATAACAACCTTAACTGAAACAACAAATTGGGATTCGACACCTCAAAAAAATCGGTATCACGCTGGCTTCATTTGTTATAAGGAGATAGATTATGTCGTTCAACATGCTGATGCTTATGTGTGTGATCGCCGCACCGGAACCAGAGATGAACGAGTTACCTGAAGATCCAATCTTACTTGCTCATCGCGGTTTAGTGCAGCATGCCCCTGAGAACACTTTACCCAGTTTTGCCGCCGCCATTGCGTTAGGGCTATCAATCGAATTGGATGTCTACCAGACACGCGACGAACACCTTGTCGTCATTCACGACAAGACTGTAGACCGCACGACCGACGGGACCGGTGAAGTGACCGAAATGACGTTGGCGGAAATTCGCAAACTGGATGCCGGAAGTTGGTTCGATCCGCGCTTCGCTGGCGAGAAGGTCCCGACATTGGAAGAGGTGTTCAAACTCACTCGCGAGCACCAACGAACACCGGTGACCATCGCATTGAATATGAAAGTCATCTCACCGGGGATTGAGCAGAACATCGCGCGGCTCGTCGAAAAATACGATCTGTTCGATCAGCTCTTCGCCTTTGGTCAGTCCAGCGATTCGAGTCGTCGCTTCAAACAAGCCAACCCGAAGCTGCGTACTACGGTGTACCTAAATGATAGTGAAACTGATCAGTTCACCGCAGCCTTGCGCGATCCGCTCGCTGACTGCCTGTGGGTGCGCTTCATTCCGAGTGCAAGAGAGATGGAACAGGCGCGTCAACTCGGTAAGCAAGTCTGGCTCGCCTTGCACATCGGCGAGCATCGACCTGATATCTGGGACGAAGCCCGCGGGAATAAAATAGACGGTATTTGTACCGATTGGCCGCTGGTGTGCAGCAGACATTGGCGGCTCGGTGCGAAACCTAAAGTCGATGAGCGTTAGGCACACGAAACAGCGTTCACACTATCAACTTTTTTCAAGAAGGAAAAGGAATTCTCGGTTTGGCGTTTCAGCGTCATTTATCCATTCGTCCGTCCATTTCATACCTGCCATGACATTCTTTTTGTAGTCAAGCTCAAGAGCCGCGATGAGTTGCCCGTTGCTTTGCATGACATCGCTCAGTTGCGCTGCAGTCGCGCGACCGCCGGAACTATAGGACAGCAAAATCCAACGCGCTTGTGTCTCTCGGATTAACTTTGCGATGGCTTCAACGGCAATGAAATGTCCGGTGTCGTTCGTTC
Source organism: Candidatus Poribacteria bacterium (assembly GCA_022819945.1). Classification (GTDB taxonomy): domain Bacteria; phylum Poribacteria; class WGA-4E; order WGA-4E; family WGA-3G; genus WGA-3G. Next base: position 14,507 of record JAJEGI010000043.1, read on the forward strand.
GGAATTCCTCAAATACAGACGCGGCGAGGGGGTCAGATGTATCTTCTCGCCGTTTTGCTTTGCCGAAAAGGGTGGGTTTATCAAAGAGAACAACACTTTTCCAGAGGTGATAGTAGGCGGCGTACCTAACACGCGAAGCAGGCATCTTCTCGTTGTTTGAGCCGTACGGCGGATCGAAATACGCAAGGTCTACGGATACACGCGGCACGAGTTCAAAGATGTCGCTTTGGTAAACCTGATGCGCTCCTTCTGACGTGAAAACTTGGGGGACTTCAAGCACTAAATCTTTATAGGCACGCGGTGCCCATTCTTTCAGGTAGGCTGAAAAGTGACCGAGGCTATTGTCAACGCGGTCGAGTGCCAGAATGAGGCTTGTCAGTGCAACCGCTTTATTGACTGGCTCCAAATTGAGGGTTTCGATCTCTTGGCGAATGGCATCTAATTTACGCGTGTTATGGAGCTGCCACGGTTTCTTGAGTCCGTCTGCTTGGATGGCGTTGCCACCATTGGCGTGTCCGCCGTAGTGTTCTGTGAACCAGCCATCAGTAGGTTGCACGGCGTTGAGGTGATCAATGAGGGATTGATATGCGTCTCTCGGTTTTGTGTTGAGAAGGTAGCACGTGCCGAAGACTTCTGACCATGGGGCAACATCGTTGCAGATAACGGTATAGCCGAGTTTTGCGAGTGCTTGTGAGACACGAGTTGTGCCTGCGAAGCCGTCGAGAATTGTTTTAGCGTTGACTTTTTTGACGAGTTCGAGGACTTGTGGGATGAGTTTTAGTTTGGAGCCGATGTATTTGATACCTTCGGTAGCAGGAGCATGGAGATGTATTGGTACTTGTTGCATCGCTTTACATGGGTTTTCCGCTCGTTGTTCCACTCAATTAGCTCCGCTATCATTTTCCACTTTATCTTTTTCAGAATCGTAAAGACGATATATTCCCCTTTCTACTCGCCAATAGTATTCATCTTTAGCAGACGGATGATGGCGGCGTGAAGGGTGATTGACACAATCCGCAGTTATTTGTCCATTTACCGTTCCTTCCTTGAAACTAGGATCCTTTTTTAGGATGATTGCTTTAACTTCTTTGATTGCAAATTCCACATCTGTTTTGCCTTGCGTTAATTCCTGTACAGCATCCCACACGACCTGCTGTACAGGTTTATCACCTGACCATCGCGCGGTCTGCAGATTACGCTGCTGTGTTTTAGGCGTGACGATCTCTTCATCTCCGACCTTAGCATCTGTGCTGACGATCTCGTCACCGGATTCAGTCTGAAATTTTGAGACAGCTATACAACTGACATCTATTTTATATGACGTACGAAGGAATTGGCAAACACGTGCCACTCTCGGCTGTATTTCTTCTGCAACTACAAATAAACGCAACTTCCGTTTGAGAGGTGGAAGTTCGTCAGTTTCAGGAATGTCGAATACTTCCCTGAATGCCTCGGCGAAAGTTTTTCCCCTGAATTCGTCCCGTTTTTCAAAATAGGTGTCAGCAATTTCATGAATCTGTTCTACTGGAAGTTCATTTGCCCAAGCTGCGTACTCAAGCAGTTGTGCTACCACGTCCCTTGGGGTTTTCCCGCGCTTAAACTCAATAATAACAAGGTTACCTTCTGAATCAACTCCGAGCAAATCTGGAAAGATCGTTCCTTCTTCATCTTGGGCACTCGGCTGTCTGTCAATCCACAGAACGAGTTCGTCTTGGATAATTGCCCAGGGGCTGTTTTCAAGCCAAGTTTCCAAATGTTCTTCAAACTCAATATTCGTTTCCGGTGCGGGTATGAGCGTATCTCCTTCTAATCTAAAAATAGGCATTGTTTTCCCTTAAAATCTACTCAAAAAGCTGGGCAACTGGACATGAAAATCCTTTGACGACATCCTCACCTGTCAATGTGTCCTCATAGTTCAGCACAGTGAAATCGATCTCGGAGCGGTAGATCATTACTGTTTTTGCGACGGGTTCAATCACCCAAACAAGGCGTGTGCCTGATCTCAAATAGGCTAACGCTTTTTCGGTGACATCATAGTGTTTGTCTGATGGCGAGACGACTTCAACTGCCAAATCCGGCGGGACCGGTGAGGCCTGCTCTCTATTTTCGGGTAATCGGTCGGTCGAAACAAACGCGATATCCGGCTTTACTGCTCGATCATCCAACTGAAAAGTCGTTTCAGCGGTATACAAACGTCCTAACTGGTGCTCATGAATGTATGCATCCAAATAGCGAATAATATTAATACTAATCTCACCATGTATCATCGTTGCCGGTGGCATCGGGACTAATTCTCCTTTTACATATTCATATCCCTCTAAGTCGTTTTCAAGAAATTCCTCCAGCGTCATCGTATCGGGTGCCGGTATTTTTTGTATGGCCTCAGGGGTTGTTTGCGTATTAAGCATCAGTTGCCTCCTCCCAAATCTGGTATTAAGTGTTTACGTATGCCGAATCGCATCGATGGGTGTCATCTTAGCGGCTTGGCTGGCGGGGTAGTAACCGAAGAAGATACCTACCGCAGTACCCGCACCGACAGAGATTAACACGGCTTTCAACGTAATCACAGCGGGCCACGACAATTCTTCCAAGAATTTGCCGACTACCCAAGCAAAACCGCTCCCCGTCACAGCTCCTAACGTGATACCGAGCAGACTGCCAATCAGACACAAAAGCACAGATTCTGTCAGGAACTGTAAGCGGATGTCAAGGCTTTTGGCACCAACAGCTTTTCGGAGTCCGATCTCCGGTATCCGCTCTGTTACCGAAACGAGCATGATATTCAGGATACCGATACCCGCAACAATCAAGGAGACAGACGCTATAACGACCAAGACCGACTCTATGATAAAGATCATCCGCTTTCCGCTTTCAATCCCTTTCTTTGCGTTCCACGTACGGAAAAAGGTATCGTCGCCGCCGTGGTTGCGCATAATAACGGTTTTAACCTCTTTGAGTGCTTGATCAACGACATCAATACTTTTAGCACGCGCCATGATAGCACCGACGCGGTTCCGTCCACCGAAACGGGTTTGTGCTGTCGTGATCGGGACGAAAATCATATTGTCATCGCTTCTGCCGCGTTCTAATCCATCGCCGCGGCTCTCCATGATGCCGATAATGGTAAAACGCCTGTTGTTGATACCGACCTCTTTACCAATCGGGTTCTGCCCTTTAAACTGCTCCTTCCAGACCTTCGCACCGATAACACAAACCTTATTCCAGAAGTCCATATCGGTATCGGCGAGGAATCTACCGTATTCCGTTTTCCATCTACGGACGGCTTGGTATTCGTTGGTTGTTGCGCGCATGTAAGTTTGCCGATGCCGTCCTTCAACTTCAAAATTGATGAAATGACTTCTTTCGACAGTCGCGACCTCAACAGATGGACAATCTGTCAGAATATCGTGTAAATCTCGCATCTCAAGGTAATGGGGACTGGTATTGCGCTGCCAACGGTTGTTTTTTCGGATATACCCGGGTCGATAAACGCCGAACATGCTGGGACCGCCGATATTCTCGAATTCCGCCATCATGAGTTTTTCGGCACCCGCGCCGAAAGACATCATCGCAATCACACCGGCAATACCGATAGTAATCCCTAAGAGCGTGAGAATTGTACGGAGTTTACTTCCGCGAAGGATGGAAAACGCTGAGATGAGGTTCTCCAGCAGATGCATGCTTGGTTTCCTTATTACGTATGGCGGATGGCATCAATGGGGGTCAACTTAGCGGCTTGGCTGGCGGGGTAATAGCCGAAGAAGATACCTACGGCTGCGCCTGCGCCGACGGAGATCAGCACAGCCTCTGGGGTAATCACTGAGGGCCACGCCATTCCATCTAAAAACCTGCCGACGATCCAAGCAAAGCCTTTCCCGGCGATCGCACCGAAAGCGATACCGAGTAGGCTGCCAATTAGACATAAGAGGACGGATTCTGTGAGGAACTGCATTCGGATATTAAAACTCTTTGCGCCGACAGCTTTCCGGAGTCCGATTTCCGGGATCCGCTCTGTCACAGAAACAAGCATAATGTTCAGAATCCCGATACCCGCGACAATCAAGGACACAGACGCAATGACGACCAGCACTGTCTCTATGATAAGGATCATTCTTTTTGCATTTTCGATGCCCTGTTTCGCCGACCACGTTCGGAAAAAGGTATCGTCGCCACCGTGATTGCGCATAATAATGGTCTTTACCTCTTTGAGTGCCTGATCGACGTGAAATGGACTTTTCGCACGCACCATGATATGCCCAACGTGATCGTGTCCCCAGAACCGCTTTTGTGCAGTTGTAATCGGAATGAAAAGCATATTGTCATCGCTTTTGCCGCGTTCTAACCCGTCGCCTCGGCTCTCCATAATGCCGATAACCGTAAAGCGTTTGTTGTTCCCGAAGTTGTTGATAACGACTTCTTTACCGATCGGATCTTGTCCCTTAAACTGCTCTTTCCAAATCTTTGAACCGATAACACAGACTTTTGTCCACGCGTCCATATCGGTATCCGCGAGGAATCTACCATATTCAGTCTGCCATTCGCGAACGGCTTGGTATTCGTTTGTTGTTGCGCGGAGATAGGTTTTTTGAAATTTTCCATCAATACCGAGATTGATGTAGTAGCTGCCTTCGACAGTGGCAACTTCAACGGAGGGGCATTCTGCGAGGACATCACGGAGGTCTTCCATCTCAAGGTGATGTGGACTGTTATTACGTTGCCAGCGTCCATTTTTTCGGACATACCCAGGTCGGTAAACGCCGAACATACTCGGACCACCGATCTTCTCAAATTCTGCCATGATAAGTTTTTCGGCACCCGCCCCAAAGGACATCATCGCAATGATCCCCGCAATACCGATGGTAATGCCTAAAAGCGTAAGAATCGTGCGCAATTTGCTGGCGCGAAGGACGGAAAACGCTGAGATGAGATTTTCGAGAAGTTTCATGTCTATTCTTTTTCGTGCGGTTTAGCCGTTGTCATAGCTTAGAACTCAGCACCCAGATCACAAGTTTTCATCGCAAACAGAACGGAAAACTTTTGATTGCATGAATTCTCAAGGTGTGCTAAACTCTTAATGCAAAATAGAGGGAGAATTTATGAATCTTGCCTTTCCTCAGTGTTAAAAGTATACCACAACACGTTTAACAGTTGCAAATTTTTTAACATAGGAGCGGATATCTGTGCAGACGGATTCTTTTAACACGGGAAACTCGCAAGTTCCGGACGGGGGCAGCCTGCTACCGTGGCGAGGCACACAAGAATCAGCAGCGCACCGAGCGGCACTAAAACAGTCGTCGCGACGGGGTAGCCAAGCATGGGTTGTATTACCATCGGCTTTATTGCAGACGCGCTATCAATTGAACGCTACGGACTTGTCCTTCGGTGATACAGAAAGAACCGTAACAATCCAAGCATTACTCCGGCAGTCCGCCCTGTTGCGTGAAACAGACTTCAATCAATACTACTTAATTGCGCAACCGCATGCAGATGCACCCTGCTATAACATCACTGACTATATGCAGCAATGTGTGAGCGGAGATCTCACGATTGCAGAACGGCTTCGCGGTCGAACGGTTATTAATCTTTTTCAGACAGCGGCGGTGGCTGATGATCTATTAGATGCCCACGGGGTTTCGCAGTTCATAGAACGACTGCTGAAAGGTTATTTAAAAACTTATGGCAAGCAGCACCTCGTTGGCTTTGCCTGTGAACTTCCCAAATTTTTGTCCTTAGCGAGCGTTTTAGGGGCTGGCACTGCATCGGTTCCGTGGAGTCCTGTGCTACTGGAGACAACAGAAGAAACACTGACAACCTATCTGCCTTTGGTGTTTCATGAAACTTATAATTCAGCAGCCGTCAGAAATACGTTTTGGCAAGCACTGACGCAGCGATTCGCGACGTGCTTTCTGGGCGGCATCCGCGATTTCTGCTATCAAGAAGGACTCCGGTTTGCTTTAAGTCTCTCAGCGAGCGCTAAGACGTTGGAGTTTGAGTTGGGATCTATGCTGGCAGCGGTAGACTGTCCGATTTTAAACGTCACCGAAATAGATACACCAAAGCGATTCGTCGTTGCCAAATGGAGCTGTAGCGACACACAATCTGCTGGTATTGCCCGGAAAAAGGACAACACCACCGAATCGCGATACCTCGAAGATGCCTGTCTCGGTTTCAACTTGTGGCTGAATAGAAAAAACACCTCCGAGAATACAACACAAGAACTATCACAACTGCTATCAACAGGCTATCCAAAGAGACCACTTCTGATGGTAGCACCGACGCAGAGTCTCTGGACTAAACCCGATGAGAAATCGTGGAATAGTGTAACAAAGGCATGGGGTTGGTTGTGCCAAAGCGTGTGGGAGTTAGGCTACGATTTCAGAATCGTCTCAGAACATGAACTGAATTCAGCAGAGATTATAGATACCGCGGATGCAAGAAAACAAGGTCGCAAACGTGGAGGACTCTGTTTCCCCAATGATCAAGTATCTGCGACAGATATTTATACCGTTGTCCTGCTTCCGAGTTGCATATCGCTTCAAGAAGGGACTGTTAAACGTTTAAAGGCCTTCACGAAAGCAAAAGGCAGACTGATCGTAGATGAACCTACGCCGTATCTGCTGAATGGCAGCATTGGACTTGAGCCGTATCCGCTTGAGCAACTGATTTATGGACGGCGTGTAACCACTCTCCGCGGTCCACCTGATGAGAAAGCAGTGAAACTCGAAAAATGTCTACGAAAATGGGTAACCTGTGTCGTCTCAGTGTATGTAAAACCGGAAAACGAGCCGACAGATAGCGTTCTCGTACTCCATAGAGAAGCGAAAGCCTCCGAAATTTTTTATCTCTTTAACGCAAGCAATGAACCGATGGATACGTTGATCGAAATACGACGAAAGGCGTTACGTGTTTCGGAGTTTGATTTGTTTAACGGAAAAAAAGAAAACGTTACATTCTGGCACGCTGATGAGAAGACATATCTAAACTGTACATTTGCGCCGAGGCGGGCAAGACTTTTTGTCGTTTCCTAAGTTAAGGAACACTCGGCTAAAACTATAGATTTTCCAACGGACAGATTCTTTATGACATTGGAAAAAAAGAACTCACGTCAGCAGCATGCCGAAAATATCCAAGGTACCCTGGCGATCTTGGAGGTAAAGGCTTTTGAAAAGTATATTGGCAGCAGCAAATACGAAGTTAGCATTCGTAATTGTAGCGGCTTCTTTGTGGCGCGCGATCAAATTGCGACAAGTTTTCACATCTTAAAAGGGGCTATGAGCATTGCTGCAAAGCATGTTGACACAGATGCAGCGTACACAATTGAAGGCATTACAGCGTTTGATGAAAAGAACGACCTCGCTGTTCTAAAAGTTTCGGAAGAGGAGATTCCTTTCGACCTTGGTAACAGTGAGACTGTGAAAAAGAAAGCGCGCATCTGCGCCATCGGCTATGATGGTGACAAGGAAAACAGCGCAGCGGCTACTGTCCGATGTATCGAAAAAAAGGATAAGTGGCTTCGGTTACACATACCCGCTGCAGGACCGGGGTGGAGTGGGTGCCCAGTGCTGAACAACCAAGGCGAGGTAATAGCCGTGCTTTCGCGGGGCACTCCCAAACCCGGTAAGGGGTACGCTGTGCCTTCAAACGCGCTTGAAGCGTTGCTTACAGCGGCGGAAGCGACAGACGCTCAGCCTTTAACGGAATGGCAAAATCGCCCGCGTATACGTGCCTATCTCGCATATAAAAAAGGCAGGGCGCATCAGGCGGGAGACGACTTTGAAGGTGCCCTTGCCGACTATAATAAGGCTATCAATCTTAATCCGGATATACCTGATGCCTATACAGCCCGTAGTGAGACACAATTTAAATTGATAATGCCGAATGCTAACGGGAACTATAAGCAGATTGACTCGCTTGACTGTAGAACAGTCCTTATGGACAGGGTTAAGGCTTACCGACTCATGTCAGCGAATTATTTTCTGCCAACTCTTCGTGCTTTCAGAAAGCGAATGTTAGCACAACTGATTCTGAGGGTTTTCCGATGGTTAGACAACCCGAAGGCAATTTACGCCCGCGCAGATGCAAAGATGCAAAGTGGCGATTCCAAGGTAGCACACGGGGATATAGCAGCAGCCCGAAAGCATTATCACGCGGCGATCGCCGACTTGACACACCTCATCGAGTGGCAACCAAAGTTTGCCTCAGCCTATAATGCCCGCGGATGGACGAAATATCTCCTCGGGCAAATTGTAACTGAACCCGAGAACACCGGAGCAGCCGAATGGTACTATCAAAGCGCGGTCGTTGACAGCGATGTCGCCATCCAGTTAGCCACATCAGATGAGAGTAGCAGCGCTGCCTACCATACGCGCGGGGCTGCACGAACTGCCCTTGGTGACCATGACAAGGCAATCGCAGATTTCGATGCTGCTATCCGACTCGATCCGGAGAGGGCAATAAACTACCTCGATCGCGGGCTTGCAAAGGAAGTACTCGGCGAAAAGGATGCCCCAAAAGCCGACTTTGAGAAGGCAACACAGATAAACGGAAATTTGGCAAAGGATTACTATAAAGACGGACGCGGAAAAAATGACGGACGCGCGTACGCAGCCGCGATGGATAGTTTTGATAAGGCTATCCGGTTAAACCCAGAATACGCTTCCGTCTATAGCAATCGGGCACTTTCACAGAATGCCCTGGGGCGACGTGAGTTGCGTCGGGAGAATCCAGAAAAAGCAAAATATCACCTGCAGGGGGCAATTGCCGATTGTACCGAAGCTATCCGCCTGAATCCAAAGTATACTGGCGCTTACAACAATCGCGGCGTTGCGAAACACCGCTTAGGTCAGTCGGAGTCCGCCTGCGGAAATTCAGAAGAAGCGGAGAGATACTATCAAGCAGCGATTGCAGATTTGGATAAAGCGATTCAGTTAAACCCGAAGCATGTCAAGGCGCATCGGAATCGCGGGTACGTGAAGGAGAAATTAGGTCAACAGGCAGCAGCGGAGGCTGACTTTGAGAAAGCGAAGGCACTCGACTCAGCCGCACAGGCTGAGTAAGTACAAGACGATAGAAAAGGAGTTAACTATGACAGGTGGCGATATTTTTGTTGAATGTTTGAAAACACAAGGCGTTAAAGATATTTTCGGTTTACCGGGGAACCACCTCGACACCGTTTACGAAGCATTATACAACAATCAAGACAGTATCCAGCACTATGTCACACGGCATGAAGGCGGCACGGCGTTTATGGCAGATGGTTATGCCCGTGCTACCGGCGATGTCGGTGTCTGCATGACTGTGCCGGGTCCCGGATCAAATAATGCCTCGGTCGGTATCGGTGAGGCGAATACGGCATCGTCACCTGTGCTTTGGATCACCGGACAAAATCCGTCTTATTTGGCACAACGGGATCCGAAGAAGAGTTTTCACGGGTTGGATCAGCGAGCAGCTTTCACACCGATGACGAAGCATCTGGAGATTGTGCATCGGGTAGACCAAATCCCCGGTGCAGTCAATCGGAGTTTCAGTGCATTGCGTTCCGGGAGACCGGGTCCTGTGCTGATTGAACTGGCGAAAGATGCGTTGGACGCAGAAGCCGACTTGCCAATCCCGCCATACAACAACGGTATTCAGACGACAGCAAGCCCAGAAGATGTAGATGCTGCGATAGCACTGTTACGCACCTCGGAACGTCCACTGATTATCGCAGGCGGTGGTATCAATCATACGCGTGCCACCGCGGAGATCCTGGCGTTCGCGGAACTACTGGACGCGCCGATCGTGATGACAGGTTTTGGAAAAGGTTCGGTGCCGGAAGACTCACCCTATTCCATCGGTATCTTCCGAGACGGCGTTGCCCAAGCAGCAATGAACGCGTCTGACCTCATCGTTGCCGTCGGTACCCGATTCAATTATCGTGATACTGGCAGCTGGAGCCTCAAAATTCCGCAACCGCTATTGCATATTGAAGCCGACCCTGAAGAAATTCACAAAGAATATCCGGCGACTGTTGGCATCGGTGCGAATCCGAAATTGGTGTTACGCCAGTTGAATGCCGCGCTGCATGCCGAGAAACGAACCGGCGGTTGGGGTGAAGGTCTACGCGAATTACGCCGACGATTTACCGAAATTGAGCATCCGCAAATCCTTAAGGAGATGCGTGATGTGATGCCGCGTGACGCGATCTTGTCAGTTGACGTTAACATCACTGGCTACGGTGCGCTGGCACATTTTCCGTGTTATCATCCCGGAAGTTACATCTTCTCCGGTGTATCTGTGGCAATGGGGATCGGATTGACGGGTGCTATCGGCGCGCAAGTCGCTTACCCGGAACGGAAAGTCGTCGCGTTGAGCGGTGACGGCGGGTTTTTAATGACATGCCCGGATTTCGCAACCGCGGTGATGTATAACCTGCCCATTGTGACGCTCGTGATGAACGATAATCAGTATACCTCAATCGAGCGCGGGCAGCTGCGTCGGTTCGGTAAACGGATCGGTGTTGAGTTGGTGAACCCAGATTTTGTGCAATTTGCTGAGTCGTTTGGTGCAGTCGGATTACGGGTTGAAGACCCAAACGATTTTAAGCCGATGTTTGAAAAAGCACTCGCTTTGGATAAGCCGGTTTTACTCGAAGTCGTTAAGTAGTTATTATCATATAAAAATAGATAAAGGAGCTGAACATGCCCAAAAAGATCGGTGTTTTAACAGGGGGTGGCGATACGAGCGCGCTCAATGCGACCCTTAAAGGCATCGCGCTGAAAGCCGAGGAACTCGGTTTTGAACTCATTGGATTCATGGAGGGTTGGCGCGGTGTTCTGAAAGGCGGTCGGTACTTTACGCTGACCCCGGACCTGATTGATGAAAATCGAGGAGGAACACTCTTAAAAAGTTCACGCACGAACCTGATTAAAGATAATAAGTTAGATGAGGCAGTAGACAACCTTAAAAAACTGGATGTTAGTGGACTCATTCCGATTGGTGGTGATGACACTTTGACGGTCGGGACTGCACTGTCCGATCAGTTCACAACTACGTTCGTCACCAAAACGATTGATAACGATGTGGGTATCAATCCACCCGAAGGGGATGCTGTCGATTACTCTAAGATGGTGAACTATTTCTGTCCAGGTTTCCCTTCATCTGCGAACAGGGTCATCAATTACGTCCAAGATCTGCGGACAACGACTTACTCCCACGATCGTGTGATTGTTGTTGAAGCGATGGGGAGAGATGCGGGTTGGTTGACCTTATCCGCCGCCTATGGGCGAGCGGATCTTATCGTTGTGCCAGAAGTGCCGTATCAACCGGAGAGATTAGCGGAAGCGATTCGTGAAAAACACGCTGCACAAGGGAACGTCATTGTTGTTGTATCGGAAGGGATTCGGAATGATGCTGGGGAACTGATGATTACTTCACAAGCGGAACTCGATGCTTTTGGGCATACGAAACCGGGCGGGTGTTCAGAAATTATCATTGAGACGATGAAGAAATTGCTTCCGGAGATCTCAAGTTCTGCGTTCCGGGCATTGATACTCGGTTATCTCCAGAGATGCGGTAGCCCGATACCCTTGGATAGAGACATCGCTATGAAAGCGGGTGCTATGGCGGTGCAAGCACTCTCAGACGGGATGTTCAACGGTGTTGCAACTATTACGCGGACAGAGGTAGGGATTGAACCGACCCTGTTACCGTTAGATCAAGTGCTGAAGCGGGATGCATCGGGACATGTCATCCGAAGAAGCCTTGACTTACGATTTTACGATACCGAACGATATCAGATATCCCCCGCCGGTGTCGGATATTTCCGTCCGTTGTTCGGGGACTTGCCACACCCAGAGTTGTCATTGGGCGATCGATTGTCATTGGGTACTCGATTGATTAAGATTGGGGAGATTGACTAATAATCGGCGTGTTTCAGTATAGGTAGGCGCGGTTTGAAACCGCGCCTTTAATTTTGGGTATAAACACTCTTTCCCTCGCCGTAGTAAGAATCGTAGATGTGCTGATAGACCGCTTCGGATTTCTGATTAAACAGTTCCGGGGTGTAAGGTTGGGGCAGTTCATCATCAAGTATATTTTCAACAGTAAGTCTTACCTGTGCGCGTGCTTGTGCATGTTTCCGCCAATCCAAGCCCAATTTTTCTCGTTTGAGTGTCTCAAGCATCTCCCTCACAGCATCTTTCACTTCATCCCGTTCTGGAGCCGTTAAATGAGGTTCGCGTTGTGTGAGAAGGTCAAACACCGCCAGTTCCTCCTCGGAGAGGTCCTCAGTCCCGGCGCGTTTATCTTCTTCATGGAGATCATTAACGAAATCAAAAAGTTGCTGAAAATAATCCGAAACCCCAATCGTACCCGCATTGTACGCTGCGATCATCTCCTCAAATTTCTCCTGATAGTCCATACGGTTTCTGTTGAGACGAATCATTGCGGTGAGTTTGCTGTTGATCGCGCCTCTAAGTTTCTCCGCTTCGACGCGTTTGTGCTGTGTATTGAATCGCTCGCTTAACTGCTCAAAATCGATCTGACTTAGATCTATCGGCTCCGTATCGTAACCCTCAGCCGGTATCTGAATGCGATAGCCTTCAGGTGCGATGGACCGATCCAGCACCTCCTCAACGTCTGTCATGACACCGGAGATGTCTGTCGGTGGTGTCAAATTTCTAATTTTCTGTGCGATGATATGGATAAGTTGACAGATTTTGGTAAATGCATGTGCATCAGGATCGGGTAGAATCGCTTTGTATAGCTTGGTGGTGCTTGTTGCGAGTTGTAGGTATCCCTTTTTGGTTTCATCGTTAATCAGGATACGTTCCATTGCGTCGTTGATTTGGGTGATGTTTTGGAATGCGTCGTCCGTTTGGGCTTTATCTAAGTCAACACCGAGCCCTCGGCAGAATTCGGTGATTTCTGTGATCGCCGCTCGGAGTTTTTCAATCAGTTCTGACTTATCCGCAATCGGTTTCTGGTTTCCTTCCAGATCCGCACCCGTAGCATAAATCGCCAACGCTTTTTCGAGATCGCGGAAAACCCCAATGTAGTCAACAATTAAGCCGTTATTTTTATCACCGAAGACGCGATTCGCTCTGGCAATGGTCTGCATCAAAGTGTGGTTGCGCTGCGGTTTGTCGAGATAGATCGTGGAACAGGAAGGGACATCGAAACCGGTGATCCACATCGCACAGACGAAGACAATTCGGAAGGGATCATCGGGTTTTTTGAATTTAGTGTCTAAATCCTCCGTGTTCATACGGGCGCGGTGCTGTGTGATGTCTACGCCTTTTTGCCTGAGTTCATCGACTTCGTTTTGTCCGGGGGAAACGACGACTGCCATATCGGTCTCTTCCATGTAGCGAATTCTCTGCTTCGTGAAGATCCGCTCACTGCGGGATTGTGTGGTTAACTCGGATTTCAGTTGTTCAATGTCCTGCTTCCAATATTTCTGTACTTTGTCGAACATCTTAACAGCAGTCGCTTTGTCGATTGAGATAACCATGGCTTTTCCCTGATAGCCTCTACCTATAAAGTGGGAGACGATATCCTTAGCGATGGTCTCTAACCGATCATCTCGTGTGATGAGGTGATACTCTCTGGCGAATTCGTGTTCAAGCTTCGCCTCTTGTGCTTCATCGAGTTCGGCATCCTCAAGAATCTGTTCGATGTCTTCATTGAAGTCTTCGTTTATCAGTTGTAGCGTCGGTACGCGGTTCTCATAGTAGAGTGGCACGGTCGCGCGATCCATAATAGATTGGTTGAAGTCATAAATACTGACATAATCCCCGAAGACCGCTTTTGTTTTTTCTTCGCCAGCCATGAGGGGTGTACCCGTAAATGCGATGAATGCGGCGTTGGGGAGCGCGGTACGCATGTTCAAGGCGAGTGTATCGTATTGACTCCGATGTGCTTCATCTGTGATGACGACGATGTCTGACCGCTCTGAGAGGACAGGATGCTGCTCGCTACCTTGCGTTTGGAATTTGTGAATAAGCGTGAAGATATAGCGATGGTCTTCACTGAGGAGTCGGCGAAGATGTTTTATATCTTCTGCATGCACCTCTTGCTGTGTCAGCACACCGCTTGTACTGGCAAAGGTCTTATAGGTTTGGTTATCCAATTCCTTGCGATCTGTTACGACAACAAATGTCCAATTTCCAAGCACTTTTCTATGGACTTTCTGGGCAAAAAAGAGCATGGAGATGCTTTTTCCACTGCCCTGTGTATGCCAAAAGACCCCGAGTTTGCCGTGGTTATCTTCAATCTGTTTCAGGGATTCGATCGTGTTGTTGACACCGAGGTATTGATGGTTCTTGGCGAGGATTTTGATTAATCCGCCTTGTACCTCCATAAACAGGATAAAGTTTTCAACGATGTCGAGCAATCTTTCGGGTGTGCAAAGTGCGTGCAGGATTGTCTCTAAGGCGGTTTGAGGGGTTTCGTTTTCGCTGTGAATGCGTTTCCATTCGGCGAAGTGTTCCCAATCCGCAGTAAGGCTCCCGACTTTACTTTCGGTGCCGTTAGAGAGTAGAATAAAGGCGTTATACCAAAACAGGTGAGGAATGGTGTCTTTGTAGTCTCGGAGGTTGTCGTTGTAGGCAGCGTGGAGATGGACATCAATCCGCTTAAACTCCATCAGGACTAAAGGGATGCCGTTAACGAAACAGACTATATCTGGACGTTTTGTATACATCTCACCGGTAATCCAGAATTGGGATGCGGCGAAGAAAGCGTTGTTTTCTGGGTGTTCCCAGTCGATGACTCGCAGCACTTCAACAGTCTCGTCTTCGCTGTCTGGATCAGTGAGGGTGACCTTTACGCCGTCTTTCAGGAGGGTATAAATCTCGCGATTGGCTTCAATAGGACTCATAACTGCACGGGAGTAGGTGAGTTCCTCAATTGCTTTGGCGATAATATCACTGGTTGCGGTAGGGTTGAGGCGTTTGAGCGCGGGTTGCAGTCGGGCAGTTAGGACAACTTCGGATTTGGTTTGCCGCCCGAGTGGACTCTTTTCCGTCTGTTCAAATTCGCTGTGGCAGTTTAGCGTCTCCCATCCGATTTCTTTAAGCAGGTTGATGGCGGGTTGTTCTATGAGTTGGTCTTCGCTGTATGGGTTCATTTGAAAATAGGGTCAGTTGTAAAGATTAAGATTCCTGTCCTTCTGTTCTACTTTTTGATTCGTGAAGACGCTTGATAGGATCAATTCTCGCTTTCAGCACTTCCGCCGACTCAACTTCGACGATTTTCCATATACCCCTTGCTGCCAAAGCCTCTTCAAACTCAAAGCGGTGGATGCCAGCCAACTCAGCGGCTCTGCCGAGCGTCACTTCGCCTTCTTGATATAGCAGAATCGCAGCATCCAATTGTGATGCTTCTTCAAGGGATTTACGCAGTTGCTCACGCTCGACTTTGGACAGCTTTTGTATCAGTGGTAATAGTTTTTCAAGTGTTATCGGTTCAGAAATTTGAATCATTGTGATCTATTCCTTTTGGATTTTATATCAGGATTAAACCTTCGGTACAGCTTAGTTTTCAAGGTTTAAGAGTGCATGCGTGAACTCATCAAGGTTCGACGCTTTTGTGGCGACGCGATGTAAGTGATCCAGACGTTGTAGATCGTCAATGGCTTCAAGAAAAGGCTTGAGTTTCTCTGCGACATCACTCTGAAACTGGACCTCCAGCACCGTAAGGATCGCTTCAACAGCGTACTGTTTTTTACCTTGTTCGATGCCTTGCTCAATGCCTTGCTCAATGCCTTGCTCAATGCCTTGTTCAAAACCTTTTTCAGTGAAGTATTGGATAATAGAAGATTCTTGCACGATAACCTCCGATACCTTGTTGTAAATTATACACCGTCGTGTTGTATCTGTCAATTGCTTTTAGGATTAGTGCAGTGCCATTCAATTTTATAGTAAAGCCCATAATTATTTGGACACGCGGTTGACCGTAGGGGCTGGGTCACCCAGCCCCTACGATCGGAAGTGTGGAGTCAATACCATTGAGTGTCAATTTATTTTCGGATTTTACTATAAGAAATTATTCGATTTTACGTCTTTTTTCAGGATCCGGTGCGAAATGCTGCGACAGGCTGCGAAAATTTCAATAGATTGTTTTAAAACACAACATATATTAAGTGTTATCACCTGTGAAAAATGCAACACAAAAAACCTATAATTGAATGACTTTGGGATCAGTATCAATATCAAGTTCGGATACGTCAATCTCACCGGAGATGAGTTTGGGAAGGAGGAGGTCGCGGGTTTGGCGGAGGTTGGCGTTTTTCAAGCGAAGAGTGTGACAAATATCAATCATAGGGGTTACTTTCTCACAAAAACGATTCAATAGCAATTCAGTTGGTATAAGAACCGACATACCGAGAAAATCATTAGGTTTAACCCGCTGATGACTACCTGAAGTTCCTGACACTCGAACCGCTAACTCAGCAGAGAATTCAAGAGAGCGACACAAATTAAGCAAAAAGACACAATTAACCGGTGTCTTGGGTTTCAACGCAAGAAATTCAGTTGAGGTTATTGCCCGATGTTCCGTGTCTAAGAATGGAAACCAGACGCGCGGAATACGTGGGTTTAGTTTAGATACAAGAACGCACTCTTCAGCAATTAAGTATTTAGTGCTTCTAATTGAACTACCTTCTTCAAGAGACGGCATTTGACCACTATCAAATGCAGGTATACTGAAATGAGCAAAAGTTTCATCTGGAAATTTGGTTGGATTAATGCCTTTTCTTGATAAGTCTACAATGTCTGAATATTTGAGAATCTTCCACCCTTGCGGTATCGGTCCTAATGGTGATTCTACCATCCGGACGTTCTCATGTCCGGGGAATCGGAAGTGGACGAACCATTCTCGGTAGAGCGTTTGTGCCATGTTTTCAAGGATTTTGATGCGGCGGGTGTTGTTTTCGATGAGGTCGTCGTAGGTGGAGAGGATGGCGGCGATTTTGCGTTGGGTTGCGAGAGAATAGGCTGGAACATGGATGTCTTCAACCGTTGATAATATAGCGCGCTGCCGTCCTGATGCCCCTGTCATACTCTTTACAGCAGGATCCCGAATTATAGGGCTCAGAGCCAAGTAAAGTACATAAGTTGCGTCTGATATATTGGGTTTACCACGAAAAATGAAGAACTCGGTTGATCCAAAACAAGGTTCATTCTTCGTGTGCTTGGATCGGACGATCTTCCCATTTTCTAAACAAGGCGTAATGCGGGCAAAAAGCGTATCACCGGATTGAAATCGTGAGCCTCCGCCTTTGTAGGCTCGTTTTTTCAGTGGGTAAACAAATGCATTGCCTGGAGTGACATCAGCCATTTCAACGTACGGATATTCTTTTCCCCTCTCTAATCGGATACTTGGATTGACTTCAACGAAATCACCAAACCGAATTGTGTTTTTCATCGGTTTACTCTTTTGTTGTGATTTCAAGTTAACCTGAAATTCTACTTCGTGGGTTTCGTCCCAATAATCGGCGATGCTGTGTGTGTCCCAAAATTCGCCGATTTCCTCTGGCGTTGCATCGGGAGGCGGCATTGGATCTTGGCTTTTGTTTTTCATATTCTTATTATACGATAAAACAAGTGACTAAGTTGTAACAAGGCGCAAGTGTCCACCTTTTTCGTCCGAAGGCGTAATATGAATTTCAATATTCCGGTTCAATCGCTTTAAGAGTATAATCAGTTGTGGGACGGTAAAAAGATGAAAATCCCCATCTTGGATTCGGGACACATCATTTGAATCAATTCCAAAGTGCGTCTCTGCTTTCGTTGAGGTGAGTTTTAGTTCTTCAAAGAGCCTATAAACGTGATAGGCAAGGTATGACCGTAACTGTTCGTATTCAGCCTCCTCCTCGGAGAAACCGATGTCCAGAAATACATTTCCAGAACCTTTCTCAACTTTTACTTCTTCACTCATTCTTTGCCTCCATTTCTTGTGCCATTTTCAGACGCTGTTTAATCAAGTCAATTTCCCGTTTAGGTGTGCTGATGCCGCGAGTGGATTTCTTCTGAAACACATGAAGCACATAGATGTTCTCGCCAATCTTAACAGTATAAACAGCCCGGTAGGTGTTCGTATCGGAACGGGCGGAGATCTCAAATACACCTGAACCGACTCCCCGCAGTGGCGTTGCCTTCTGATGTTTTCTCCCGAGTTGGGCGAATTGCAGGGCATCACCTACTATTTTTTTCGCGGCTTTAGGGAAACTGCGTAACCGTTCACGAGAATCGCCAATCCATTCAACGTTTTTCATCACTTGGTTCCAACTTCCATCCTTGTAATATTATACCGTATCCTCCAAAATTTTTGCAACGTTCTCAGCGATGCGTTCTTCGAGTTGGTGCGCTTCGGCGTTTAGGATTGCTAATTTCTCGTTGAGCTGCGTGAATCGTTCGGTGAAGTCGAAATCATCGGTTGTCTGTTCGTCAACGCCGACGTAGCGTCCGGGGTTCAGACTCCACCCCTGTGTCTCAATCTCGGCAATTGTGGCGACCTTGCAAAGTCCGGGAACATCAATGTATGCTGTATCGGGGAATTTTGAGGTGAGGAAATCTGCGCTGTCGTGTTGGTTCTCTGGTGCTTCTCCGCGATAAAGTCTGACGATGTTTGCAAGGAATTCAAGTTGTCCGGGTGTGAATTCCCGATGGGCGCGGCTCACTTGCTGATAGAGGTGGCGTGCGTCAATGAACAAGACTTTATCGTGCCTATCGCTGTTCCGTTTGGACTTATCGAAGAACCAGAGGGTACAGGGTAAGGTAACAGTATAAAAGAAATTTGAGGCGATGCTGACGATGACATCGACTGCCCCCGATTCGATAATCTGGCGGCGGATGTCGAGTTCAGAGGCACGGGCATCGGCGGCGGAGTTCGCCATCACGAAACCTGCGCGCCCAGATTCGGAGAGCGAACTATAGAACAGTTGTATCCAAAGGTAGTTGGCATTATCGACGCGTGGCATGCCGAATGGGAATCGCGGATCGTCTTTAATCCGTTCTCTGTCTACGCGATCGACGTTGAAAGGTGGATTTGCCATGACGAAATCAAATCTACCGAGGCAGTTGTGCGGGTCCTCGTAGTAACTGCTCGCTTGTTTAATATCGCCTTCAAGCGCGTGAACGGCAAGGTTCATTTTACACAACCTGATAGTTTCGACGACGCGTTCCACGCCGTAAATGCTGATGTCTCCGGGGTTACCATTTTTCTTGTGGTTGCTAATGAACGCTGCACTCTGGACAAACATTCCACCGGATCCGCAGGCAGGATCAAGGATGCGCCCGTGAAAGGGTTGGATAATCTCAACGATGAGTTTCACGAGCGAGGTTGGCGTGAAGAATTCACCGCCGCGTTGCCCCTCACTCATGGCAAAATTGCCGAGAAAATACTCATAAACCTTCCCGAAAGCATCTCCTTCAATGTCCATAGGGATCTGTTCCATGATACGGAGGAGTTCGAGGAGCGTATTCTTTTCAAGTCGATTGTACGTCTTCGGTAGGACACCCTCTATTTGTGAGTTTTCCGCCTCTATTGCCTTCATAGCATCAGTGATGGCTTGTCCGATGTTTTCACCTTCTGGCAAACTGAGCAGGTATTGAAACCGTGAATGCGCTGGCAGATAAAGGACCCCGCGGGCTTGACATTCCATTCTCAGGTCGGGATACCTGCGGCTGTTTGGATCGGCTTCGCGGCTGATTTCCTGTTCAGCCTGTGTAAATTTGTGATCGGCATATCGTAAAAAGATAAGACCGAGAACAGGTGTTGAGTATTCGGATGCCTTAAGCCGTGAATTGGCTCTGAGTTCATCGGCAGCACTCCAGAGCCTATTTTCGATGTCGGTGAGATTGGTGTTCATAATGACTGTTTTCCGCGTTGACTCCTTGTCTGAAAGGGAAATCTTTCAGCAACGACGAATCGGTCATCCGTTTCGGGGGAGCGATAGATGAGACTGAGGGTTGCTATTTCACACTGTATCGGCTGCCATTCGGTTTGGAGACGTTGTTGTTCGGTGAGTAGAGAGCGGTGCTGGAATTGTCCAACGGAGAGGTGCGGGTGGAATCCACCAGCAAATCGTGCTGTATCATCGTAGTCGGGAAGGTGTTGTAACAGGGCACTGTGTAATCGCACGATTTCGTCTTCGGGTTCCGGTATCAAGAACATCGTACACGATTTTCGGTGTTTGAAAGCGTCGAAGCGTGCCAGTTCAACGAAAAAGGGTGACACCTGTTGTGTGACTTTTGCGAGCGCAGGCGTGATTTCTGTAAAATCGCGACGTTCTGCGAATGGATAGAGCAGCGTTATGTGGGGCATCCAACGCTCGAAGTTTCGGTCGTGAATCCGGCGGATGGCTTGGATGGGTGGCTGCACGGTTTCTGGTGGGATGAGGACGACTGCTGTGGTGTGTGTTTTGTTTGGCATATTGTGAACAATAGAGGAAATTAGCCAACGGACATCCCCCAACGCCCGCCATCAACATGCAGCGTTTGCCCTGTGATGTAGGAAGCATCGTCGCTGAGGAGGAACGCGATTGCAGAAGCAACCTCTTCCGGTTTGGCAAGCCGTTTCATGATACACGAAGTAATTGGTGTTTCCTCTAACTCCTTTTTCCGGACGGCGGGGTCGGGCGCGTTACCGAAGTGCATCTCCGTAACGATCCAACCCGGGGCGACAGCGTTAACCCGGATACCGTACTCAACAAATTCATAAGCCATTGTTTTCGTGAGAGAGACAAGTCCCGCTTTAATCGCATCGTATATCCATTGCCCGGGCCTGCCAAGGAATCCGCCCTCCGATGAGAGATTGACGATGGCAGCCCCCTCTTTTTTTAACAGCGGTATCAGGTGTTGCGTCATCAGTACCCAACCCCGGAGACCGACAGCAGTTTCGGGTTCCCAATTGGGCAGCCATGCCCCGTCTTCAATTTTTCCGGTTCTCAAGATGGCAGCATTGTTGACAAGGAGATGGAGCGCGGAAAACTTTTCCGCGACAGTCTGCGCGGCAGCAGGGACGCTTTCATCATCAGCAAGATCAACCCCTATATATGTGGCTTTACCACCTGTTTCTTGGATTTCCGCGACTGCTCTGTTCGCCATTTCGGCGTTGTTGTCAGCAATGATGACGTGTGCCCCCTCGGCTGCGAGACGGTTCGCGGTTGCTCTACCGATGCCGGAGGCACCACCTGTTATTAAGGCGACTTTATCTGTAAAACGGATTGTTCCCCATGGGTTTGTTTGCATGTGTTGTTTCCCTTGTGGACGGCACGCGGCGCGTGCCTACTACTATACCCCCGCGGCGAACCCACCATCAACAAGGAGGGAGGCACCGGTGATCCATTCTGCATCGTCGGAAGCCAAGAAGACACAAGCACGCCCGATGTCTCTCGGTAGACCGAAACGCGGCATAGCGGTTTTTTCTAACGCCTCTTCAATCTGTTCTGGAGTGAGGTAGTCCTGAATCGCTGTCTCAATATACCCCGGACAAATGGCGTTGACGGTTATGCCGAATTGCCCGATTTCCAAGGCAGTATCTCGAACCATGTTCACAACAGCGGCTTTCGCGGGTGCGTATGCAGGTCCCGCACCGCCACCATAGGCATGGACAGAGGCGATCTGGATAACTCTTCCAAATTCTGATTGTTTCAGGTGTGGGATTGCAAGTTTCGTCGCGACGAAAACACCACGGAGGTTAACCCCGACAACACTATCCCAATCAGCAATCGAGATTTCTTGGGAACCACCGGGGATATGGATACCAGCATTATTGACGAGAATATCAAGTCCGCCGAAGTGTTCGACGGTTTGCTGAATTGCATTCGCAACCTGAGATTCATCGGCGACATCGGTTTGGAGGAATACTCCTCGCGCGCCGATGTTCTCAATCTCTGCGACGGTTGGAGTGGTAACATCGGTTTCGTGGTATTTACCGCGGACGGGTGCTTCTCGTTTATCAACGATGGCAACATGTGCCCCCTCACGCGCAAATTCAAGCGCGATACCGCGCCCAATGCCTGAACTCCCGCCGGTTACAATGCAAATGCGATCCTTGAGTACCATCAGCGTCTTCCTCAGGGAAACCAATATCTAAAAACACATTCCCAGAACTCTCCTCAATTTTGACCTTTTCACTCATTTCCGCCTCCATCTGACATTATACCGTATCCTCCAAAATCCTTGCAACATTTTCAGCGATGCGTTCTTCGCGTTGATGCGCCTCGGCGTTTAGGAATGCTAATACTTCGTTGAGTTCCCGATACGTTTCACAGGAACGGACAGATATTAGAAGTAAGACCTGCCGAGTGAGTTGCCAGCACCAAATGCGTTATACGGCACGCCCGCGGGGACAGTCCGGATCCCCCACGTTTCAGTTGTCGCATCATAACCGATACCCATTGAAACTGCCGGCTCCTCGATGAGATTCACCTGGAACGTGAAGTCCTGACGCACATTGTCGTAAGGCGGTTCACGCTTAATACCGACTCGACTCCAAGAAATCCGAAGATTCCAATCGTGTAGGTTCCGCGTCATACTTAAACGTTGTTGATAAAATTGGCCATCAATCGGATAATAGATAACACTCGCATCAAACTCCAGATTTCGACTCACACGGTAACGTCCAGTAGCCGTAATAGAACGGGAAGCCCGCCTCGCGGTGTGTCTATTGCTGAAAGAACTTCCGACGCTAACGTTCCATGTTTTGCGTGTATAACGGATATTGGAACGGAACCCGACCATCTTGAATTGTTTTCCATCATCGGGATGCGGATTCGGGTCATGCGTGAATCGGAAGGTCATGTTCAGATTTCGGCTCGGAAGTGGAAAGATCGTAAAATCGCTTTCAATAGGCTCAAACTGACGCTCATATAAAGGATCGAACTCCGTAAAATCTGCAGTGAGGCGTGTATCAAAATGCATAACACGATGCGCGGACTGGCTCCGCCGCGTTTTAATCTCAATAGCCGTGTTGAAGTTATAGGTGAGCCGCTTCCGTTCATAGAAATAGGTACTCGGACCGAACGGATACAAGTTATCATCTCTATCAACTGCAGGTTGATAATCGTAGCGGAGTGTGGATTGTATTTCATGGCGCAATTTCCGTAGCCCAGGAATATAACTGACGTTGTAGATGCGAAAAAGCGTATTTGTGGCAGATCCGTTAAAACTGAAAACGTTCCGAAAAATGTTTGTGTTTTGATCCTGATCTCGATCGTGCCAAACCATATTTGTGTTAAGATTAAGGTTAAGTTGCAGTTCGCGCAAAGGTGTAATCAGAAGTGTCGATTGTTTGCGGACATCAAAACCGAGGTCCATAGTCTGTAGGTAGACATCTCGCTCTTCACCTGCTTTGCCGCGAAAGATTTCTCTATAGAAATTTCCCAATTCAATATCTAAATCGAAACTTGTCGTTTCAAGCGTGGGGAACGCAAACAGCGAGAGAAACGGTTTCTCCGTATTAAGTTTTTCGGAAACTGTTACCAACCTATCGTTGAGGGCCTCAAAAAAAGGGAACGCACTGAGCCGCATCCTTGAAAAATTCACAGTTAATTGTGGAAGTTTCTGTAGCGACCGCGTTCCTTCACCCGTAAAATCGTGGATGTGTCGAACTTCGAGCCTGCTTGTAAAGTCCCCGATAGTCTCCGTCGAGAAGTTCAGATTACCGTTATCATCACGATCATCAAGATCAATGGTGGAAAAACCGGACCCATAAGTAACTATTGCAAAAGAGTAGAGCGAGGATTCGGTGGGAAGCTGGAATTCCTCCTTATAACGCTGAGACCGAAACTCCGTCCTGCCAGTGAAACTAATAGGTCTCCTACCGGCTTGACGATTATCCCACGGTGTATAGATAGAATGCGTGTGCGCCCATCGCATAATCCAACGATTACCAGTTCGGACAGCACTCTGTCGCTGGGCAGAATAAACATCGCTACCGTAGATGTAGAGATCGCCTCGATAGGTCCGCTTTCTATCGACTTCGATAAGACGAAATGCGTCCTCGGTTTGAATGGGTCGCCTGCTCAATTCACCAGCGTACAAACTTTGTGCTTCCGAAGCTAACGGACCCGGATCCTCCCATCGTCCACGAAACCCGTGCCGCCGATAGATTTTTAGTTCCTCTTCATCTTCTAACGCTGCTTCACCTTCGGTAGCCTCGTTTGTACCTTCCTCCGTGATTAAGTCCTGAGAATCCGTTTCGTTTTGATTAGGAGCTGCGCCGTTCTGCTTATCCCCCCCCGCTTCGTTTTGCTCGGCGTTTTGTGTATTATCAGCATCAGGCTCCGGCACAAGTTTTTCAATGTCTTCACTCTGATTAGGCGTAACACCGTTCTGCACATCTTCCTCCGTTTCATGCTGCTCAGCGTTCTGTGCATCATCAATATCAGTCGCATCAGGCTCTGACACAGGTTCCTTTATCGTAGGAACAGCATCGGTCTCTTGTGGCTGAGTGTTCTCGGTTGTCCCCTGTTTTGTTTCATCCGTTTCAGCTTCCTCTTCAGTCTGTTCAGGGGCAGGATTCATTAAATCCTCAAAAAATGTCTCCCACTCCGCCTCAAATTCCTCTGCGATCGCTTGAAAAGTAGGTGTCTCTTCCTTTCTGATTAGTTTGAAAATGTAAAGCCCCTCAGGTGTGGTAATAGGTCGGCGTTCAATGACATCTCCGGGTTTCTCCAAGCGTCTGACAGAAGACTGCCACGACGAATCCATCTCATTTAATGGCAAGCCTTTCCCTTCGTTGATTTCGGAGAGGACAGGTTCCGCTGTCTCCGTAAATCCATCAGGCAACTGGACAAGTTGTTCAAAGGGTTCGCCCTGCTGGGCGCGTTGGAGCATGTCATCGGCTAATACACGTAGCGCGTCCTTCGAGTCATCGCTGGGGGTAATAGCAATATCAATGCGGCGAAGTTTAATTTCGCGCTCGCCGTAGACATCAATAATCCGATCCGCCTTGAGGATATGAAACGCGGATTCTGTTTGGACGATAGGGGTAATCTCACCTTCTTTCAGCGCGAAGGCCGCTTCTTCGATAACAGGATCGAGTTTAGGGTTGCCATCCTCATCAATTTCACCGCGAGCGAGAAAACCGAGATCCCCGCCATCATAACGCGTATCCGAGTGGTCAGAATTACGCTGTGCAAGTTCGGCAAAATCCGCGCCTTCTTCTTGAAGCTGCTTGAGAACTTCTTCCGCTCGCTCTTTCGCACGTGTAACATCCTCATCAGTGATTTTATATTCCAGAAAAATCTGCTCTAACCAATAACGATCATATTCACCGTCAAGCCAGTCTTGTAATTCTTGCGCTTTTTCCTCCAACTTGGTACGTTGATTTGGGGTTACATCCGGCGGAATAGGGATATAAATCTCTTGGAATTTAGTATCCGCGAACCGATATTTCCCTTCAAAACCGTAGCCTTGTCCGCGCCGTGCGCTTCTATCGTAGAGCAGCGCCGCATCGTAGCGTTGTTTACGGACAAGCGGCTGAATGATACTGATGTAAGGGCCCTGGTAACTATCTGTTCCAAGTTTAACGACTATCTTCGCGACCTTTCCTTTACGGAGGTCCCGTCGAATCGCAGGAAAATAGAAAAGCGGAAAACCACCAATCCGCAAAACGATGTTCTTGGCGATCAATTCCTGATTCATCTGGACAATCACCTCGGTAACGCTAAAATAGTAGTGCGGGTGTTTCAGTGAGCAGGTAGTCAGCGTCGCACCTCGGATATAGGAACGCTCCTCACCTATTTTAAAGATTTCACTACCACCGAAGTACCACGGATCGCTGTATGTGAACCCATTACGGGCAATTCCCTTCTTATTTTTCAGGTTGAAGATAAGTTCATCAGAATAGGTTTCTTCCGTGCCAACCTTGAGATGGACGTTGCCCGACGCGCGCATCAGGTTGTCGTCAAAGTCAGCCCAGACATGGTCCGCTCGCAAAGTAACATCTTCAAACTTGATGAGGGCATTGCCGTGGATTTGAACGAAGTTACCAACTATAGACATATCGTCGCCATCGCCGATAACCATGCCTTCTTCCGGTGTATCCGTCTCCGGGTTCAAGCGTTCCGATGTGGATTTTTCTGATCCGGACTCTTCCGTCGGGGTGGATTCGGAGGGTTCCGACTCAACAGTTGGGGGGTCATCTGATTGCGCATCTTGCGCTATAACCATCTGAATTGGACTCAGAAAGCATACAACCACCAATAGGAGTGTCGCTATGCCTCTACGCCTGAACGTTGACACGAACGAAAGGAATGACAGCAGCGGTAGGTCTATTTTCTGAGGGTACATCGTATCGCGATATTGATGCTGATGACTGATAGGCAAATCGAACGCGCGCTTCTTCACAGATTTCTTACTCTTTCAGATTAATTTTAACATACGCGTTTTCAAGAAGTTTATTGGTGTATGCATCCCATTCTTCTTGGAACCGCTGTTGGCGAAGTATTGATGTAACCTGTGCCTTCTCTCCTTCAGTCAAACTTGGACTATTTCGCTCGTCAACTCTGAAGATGTGGAGTCCAGATTCAGTTTCATAGGGTTGGCTGTAGGCATTGGGTGCTAAGGGTTCAACAACCGCTCGTGTTTTAGGATTGAGTTCCGATAAAGAACGGATTCCGAGGTCTCCACCGTTTTCCCGCGTCTCAGTATCGTCAGAATGTAGTAAGGCAAGTTTACTAAAATCCTCGCCAGCTTCTAATTTTCTGAAAACATCAGTAGCCTGTTTGCGTGCTTCCTGTATCGCCGATGGACTCGGTATCAATGGGACAATGAGATACCGAAAAGCGATCATCTCATCGGTCTTCTTTTCGACACTGAAGACATAGAGCCCTCTCTCCGCTTCAATCGGTTCACTGAATGCACCTACAGCTAAATTTGTGAGTGAATCCTGAAAGAGCTTCGGGAATTTACTAAACTCTTCGGTGGACGCTTCTATGAGGGCCCCCGCCTGCTCAGACGCATCGTAACGCCGGGCAATTTCTTCAAATTTTGCAGCCCCCGCCGTAATCTCCGCCAGTGCTTTTCTGATGTTTTCATAAGCGGCTTCGAGATCCGCTTGGCTCGGTTTAAAGGCGATGAAAATGTGTCGTAAATGTACTTTATCCACTTTAGTGGATAATTGGTCACGATTCTCTTCAAAAAACTTTTGGATTTCACTCTCTCGTACCTGTAATCTCGGGACGATTCTGCCCATGACAAGCTTTTCGGTTTTAAGATTCCGCTCCGATTGCTCCCGAAACGCTATGAGCGTCATGCCTTCTTGATTCAACTGTTTTTTAAATTCCGCATCAGTCTCAATCTGGTATCTGTTTTTGAAGTCTTGTACATACTGCTCGACCTCTACATCAGTGACGGTGATTTTTAAAGTTAACGCTGCTTCCAAAAGCAACATTTGTCGGATAAGCCTATCCAATAGTTCGCTTCTTTGGCGTTCCGCCTCGTTGAGTGCCTCACGTTTGCTAAAGCGATAGACCTGTTCAAGCTCCATCGCGCGCTGGTTTACCAAAACATCAAGTTCGCGCTGGGTAACAACATCGTCGTTAACATAAGCGATGATTTTATCAAAAGTGCGAGCATGAACGCTTGAGATGCCACCACCGATGAATAAGGCAATCAACATGAGATAGACCGATTTTTTGCAAATCATAGCACGCTCCTTTATGGAAGTGGCGCGATCGGGAACCGCGCCACATCTACGACGTAAGACTATTCCTCTGGCTCCGTTTCTACCGGCTCTGCTTCGGGTTCTTCAGATTCTACCGGTTCTTCGGGTTCTGCCTCTGGAATCCGATCAATATAAGTTTTGACTTCGGCGCGTTCTCGGAGCTGTTTAACCCACGCTGCCATAAGCACTTCCCGCTTTTCACGCTCAGCCTTTCGTGCTACACTCTTACGGACATCCTCGTCTTCAAAGGGCTTTTGATATTCATCGCGCGCCTCGTCCTTACGGAACATCATGTAGTATTTCTGGCCTTGAACCTCAACTTCGATAACATCGTCGTGGACTTGTCCGATCTCAGCAGTGAACGCCGCGTCTAAGAACGGTTCCGTTCCAGGTGGATAGGAATCTCGACTAAAATAGTCGGTGTCACCAGGGGAGGCTGCATTTGCCCCAGGCCCGACGAGTTCACCGCGATCAGAGAGTTCCTGGGCGGCTTCGGCGATGTCTTTACCAGCCTTGATCTCCGCGGAAACTTCATCGGCACGCTCTTCATTTAACAAGGTAAGACATAAAAGCCGCACTTGTGCCGGACGGATGTAGTCCTCTTTGTGTGCCTCATAGTAGGCCATATAGTCCGCTTCAGTCAAGGCGAGTTTGTCATCAACTTCCTGAGTGGTAATTCTCTTAACCATCAACTCATGAAGATAGTCCTGAACTTTCTTGAGAATTTCGGCATCTTCGTTGAGCTTTTGATCGCGAGCGAGATTGAGAATTAAGCGACTCTCCGCCATAAGGAGCATGTAGGTTTCGAGTCCCGATTTGTCCTGATACTGCCGTTGCTTATATTCGGGGAGCTCGCCAATCTCTTGCAGCATCTCCTCAAGGGTGATGTGGTGTTTCCCGTTCCACTCAAATTCAGCGATAACTGTTCCATCAGCACCGATCGCCTTGTCACTACAACTATAAAAGACAGGGTGTGTGGCAAGCACACCCAGTAAAAGTAAAGAGATAACCGGCAGTCGGGGCTTGCAATCCATTTTGTCTATGAATAAGGCAATTCTTTTAAACATTTTTAATTCTAACTCCTTTTCTCGACCTATCGTTGTGGTTACGGATGTTGTTTCCAAAAACCGGAATAGGCTACTGTTCTGATTCCTCGGTCTCCGATTCTTCAGGTTGGGGCGGCTCCGGAATATTCCCAGGATAGGTTTTCAGCTTGCCTTTTTCAGTAATTTCGGTAACCCACGCATTAATACGCTCACGTTTTTTCGTTCGCTCAACTGTTCTTTCGATATCGTCTTTGACTTCATCGAATTCCATCTGGCGTTCTGGTTGATGCTCCTCCTTACGGAAGATAAGATAGAAAGTTTCGTCATTGACATCCGTTTCAAAGACGGTATCCGTCATTTCGCCGACTTCTTGCGCGAAAACAGCCTCAATGAATTCTGACCAACGCGTTGAGGCAGCCGTTGTGAAGAAACCGGTATTCCCAGGATCCTCCTGATTAACGCCGGGACCGTTCGCGAATTTTCCTGATTCAGTGAGCTCTTTCGCCATCGCCATGATGTCTTTCCCAGCTTTAATAGCGTCAAGTGTCTCGTTAGCGAGGTCTTCATCATCAAGCGTGATACAGGTCGCGCGTACCTTTTCGTCTTCAATGTACTCGCTCAGATTCGCCTGATAGTGTGCCATGAGGTCCTCATCCGTATAGACCACCTTTGCATCAACTTCTTGTTCGGTTAATTTCTCAACCATGAGTTGGTGCGTATAGTCTTCAAGTTTCTTGAGATGTTCAGGGGTTTTATCAAAACCCTCGTCAGTTGCACGGAGAATTTTGAGCCGTTCCTCTATCAGTTCCTCAAGATATTCGGCTTTGTCGGCACGACTCTTATAATTCTGCTGGCGGTAAATAGGCAATTCTGCAATTGCGGCGTTCAGATCTGCTAACGAGATTTGATGTGATTCGCCATTCCATTTGTACGCTGCCAAAATTACCTGGCTCTCGTCCATAGCAGGCGCGGGCTGCTCATGACCATCAGATTGAACGAATTTCCAAGTTAAGAGGCAAGTCACAGCGACAATTACAGAAATAGTAATCGCTCTTTTCATATTTTTAACGTTCCTTGCGGTTCGGTCAGGTCGGCTTAGGAAATGAAGTGCCTTTCCGTATATCCAGCCTGCCCGTTGGTTAGGCTTACGCGCTTTCGACAAGGCGCGTAGCACAGCTCTTTTCGCTGACCTTTCGGTTTTAAGATGACTCAACAAACAATTTGAGGGTTTGTTGCAACTCAGTTAACACATTTACCCCCATCATCCCCGGCATCCGAATTTTAAGTTGCGCCGGCGGTTGGAGTTGGAGGTTATCGTTTTGGTGGATTATATCAACAAATTTCTTCACATTAATTCGAGGTTTTTGCTCGTCAAAAGTGACCTTTACCTGCTCCTTCCCAGCAACAATAGCGGTTATGCCGAGGTTTTGGCTGAGTTGTTTCACACCGGCAATTTCGAGTAACATCTCAGCGGGTTCGGGAATCGCACCGTACCGGTCCTGAAGTTCCTCACGGAGTTCTTTTAGTGCCTCGTTGTCTTTCAAACCAGCAATTTTTTTATAGATAGAAACCTTCTGACGGCTATCGGGAACATAATCATCGGGAAGGTAGGCTTCAACGGGTAGGCTGATCCGTGTTTCAACGGTCTCCTCAACTTTCTCACCTTTTAGTGCCATGACCGCTTCCTCAAGGAGTTGGCAGTAAAGTTCATAACCGACAGTAACAATATGTCCATGCTGCTCCGCGCCGAGTATATTCCCAGTCCCACGAATTTCCAAATCCCGAAGGGCTATTTTAAAACCTGAACCGAGATCCGTGAATTCCTCAATAACCCGAAGCCGTTTTTGTGCCCCTTCCGTAATCGATCGGTCTTGCGGATAGAATAGATAACCGTAAGCTTGCGTAGTTGCGCGTCCGACGCGTCCGCGCAATTGATAAAGTTGGGCTAAACCGAGGGCATCCGCTCGATTAATCAGGATCGTATTAACGTTCGGAATATCCAAACCCGATTCAATAATCATTGTACAAACGAGAATATCGTACTTATGACGAACGAACTCCAACATAACGGTCTCTAATTCCCGTTCCGGCATCTGACCATGGGCGACAGCAATGCGGGCATCCGGTAGGAGTTGTTGCAGTGTTAACGCAATATTCTGAATATTTTCAACACGATTATGGACGAAAAAGACCTGTCCATCGCGGGCCAATTCTGTTGTGATCGCCTCCCGAATGACATCAACATCATAAGGCATTACATACGTCTGAATCGGTAACCGGTCTGCTGGTGGTGTATTGATAATACTAAAATCTCGGATCCCGACAAGCGACATGTGAAGCGTACGTGGAATCGGCGTAGCCGTCAATGTAAGCACGTCAATCGTCTCTTTGAATTGTTTGATCTTCTCCTTATGCTTAACGCCGAAACGATGTTCCTCATCAATAATCAAAAGCCCAAGATTGTCAAATTTCACAGTCTTAGAGAGCAGACTATGCGTTCCAATAACGACATCAACAGTACCACCCGCCAATCCTTCCTTAATCTGTTTTATCTCTTTCGGTGTACGGAATCGGTTCAACATCTCAACATGGACAGGAAAGGATTGAAAACGTTTTTCAAAAGTGTCGTAGTGCTGGAGCGCGAGAATCGTTGTAGGAACAAGCACCGCTACCTGTTTTTCAGACATAACAGATTTGAACGTAGCACGCAATGCCACCTCTGTTTTGCCGTACCCGACATCGCCACAAACGAGCCTGTCCATTGGGCGTTCATCTTCCATATCAGCCTTAACATCCTCAATCGCTTGGAGTTGGTCATCGGTCTCCTGATAAGGGAAAAGCGCCTCAAATTCGGTCTGCCACGGCACCTCCGGAGGAAAACTGTACCCCTTTCGCGCTTGCCGCAGGGCATACAAATTAAGGAGCTCATCCGCCATTTGCTCGACCGATTGCTTGACCCGCTCTTTGCGTCGATGCCACGAGGCACCACCGAGCCGGTCTACGCGCGGTTTATATGCCTTGTCTTTGCTACCGACATACTTCTGAACAAGGTCTACTTGATACGTAGGAACGTAGAGGATATTGTCATCACTGTATTTGAGAATCAGAAAATCTTGGGACTTGCCATCAATTGCCAATCGACGTATCCCGTCATAAATAGCAATACCGTGAGAAACATGGACCACATAGTCCCCAACCTTCAGATCAATCAGGCTCAGAATCGGTGTCCCGTCCGTAGGAGGCGGACGCCGGATCGGCCGGTGCTGGCGATTCCCGAAGAGTTCATCTTCTGAAATAACGATAAGGTTTAACGCTTCGTTGTGAAAACCGGCACTGATTGCACCAACACTGATGTCAATATCCGAGGGCGGCAATTCGCGTTCGGCTAAAATCTCAGCGACTCGCTTTGATTGCTGTGGCGTTTCACAGAAAAGATGAACCCGATTCCCCTTCTCAGCCCATGTTTTAACCTGACCGATGATAGCTTGATAGTTCCCAGACGGCAGCACCAGTGGTTTCATCCCAAAATCCAAGAGTGTCAATTGACTGTCTATAACCTCACGCGGCGGTGCCAAAGACAATGATACAACCGGATATCTCTCTAACTGCGTGCTAAGCGTCTCATAAGGCGTTAAGAGGTGCTCTGGCGGCACCATCAGCGTCGATTCGGTGACTTTCTTTTTATACAACTCTTGCATCCGTTCGTGCATCTGCGAGGCTTCTCGTTTCTGCCACTGCGGTTCTATCAAACAGACAATTGTATCCTCCGATAAATAGTCCATAAGTGTCCCAGTTTCTGGAACGAGCATTGGCAAAAATGCCTCCATCGTGTCATTGAGTGGGAATCCCTGAAACGGATATTGGGAGGTCGTCGCCTTTGTCAAACTATCTGTTATTTCCCGAACAGTATTTACGAGTTGTGGCGTTGGGTGTTCTTGAATAAGCGCGTCCACCTGTGCCTGCCAATGGTCAACTGACATATCATCAACAAGGACTTCTCGCAGCGGCGTAACGGTAACGGACGCAAGAGATTCCGTTGAGCGTTGCGATATCGGATCAAAAGCGCGGATAGCATCAATTTCATCTCCAAAAAACTCAATCCGCACGGGGACATCAGCTGTGAGCGGATAGACATCAAGAATATCGCCTCTGCGCGCAAACTCGCCTTTAACTTCCACCAATTCGACGCTCTGATACCCGCCACGGATAAGCCTCGCAGCAATATCGTCCGGCTCCACCTCACCCCCGAGATTAAGCCTACAACAAGCGACAGCAAAACGTTGCGGTGGCGGAAGTTTGTAAAGCATCGCTTGGCTTGTGCTTACAACAACACTCCGTTCTCCTTGAAGTAGGTGTTCCAGACACCGAATCCGATCCACGACTGTGCTTTTAAGAGGGGCAATGCCATCGAAGATTTTGCGGTTCCAACCGGGAAAGAGATGAATACCGGACTGTGAGGCGGTGGTAGGTGTCGTTTCTGAAATCGGGGATGCCCGGTATGTCCAGATTTCCTCCATCACCTGTTCGGCTTCACGCTGTGAAGGCAGCACAATTAGAAAGGATTTTTTTGGAAAATCGTCAATCAGCGTTGCGAGGAGATATGCTGTCGATGCGTTTGCCAATCCTCTAAGCCATGGAAGTTTCTTGCCATCTTTGAGGCGCGCCACAAGTGTTTGGTAATTTTCTGTTTCACGTAAAAACTCTATCACTACTATTTCCTTGACCAGCGGCCAGAAGTATCACAGCTACCAAATGTCTGCTATTAATCCCTAATTCGCCACCTCAACATTGGTTAAAGTCGCTTTTATCGCACCCAATTTGCTTTCTGTCTCAATTTTGACAGGTAACCGTCGTTCATCATCTGTAATCCAGAAGCGGCCGCCTTCTGATGTTCGTAATACAAGTGTTCTAACAGTGCCTAATCTTTTATTTTTAACGAACTCTCTGCGTTCAACAGTGAGCGTAGCCTTCAGCACCTTCCCTTTAACGAGCAGCGGGAAAAAGTAGATTTCACCGAGCACGAGTTGTTTAGAACGCAGAAAGTAGATAACCGAGAGCTCATCCTGTGTACCGGGTGGTACCGCCAATACCTTTGCCTCGCGTTTTTGTGGTGCTTTCGGCTTTGGACGCGAGACCTTTTCATATTCCGCTTTACCCTCACCGAAATTAATTTTGACGGACCCACGATATTTCCGATCCTTCACCCGATTCTGAAACCCGACAGGCGAAAGCGTCTCCGGGTTTAAATACGTTTCTTGTTGGTTTTGGAAACTATAGAATCTGAAAAGCGCACGAGTCTTCATTTCGGATTGGATACGATAAACACCCACTCCATTCATTACCTCTTCTTTGACAATCCAGTCCGTCCGTTTTCCTGCTGGCAACTTTTTCCAACGAATATCATAGGTTAATTTTTCACCGACCTGTAGCGGGGTCGGAGAAATATTTTCCGTAGCAACGAGAGACGTAGGGCTACCGTTTAAGGCAACGTTTCCGAACAAAAACAAGGTACAGATTAAGTATTTTGCATAATGCACTTTTTTTCCAGTTAACAGTTTCCAGTTAACAGTTTCCAGTTAACAGTTTCCAGTGAGAAAAGACCTCTTCTTTCTTTAACTGGTTAC
>JAJEGI010000056.1 GCA_022819945.1 Candidatus Poribacteria bacterium
CCCACGAGTGCTGGTCGGTGTTGATAAAGAGAATATTCGGACGTTCGCTCACGCATGCCCTCCTATCTTCTCTTTTAGCACCAACGTCTCGAAAAAGGTGGAAGCGATGGCGATGTCCCCATCCGCATCGAGCCACCAATACGAAGGCAAAAGCCCTGCACCGTAAAGATAATAACCCTCAAGTGGAAAAGGGGTCTGTATTGACGCAAGAAACCCGAGCCTGTTTTTGAGTCTAAGTTGCTCCAAGTCTTCGAGCAGTGCTATATCTATTCCGTTATCTGACGCTTGGATTGTCTGTGCAAGTGCGGGAATCACGTCAAAAAGTGCCCAATTGCACGTCAATTTAGCAGATGCCTCCACTGTGCCAGCAAGGATTTCGGTCCCGTTAATGCGAAGCCGCACCTCCGAACCTTCAACAAGATACCCCTCATACGTCAATTCAGAATATGTATCGTCACCACTATTTCGGGCATCAACACGCCAACTGTCTGTGAGGGAACGATAGTGCTTATCACTACAGCGGAATTGCATCCGTAGATTCTCACCGCTTGTCCTATTCTCATATTGGACAGAATAGTTCCAAAGATTGTTATCCTTGTTCCGTTCGATGGCGGCTGTTCCAATGCTTAGTTCTGCGTTAGCACCGCCTCCATAGCCGCGCCAATAGTTCGGTAGGATATTATAGACGTGCGTAAGCACCTGCCCGGTTCGCGTCTCACACGCCGCGGTTTCCGCGTAATACGCACGGAGCGTTCCATTCAACTCCTGTGCAAATTGGGGATTTTGCGCACCATAATTGTAGTCAAATGACCAATGATGCCCACTTTTACCATTCATGTGTGTATTCGGGGTATTTTACCGGATGCGGCGTTGTGTGCATAGCGTGTCGTTTCAGGCAAGCGATACCCGCGACAACATGCCAATGTCCACGTACGAGCTGAATCCAAGGAGATTCGGTGTCCTATAGATACGTATACCACCCGGACGTTTGTACGCGTCCGAACTGCAGCACCGATCACCTCTTCTTTGTCAGTGAGGTATGTGTAAGCACCTTGTTCCGCACCTGGTTCTTCGTATCGTCCCCAGAGCCGGGATTTTGCGCAACCGATCGTCGGCTTATCCAAGATCAACCCCAAATGGGATGCAAGTCCGAAGCGTCTTGGGTGCGCGATGCCTTGTCCATCTACTATTACCAGATCCGGTACTGTTCGCAATTGGGCAAATGCTGTTAGCAGTGGTGGGATTTCCCGAAAGGACAACAACCCCGGTATATAAGGAAAACGAACAGGGCTTTGTGTAACCACGCTGTCTACCACCTGAAGTTCAGGGAAACTGAGGACGATCACGGATGCGATTGCGGTGTCCTTTTTCAACCCGATGTCTACCCCTGCAACGGTGTTAATTGTTCCAAACCGGTCTGTTTGAATCACCTGCGTCCGAAGTTCGTTTTGGAGCTCCCGCGCTTCTTCAGGTGTAACATCCCACGAGTGGAGGGCGCGATATTCCATAGCTGCCGCTGTTCGTTTTCAATGTAAATGTCGTTTCGTCTTACAATGTTTCAAGTATCATAACACGGTGGCAAACCCTCCACCTGATGCTAACATTATAACACAAAAAGTTTCAATTGTCAAGCCTTCCCGGCGTAGTCTAACGCATAGAAACGGCTATTTTTCCGGTGTTGTCTTTTTGACTTCAACGGCACCGGGCTTCGTGATATGCCGGATGCCCGCGAAAAAGGCAGAGAGGATCAAATAACCGCCACCAATACCGATGAGGGCACCCAAACTACCAATAATGATTTCTAATCCGTTGAACATCATAATATTCTCCTCAACATAAGATTTTTATGATAGCCCCATGTAAACTTATTGACGTTTCTCAGGCTTTAATCTGTCGCCAGAATTATTGAATACTAAACGAAAGTATCTATTAATCGGTTTCAATTTTGTTTATTCAATTGACCTATTCACAATAGAATTGGTAATAATTAACATGAATCACATTACGGTAATAGCAAGAATCATGCCAATGTAGAAACGTTAAAATGGCGGGATAAGTTAGGAAAGTGTGTGTTACTTGACACAATGCGACTGAGAATTTGAGGTGAATGTATCAAAATAGAAACACATAGGACTTACGTAGCTCCCTTGCAGGCGGGATTTGAAACCCCGCCTGCAGCAGTGCGTAATACAAAATGCGTAAGTCCTGAACACATTGATATGATTTTACCCGATGTCCGCTTTTTCGGTGTGAACGTGGCATAGGTCAAACATCGCAAGGATGCTCGGCGGTACAAGGTGTTCAATCGCTTCCCCGCGCGCTAACATCTCACGGACCTCTGTCGAAGACATATAAGCATAAACATCAGGTAACAGAAGGTTTGAAATGTATGACGCATACTGGCAAATTTCCGGTTGTGCCATGAAGGTTTCTATGGTCTTGATATCTGCCTCCGCACGATTGGCAACAATGAAGCGGGCTGCAATAAACAATTCCCTCAATTCAGCATGAAAATCTCTATAATATTTTGCGTCAAAGATCCTGACGAGGGTATCGTATCCGACAATAAAGTAAAATTCGGTTTCCAACGGGAAAATTGTTTTTAAGGCGGTGACTTTATCAATATATCTGCCGTGACTTGAGACACCGACAGAAAACCCTTGCCGGTTCTCTGCGTATTTTTTTACCGTCAAAAGCCGCGCGGCAAGCGGTAAACCGAAAACCGATTTATCTACGTTCGCCTTCGCAAGCAGCAAAAGCAGTTCATCTAACTCATACTTAACGACCGTATCCTCTATCATTCTCGTATGTGCAAGTGTCAACGGATTGAAGGAACCAGAAAAAATACCGAGTTTCTTGCTACGTTTAAGGGTTTGTGGTGCAGCACGGTAGACGAGTTCTATCCGTGGCGGCGCCGCTGGATCCAACTGGTTAAAGAGTTCAGTGTACCCTTCATAATCTGGATGGTTTTCGCATTTTTGTATTAACAGATTCAATAGTGGGTTTGTCATTACAGTACACTTGTGTTCGTATTTGAGTCGAGAGGCTGTGTGAAAATAGGGTTAATCTGTGCTGGCTTCGGCTTTCTTTGCCGCTTCCCAGATCGCGTCTAAACTTTCCAAATCTTGCGCTTCAAAATTTGTGCCACGGCGTTCTAATTCCGCTTCCATCCATTTAAAACGCGCCGTAAATTTTCGGTTCGCCTGTCGCAACGTCTCTTCGGCTTGAATCTCCATAAAACGACACAGATTAACAATGGCAAACAGTAGATCACCGAGTTCCATTGCAGTTGCCTCGGGTTCATCTGCGTTCATGCTCGCCTTAACCTCTTCGAGTTCTTCCTCAACCTTAGCGACAACATCTTTAAGTTCATCCCAATCAAAGCCGACACGTGCGGCTCGGCTCTGTATTTTCTGGGCGCGAAGGAGCATCGGAAGCGCGTTCGGAATCCCATCAAGCACGGACTCTCTATCCT
Source organism: Candidatus Poribacteria bacterium (assembly GCA_022819945.1). GTDB lineage: Bacteria > Poribacteria > WGA-4E > WGA-4E > WGA-3G > WGA-3G. Next base: position 3,476 of record JAJEGI010000056.1, read on the forward strand.
CATAACCCGCCTCTTCGCGTTTGATCGCCTCCCAATTCTTCACAACCTCATCGGAATCCTCGACCTTAACATCACCAAAGACGTGCGGATGCCGTCGGATAAGTTTTTCTGTTATCGTTTCAATTACGCCATAGATATTAAAGTCCTGATGCTCTGCCGCAATCTGCGCCTGAAGCATGACGTTCAGCAAGAGGTCACCCAATTCTTCTTTCAATTTTTTCGGATCCCCTGTATCAATCGCTTCAAGCGTCTCGTAAGTCTCCTCAATGAGCGTAGATTTCAGCGATTCATGCGTCTGCTCGCGATCCCATGGACATCCATTTTCGCTTCTCAGTATCGCTATAACATCAACCAGCTCTTCAAACAGATCTTTTGGCATACCGATCTCCTTCACTTCGTCCCTCTTTTACTTTTCAGGTTTTTGACGTGTTTCTGGACTTCTGGGTAGCGTTTCGCCTCCGAGAAATAGGTGAGATAGAGGTCATAGAGTTGGAGGGCGCGAGCATAGTTTTTCTGTGCTTCCGCTTCACGCGCACGCGTTTCTAACGCATCCGCCTTAGCATTCAACAACTCACTGTGAATTTGCGTGGCACGTTCTGCAAAAACACTCACGGCATACTTGGCCCGAAAACTTTCTAACGCCTTTATCACCTCAGCATAAGGTTTCGTATCCGCTGCTTTTGTAAGGTGATTGAGTTGTTTGTCGGCTTCAGTCGCAAGGCGTGCCGCCGATGCTTTCGCCGTGAGACACAATTCCGTATCAGGCAGAATCTCCGCAATTTGGGCATAAAGCGTGAATGCCTCTCCCAATTTGTCATCCTTCTCAGCGATCTGTGCTTTCTCAAACCCGGACTTAACCTGTCTCGCAGGTCCATAAGCGATCAGCCATTCCCGCATTTTTGTTTTTCTTGACCATTGTGGCGAAAGACTGTGTGTTTCGTTCTCCCAACCCTCAAACGTCACATCTGCCCCCCACTCCGTATAAAGTCGCGCTGCGCGTTTCGCTCGCTGATAATGCGGATCGTCCAATTCCCCGGCACCATAGAAGACAGGATGCCCACGAATCAGTTCCGTTGGTGGTGGATTCATATCCACATCGCGTCTCCCAGCACCAAGTACGATCCGCCCCGCTAACCGATCTAACAGCTGCTCTCCGAGAACTGTGGTTGAATAACCGCCTTGGCTATAGCCACCCATGAAAATGTATTCTTTGGCAACATTCAGACGTGTTGAAATAAGTGCTAACGCTTCATCGAAAAAGATTTTCTCTTTCGCCGTTTCCGCCGGCAGGAGTTTGTTGTAATAGAGGTCAGTTGCGTAATTCATACCCACAACAATAAACCCTTCTCCTTTTGTGATATGTCTGAACATCCCCGTTGTGGCTGTTCCACGGTACCCGTGGTAATAAAAAAGTACCGGAAATGGACGTTTGTCGGTGTAATCAATCGGAACGTAAAGCAGAAAAGTTTTCCCTGTCTTTGGGGCTGTGATACGTGCCTCCTTTCCGGGCAACAATTCAGCATCAGACATCGGTACGTCAGCAACGAGAACGTTACTAAACAGAAATAGAAGAAGTGTGCTAAAGCAAATGGTCTGTACCCAATTATTGGAATAGCGAAGAAAAAGTGTTTTCATGCGTCTGTGTCAGGCTCCTGAAGTGCCTCTAATTGAAGAATCAATTGACCGAGTTGCAGTCGTAATAACAACGTATAGATTTGCATTAGGAGGGTAACCTGCGCTTCCGTCGGTAGATCACTGGCATAAATCACGGCGAGTAATTTATCTGCACGTTCGCGGACTTGCTCGGCTTTCTCTAAATCGTCTTCTTCTGTCTCCGCTGTACTCTCTTTGATGAACTGCCAAATACGATCCTGAATTTCGAGCATATAGTTCTTTGTCATCGCGGTGCGTGCTTTTTTAGCAGAATCTACCCAAATAGTATTTGCCTTCCAATTCAACATAAAAGCAATACTGTTAATAGCCACATCGCGAAGGGTATCCTCACCAGAGAGCAGTTCCTCTAAGTTGGTTATGCCTTCCGCTTCTGCTGAGAAGGTGCGCACACGCGTAAAGTCTTTCAAGTTGGTCAACAACAATTCGTTGTCGGCGATGAGCCTCCAAAAATCAGCACTCGTTGAAAGTAAAACCTCTAAGCGATTGCAAACCGTCTCGGGAATTTGCGCGCGAACGCAGTAGTAGTGGAGACTGTGGAGTTGACTCCGAATAAACTGCAAACTCTCAGTCGTCTGGATCTCCGAGGAACGGGCAATCTTCGGAAGGAGTTCCTCCCGAATCTGATTCAAAAGTGTAGGGACAGTGCGTTCAATGTTCATGTCTTTAGTTTGCTTGTTTCTCGGATTTTGCTTCTAATTGCTTTGCCTTTTCAAAGGCGGCTCTTGCTGCTTTTGCTTTGCCAAGGGTAGCGTTTGCGAGTCCAAGACCTGTATGGTGCAAAGCGTCGTCAGCTAACTTAATAGCTGCCTTAAAATCTTCAATTGCCGACTGATACAATTTTCGTGCTTCCTTTGAATGTCCGTGCTTCGCTTTCGCATAACCGAGTAGGTAGCGCACCGTCCCTCGAAAATGGTAAGGAAAATTAAAATTTGATTTCTGTTCAAGGGCCTTATTAAAATCCTGAAGTGCTGCTTGATAGTCTTCAACCGCCTCGTTGGGGTCGCGAATAGCCCCGCGTAAGAGTTTGGTCACGCCTCTATTTGTATAGTAATAGGCTATATCATTTTTAGTGGCTAACTTAATGGCTTCATCATAGTTTTGGATGGCTTCTTTATATAGATTCTGCGCGCCTTCTAAATCCGCTAAATCCGCTTTGCGTCTTCCAAGTTTTTCTTTTATATTCGCTAGACGGTTGTATGCACTGGCTCGAAAATTTTTAGCACGCTCAAGGTTTTTGCTTAACGCAAGACTTTTGTCAAAGTGTTCAATTGCTTTTTCATAATCGCCGCTTTTGTAGGCTTCATTGCCCCAATGATTGTAGGCGATAATAGAATCTACTTTAGCCTCTATATTCTTTTGCAAAATTTTCTTTGCCTTCGCTCTGGCTCTGTAAGCTTCAGCATAAATTGTTGGATCCTTTAATTTGATAGCTTGATCAAAGGCGTTAATTGCTGATTGATATTTTCCGAGACGCTGCTGTGTTATACCTAATTTGTAGTAAGCTTCCGGGTAATTTAGATTTCGTTTGATGGCAGCCTTAAAATCAACAACTGCTGCTTGATAATCACCCTCGTCACTAAGCAAGAGGCGCACATCGCCGCGTGCATAATAGGCTTCCGCATAATCTGAATTTAGGCTGATGACTTCAGTATAGTCGTCAATCGCACCCGCATAGTCGCTGCTTTTCTGCTTTGCATTGCCCCGCGCGTAATAGGTTTTGTCATCCCGGTGTAACGCAATAGATTTATCAAATTTTCTAATCGCCTTTTGATAGTTATCGTTGTTAGCATCGGCTCTACCCCAGCAATAGTAAGCTTTAGCAAAGTTTAGATTAGCATTTTCATATTGATCTAAGTTTTTCTCCATCTCACCAAGCTTGAGGTAGGCATACCCTAATTGCATATAATCTGAATTTAGGCTGATGGCTTCAGTATAGTCGTCAATCGCACCCGCATAATCTGGATTAGGTTTTTTCGCTTGCGCGATGCCCCGATTAAGATAAGCATAAGAATGTTTCGGATTTCGTTTGATGGCTTCGGTATAGTCAGCAAATGCGCCATCGTAGTCGTTTTTGTCCAATTTCACGTTGCCTCGGTCGTGATAGGCACGAGCATGTTTCGGATTTCGTTTGATGGCTTCAGTATAGTCGTCAATCGCACCCGCATAATCTGGATTAGGCTTTCTTTTTTTCGCAATGCCCCGATGACGGTAAACTTCTGCATAATCTGGGTTTAATTCAAGAGTTTTGTTAAAGTCCTGAATTGCGTCCGCGTAGTTATCGTTTTTTAGATTGGCAATACCCCTAAGGAAGTAGACGGTGAAATTATCTGGAATCAATCCGATCGCGTCATTCCAGTCTTTAATCGCCTCCTGATACCGTTTGAGGGCGTTTTTTGCCTGCCCTCGGATCGTGTAGGCATCAGCATACCGGTATAACGGAATGGCTTTATTAATACCTTCTATTGCCAGATCATAATCGCGGCTTTCTAATTTATTATGTCCCCACATTTCGTAGACAAAAGCAAGTATAGGATCTTTCTTTTGCCAATCCGAGAGATTTTCCTCATCTGAATTAAGCAATGACTTCAGTGCCATTGAAGTACTGGCGAAACTAAAATTCTCGACTGTGGAAACGGCGATTCCAATAACTTGCCCGTTGCTGTTTAGGACAGGGCTACCACTGTTCCCAGTGGAAACAACAGCAGCCTCGCGATTTTCAGGAAAACCTGCGGGGACCAACCGAAGTTGTTGGTCGCTGTTGCGGATGCCGTGTACTTTGCCCTGTGTGACATTATAAGTTCCGCCGGGGTAACCTGCGACGAAAATCGGTTCGTTTATTTTCGCTTCGCTAATTTCAAGGGGATTGCCTTTACCTTCTACTTTTAGAACAACCAAGTCACGGTCAAAATCATATCCAGCGACCTTTTCAATATTGTAAACTTTTGTTTTTCCAACAGCAAAAACCAGCCTTGCACCAGCAACAACGTGGATACTGGTCACAATTTTATCACGTTCCACAAAGAAGCCGCTACCATTTCTAATAGTGCCATCTGCATTTCCCGCAATTATCAATACTGTAGCCTCTTTGGCGCGCTGCTCGGGTGTCTGCGTACACGCCAACAGAAACACCAAAGCCAATAAGCCCAATAAAAATTTTCCGTTATATGTCATAAGGTTTATCCTGCTGATCGTTTGGGTTCCATTGCGAATTCGTAGGTTAACGTGAGTTTGATATATAGCAAATCATAGACGCAAATGAACCTTTTCGTAGGGGTGTTTTTGCTGGGGTATTTCTTCAAGGTTGCCTAATCCCTACGGGCGAGAAGACCTCGCCCCTACGACGATCCCGACATCTTGTTTTTATCAAGTTCACGTTAAGTTAAATTGGGCAAACGCCAAAAGATTACGAATTGCTTAAACTCCCTTAAATAGAATAGCAGGTTTCTTGTAAAAAGTCAACTTGACAATTTTGGGAAAACCGTGTTAAAATGTGGATAGGAAACACAAAAAGCGGAGGTGAGGACTGTCATGAAACTGTCCATTGTTGCTATCATCAGTATAGTCTTTTTCGGTCTGATCGTGAGTTTCGCTGATGAAAAGACTGAATCCACACCGCCAAAAGTAGGCGACACCGCACCCGATTGGACACTCCAAGACCCGGAAGAAAAAGAACACAACCTGAAGAAACTGCGCGGCAAAATCGTTTTCCTGATTATGGGCAACCGGAAAATTCGTAAAGAAGACGACAAATGGGCGGAAGCCTTCCAGAAAGATTACCGAGAGAATAAAAAGGTCGTGGCTTATATCATCGCCGATATGCGGAGCGTCCCCGGGTTCATACCGAAACGGTTTATCAGAAGCCAACTTAAGAAAAACGCACCCCCTGTGAGATTTTTGATGGATTGGAAGGGCGAAGTGCATAAACAGTATCAAACGCAAAAAGAGAAACCGACGCTCTACCTAATCTCACAGAAAGGCACAATTGTATTCCATCGAAAAACAAATTTCAAACCAGAAACTTACGCCGAACTTAAAAAGGAAATTGATAAACTTTTAGCAATACCAGAAAAAAAATAACCTTCTGTGAATTTGCACAACCATACACTCTATTTTCTTGATGTAGAACGGAGTCCAACCGCGGACAATCCCTCAGCGATAGGAGTAAAATATGTCTACAAAACCTAAAGTTGAACACTACTTGTCCAGTCCAATCTTTCCACTTGTTACTGGGCTGCTCTTGGGTGGATTCGGGCTGTTTGCGATGTCGTTGGCAGCAGGTGATGTGTTGTTTCATATTCTCACATTGGTGCTAACAATCTTCGGATTTTCCGTTGCAGCTTATGGGTTGATGGGGATAATGGACGGAAAAGAGGTTAGGAAACTAACCAAAAGTGAACGGCAAGAAGTGCGCGCACTTTCCCAGAGTCTGAAGGTACGTTATCCTACTTACACATTGAAGGTTCACAAACTAAAAGAGAAACACCAACTGCTTCACGAGAAATTCCCTGAAGTTCGAGCGTATGCTGAGGAATTCAACCACCAACGCAAAACGTTTCAGTCCGGGTTAACTGAATTGGAGACACAACTTCACGATAACCTAAAAAAGCACGCACCCCTTATAGATAACGACGATGTAGACGGCGTCGCAAAAAAAATCATCTGGTCGGACAAACAGCTGGAATTGACGCAATTAGGCACCGCCTTGAAAACGTTAGCCGAGACAGAAAGTCCGATTGTACCAGAAGATTACCGGAGTGTATTACGTCGAATTCATAAAGATTTTAGAATGCTTGATGATGGCGTAACGCTTTACCATGAATTACTGACAGCATGTACCAGAGAAACCGATGCGTTTGATGTTATCGAAGCGTTGAAAGAAGAAGTTGAAGAGATTGACGCGCTGATAGCTGAGCATGAAGCCGAATTGCAAAGACTGGAGACAAGCACCCTAACGCAATACGAGATGTCGAAAATGGCACTGTCAATGTTTCAAGAACGTTTTGACCAGTTTAAAGCGGGTTGCGAATAATCCTAAAAGGAATAGGTATGAAATATCTCGTCACTGGCTGCGCTGGATTCATCGGATGGAAAGTGACGGAATTCTTGCTCGAAGCCGGACACACCGTTGTTGGGGTTGATAACATAAACGCCGCGTATGATACGCAAGTTAAACACTGGAGACTCCAGCAACTTGAAGACACCCCGAATTTCTATTTTCATCGTTCAGACATCTGTGACCGAGATGCGCTGCGAAAAATATTTAGCGGATCTGATACGGAAACCCAGCGGCGTGTGCCTACTACTTTTAATGCTGTGATTAACCTCGCTGCACGCGCCGGGGTCCGACAGTCCGTGGAAAACCCGTGGGTATACGTTGACACGAACGTGACGGGTACGCTGAATCTGCTGGAACTCTGCCGAGAATTTGAAATCCAGAAATTCGTGTTGGCATCAACATCGAGCCTCTACGGTGCGAACAACCCACTCCCTTTCAGCGAAAAGGCGAACACAGACGGACCGTTGTCTCCGTATGCTGCCTCAAAAAAAGGTGCCGAATCCCTCTGTCATAGTTACCACCATCTCTACGGCATTGATGTGACGATCTTCCGTTTTTTTACTGTCTATGGACCCGCTGGTAGACCTGATATGAGCGCGTTGCGTTTCGTACACTGGATTAGCGAAGGGAAACCGGTTATCCTCTATGGCGACGGAAAACAATCCTCTCGCGATTATACTTATGTTGAAGACATTGCCCGCGGTGTGATTGCTGGGTTGAAACCGCTCAAATATGAGGTGATTAATCTCGGTTCAGATAGTCCCATCGTGCTAATTGATACGGTTCGGTTGATAGAGGAATTGGTCGGCAAGAAAGCGGAACTCTCACATCAGCCGTTTCATCCTGCAGATGTTCGCGCCACGTGGGCAGATATCCGAAAAGCGGAAAAACTTTTACGGTGGCGACCCCAAGTTTCTTTTCCTGAAGGTATAGCGGCACTTGTGGAGTGGTATCGAGAAAATCGGGACTGGGCAAAGAACATCCAAACAGGTTAAACTTGCGAACCGTTATCGTCAAGTCAAGAGTACAACCGCCTTTTCTAAGGCATCCGCGTCGACCTTTATTTTCGCTGTTTCCGCTTCGCGTTGAACATACGTCAGCGTGTGCTCTGGACTCATCGGGGTGGCAATGTCTTGAACGATCTTATGGAGACGTTTGACATCGGCTTTCTTGATACCGGTTTGTGCTTCCACGCGGGTATGCAGCGCAGCGGGTGTCTCTGGTTCTTCAACCGGTGCTTCGCCTTTGGAAACAGAGGCACGAGTTTTAGACTTCGCTGATGAAGGCGTCGGAGTTTTCGTGCGGCGGGTCTGCTTGCGAGATGTTCGCTGTTTAGAAGATTGAATTTTCCCCGCCTCCAGCGATTTAACACCACATTCTCTACACAACTTCGCCGTGACATCCGCCAAGGTCATCGTTACAATCATTTCACTAATCGCACCGCAGAGTTCGCATTCGGCAAGGTTCTCGATACCGGTAAGGATCTCTGCCTGTATGACGAGCATTTTCTCTTTGTCGGCCTTCGTCTGCTTCTCCTTTTGACAGAGCACGATCAGTCTCTGTGCTGCTTTCTCAATCGTATCTAAATGTCCCATATTTCCCTTAACTGGTAGATGCATTTTGGAAGTGCACCATAAGTGTCAATTTTAGAAAAATAAACGCCTCGGCCCCAGACCCGGTAGGTTCGGTTTCCTAACCGAACCGGAACTTAGGCACAAACTTTTCAAACCTCAAAAGTCCTCTTGAGTTCGGTAGGATCTATTTGCTTGGGTATTTCTGCGGATTTCTTCAGTATGTTTATATAATTACTTTTGTGAGGCAGCGAATTTTTTATCTCTATACAGCTTATATTCAAAACTATCCAGCAGTGCTTCGCAACTTGCCGAGATGATATTCTCTGAGACGCCGACGGTTCTCCAACTCTGCTCGCCATCACTCGCTTCAATCAGCACCCTAACTTTTGAACCCGTGCCTGCTTTGGTATCCAACACGCGTACCTTGTAATCTATGAGTCGAACGGTCTGCAAGGCGGGATAGAACTGTTCGAGTGCTTTTCGGAGTGCGGTGTCAAGTGCGTTGACGGGGCCGTCGCCATCAGCAGCAGTGTGGGCAGTTAGACCGTCCGGTGTCGTGACTTTTACCGTCGCTTCAGAACGCATCGCGAAGTCGGTGAACTGCTCAATAATCACGCGAAAACCGACGGGATCAAAAAAGGATTCATAGCCGTTAAACACTTTCTGTGTTAAAAGTTCAAATGATGCTTCGGCGGCTTCGTATTGGTAACCATCCTGTTCGGCTGCTTTGAGACATTTGAAGAGTTCCAACACCTGCGGTGAATTCTTGTCGTAATCGGGATACTCCTTCTCAATTTTTTTCATGATCGTGCCGCGTCCCGCTTGGTCAGAGACGAGAATCCGTTGTGTATTGCCAACTGTCTCTGGCACGATGTGTTCATAAGTGAGGCGATTCTTACGGATCGCATCGGTATGTAACCCACCTTTATGTGCAAAAGCGGAACGTCCCACGTAGGGTTGCCGTTCATCATGCGGAAGGTTCGCCAATTCGCTGATCAGTCGGGAGATACGTGTTAACGTTTGCAGCTGCGCATCGCTGAGACACTTTATGCCAAGTTTGAGTTGAATTGTTGGGATAATAGAAGCGAGATTCGCGTTTCCACACCGTTCGCCATAGCCGTTGAAGGTACCTTGTACGTGCGTTGCCCCCGCCTGCACAGCCAATACGGCGTTTGCCGCGCCCATCCCCGCATCGTTGTGTGTGTGGATACCGACAGGCAACGACAGCTTGGAGTGGACAGCCTTGACACCTTCCTGAATCTCTAACGGCAACCGACCGCCGTTGGTATCACAGAGGACGAGGCAGCTCGCACCACCCGATGCGGCAGCGCGCAGCGTCTCTATCGCATACGTAGCGTCATCGGCGTAGCCATCAAAAAAGTGTTCCGCATCGTAAATCACCTCGCGACCGTTCTCCACGAGATAGCGGACAGAACTTTCAATTAATTCCAAGTTCGCTTCCGCTGTCACCCGAAGGACATCCGTGGCGTGGAGTCGCCAACTTTTCCCGAAGATCGTGACAGTTCGCGCACCGGTATCCAGTAAAGCAGCCAAATTCGGATCGGTATCGGTGGTATAAGTCGGGTATCTCGTGCTACCGAACGGCACAATCGTCGCCGTTGCCAATGCCATGCCTTTCGCACGCTTGAAAAATTCTATATCTTTTGGATTGGAACCGGGGTAACCCCCCTCAATGTAGCGGATACCTAATTTATCGAGTGCCTCTATGATGATGAGTTTATCTTCAACAGAAAACGCCACGCCTTCTGCTTGGCTACCATCCCTGAGCGTTGTATCGTAAAATTCAACTATGTTATTTTTCACTGCAAATTCTGGCTTATAAGCCACACCTAATTCGGTGTCTCCTTTTAGCAATACCCGTTTAATTCTGTTAGTGCAATTTTACCACATTTTAGCCCAAAAGTCAAGGCGTTTGTGGTTGTACGTCCTACCGACTGCGCTTCATAAGCAGCGTACACCATGTTTCCCTTTCATAATCCTTATGATTGTGTTATCATTTAACTATCATGAAAAATTACGCTATTTTACTCATTTGTGTCGCGTTGTTGTTCTCGGGTTGTGGAATACCGATGCTAAAATCGAAACCGGTTCAGCCACAACCGCCAACAATTTCTGCAGACCCGCTCGAAAAACTGCAAACCGATATTGACACCGTTTTACAGGAAACCTTATTCACAACCGCAAGCATCGGCATAAAAGTTGTTGCTGTCGAAACCGGTGAGGTGATTTATGAAAAGAATCCGCACAAATTACATCATCCCGCCTCCACAACCAAACTCTTCACAGCAGCGACTGCTTTGGCAAGACTCGGATCAGACTACCAGTTTGAAACAACCGTCTATGTCGATGCAAATGCAGATATACAAGTGCCAGGGAACATCTATCTCAAAGGCAGAGCCGATCCGGTGCTTCAGCCACACCATATCGTGGAACTCGCTGATATATTGCTTGAAACCGGCGTAAAATCAATACAGGGTGATATTGTTGTTGACACAACATATCTTGATACCGTTCGGGAAGGTCCCGGATGGATGTGGGACGATAGACCACTTCGGATTAGTGCGTTAAGCATCAGACAAATAGAGCCTGAACCCGGTACACGGAGCAGAGCCTTGGCTTGTGGCTATCTACTGAAAAACGAACTCATGGAAAAGGGCATTGAGGTGACAGGTGATGTCGTCCCCGGAACAGTGCCATTAGAGGCACGGACAGCTGCTAAACACTTATCACCACCACTCGCCGATATCATCAAATTAATGAACAAACCGAGCGACAATTGGATCGCTGAACTGCTTTTCAAAGCCATCGGTGCTGAAGTGATGGGTGAACCCGGGACGTGGGCAAAGGGTAGAGATGCTGTTAACGAATTCTTAGAAGAAATCACGGGTGAACCACCCGCGCATCGGTTTGTTGACGGTTCTGGACTTTCCCGTTATAACCTTCTCAACGCTGAATTGCTCACGCAGTTGCTCGTCTATATGTACCACAACTTCGAGTTGATGCCGGAGTATTTGGCATCACTCCCGATTGCTGGTGTTGACGGCACTTTAAGAAATCGGATGCAAAGCGTGTCCGCTGAAAAAATGTTGCGTGCGAAAACGGGGACGTTAAGCGGTGTCTCTGCGCTCGCTGGCTATGCTGTGACAGCAGACGATGAAGTCTTCGCATTCGGTATCCTCATCAGCCACTACGTCGGCTCCGCCACACCTGCACGGGATATTCAAGATCAAATTGGGAATTATCTGACCGGATTCAGTCGCAATCCGGTTAGTAACGTCAGCAGCGAATTCTCTCCAGATGAATAGGAACAACTTGAGCGTGTTATTAATTTTCTTGCCATCTGGCTTTTTGCGTGATACAATAATTGACGCTTGATTGTGTGTCGGCAAAACGATACCAAACTGAACATGATTGTTCGCTAACAGCGCGGCATGCGGAATGATGAAGAGGATATATTAATCAAAACGCTTGACAGCCTATATGAATACCCAATGCATGTTATTACGCGAAAGCGACTAAGTGAGTTCGTTGAATACAAAGATAAAACTGCTGAACCAGCACTTGAGCGTTGGTATAGACGGATGAAGCAGAACGATTTTCAGAACCCTAGTGAATTGTTACAGGTGTTTCCTCCTCACAATGTTGACCAAGTAGATGGTCTAACAGTCTTTGACATTGGAGGTAGAACCGCTGTTCGCCTTATTGCAGCTATACACTATAATCGGAAAAAAGTTTACATCCGTGCGGTGCTGACGCATGATGAGTATCTTAAAGGAAATTGGAAGGAGTAAACTATGCTTGAAAAACAGTCTTCACCTCGTGTTCCACGGAGGATGCCACCTATTGAATCTAACTTTCCAGTTGATGAAATTGACCCGAATGTGTTCGGAATAAAGGAACAAGTTTCTACTATTTTTGATACATCATTAACGCCCAGCGGTTTAGAAAAGTTATGGTCAATAGGGAAATCTGAGATTCTGAACCCAAACGTCGACTTTGATTCCACTCCACTCGTGTCTGCTGTGAAAAATTTAATTGAGATCATCGGAAAAAGTGAAACCGATCTTTTTTCCTCACTGACAGAAAGTGACTATCAAGGTCTTGTAACAGTTCTAGATGATTTAATCGATGTCGTTAAGCAAAACGAGAGTCATATTTTGGCATCGTTGATGGACTTCATTGGTACACTCATTGAAAATTATGAAGACAAACACGTTCCTGAACTAACAAGTACATAGGAATGAGGTGACGTAGG
>JAJEGI010000037.1 GCA_022819945.1 Candidatus Poribacteria bacterium
TATCTCCGCTTTCAACTTTGACAAACTTGACAGAATTGGATCTTGATGGCAATCAAGTATCGGATGTGACACCGCTCAGCGTCCTGAGAAACCTAACGCTTCTTGACCTTCACAATAACCAAATATCAGATGTGTCCGTACTCAGTAGTTTGGTGAAGTTGAAAGTGTTAGATCTTGATGACAACGATATATCAGATATATCCGCCCTCAAAGGTTTGATACATTTGACGGAATTGGATCTTAATAGCAATCAGGTATCAGATGTGACACCTCTTAAGGATTTGATAAACTTGACGGTGTTAGATCTTCGGGACAATCAGATATCAGATGTGTCTGCCCTTAGCGGTTTGGTAAATTTAATGGTGTTAGATCTGAGTGATAACGGTATATCAGACTTTTCTCCCATTAGCGGAATAATAGCGAATTTGTTAGAGTACAATAACAGCAACCAAACGGTATCACCTATCAACACGGCGGATGTCAATCGCGACGGTGTTGTGAATATTATAGATCTCATTTTAGTTAGCACCTATTTTCACACGCCAGACTTGCCGAGGCTCGCCAGTTCTGGCGTTTATCCAGATGTCAATGGAGATGGAGTTGTGGATGTGAGAGATCTCGTTGCGATTGCAGCGGAAATGGATACTTCTGCAGATGCACCCCCACTCTGGCAAAACCCATCTGAGTTATATGGTCTGACGCCGGAAAATCTCAAGCGATGGATCGCTCTTGCTAAGGAGCTTGATCCACAAAATCCTCGGACTCAAAAAGGGATTGCTGTCTTAGAGCAGCTTTTAGGAGTTCTGAATCGGGGCGAGATTCTACCGCCAGAGACGGCACTGCTATCGAACTATCCAAACCCATTCAATCCAGAAACGTGGATACCGTATCAGTTAGAGAAGTCGGCAGAGGTAAATATTTCTATCCATTCTTCGGATGGGCAACTTATTCGGGAGTTGGCGTTTGGACATTTGCCAGCAGGTCTATACCATAGCAAATCGAGATCGGCATACTGGGATGGTCGGAACGCGTTAGGAGAGTCTGTAGCGAGTGGCGTATATTTCTATACGCTGACGGCTGGTGATTTTATTGCTATTGGCAAAATGCTTATCCGAAAGTAAGGAGAATTATTTTTTCATCAGGGGTAACAATAATTTTTTAGAGTTTTCCGTTAGTCTAACTAAAGTCTAAAAAAACAGTTGATATGCACAATCGAGAACTTGAGATGCCTAATAATCGTCCGAACATTCTGTTAATTACTACTGACCAACAACGTGGCGACTGTCTGGGTTTAGACCCGGACGGTCCTAACTGCTTGCAGACACCCAATTTGGATTGGGTTGGTCGCACGGGCACGCATTTCCGTCGCGGGTATGCCGAATGTCCGAGTTGTATTCCAGCGCGGCGCAGTCTGATGACTGGTACCGCGCCGGCAGCCAACGGTGGTGTTGGATTCAAAGGTGCGCAGTGGAATCCGCCCCATACCTTGGCAGGCGAATTGTCCGCTGCCGGTTACCAAACCGAGATGATCGGCAAACTGCATCTGCATCCGCCACGCAAGCGATACGGTTTCGACCACCTTCAGTTGGCTGATGCTACCCGTGGTGCTAATAACGATTATGTAGACTGGTTGCGGCAATACCACCACCGCAACGACGTTGATCCGGGTATGGCTCACGGAGTTTCCGCCAATGGCTGGGTCGGTCGTCCGCATCATCTACCCGAAGAGCAGATGCACACTTTTTGGTGTATTGATCGCGCCCTCAATTTTCTGGGTAAACGCGATCCGACGGTGCCTTTCTTTCTCAATATCTCTTTTATAGACCCTCACCCACCGCTGACACCACCAGCCCACTATTACCAACGCTACATTCAGCGGGATTTGCCGCCACCTGTGGTTGGTGACTGGGCACCCGAATTTGAGGGGGTTCAGAAAGGGCTGAATCCAAACGCTTGGGAGATCTACCTTGATGACTACGATATGCAATGTGCTCGTGCCGCCTACTACGGGATGATCAATTTCATTGACGATCAGATCGGTCGGCTGATCCAAGTCACGGGTGGTATGAACGACTGTCTGGTCATTTTCACTTCCGACCACGGTGAGATGCTCGGCGATCATAACCTGTATCGCAAAACTTGGCCCTACGAAGCCTCAGCACGCGTGCCTTTCCTGATGCGGGCACCAGCGCGATGGGGTTACCCACAAGAGTCCGTCTGCCAAAGCCCTGTCGGACTACAAGACATCATGCCTACTATTCTGGATGCAGCCGGGATTGAGATTCCCAGCACCTGCACCGGCAGAAGCCTATTACCGATTATGCGGGGAGATACCGACCGAGTACGCGACTACCTGCACGGTGAACACTCTGGTTGTTATGAATACAATCACGGCAACCACTATGTAACCGACGGGCACCACAAGTACATTTGGTACTCCCAAACCGGCCGGGAACATCTCTTCAATTTGCAGGAGGATCCACACGAAACTCACGATCTGGCAAGATCGGGCGAGGCTGAAACGGTTCTGACGCCTTGGCGGAACCGGCTCATCGAGTTTCTCCGTGACCGTCCAGAGGGTTTTACGGATGGCAGAAACCTCATCACTGGGCAAACGCATGATGCCTTGCTGCCAAACTATCAAGCCGATGCCACCTACCCTTATTTATAGGACGGGTTCAACTAACGAAAATCTGGATGTATCCAGAGTTCGCTTGCTTCTTTGCGTGCGGCAAGCCAGTTGAAAAGTGCTTCGCGTTTTTTCGCTTGGATCAATGTTTGTTGATGGCGGGCTTTTTCAGCTGGGTCCGTTTGGAATGTTTCAACATCTGGTTTTTGGCGTTCAACGAGTTGAATAATATAGACGGCATTGCTGCCCTTGAAAGGCCCGTCAATGTCATTGACTTTCATTTGAAACGCTGCAAACATAGTTTCCGCTGAATTCCCGATCCCGGCGATGTAGTCGCTGGTTGGACTCAGCGAGAACAAGTCGCTCTCTTGTACGGAGAGTCGGTCTGCTGCCAAACCGTCAGGTGCCTTATATTTTTCGAGCAATGCATCCAGAGATGTACTGTCAGCTTGGAGGTTGAAGAGATTTTGTGCGTCCGTAAATGCTCGTTCTTTCGCTTTCTCTTTTCGTAATCCATCAATCTCACCCGTCTTCGCGCCTTCAATAACCTCTGCTTTTATTTCCTCAAAGGGTGGAATCGCAGCGGGTTTCTTTTCAAGGACAGTGGCAATTAAATACGCGTCTACTTCTTGTCTGCCTGATCTCTTCATCTCAACAACTTTTATCACATTGACTTCCATGTCAAAGAATTCTTCGATTAAACCTTGGTATCCCCATGCTGCCCCTATTTTGGGAATAGTTGACACATCCCGACTGAAGCGTCCAGTTTCTAAGACAACGAGAGAGAGGTTTTTATATCTTTCAAGTGCGAGCGCAGCGTCATAGCCCTCAATTTCGATTTCATACAGGAGATCCGAGGCAACTTCTTTCGCTTTGTCAACGCCACTCACTTGAACGAGTTTCTGTTGGATTTCATACTGGGCATCGGCAAAAGACTGAATCTCCGATGCTTTCTTCTCCTCCAATTTGATAATATGATATCCGAATCGGGTTTCGACTAAGCTGCTGACTTCCCCTGGTTTTAGCGTATCAAAAGCGGCTTCTTCAAAAGGTTTTACCATATCACCACGTGCGAAATAGTCGCCGGGCGGGAGTTTCGGATTGCCGCCTCTCAAGGCACCACCTTGTGGTGCGGAAGGGCCTTCTGAATGTTTCTTTGCAAGTTCGGCGAAATCCGCGCCAGCAGCGAGTTCTGCGTTGATGGTTTTGAGTAATTCCTCTGCAGCGATCTTGACCTCTGCCTTTTGTTCGTCGGTTGCGTTGTCGGGAAATTTTTTCAAAATGTGGCGTGCCTTGACGGCTTCTGGTGTCATAAACTCCTGCTGATTTTCGTCATAATAGTTCCTAACTTCTTCATTTGAAACCAATGTTGCAGGATTGATTCTAATAAATTTGACATTTACCCGTTCTTCCAATTTGTAACTATTCCGATTCTTCTGAAAATAGGCTTTCGCTTCCGCATCGTCAACTTCAACAGTCGAGAGGTAGTCGTCGTACTTAAATTCAATGTATTTAACTTTCGCTTTATCAGTTTCAAGTTGATATGCCCGTTCAATTTCTGTATCGGTTACCAATTCGAGTGCATAGATGCTATCCTGGAGTGCCTGAGTACTGAGTTGCTGACGTACATTTTCGGTGTAGATATCTGCTACACCAAACTGTTGATACTGATTGTACTGTTCGACGCGACTTGCGTCACTTTGAATGTAGCGTTTTACCTCAGCGTCTCCGATTTTTAGGCTTCCGAATATAGCTTGATTGACCCAACGCTCAATTATATCTTTTTGTGTTTGCTCTTTGTTCGGTGCCCCGCCGAATCTCTGGTTCCGCCTTTGAGATTCCATGGCATCGGCGACAGCGTTTTCAAATGTCCCGCGCTTGACTTCCGTGTTATTGATTTTGAGAACGACTTCTCCCTCTGGGTCTTCACCGCCGCCGCGTGTGTTGCTATAGAGGAACACTGTTCCGACCAAGAACACGATGGCGATGACCCACATAAAGATTTGCGCAATAAATTTTTCGCGTAGAAAGATAATCATGTTTTAAGGGTATCTCCTGAATTGAATACAAGGGCCGAATTGGGTCTATTCTGAGACCGGATTCGGTTTCTGTTAACAGATGTCCATGTTATGAAGAGGTGTTAATATTATACGCCTAAACCGTACAAATGTCAAATTATAGAATCTGCTCCTGAGAAGCAGAACTCGTGAATGACATAAAAATTTGCTAATTTTTGAAATATACTATATACTTAATGATAGGCAACATCGAAAGCATTGCTTGCAAGCCCTCATCAAAACGCGGCAAGGGACATGATCCAAATTCAGAATGTAACAGATTTCAGTCTGAAATATACCTTAGAATCGGGCCAATCGTTTCGATGGAATCGTATAGATAACGCCTACTACGGTGTTGTAGAAGGCCGCATCTTTAAAATATCGCAAGAAGGCACAACTTTGTGTGTTGAGAGTTCCGCGAGCGAAGATGAGAATCAGTTGGTTCCATTTCTCCGCCATTATCTTGACCTTGCGCGAGATGTGCCGAAGCTTCTCGCCGAAGTTAACACCGATGCCTACATGCATCGAGCCATTGAGAGACTCTGGGGCATGCGGATTCTGAATCAAGAGTTTTGGGAGACGGTGGCCTCGTTCATTTTATCGCAGAACAACAACGTCGCTCGGATTCGCGGGATTATTCGTCGGTTGTCTGAACGTTTTGGTGAGCCCTTGATGCTTGCGGAGTATGCGGATTATAGTTTTCCGAATCCGGATGTACTTGCGACAGCAACGGAGGCCGAGCTTCTTGCCTGTGGTACGGGTTATCGAGCGAACTATCTCCGAAACGCCGCGCAAGCCGTCGTTAGCGGTGAACTTCCGCTTACATCGGTGAAGCAGATGTCGTATCTTGAGGCGAAAGCGGTGTTAATGCGTCGAGATGGCATCGGTGAAAAGGTGGCTGATTGTATTTGTCTATTTTCGCTTGGACATCTTGCGGCCTTGCCGATTGATGTCTGGATAAAGCGGATTTTTGAGACGCTCTACCTTCGACGGCGCGCCACACATCGTGAAATACGCCAGTTTGCTCACAGTTACTTCGGAGATGGTGTCGGTTACGCTCAGCAATATCTGTTTCACTATGTCCATGAATGTTCAAATTGGGCAGACGCTGAGCATTTGTCACTGATTGAATTAGAGTGAGTGTTATCTAACGGGGCATTGCGAATTACCTACACACTCAACAAAGAAACCTAAACTGTCATCTTAAAGAAGAATTTAGGACTCACGCAAACCTCGCCTGCAGCACATAATATGTGGAGTCTCATGGGAAAATTGCGTAAGTCCTGGAATGATAGACGTTCAGAACTACGAAAGATTTAATTTCACTTCTAAGTGGAAACAACATATAATTCAGTCATGTTGCCGCATTAATTCAAAATAGTTAACGTGATGGAATAAGTCGTTTGACTTAGGTAGTAACCTCGGTTAAAAATTGTAAAATGACCTTGGAGGAGACCACGGTATGTCTGAATCATTTGAACAAAGTATTGTATCACTTCTCGAAGAACATGTTGAACTTGCGATTTCGACTGTTCAGGAGTTGAGAGCAGAGAAACTTGAACTGGAGGCTGAAGTTGCGCGCCTCAACAGTGATGTGTTACAACGCGACACAAAGATTCAAGAACTCGAAACCCGTAATAGCGAGCTTGAAGAGGAGCTTGAGTTAGAACGGTTAGCGGCCACTCAAGAACGCTCCGAAGTCAAAGAGAGGCTTGAAGGCTTAATGAGTGTCCTCGCTGCATCAAATGAGACAGAGGGACTAGATACAGGTGATGAGATCGATTTCACGGCGCAGGATGATGAGTTGGCTGAAGCATCACCATCACCATCGTCTGAGGCTGGCTCGGGGCACTCTGAGTAAACTATTATAATTAGCACCTTGCGTGTCTTAGTCCTTTCTCATTCTTACATTATGAAGCCGTACCGGCGCAAGTTTGCGCTTATTGCGGAACGCCCGGATGTCACGCTGCGTGTTGTCACACCAGAACGTTGGTATGAAAGTTTTCAAGATATTGTCTTTGAACCCGAACCAGACACGCCGTGTGAAGAGTTTCCATGCCCGATCCGATTCTCCGGTTACGGAAGTCGCTTCTATTATCGCAGTGGGGTGAAACCTCACTTTAGGGATTTCCAGCCGGATATTATCCATTTAGAGGAAGAGGCGTGGAGCCTTAACGCGCTACAAACGGTTCACTTGAAACGGAAATATTGTCCGGACAGCCGTTTCATCTTTCGCACATCCTTGAGCATACCCACGAAGCAGCGGTTCGGTGCATTACCCGTATGGATTGAACGTAGCGTTTTTCGAGAAACAGATAGAGCGTTTCCACTCAGTGAGAACGCTGGAAAGATTTTGACCGAACGCGGTTACACAGGAAATCAGACACCATTCCCAAATGGTGTTGATACACGCCATTTCTATAAGATGGATGTCAGCGAACTGCGAGATTCACTGGGTCTGAACGCCTGTTTTGTGGTGGGTTATGTCGGCAGGCTGCTTCAGATGAAGGGCATAGACACACTGCTTGAAGCCATAGCATACCTTGCGATCCATGATACTTCGCGCCCTTATAAACTTTTGATCGTCGGGCAAGGTGAAGATAAACAAGATTTCCAAAAAAGTGCTGAAACTCTCGGGATCTCTGAACACATTGTGTGGATTGATGCAGTACCGCCGGAAGCGGTAGCTGCTTATATTAATTGTATGGACACACTTGTTCTGCCTTCGCGGACAACAACAGGCTGGGTAGAATTTTTTGGCAGAGTGCTTATAGAGGGAATGGCATGCGAAGTGCCGGTCATCGGTTCAGATTCTGGTGAGATTCCACACGTAATTAACGATGCTGGGCTTGTCTTTCCGGAAGCCGATTCGGATGCATTGGCAGGACGGATCTATCAGATCACACACGATGCCGGTCTCCGGCAGGATCTGGTTGCGCGTGGACTTGATCGTATTAAGAATTTTACATGGGAGACGATTGCGGCGCGGACGTATCAGGTATATGAGGAGCTGCTTGCGGAGGATTTGTAAGGAAAGATGCCCCCGACTGGACTCGAACCAGCATGCCAATTAAGGCACAGGCCCTCAACCTGCTATGTATACCAAATTCCATCACAGGGGCATCGTGTGATTAATTATACCTCACTTGGACAGCAATGTCAAATTTTTTAGGATTTTAAAAAATTTCCATAGGTTCTGTGCACGGTCGTTTTGGACAACACTATGAATACCCCTACATCGGAAGCCCTTGAAGCACATTTATCAGATACACTGGCGGGTGAAGTGCGTTTTGATCTATATTCTAAGGCACTTTACAGTACAGATGCCAGCCTCTATGAGATACAACCGATAGGTGTTGTAATTCCGAAAGATAGCCAAGACGTTATCAAGACGGTAGCAATTGCGTCAGCACACAATGTCCCGATCCTTCCGCGTGGTGGTGGTACGAGTCTTGCTGGGCAGAGCGTCGGTGAGGCAATCGTGTTGGATATGTCAAAATACATGAACGCGCTGCTTGAGGTAAATGTCGCTGAACGTTGGGCACGTGTGCAGCCCGGTATCGTCTTAGACGAGTTGAACCATAAGTTAAAACCCCACGGTTTAATGTATGCCCCCGATGTTGCTACAAGCAGTCGCGCGAACGTCGGTGGCACTATCGGAAACAACTCTGCGGGTTCGCATTCGCTCATTTACGGCAAAACGATTGATCATGTCATATCGCTTGACTTGGTGCTTTCCAACGCTGACGAAATCACAGCCTCCCCTATTTCACTCAAAGAATTAGAAACTAAAAAGCGAGGCGATACATTAGAGGCGCACATCTATCGTGAGTTATGCCGTATCTGTGAGGACAACGCATCAGAAATTCGTAAACGTTATCCGCGTCTGCTGCGTCGTGTTGCTGGTTATAATCTTGATGAGTTTGTTCCAGATGCTGGCTCAAAAGAGGTTACGCCGTATCGCCGCGACGGATGCGACGCAAATCACCCGTTTAGCCTGACGAAAATTCTCATCGGTTCTGAAGGGACACTCGCAACGACTGTTGAAGCGACGGTGAACCTCGTCCCGATTCCGAAACTGACGGCACTGTGTGTTGTTCATTTTGAATCCCTCGTAGCCTCTATGGAGGCGATGCAACCGATCTTAGAGTGTAATCCGACCGCTGTAGAACTTATAGACAAAACGATCCTTGATATGGCGCGAGGTTCATTAGAATTTTCACGACTTACCACCTTCATACAAGGCGAACCCGCTGCGCTCCTCGCCGTTGAATTTTACGGTGAAACACAAGCGGAATTGGAATCGCAGTTAGAGCGACTTGAAAAGACCTTAAAAGGTGCCGGTTTTGGTTATGCGTTCGTACGCTGTTTCACGACTGAAGAGAAAACGCGCGTCTGGGAAACTCGAAAAGCCGGACTCGGCTTGTTAATGGGCATGAAAGGCGATGCCAAACCTGTTGGCTTTGTCGAAGATGCCGCGGTGCCGATAGAGAACCTTCCGGAATACGTCCGCCGATTTGACGAGATCGTCACAGCACACGACACTACTGCTGCCTACTATGCACACGCGAGTGTTGGGCTACTGCACAACCGTCCTATTGTTAATCTTAAATCCGAAACGGATATTCAAAAGAACACGACATCGCTCGCGAAGTCCGGGATCTGCTCATGGAGTTGGACGGTGCAATGAGTGGCGAACACGGCGACGGACTTGTTCGAAGCGAGTGGATAGAGAGCATGTTCGGTCCGCAGATATATCAGGCACTCACTGAGGTGAAAAAGGCATTTGACCCAGACGGCATTATGAATCCGGGTAAAATTGTCGATGCGCCACCGATGACAGAAAACCTCCGCTTCGGTGCAGACTATAATACAATTAAAATTGATACCTACTTCGATTTTTCGAGCCAAGATGGGTTTGGTAGGGCAATTGAGATGTGTAACGGTGTCGGGGCATGCAGAAAGACTTTAACCGGTACTATGTGTCCGTCTTTTATCGGCACTCGTGAAGAAGAGCACTCGACGCGTGGGCGTGCGAACGCGCTGCGCGCTATTATTTCGGGCGCGTTGCCACACACGGAATTCACGAATGAACGGCTCCAAGAGGTTTTGGACTTATGTCTTGGCTGCAAAGCGTGTAAAGCGGAGTGTCCGTCTAACGTGGACATGGCGAAGATTAAGTATGAGGTCATGGCACACTACCACAAAGCAAACGGTTTACCGTTGCATCGGCGGCTATTTGGTGAAATCGGTGCCCTCGCGCCGCTCGGTTCAATGTTTTCCCCGCTCTCTAACTGGACAGTTAACAACCGACTCTCCAAATGGGTCGCTGAGAAACTCATTGGTGTTGATCGGCGACGCGATATGCCTACCTTTGTGCGTCCTACTTATGAACAGTGGTTCCGAAAGCGAGGTTCACGACGAATCTCAGACAGAAAAGTTGTCCTCTTCTCCGATACCTTTATGAACTACAGTGAACCCTCTATCGGTAAAGCGGCCGTAGAGGTGCTGGAAGCGTGTGGATTTGAGGTGCTACTTCCTAAGAAGCGGTGCTGCGGTCGTCCCCTGATCTCAGAAGGGATGCTCGACCGAGCCGTTGAAAATGCGGTTTATAACATTGACGCGCTGCGAGGTTATGCTGAGGAAGGGATCCCGATTATTGGATGTGAGCCGAGTTGTACCTCCGCCATTACCGATGATTACGTTGAGTTGATCGGTACACAAGACGCGAAACGCGTTGCTGAAGTAACCTGTTCGTTTGAAGAGTTTTTTATTGAACTGATGGAAAACGATGAATTGCCATTAGAATTCTCGATGGAACCCCGGGATATATTGCTGCACGGGCATTGCCATCAGCGCGCGCTTGTCGGTATGCAACCGACTGTCCAGATGCTAAGTCTACCGACAGCACACAATGTCACAGTGATTGATTCGAGTTGTTGTGGTATGGCTGGCGCGTTCGGATATGAGAAGGTGCATTATGATCTCTCTATGAAGATTGGTGAGTTACGGCTTTTTGATGCTGTCCGCGAAAAACCGCCCGGGAGTTTCACACTCAGTGCCGCCGGGTTTTCTTGTAGACACCAACTCGAACACGGAACAGGCGTGCAACCGAAGCATCCTGTTGAAGTGTTACGAGACGCGGTAAGACAAACCTAAACGCCAGGCATCGGAGGAAGATATGGCTAAAATTTATCAACCGCTTGATGATTTTAAGGTCGTTGAGTTACCTGAAAAGCAGTTACCGTTTTGGAAAATTGCGGGGCCTGGTGCTATCTTAGTTGGGTTATCTATTGGTGCGGGTGAGAGTGTGATTTGGCCTCTCATCGCTGCTGAGTATGGCGGGAGCATGATTTGGGCAGCAGCGCTCGGTGTATTCCTCCAGCTGTGGATTAACTTTGAGGTAGGCCGGTGGACAATTGCGACAGGCGAAACAGTGTACACGGGGTACAGTCGTATCTGGCGGGGTTTCGCACCGCTGTTTATCCTGTTGACTGTAGTGGGGTGGATAGCGCCCGGTTGGGCACGCACATCAGGTCTCGCGCTCAAAGCACTTGTGCTTGGCCCCGGTGGCTGGGGTTCTGATACCGTTTGGACAATAGTAACATTTGCCGGTGTTGCGCTCATCCTTTTCGGGCCGAAGATGATTTACACCTCTGTCGAACGGACAGTTGAGTTGCTCGTTGCGATCGTAACGATTGGGTTGATTCTTGTGGTTATCGCCATCGGGTCAATGGACACATGGAAGGAGCTCGGTGCGGGATTGATAAACGTCGGTTACAAGGATCCCGGTATGTCCGTGAAACAGTTATTTATCGCTTTAGTTTTCGCGGGTGCTGGTGGGACGGCGAACCTTTTCTATACTTTCTATCTACGCGACAAAAACATCGGCATGGGTGCGCAGCTGCCGGGGTTACAGAATCCACTTCGCGGCAGGACTGAGAAAGTGCCTGCGACGGGGTTTATCTTTGAAGCGACGGAGGAAAACCGCAAACGTTTCAGGGCCTGGTGGCAATATGTGAAAAAGGACCAGATACTCTTCTTTTGGGCACTCAACACGCTTACGATTCTGCTCTTCATCTTCGGGGCACTCGCGGTTTTACATCCACAAGGGATTGTTCCTGAGCGTGGCAAACTTATTTACGATGAGGCACGCATATTAGGTGAAATTTGGGGTGCGGCGGGACAGAAGATCTTTCTATTGGTCGGTGTCGCCACGCTCTTTGGTACCCAACTTGCCTTGGTTGACGGCGTATCGCGCTCTATTTCGGACATTATCTATACGAACTTCCGAGGCGCGCAAAAGCGGGATCTGAGTTGGTGGTATCTTCTCATTGCTGGTATCTGGATTGTCGGTGGGTGTGTCATCACTTTCGTAATGGAGCAATTAAACGTCAGTGAATTAGGATTTCTCTTTAATGCGGCGTACATGGGTGGGTTCGCTATGGCGATTTATGTCCCGCTTACACTTTACATGAACTACCGCTTTCTGCCTGATTTCGCCAAACCGAAACGGCTTTCTACCGTCATGATGCTGATTGCTTCATGTGTCTATATCGGGTTTGCGATTTCAAGCATCATCTGGGAAATCAAACAATTGATTGGAGGCTAAAATGGATTTGAAGGCGCGAAAATCGTTTTTTGAGCAGGAAGGTTACCTGATTGTTGAAGATCTGTTGTCGGCGGAAGAGGTTGGGGCATGCCAAGCAGAAATTCATAAGCTGCATCAGTTCGCTGCGGAACAGGAATCCGATGTAGAAAAAGAGCGAGCGGAGATCACACGTCGCCACGTCCAACGTGAACCATTCGCCACAGACGAAACGCAAGGGCAGAACCTGCCAGTGTTGAGGAAAGCAGAAAATACACGGCAGTATTCGGAAGTGTTTCGGGCTCTGGCACAGCATCCGAAACTCATAGCGGTCATCCAAGAGCTCACTGGCTCCGAGGATCTATTGCTTTTTAGGAGCACGTTGATGTTCAAACCTGCGTTCCACGGTTCTTCACACGGGCTCCATCAGGATTCGGCATATTGGCCGATGGATCCGCCGAACCTCGTTACTGTGAGTATCGCGCTCAACGAGGCTACACCGGAAAACGGTTGTTTCAAGGTGATTCCGAGAAGCCATCTATGGGGTATGCAGTCTTGGGGGCATATTGCGCGTCAGCAAGGTGCAGACCTCACTGATCGAAAGGAAGTCGCGGCGCAGCAGATGGACGTGCCGCTTTCGGCCGGGAGTGCATTATTTTTCCATAGTTTGATGGTACACGGTTCCGGTCCGAATACCACTGCGAACCCTCGAAATACGGCATTGTATGCCTATTTCTCGCCGCAAGTCAAGTATGTCCCGAGAGATGGGAAGCCGGGTGAAAAGACTTTTCCGGTTGTTGCTGGCTTGGGAGGTCAAACGGAACTGACACTCGTTGCCCAGACTTAAAGTATTTTCAAGCAAATTAGCGGTTTTTATGGATATAATTTGCTTTTTCCGTGAAAGTATCCTATAATTCGCAGTTAGATATAGAATTTTTTATTTTTTGTTGAATAAAAATAAGATCTGACTTATTATAACTGAATAAGTGTGTCAATTGCGTCGCGAGGCGCAGTGTGAAGTGGATATCGAACATTCGCTCCACCGGTTAACGGTTGACTACGGTTTATTCTCAAACTCACGTGGACCTAAACTATGAACGAGATTATGAAAACCGCTTCGGAAGAAAAAGAGGGTCCCATGCCTGTCGTTAGCAAGCCGGACACGGGGAAAATAGAATTAGTTACGCCTAAGCCGCTTGTTGCGTATGATGGACAGGTAGCCAATTCCGGCAAAAAGAGAGGCTTTGGAAAATCGGGACGGCAGACGACCCCATCTCGCGAACAACTCATCCAGTTACTTTTGGAAAATATTAAGGCGTTTTCGGACTCCGAAGCCCAATTACTCAGTGCAATTTTTGAGTTGCAAACGCTGACAGCCCAGGAAGTGATGTTGCCATTATCAGAAACAGCTGCCCTGATAGTGGGGTCATCGTCCTCTGAAGTGCTCACACTCTGTCGCGCGTCTAACTATCATTATATCCCTATTTATACTGCGCGCGTTGACCAATTGCTCGGAGTCGTTGATGCAATGGAGGTACTGACAAGCGAGCAGGAGGACGACGATTTATCATCATTCGTGAAGGAGGTGAATTATGTCCCTGCGCTGAAGCCTGCTATAGATTTATTGGGTGAACTGCGGCAATCTGAGATACCGATAGCGATTGTGGTTAATGAGCACGGTAGTTGTGTCGGGATCGTAGAGTTGATAGATATTTTAGAACGGATTATAGGCAAGGTCGAGGCTAATCGCAGACGGACTACACCTCACATCGAAAAACTTGGCGGAAGCGACTGGCGTATCGATGCCCGCATGTTAATTGCTGATGTTAATAAAGTCTTAGACATCCGGATTCCGACAGATCAGTGTGATACGATTGGCGGCTTTGTCCTGGTGTTGCTCGGACACTTACCACAAAAAGGTGAGAAAGTTGTGTATGAAGACGTTGAATTTAGTATAGAGGCAGCTTTCAAGTACGGGATATCCCAAATTCGGGCCGTGAAAAAAACGTAAAAAAGGTTAAGTGAGTCAATTGAAACGCCCGCGCCGTTCCATTTTCAAGAGAGCCCGCGTCCGAATGTTGATCGTGTGGTATCTCATTCTGCTTGGTGCCATCCTCATCCTCATTTGGAAAATGCCAGCGATCGTTTCGCACTTGTAAAACGGTTCTTGAAAGATAGGTATCTGTTGGATGAATTAGGTATCTATAAGTCTCCAACTCTTATAAGCAAACGCTGATGTTTTGCATAAGCTTTATTGGAAAGGAGAATCTGTTAAATGTATACGCTTATTATCATGTCCCCTGATAAAAATTCTGTTCGCCAGCACGTGATCGGTCGAGGTCATCTATTGCTGCTCTCCTGCGTTATCCTTGGTCTATTCTTTGCAGCAATTGGCGGCTTCAGCTATGGTCTCATCCAAAAACGGCAGAGAGCCAGTACTGAAAATGAATTACAGACGCGCATGGCGAAGGAAATTCAACAATTAACGCAGGCAAAACACCAAGTAGAATCGGAACTTGCTACTGTTAATGAGGAGATGAACGGCATCCGGCAGATGGCAAAAAAGATCCAGGAGGCTTTAGGGATCCTCGGGCAAGGCGGCGATCTTAATATTACTGCGTCCCCCGGAGAATCCGCGCCTCAACAGACAGATATATCAGCGTTGACTGATGCTGCACCTGATACTCAGGAGCCGCAGAAACTGACCCCCAGTATCCTGAAAGAGGAGTTGCAAGCTCTCTATAACTATATCAATGCCTATCAACAACAACTTTTAGGCTATCCTTTGATTCTCCCAGTGAAACTCCAACAGGACAACGGGGAACAACACGCTTTTTGGTATTCTTCTCGGTTCGGATGGCGGAACCACCCGATAACGAAAAACCGTGAATTTCACCAAGGGTTGGATATTAAAACCCGCGCAGGCGTTCCTGTGATCGCTGCTGCGGATGGCACAGTTGTACAAGTTGGAAAAAGTGGCTTTTTAGGCAATACAATTGAGATTCTCCATGAAATTTCCGAGTATAAAACTTTGTACGCGCATTTGCAAGGCTACGCTGAGGAGCTCAAAGTTAATGAAAAAGTGGTCCGGGGCCAGATTATTGGTTACGTCGGGAATACGGGGCGTAGCACCGGTGCGCATCTCCACTACGGCATTTATGACACGAAAAAAGAAAGATGGGTGAATCCGATTACATATATTTTCGATCAACAACCGACGTTTTCACCGTAACTGTACGCCTTATGAACCCTGATCAATTAGGTATTACTGAATAGAGAAAAAAGGAGTCGTAAAAAAATGCCTTACTTTAAGTCCGTGTGCTTGGGAATAATACTATGTCTTTTAACGCTACCGATGCTCTCACCTGCCCAAGATGAACTCATCATTATTTCCCCACATCCAGAGGGTATTGAAACGGAGTTTGGCAAAAATTTTGAGAAATGGTACGAGGAACAGACAGGTAGAAGTGTTAAAACTGATTGGCGAGATGTGGGTGGGACCTCTTCAAACTATCGGTTTATTGAATCAGAATTTAAGCGTGTGCCGGACGGCATTGGTATCGATATTTTTTTTGGTGGCGGCACAGACAATTACCTCCGCCTCTCAAATATGGGATGGCTGCATGCTTACAAGCTACCTGTAACACAACTTGAGCAGATAGCGCAATCGTTCCACGGGATTCCACTCTATGATGCTGAATATCAGTGGTATGGCGCAGCGTTATCGAATTTCGGTATCATGTATAATGAAGAACTGCGTGAATTGTTGAAACTCCCGAAAGCCAGAACCTGGCAGGATCTGGGGAACTTGGAATTGCTCGGTAAAATTGGGGCAGCCGATCCGAGAGAGAGCGGTTCTGCGCACATGATATATGAGATTATCCTTCAAACCGTCGGATGGGAAGATGGGTTCGCACTTTTAACAAAAATTGGGGGTAATGTTCGCGGTTTCTCCGCGGGTGCCAATGCGATCCCGACAGATGTTGTCGCAGGACAAGTCATTTATGGGCTCGCCATTGATTTTTATGCATATGGTCAGATCGCCGTCGTCGGCGCAGATAAGATTAAATACGTCGTCCCAGCAGAGGGGACAGTCGTTACTGCTGATCCTATTGCTATCCTTAAAGGTGCTCCAAACTTGCCGGTCGCGCAAAAGTTTCTGGAGTTCGTTTTATCGGAAAACGCACAAAAACTCTGGATGCTCCGAGACACCGATCCAGAGGGGCCTGAATGGAAAGGCGGTTTAAACCGCGCAAGTGTGCTGCCAGCCCTCTATGATAACCTCGGCGAAAGATGCATCGTTCCAAACCCGTTTGCTATGGAAGTATCTCCATTCCAATACGATTCAGATAAAGGCAGTATCCGATGGGATCTCGTCAATGAGCTCTTCGGGGTTCTGATTATCAATTCGCATAAGGATCTCGTCAACGCGTGGAAGGCAATTGACAAGTGTAAGGATCCCGCGAAACGGGAAGCGGCGATTGCAGCTTTAACGAAGATGCCGATCACTGAAGAAGCGGCGATGGAACTCGCAAAGGGTGCTTGGAAAGATTCAATAGTCCGCAACGAAAAAATTAAGGAATGGGGACAATTCGCTAAAGAGAAGTTCAAAGAAGCACGGAATCTGGCAAGATAACAGCGTCTATAAATCGGATTGGCGGGGTTGCAAACCCCGCCAGCGAAAACTAAGGTTTGGTTCGGATTGGCGGGGTTGCAAACCCCGCCAGCGAAAGCGGCATTTGCGAAACTATGCCCCGGAAATGGCATCAAATGCGCCGCCCCTAATGAGGGTGTCAATAACCTGTCCATCCACACCGTCTACCCGCGTCTGGAAATCTTCTAACGAGTCAAACACGCCATCAGATGCTCTCTTTGCTAAAATCTGATCTATCACTTCATCCGTAATCCGTTTCACAGCGATAAACCCAGAACGGATGGCATCGCCTTCCACCGTATAGCCTTTCTCACTACTATTCACATCCAGCGGAAGTAGATTAATTTCCACACCCAGAAAATTGGCGAGTTTCCGACACTCTTCTCGGTAGCGGGCAACTTTCATTGAATCGCCCGACTCCCCGGTCATCATTGCTGCCATAAATTCGTGCGGATAGTGCGCTTTCAGGTACGCCATACGGTACGATAACATTGAGTAAGCAACAGTGTGTGACTTGTTAAAGGCATGGCTACCGGCAGGTTCAAGCCACTCAAATATCGCTTCAGCCTCGTCTTTACCGAAATTCTTTTTCATCGCACCTTCAACGAATTTCTCACGCTGTTCTTTGAGCAGTATTTGGTCCTTTTTGCCCATTGCGCTGCGCAATATATCCGCCTCAGCGAGTGTAAAGCCAGCCACATCGTGTGCGATCTGCATCACCTGTTCCTGATAGATGCATACACCGTACGTGCCTTTGAGTACACCCTCAAGCGACGGGTGTATATATGATGCTACGGGTTGTAGCCCATTCTTGCGATCTATGTACCGTTGCATGTCCCCATTTTCTATAGGCCCCGGACGATAGAGTGCGGGAATCGCGGAGAACTCTTCAAAGTTATCCGGTTTGAGTTGGGTAACAACCCGATACATACCACCAGAAGCTTCCAACTGGAACAAACCGGCGATGAGTCCGTTACCGATTAACGAATACGTCTGTTCATCGTTAAAGGGGATCTCCTCTAACTTGATTTCAATGTCGTGGTTTGCCTTAATCATTTGAAGACAATCGTGGGTCTCGGTAAGGCTTCGTAAGCCGAGGGAATCCAATTTGACGATACCGACATCTTCAACGGCTTTACCTTCAAACTGCGTTGCCACTTGGTCATGCCTATCCTTGAACAACGGAACGTAATTTGTCAAAGGACCTTCCGAAATCGCGATTCCGGTGGCATGGCAGGAGACGTGCCGTTTCATACCCTCCACCGCTTTGCTGATCTCAATCAATTCCCGATTTTCAGGGAGTTCGGTGAGTGTCTGAAATTCGGGTACTTTTTCCAAGACCTCATCTAACGTGATTCCGGGAAAGGGTGGAATCAACTCAGTCAGCTTTTCGACTTTTTCGAGCGGCATTTCAAGGGCACGTCCGACATCTTTGATAGCAGCTTTCGCACCCAAAGTGGCAAAAGTAGCGATTTTGCCGACAGAATCCGCACCGTATTTTTTCGTCAGATACTCAATTATAGATTCACGGGCGCGGTCGGCGAAATCAATATCAATATCGGGTGGTGCGAGACGTTCAAGGTTCAGGAACCGCTCAAACATACAGCCGTAATCCATCGGATTGAAACTAATCACATCAAGTGCATACAGCACCAGACTACTGGCGGCGGAACCGCGGGCTGATAGTGGGTACCCCTGTTTGTGCGCATAGTTGACATAATCTTCGACAATCAGGAAATAGTTAGCGTATCCTGACTGTTTGATTATATCCAGTTCATAATCAATCCGTTGCTGAATCGGTTCGGAGAGCTCACCATACTTTTTACGTAAGCCTTGATAACACAATTCCTTGAGATAACTGTCGTGTGTGTGCCCTTCGGGGATTTCATACTTCGGCATTGAGTCTTGTCGATAATCGAGCCTAAGGTTGCACCGGTTCGCAATTTCAAGTGTGTTGGTAATGGCTTCCGGCGGATAGTCCTTTAGTGCCTCGCGCATTTCGTCAGCGTTTTTAAAGTAGAAGTGGTTGTTAAACCGGGGACGCTCTTGGTCGTTGACAGTCCTTTTTGTCTGGATACAGAGGAGCACAGCGTGCATCTCGTGGTCGGATTTGTGGAGATAGTGGCAATCGTTTGTACCGACGATCGGAAGATTGAATTCTTTCGCCAACGCCACCATCACTGGGTACGCCTGAAGTTCCTTGTCAATATAGTGGTTTTGTATCTCAACATAAAGGTTGTGTTTCCCCATTATTTCCATCAGCGTTTTGAAGTTTTGAACGGCTTCATCACGCCGATTTGCGCAGAGGAGTTGCGGTACCTGTCCTTGGATACACCCCGTTAATGCAATGATCCCTTCACGGTGTTCACGCAAGATTTCCATGTCAATGCGCGGCTTGTGATGGAAGCCTTCCGTGTATCCGAGCGATACCAATTCCGAGAGGTTTTGGTAACCCGTTGCATCCTCGGCGAGCAGTGTGAGATGGTAGGGACCGTCCTGATTCTGTTCCCGTGTCTTCCGACTATCGGGTGCGACATATACCTCACAACCAATGACCGGTTTGACGCCCGCCTCTGTCGCCTTGTTGTAGAGTTCCCATGCCCCGAACATATTGCCGTGATCGGTGAGTGCGACAGCGGGAACGCTATTTTCGACTGCCCAATCCACCATATCTGGAATACGACAGGCACCGTCGAGCATGCTATATTCGCTATGGTTGTGTAGATGCACAAATTCGGAACCGGTTTTGGAAGGAATATAAGTACCACCTTCAGGAGAGGAACCATCTCGCCGAGTGGAGAGTGGCGTGGTAGGTTCGCTTTGTGTCTCAATCCCCGTTGCAAGGATCGTAGCATCAACCCTGTCTTCATCAGGATCATCGTCCCTATAGACCAATCCAAAGATAATCTGCGCGTCAGGCGCGGCATCTTTGATGACGTCCATCGCCTTACTCAATTCATTCATCATGAAATCCGACGGGGCATTGATGTTGACAATCAAACCAGGCGCGTCGTTCATTTTCCGCCCATCCAAGAGCGGAGAGGCGACAGCATTTTCTGCAGCGACCCGCGCCCGATTTTCACCGCCTGCTCGTCCCGTGCCCATCAACACCGGGCCGGCATTCTGCATGATGCTCGCTACATCGGCGAAGTCAAGGCTAATCTCGCCTGACTCTGTGATAATATCGGCAACACTTTTAACGGCGAGTAGCACAGCCTCGTCACTCATACGGAACGCTTCGCTCGGCGAAGGTTCCACATCGACAGTATCGAGAAGCCGCTGATTCGGCACGACAATAACGGCATCAGTGTTCTCTTGGAGTTCATAGCGTCCGTATTCTGCCTGCTCGGCGCGGCGTTGTCCCTCAAAATCAAACGGACGTGTCATAACACCTATTGTCAAAGCCCCGTGTTCTTGCGCGAGCGCAGCAATCAGGGGTGCAGCACCTGTCCCCGTTCCACCGCCCATACCAGCAGTAACAAAAACAAGGCTTGCGTCTGCAACGGCGGCATTGAGCCTTTCCAAATCTTCTTCAGCTGCCCTTCTCCCTATCTCTGGATTCGCATCTGTGCCAAATCCTTGTGTGGTTTCGACACCGATCTGCACCTGTGTCGCGCCATCACACGTCCGGAGTGCTTCTAAATCCGTATTCACAGCGTAAAATTCCACGCCTTCCAAACCGGATGCAATCATCCAATTGATAACATTGCCACCCGCGTCGCCCACACCGAAGATCTTAATTACCTTTTGTGATGGCTTGGATGCTTCTTTTTCATGCGCCATAGTTGTTCCCCTCTTAATTTCTTCAACGCCAAACTCTTTGCGCAAAAGCCCCCGAATTTGGCTGAGCCTCGTCTTGACGGTACCGACCGCTAAACCGAGTTCCTCTGCAATTTCCGTGACAGTCCATAACTCTAAGTAGTACAGCACCGCGACGGTGCGGACCCGCTCCGGTAGTTGATGCACTGCTTCCGTTACAGCCGTGCGAAGTTCCATTTCTCGAAAACGGGCAAGCACATCCCGATCAATCGTCTCAGCGAGTTTCTCCGCGCTCTGAAGGATTTCGCCTCTGGCATGCGACTTGGCGGCGTAGTACCTTCTGCAAGTCGTCCAGGCTATCTTTCGGAGCCAGGCACCGAAACTGCTGACTTCGCGTAAACCGCCGATGTTTTCCCAGACAGCGACCCAAATATCTTGAAAAATCTCTTCGGCATCACGGGTTTGGCGAGAGTAGAAAACAACGAGTTGCCAAATTCGGGAACTATGGCGGGCTGCGAGTTGTGCGAATGCCGCCTCATCCCCATCTTGCACGCGTCGAATGAGTTCTTCGTCTGTCAAGTCTGTGTACGTTGATGAATCATATCGCATAGATAAATTCCCAATAAGATTTGCCAATTAGACTGTAGTTATAAGAGGGGATTTTTGAGGGAAAGGGTTTAAAAAAATGAAGAAATAAGAAAAAGTACTGAATGGATAACCAGCGAATGTTGGGATTTAGAAGAACAAGTATTGCCCCTCGAATATTAAGGTGCCAACACTTGTTCCTTCTTTTTTTTTGGCTGTATCTCAATCGTATTGGAGGAAAATGAAATATTAATATCAAAGTGTTCCAAGAAATTGTATCCTAATACTCCTAAAACATCTAAGTCAAGCGGAAGGTCACAACACCAAACTTTAATATTATCACGACTCTCACCTATAGCAGTTAATTTGCTTACGTGGATTACTTTTACTTTTTTAGTTCCACTACCAGTAATAATTTCAATTTCCTCACAATTATCGGAAAGGTCATAACCTAAAGCTTTAGCAACATGCGTTGGTATAGATGTAACAGAAGCCCCAGTATCCAATGCCACTAAAACATTCGTATGGGAAGTTAAATCTATACTGCTTACCAGCAAGTTTAGTTTTATAGATGAACCATTGCCATCAAAACGCGTACGTCCCATTAGAGTAAGTAAGCCATCCCTTCTGGAAGTTTTCCAGTATACCGTATTGCGGATTCCCCCTTATGATTTGTAAGGGCTTTATAAACCTCATCTTTGGATGGGCTGTTCACTAATACAATACCTGATATTAACTCAGTATTTTCGCTGATTTCACAATCAGTAATAAACAACCACTGATCGGGATATTTCAGCATCATTTCTTCTATGGACATTCGTTCTTGTTCCATGACAAATCTCCAATTTGGTTAATTTTGATGTAATTGTAATTTTTTCACATATTTTACCAAGCGTTTTCACAAAATTTGTATAAAAATATTATCACAAAAATGACGCTTCGTCAAGAAAAAACACGCAATGTGAAGAGGTATTCAAGTTGGAGGGTAGAACTATCGTCAGGAATTCGTGCTATCGTCGTCGTGATGCCATGTCAAAACCGACTGCTGCAACAAGTACGACACCCTTAATAATATCTTGCCACGAGGCATCCATATTTGCCATGCTCATGCCGTTGTTGAGGCTCTCCATGACGAATGCCCCTAAAATCGCACCGAAGATGCTCCCGCGTCCGCCCATTAAACTCGCACCGCCGATAACACATGCAGCGATAGCGTCTAACTCCAGTAACCGTCCGGCTTCTGGACTGGCACTCCCGACACGTGCTGTCATGACCACACCAGCGATTGCCATCAACGCCCCCATTGTTGCAAACACGCGTAACGTAATGCTCCGGACGTTGACACCAGAAAGGTACGCCGCTTCCGCATTGCCGCCGACTGCGTAGACGTAACGTCCGAAACGCGTGTGATTCGCGATGAAATGAAACACAAACGCCAGTCCGAACAGAATGCACACCGGAAACGGAACCCCTTTATGTGCATTCATCACAGCGACAAACGTGACAATTAGTGCCGATACACCGGCTACTTTCAATAAAAATATGAGCAGAGACGACTGCTCCGGGTTTCCGTACTGCAGCCGTGCGGCGCGTTGTCGGTAGAAACGGTATCCGCTGATACCGACGCCAGCAACCATCAGTCCCCATCCGAATGTCGGTGAGAGGTAGGCGTTGCCGATCGCTTTAAGCCAATTGTCTGGGAGTAGGATGGTCTCACCCTTAGTAAAGGCTAACATCAAACCACGATATGCTAAAAATCCACCCAATGTGACGATAAATGCTGGGATGCGTTGATACGCCACAAGGTAGCCTTGCATCAACCCCATCAGGATACCGATACAGATAACAACAAGGAGTGTCACAATAATCGGTTGCCCCCACCAGACGTGTACAATCGCTGCGATCGCGCCGAGCAACCCGGCACCGTAACCGACAGATAGATCTATGTTCGCAGAGACGATGACCAGCGTCATGCCGACAGCAAGGATGGCTGTGACGGCGGCTTGGCGAGAGAGATTGGATAGATTCCGGGTGCTGAGAAAGGTGCCGCTGGTGAGCAGTGTGAAAATCACCCAGACACAGACGAGCGCGAGCACCATCGCATACATACGGAGATTGAAATGTCTCATGCTGATTTGAACAGAGTCTCGAAATTTTTTGTTGTGATTTTGCCGATTGTTTCTATGGAGGTGTCGCGGAGTTCTGCGATTTTTTCTGCTACGGCGCGTACGTACGCCGGTTCGTTCCGTTTGCCACGCCGAAATTGCGGTGCCAGCCATGGACAATCTGTCTCTATCAGAAGTCGATCTTCAGGAACCGCTCGCGCGACGGCTTGAACATCTGCTGCGTTTTTATAGGTTACGATGCCACCGATGCCGATGTGGAATCCGATCGCAAGACCTCTGTGCATCAACTCAACATCGCCGGTAAAGCAGTGTAAGACCCCTCGGATTCGTCCGTTTCGTGCTTCTAAAATAGGCAAGATGTCCATATAAGCATCGCGGTTGTGGATAACAATGGGCAGCTGCGTTTCTTCGGCGAGGTTCAACTGTTCTTCAAACGCTGTTTTTTGTACCGGACGCGGTGAAAGATCACGATAGTAGTCCAATCCCATCTCGCCGAGTGCAACTACTTTCGGGTGTGCGGCGAGTTCACGAAAAGTCTTTAGTACATCGGGGGTCAGATCCTTTGCATCATGCGGATGCATGCCGACAGTGGCATAGATGTGCGTATGTTGCTCCGCCAGTTCCACTGCACCGAGACTGGTTTCCATATCAAACCCGATAACAAGAATATTGGTAACAGCGGCTTTTTCCGCGCGCGTTAGCACTGCTTCGCGATCTTGATTGAATTGCGAGAGCTGAATATGTGCGTGTGAATCAATAAACATCGTCAATAATTTACATCAAAGGCGTTCTGATAACGGTCTCAAGCGTATGGGCGCGGGGTGGCTGTGTTACGAGAAATAGAATCAGATCCGCGACATCCTCTGGAAGTGTGAGGTGTTCAACCACATCGTCCGGATGGTTATCGCGGCGCATTTTGGTATCCACAGGACCGGGACAGACAACCGAGGCTTTCACACCGTGCGATCTTCCCTCATTGTTCGTGGTCTCAGTGAAACCGATAACGGCGAATTTGGAGGCACAATACGCACCGCCGTTATTATGTCCGAATTTGCCGGAGACTGAGGAGACGTTGACGATATGCCCATACTCCTGCTCGCACATGTGGCTGAAGACGGCTTGTGTGCCGAGAAACACACCTTTGAGATTGACCGCCATTGTCAAATCCCAGTCCTCTTCCCGAATCTTTGGAATTGGGTTGTGGATCGCTACGCCTGCGTTGTTGACGAGGATGTCCACCTTGCCGAAGGTGTCGAGTGTTCGGGCAACCATGGCATCAACATCGGTTTTCAACTGAATGTCGGTTGTGATAGCGAGTGCGCGCCTGCCGAGTTGGGTTACTTCTTTGGCGACAGCGGCAATTTCGGTATCCGTCCGTGCGGCGAGAACGATGTCCGCGCCTTCTTTGGCAAATGCAAGCGCGGTTGAGCGACCGATGCCGCGTCCACCGCCTGTAATAATCGCGATACGGTTTTCAAGTTTCACGAGTTCTTCCTCAGAATAGTAAATTCCTGTTATCATCAGTCGGGGTTACAAACCCCGACTGCAAGGGATGTGACAATCAAGTTTTGTTATCATCAGGCGGGGTTAATGAAGATTAATTTATTAAATCGGTAATTTCCTGGGGCTGT
>JAJEGI010000126.1 GCA_022819945.1 Candidatus Poribacteria bacterium
ACAGCCCACCAACTTTTTATGCGAAACCGAGCACGTTGACGGAACGGTTCACGCGCTGAACCGAAAAGTGCGTCTCGATTGGCTAAAAAACGAGAATGTTGGCAACAGCGATGACGACAATGATAGTGAAACCGTTTGCCGTATCCTCTCCAATGCAAGATGCCTTTCGGAAGGGATTGATGTCCCTGCCCTCGACGCTGTGATCTTCTATAAACCCCGAAAATCTCATATAGATGTCGTCCAAGCGGTCGGACGTGTCATGCGGAAGGCACCCGGAAAACAATTCGGGTACGTCATATTGCCTGTCGCTATTCCCGACGATAAAGACCCTGCCGCAGCTCTAAATGACAATGAACGGTTCTCTAATGTCTGGAGCGTGCTAAATGCACTCCGTTCACACGACGACAGGTTCGACGGTCAAATCAACAGTATCGACCTCAATAAACAGCTCCCCGATTCTATTGTCATTGGAGGAGGCAGTGACCCCGATTGGAATGCTGAACAACTTTCACTCTTGCCAATTGAAATTCCCGTTGACGCGATACTCTCAAAAATCGTGGAGAAGTGTGGCGATAAACGGTACTGGGAGAACTGGGCAAAGGACGTCGCGGAGATTTTCGACCGACTCGTCGACCGGATTCAAAATCTACTGGAAAATCCCGAAAATGAAGCACTGCATGAATGGTTCGACGATTTTCACACGGACTTGAAAAACTCAATAAATACCGCAATTACACGGAGCAACGCCATTGATATGATGGCACAGCATATCCTGACAAAGCCCGTTTTTGATGCACTTTTTGAAGATTATGACTTTTCATCCCGTAACCCGATGGCCTCTGCATTGGATAACCTACAGAAGATTTTGCAGAATTCGGACTTGAGAGCGAAACACGAGACCTGAAAGGTTTTTATGATAGCGTCCGGTCCCGGGCAAGCGGTGTAAAAAATAGTGAAGGACGACAGACAATACTATCAGAC
The DNA here is from genome assembly GCA_022819945.1 of Candidatus Poribacteria bacterium. GTDB lineage: Bacteria > Poribacteria > WGA-4E > WGA-4E > WGA-3G > WGA-3G. The sequence goes on from JAJEGI010000126.1 coordinate 982, forward strand.
CTCTATGAACAATTCTTCAAAAAAGCATTGAAAAAGGAAGCGGACCGACTCGGTATCGTCTATACACCGGTTGAGGTGGTGGACTTTATCTTGCAGAGTGCGGATGCGATATTAAGGGACGAGTTCGGGCGGTGCCTGAACGACGAAGGTGTCCATGTGTTGGATCCGTTCACTGGGACTGGTACTTTTTTAGCGCGTTTGCTACAATCTGAACTTATTGGGTCTGATGCTTTGGATCGGAAATATCGCGAGGAACTGCATGCGAATGAGTTGGTGCTGCTCGCCTATTACATCGCCGCTGTCAATATTGAAGAGGTTTTCCGCGGACGGCGTGGCGAGGAGAGTGGCTACGAGCCGTTCAACGGTATCGTGTTGACAGATACATTCAACTTAAATAAGGCGGAAAACCCTACGCTTCTCCCGAAGGAGTGGCTACCCGATAACAATGAACGTGCGGAGCGTCAACAACAGCTGCCGATTCAGGTTATCGTTGGCAATCCGCCGTGGTCGGCAGGACAACAGAGTGCAACGGACGACAATCCCAACGTGGAATATCCTGAACTTGAAGAAAGAGTTAGTGAAACGTATGCTGAACGCGTGAAAACAACATTAAAGCGCACTCTCTATGACACATACAAGATGGCGATTCGATGGGCATCCGACAGAATTGATGAACAGGGTATTGTCGCTTTCGTCACTAATGGTTCATGGATTGATGGAAACGCGGATTCAGGAGTTCGGGCATGCTTGACAGAGGAGTTTAGTTCAATCCATGTCCTGAATCTACGGGGGAATCAGCGGACGCAAGGGGAGGTATCGCGTCGGGAAGGAGGTAAAATCTTCGGTTCGGGGTCCCGTGCCCCTGTCGCTATCACCATCTTCGTCAAGAATCCGAAGGCGACACACGAGGGTTGTGAAATCCACTATCGAGACATTGGTGATTATCTCACACGGGAGGAGAAACTGGAGGCACTGCAAGAGGCGGTATCTGTAAAAGGATTCAGCGATTGGCTGGCAATCACACCTAATAGGCATCACGATTGGATTGGACAACGTAGTGAGGCATTTACGAAATTCTATCCACTTGGTACAACAGAAGCAAAAGCGAGGAAAGCCGATAATGCAATATTTCAGTTATATTCGTTGGGATTGTCAACAAACAGGAACGCCTACGTCTATAATTTTTCACGTGACACATGTGCTGAGAAAGCTTTGTTAATGACTCAGGACTATCTCGCAGCTGTTTCCGAACTTGAGGAAAATCCGGGACTCACGGTGAAAGAGGTGACACACCGCCATTCTATAAATATTAAGTGGGATGACACACTTCAGAATAGATTAAAGCAGAAAAAAAAGACGAGATTTAATAATAATTACATTCGAAAGGTTGTCTATCGCCCGTTTATTGCCACGAATTGTTATGCGGACTATACCTTCATAACGAGAAAGGGGCAGATGGATAAAATTTTCCCAGACAGTTCCAGCGAAAACCGCGTAATTTGTGCAACTGGTATCGGGTCGAAAATACTTTTTTCTGCTTTTATGACCGATACACTGCCGGATCTTGAACTAATTTCAAAAGGACAATGTTTTCCGCGGTATTCATACCGGCAGCCTGCGAATGCCGATCAAATCACGAGCATAGATGCGCCTGAGCGGATTGATAATATCTCGGATACGGCGTTGCACGCTTTCCGGGAGCATTACAGCGATGACGCTATCACGAAAGATGACATCTTCGATTACGTCTACGGGATCCTACACGCCCCGCGTTATCGCGAGGAATTTGCGAACGATTTATCCAAAATGATACCGCGCATCCCGTTTGCCCCGAAACCATACTTTTATACCTTTGCGGAGGCAGGGGCAGTCCTCGCCTCCCTTCATCTCAATTATGAGACGTGCAAGCAGTATCCAGACCTTAAAGTCGGCCCCATCACGCCGTCCTTACTTTGGGAAGAGAGACCGGAGCATTTCCTACTTGGCACGCGCGCAATGCGGTTCGCCAATAAAGAAACGAAAAACACACTCATCATCAATGAACACGTCCAATTGTCAGGTATCCCGGAAGAAGCCCATCGGTACGTCGTCAACGGTAGAACGCCATTGGAATGGTTCATCGACCGCTACAAAATCAAGCAGGACACAGCAAGCGGCATCATCAACGACCCAAACGGCTGGTTTGAGAATCCTCGCGACCTCATCACCGCCATAGAACGCATCATCTATGTGAGTGTAGAGTCTGCCCGGATTATTGAACGGTTGCCTTCTGAACTGATGGATAACCTGTAGACGCATCATTTAGAGCAAGATTAAACCTAAAAGAGCGGGAATCTCCGTTTAAAAATTTGTTTTTTACCGAAAAACATGATATAATTCGCTTAAGTGTAAAAAAGTAAAATGTAACACTCGGCAACCAATTGCATGCGAAAGGAATACCGAATTGAAATGGCCACACTTTTATCCAGAGAACTGTCCACCTGCGGAAGCCGAACCCGCTTCCGGTAAAGTTTATCGCCTTGTGGTCCACGATCCAGCACAAAAGGAGGATTTCAAACCACCCTTTGAAGAAAACCCAAGAAGATTTTCTCATAAACCAGATATCAAAAACTGTGGACTCTCTGTCCAGACAGATATACTGGGTATTAAGCAGCTCAAGAAGGAGATGAAGAGGGTCCCGAGATTCAAAAACAGCCAAATTGCTGAAGGTGAACTCAATCCAACGCTTGGATTGATTCAACATACACCGTCACCAGAATATAAATCTCATTATTCTTGGTGGGTACCTATTGGAGCAAAACCTTGGGTTGTTTTTAAGATAATACAATAAGCGGATAAGACAGTAAAACGCTAATTGTGAAAGGAAGCAAATGATGGTTGATATACTCAATATTACAGGTTTAGGTAGACTCGAAATTGTAGAAACCTACGTATACTACGATCAACCTGTCCTCTTCTCTTGTAAAAGTGCGGCAGGTCATTTTTACCTTGGTGTGGCTACTGATAAAAACGATGAATATGAAACTTTGCTCTATGTTAGGGTTTCCGTTGAACGCCTTAATCTCATCCGCTCCGGCGCAATTGATCTCCATGATGCCTTTGCTGAGCCTGAAGATGGTTTTTTGCTTCAGGAAATAATTCCATACGAGGACCAAACCCAATCCCGGATGGAATTGATCCAACCGGATCAGATTTCTGAGGATATGCTCCCTATGTCCGGTGAACGCCTTGATCTGGAAATTGAAACACTCTCGGAACTAACGGATTCGGAAGAAATAGCAAAATATGGAAAGAGAGAAGTTCTGAACTTAACGCTCAATTTTGATGGACCCTTCAGATTGGAAGCACCTGTTACAGCCCTGAGCCAGATTCTCGGAAACTTTCAAAACGTAATCAACGCAATTGGAATGCACCATTTTAACGTAAAAAGGATCAATGAAGACATCATTGGTGCTGGTGCATTCGACATTCAACTTGTCTCTACAGACACCACTGACTTTTCCGAGAGTAGCGAGTGCGGAGACGCAATCGAAAAATTCCTGAATCTGCTCGCGGCAGCGAGTAATAAAGAACAACTGAAATCACATATAGAAGAACTACCATCATCGGTTGCAAAAGATTACACTGCATTCCTTAAATCCCTCAATGAATATGTAATAGATGCTAAGTTTAAATGGGTATCACCAAATCCAAACAGGGGTCAAACAGTCCACCTATCCAATCACCAAATGCAGGAAGCAATTGAAGTGCTCGAAAAATATAATGAAGAAACTTCGCGGTCATCCCATATTACCAACAAGTTAACCGAAAGATTTCAAATGGAAGCTACGGATGAAACTTTCAAGGGAATCATCCCAGACCAAGCTATTCAGATGTCAAAAATCACGACACCCCAACTTGCCATATTAGCATCCCGTAGGAATACTATTGCTTCGCAGTCAGAATAAATAGGTGGTAACTTACTTTACAATACCCCTTATAACACAAACACGACAATCTGAATATCTCCAAAAAGGAAATCCGTATGAATACACCCAACCCATCCGATCTTGACGAAGTTTTAGCGAAGATCAGCGAGATCACGAGAGAATCCGCCACTGGTGACTATATCTACCGCGGTGAGCCCAAGCACTATGATAAAGTCTTCTCAAACCTCTATCGCGATTACCATGATATAGAAGCAGAACACTTTGATATAGCAGTTGTCCAAGCGGAAATCCTGAAGGAAGCGAGGGAATATATTCCTGACGAAATGGACGACTTTAAACTCCTCGTCACACTCCAACACTTCGGGGCTAAGACGAATCTAATTGACTTTACGACAGATTACCTGGTAGCACTCTTTTTCGCCTGCAATGGCGAACCCGGAAAACCAGGCAGAGTCATCTTACTTCAAAGACAGTCCGAAGCCTACACACTCGAAAAGCCATCCGGAACGATTCAACGCGCTGACATCCAAAAGATCATCTTTGTTCGAGCACCGCAGGGTTTTGTTACACCAGATAAGGTTTTGTCTATCCCCGCAAGCTTAAAGTCGGCACTGTTGGACTATCTCCGCAAGCACCACGACATCTCGACCAAAACCATCTACAACGATCTCCAGGGATTCATTAAAAACCAGAGGCTTCATAAGAGCACGTATACAGAGTTTTATAGAGGGGTTACTTGTCAAGAGCGTGGGGATTCAGCAAAGACACAGGTGGAAAAGCAGCAATGGTATAATGCAGCCATTGAATATTATACCGAAACGATAGCGTTGAACCCTGATCTAACCGAAGCCTATAACAATCGGGGCAACGCTTACCGTGATATAGGCGATTTTGAGGCAGCGATCCAAGACTATAACACAGCGATAGCGTTGAACCCTGAAGATGCCAGTGCCTATAACAATCGTGGCAACGCTTACCGTGATATAGGCGATTTTGAGGCAGCGATCCAAGATTTCGACAAGGCAATAGACTTAGACCCTGAAAATGCCGGTGTCTATAGTGCTCGTGGTGTTGCTTACGCTGGGAGAAGCGATTTTGAGGCGGCGATCCAAGACTTCAACAAGGCAATAGATTTAGACCCTGAAAATGTCGGTATCTATAACAATCGCGGTATTGCTTACACTGGGAGAAGCGATTTTGAGGCGGCGATCCAAGACTTCAACAAGGCAATAGACTTAGACCCTGAAAATGCCGGTGCCTATAACAATCGCGGTGTTGCTTACCGTCATAAAGGCGATTTTGAGGCGGCGATCCAAGACTTCAACAAGGCAATAGACTTAGACCCTGAAAATGCCGGTGTCTATAACAATCGCGGTGTTGCTTACCGTGATATAGGCGATTTTGAGGCGGCGATCCAAGACTTCAACAAGGCAATAGATTTAGACCCTGAAAATGTCGGTATCTATAGTGCTCGTGGTGTTGCTTACGCTGAGAGAAGCGATTTTGAGGCGGCGATCCAAGACTTCAATAAATCGATAGATTTAGACCCTGAAAATGCCGGTATCTATAACAACCGTGGTATTGCTTACGCTGGGAGAAGCGATTTTGAGGCAGCGATCCAAGACTTCGACAAAGCAATAGACTTAGACCCTGAAAATGCCGGTGTCTATAACAATCGCGGTGTTGCTTACCGTCATAAAGGCGATTTTGAGGCGGCGATCCAAGACTT
>JAJEGI010000108.1 GCA_022819945.1 Candidatus Poribacteria bacterium
ATCGTATTGACCTCGACAACGGCGAAAAAACCGAACTCCCCGCCCCTCTCATGCAACGTCTCATGTTAGACGACAAAAAAATCGAGCGGATGGTGGACAACCTCCGCCAAGTCGCCGCACTTCCTGACCCAATCGGTGCCGTCATCAGTATGGGAGAACGTCCGAACGGTCTCAAGATCGGCACCGTCCGCGTGCCTATCGGCGTCGTCGCTGTCGTATATGAATCCCGCCCTGATGTGACCGTTGAAGTCTCGGCACTCTGTATCAAATCTGGGAACGGCGTTATCCTGCGCGGCGGTTCCGAGGCAATCCACTCCAACGCAACGCTTGCCCGTATCCTCAGCGATACCGCAGCAGCAGAAGGCGTGCCAGACGCTATCCAATTCGTTGACACCACCGATCGGCAAGCCGTCTACGAACTCATCCGCCTACCAGATTACATTGATCTCGTCATTCCGCGCGGCAGTAACGAATTCGTTCAGTTTTTGATGAAAGAATCCGATGTCCCTGTCCTTGGACATGCCGACGGTATCTGCCATATCTATGTTGATAAAGCCGCCGACCTCGAAATGGCAAACAAAATCTGCATGAATGCGAAGGTTGGATACAAAGTCGCCGTCTGTAATGCTTTGGAGACACTCCTTGTCCATGCCGATACCGCCGAAAAATTCCTTCCCGCTTTCTGTGAGACGCTACAGAACTCGGATGTTGAAATCCGCGGATGTGAACGGACGCAGCAGCTCTACCCAATCGCCAAACCCGCAACTGAAGAAGATTGGCGCACAGAATACCTTGACTATATCCTCTCCATTCGTGTCGTGGACGATATCGACATAGCGATTGACCACATAGAAACCTACGGTTCACACCACTCCGATGCGATTATCACCGAAAGTTACAGCACAGCACAACGCTTCCTCAAAGAGGTGGATTCCGCCGCGGTCTATGTTAACGCAAGCACTGTCTTCACCGATGGCTACGAATTCGGCTTAGGTGCCGAAGTCGGCATCAGCACGCAAAAACTCCACTCCCGCGGTCCGATGGGACTTGAGGGGTTAACGACTTACAAATACATCGTCTACGGAAACGGTCAAGTGCGTGAATAGGCGCACACTACGTTCTCCTAACGCAGTTCATTACCGGAAGAAAATCATGGCAACCTCTGCAGCACAAACACGCCTTACACCCGAGGAATACATTGCTTTTGAACGCAAAGCACCTCCAGACTCAGAGATAATCAGATATGAGTACTTAAACGGTGAGCTGATAGCGATGTCTGGAGCGAGCCGAGCACATAATCTGATTACAGGTAATATCTGTGGTGAACTCTACAACCTATTAAAAAGCAGCGGATGTGAAACCTACATGAACGCGATGCGGGTGAGTGCTCCGGTTACTTCATCCTACTTCTACCCTGATGTCGTTGTCGTTTGTGAAGAACCCCGTTTTGAAGACGATGTTTTTGACATACTCCTTAATCCTATTATCGTCGTAGAAGTCCTTTCACCTTCAACTGAGGCTTATGATCGCGGCGAAAAATTCAGTCATTACCGACACCTCACCTCGTTGCAGGAGTACGTCCTCGTTTCCCAAGACAAGGTCCTTGTCGAACGTTACCACCGCCCCCAACAACATGAGACCGCACCCGTTACTGCGAAAGACTGGATTTTCACCGCCTTCCAAGCACTTGAGGACATTTTGCCACTCACCGCCCTCCAATGCGAACTGCCCTTGCAAGAAATCTACGAACGCGTCACATTTCCTGATTAGCACTGCCCTATTATGCCGAAACAAAACTTCAACGAAAAACTGACTGCCCTCCTCAAAACCCATCCCAACTTTCTTGACGATGCTGGTGAACTTATCCCCGCCGCTGTCAGAGACCACGCATGGCGACTCGACCACAACCTCATCAGGTTACTCCTTACTGACAATGAGATAAAAGCAAAGTTCTTTGACGAAATTGACGGACATTGGGTCTTCAACTACAACACCTTCATCGACTACATCACCGCTAAAAACTTCCTCGCTAATTCCTACACGCAGTTTCGCAACAAAATTGGTTTGAACATTGACGGCAAGTTTCTCCGCGAACGCGGCGAGGTGTCACTCGTGTGGCCCTACAAAGATTGTGTCCTTGAAGGCGGACAGACAAAGGAAGAAGAAAAACGCAAAGAGATTTTCTTCAACGAAATCCTTGCCCAAGACGAAATCAACCGGATGTTCGATCCAAAGGTGCTCACGAACTGGAAACGCCACACTGTTGACGGAGAACAAGAAGTAACGGACATCCAACGCGACGAAAACGGCATCATCCGCGAAAACCTCATTATCAAAGGCAATAACCTCATCGCGCTCCACACCCTCAAACAACAATTCCGGGGACAGGTCAAACTGATTTACATTGATCCACCGTACAATACTGGAAGTGATAGTTTTGGTTACAACGATAGTTTTAACCATTCCAGTTGGCTAACGTTTATGAAAAATCGGTTGGAGGTGGCGCGAGAGTTTTTGACAGATAACGGAATTATCCTGATTCACATTGACGATCAGGAAATGCACTATTTGAAACTTGTTGCTGACGAGATATTCGGTAGAGATAACTTTATTGCGACCGTCCCGAGGAAAACCCGAAGTGGCAAAAGTGATGTCCCTTACAAACTATCACAAGATTTTGACTGGATGCTAATGTACACAAAAGGCGCGTCAAAAAAAGATAACCTCTTTCAGCGGGACGTTTCACGAAAGTATCACAAAACACCAGACTTTCCTGACGATGAATGGAGACTCAGCGATCTTACGACTCAACGGACAATTTACGAACGTCCTAATTCAAATTTTACATTGGTAAATCCAAGAAACGGAGAAGGATTTCCAGTAAATCCCAATCGCTGCTGGGGTATTACCAAAGATTCAGTAGATGAATATCTAAGAAAAGGAAAAATAGTTTTCCCTGGCGATTATGATTTTCTCAACATAAAACGTCCGGCTATGCGGGTTTTTAAGTCAGAAGATATAGGAAAGACGGCTTATGTATCCTCGGATTTCCTGAATCAGGTGATGGATGAATTACTGAAGAGTATGGTCAACAAGAAAGGCACAGATGAAATTGTAGAGATTTTTGGGAGAAAGGCGTTCTCTTATCCGAAAAATGAACTACTGATGCAACGCATTATTGAATACACAACAAAAGAAGGGGATATTGTTTTAGACTTCCACTTAGGCTCAGGCACAACCGCCGCCGTCGCCCACAAAATGGGCAGACAATACATCGGTATCGAGCAGATGGACTATGCCGAAACGCTTCCCGTTGAACGTTTAAAAAAAGTGATTGCTGGTGAACAAGGCGGTATCTCTGAATCTGTCGATTGGCAGGGTGGTGGCGATTTCATCTACTGCGAACTCATGCCATACAACCAAGCCTATGTCGACAAGATTCAAACCGCACAATCCTCCGAAGCACTTGTAGCACTCTGGAAAGAGATTGCTGAAAACTCTTTCCTGAATTGGTATGTCAACGCAGAAATGCCGGAAGAAGCAGTAGAAGACTTCATCACTATTAACGACGTAGAAAAACAGAAGCATCTACTGGCTGAACTATTGGATAAAAATCAGCTCTATGTCAACCTCTCCGAAATAGCGGATGCGGATTTTGAGGTGAGTGAGGATGATAAAACATTGAATAAGGCGTTTTATGGTTTGTCCTAATTAGTGATTTGTACAGACAACCGAGGTGGTTCTTATGGGTGAGATACAACTAGAATCAGTTGATCAGTCTATACAGCAAGGACTGCCAGCTGGATATGAATGTGAGTCTATATTCACTGTCAATAATCCATCATATAGGGTACTTGTGTGTTTTGTTGATTTGCAAAATGTTATGTGGGACATCGAGCACTCATACTCAAAATATGATACATTGATTAAGTACTCTAAAGCAAAATATTCGCCTGTTTCACCAGAACCGGCGGACTGCATTCGACTTGCTACCCCTCTGTATTATCGGAATTTGGAAACAGAAGCAAATTCGGAGTTAATAGCGGATGATTTAGAAGGGTTACACATAGACTTTCTTAATTGGGACAGAAAAGGAGGCCCAGCAATAGAATTCATAAAGAAGAAGCTGGCAGGCCCTCCACTTTATTTGGGAAACAGTAGTATAAATTTAAAGTTAACAACAAGGGCACGCGATAACTATTGGATGTACTGTACTTCAATTGACCCTGGAATAAGTTACGAAAGAGAAGAGCAAAGTGAATGTCTCTCTTCAAGTTACAATTTTATGACAAAAATAGAAAAACCCTCTACGTTTGCTAAACAATTTGGATTCGATATTGGAAAACAGATTGAATTACATAGAGACTTAAAACACGACTCTTCTACTTCCAGGTATCTGTTAGAACTTATACGGAACAAAGGATGGGTAACGGATGACTATATTATCTCTGTTAATCATGGTCCGGTGATCTATTTGGAAGAAGATCAAAGACAGGAATTCATTAATGATGTTTCTGAAGGAAGCAGTGTGCCTTTTGTTCCATTTATAAAAGATAAGAAGTATGAAAAGCAGCGGGAGTACAGATTTCTCGTCAGTGTTAATTTTCACAGCCCTAAAAAAGAGCATTTTCACTTGAAAATCTCTGAGGATCTCAGGATCCTCATGTCACCGATAGAGGACTTCTACTACTGACTTCACGCTCCGTGGACATTCCAATTTCACACTTTACTACGAGGTTATACGTGTATAAAGGACACTCAGCTTTCAACTCTCCATCATCTGATGCTGTGTTGACGATGAAGTATCTATGCAACTCTATCATGATTGTATCACCGGTTGTTAAATCTACTCAAGCAGACGATCCCACGTGGGGATAAATAAGACCGATATTTTAGAAAGCGACTTGTTATGCCTAAGTAGAAAATATGGATTTTGCGGTGAATGAGGAAGATAAGGTGTTTTATGGAGATTTTTGATGAAAGGTGGAGAAATGATTGAAGAAAAAAAAGAAGAACTAAGGCAATTGCTGGAAGAAGCAACAGCGGATTTGGAAATACAACCTCGTTTTACTCATCCACCGCTGCCTTCTATTGATATGCACAAATATAAATGGTACCTACAGGAAGCCTGGACATCTTATTCGCCAAATTGCGCATGGTTTTTGCGTCAATTTAAACTTGAAACCAACAAAGATACAAAATCAAAGCTTCTTGAGTTCATAGGAGTGGAACTGGATTCATTTATTTGTGAAGACAGAATTTTACTTAGTACCTTTATTGTATTAAGTGGTCTTGGCAACGGAGTCACTCTGAATGAATTTTTGGAAAAACTTCTGAAAATTGCTATTTTTGGAGGGATAGAGGAAGGGGTATCGGCTTTTGAGAGGTGTACTGCTAAAGATGCCTCCGTTTCATTTGAATTTATTGCATTGCTTGAAGGAATAACCTTAGAGGCAGAAGTAGAGGTTTTTAAGGGAATACGTCTTGTTCCGCTTCCTTCTAGTGGTATAGTAGAGGACCTCCCACTCTGTTTGGGAAGTCTATCTCCGACTGATAACTCTCGTTTCTTTAGAAAAACGCTGCTTACCATTGAATATTCTATATCTCCCCTATTTTCCAAACCGTATATTCAAACCAATACAGATGTTAAGAATACAGCAGACGAGTATCATAAGCTAAGAAAAAATTTTGGGGTTGAGGTAAAAGGTGGAAAATTTCCGGAATATGCCAACACAGTATTTACAGTATTCCACCAAAAATTCTGTCAGGCATTGTCTTTAGCCTGCAACTCAGGGATTAAGTATGCAATGGATTGGAATTTTCTGGCAGAAGATGAACTTTTAAATATTAATCCTACTCACGCTCGGTCGGTTGGTTGGTACCCGGGGCCGTTTGGAGCTCCTATTAAGGTCGGAGACACCCAGATAGAAGAAGCTAAGCGTCTGTATAAGATTTTGGTTGACACAACTTCAAACACAACCTCGAAAATTGGAAAAAAATTGCAGATAGCACTTAATAGATGGATACAGTCAAAAACAAATAGGAATGATGTTGATAAAATGATCGATTTAGGTGTAGCCTTTGAATCTATCTATTTGCCAAAAAATAACACAGATCAGTTAGCTTTTCAATTCCGTCTCCGCGCTTCTTGGCACTTAGGGAAAAATAAAGCAGAGAGGAGAAAACTAATAGACGAATTTGATGCCATATATACCTTGCGTTCCCAAGCTGTTCATAATGGAGAACTTTCTCCAACGGTTAAGATTAGGAAACGGAATCAGAATAATCCAGGGGAGTCCGTTCCTACATCAGAGTTTCTTCCAAGAGCACAAGAGTTATGTCGTGCTTCGATAATAAAGATCCTGAAAGATGGTGAATTCCCTGATGATGCGTATTGGAAGGACTTGATACTCGGTGAAGAGACCATGTAGCGCGAACTTTTAGTTTGCGTTTTTGTAGTTTGTATTGTAGCGCGAACTTTTAGTTTGCGTGATAATGAGGCACAAACTAAAAGTTTGTGCTACAATTAGGGAACCACAGATGAATCATTTTGACTACAAATCTTTTTATCGTCGTAACTTGCCGCATATACAACCGCCAGGTGCAACTTTCTTTGTAACATTCCATCTCGCGGGTTCTCTACCACGGCGTGTGCTGCAGCAGTGGAAAGCGGAAAAATTGCGTCTTCTCAATCTGGAAAGTAACGCTGATAGGGTGACAAATGAACATAAGACATTTAAGGAAAAAGAAAAATCTGATGAATGGAAACGACAGTGGTTCCGAAAAATTGAAAAAACTTTAGATGATGCACAAAACGGTCCCGTTTGGCTCAAGGATAATCAAATTGCTAAAGTAGTAGCGGATAGTATGCACTACTTGGATGGAAAAGTATATTGTTTGGACACTTACTGTATCATGGCAAATCACGTTCATGCCGTGTTTACACCACTTCCAATACAACCTTCTACTGTAGTGCGAACTTTTAGTTTGGATCCCAAAAACCCACAAACTAAAAGTTTGTGCTACAATACGCTTTCTTCTATTATGCAATCGCTCAAAGGTTATACTGCAAGGAAAGCTAATCAACTCTTAGGGCGACGCGGCGCATTTTGGCAACACGAAAGTTATGACCATTGTGTACGAAATCCGAACGAATTGAAACGGATTGTAACGTATGTTCTCAATAATCCTGTAAAAGCAGGTTTAGTGGATCGATGGGAAAAGTGGCCGTGGAATTATTACTGTAGCGCGAACTTTTAGTTTGCGTGATAATGATGCACAAACTAAAAGTTTGTGCTACAATTACGATACAACTTTTTTAGAGATCTCGCTTTCAAAATGAAGAGGAGATACTCTCATGAAACATATTGTTGACAACGTTAATAAGATGGACCTTAGGATTAAGACGCTTGACCTGGCTGGACGAGTACCAGGTCCTGATTCTATTGAGCTCCTGCGAGTGGAACTCTATTATGATGGGGAGTATGGCCCGCTCTCCGGAGCACGGGTTCGGTATGCTCGCGACGGTGTTGAACAAGAAAACGGTTTTCCTATTGATTTACAAAAAAAGGCATTTGTTGCCACCGTCCCTATCCAAGAGGCGGGTTTGGAAGAAGAACTCCAGAAGATTGGCCCCGAAATCGCCCGGATTGTATATGAAGATTTGGCGAAAAGCCGACACAGACCTGGGATGCCATCGTTTACCGAGCAAGAGTAATTGGAAACTGTGCGATGCTTGAGCAATTTCTTCATGAACAACTTGAAATCGCGTTTGAGTGGGGCGTTCCCAAACCTGAAATATCGGGTAGCATCACGCAAAACCTGAATCCTGCATTTCAATTGCGTCCCTACCAAGAAGACGCTTATGCAAGCTTTATCCACTATTTTAACACCGATCTCCCCGGCAAAGAAAAACCGATCCATCTGCTATTCAACATGGCAACCGGTAGTGGCAAAACCCTCATCATGGCAGGTCTGATTCTCTACCTCTATGAGAAAGGCTACCGCAACTTCCTCTTTTTCGTCAACTCAACCAATATCATTGAGAAAACAAAGGACAACTTCCTGAACCCGCGCGCGGCAAAATACCTTTTCAGTCAAGACATCCGTTTTGAAGGGAAGCCGGTACCCGTGACGCAAGTAGAGAATTTTGAAGGGGTCAACGAAAACGACATCAATATCTGCTTTACGACAATCCAGCAACTGCACACCGATATGACATCGGAAAAGGAGAATGCTTTAACTTATGAAAGTTTCGCTGAGCAGGAAATTGTGCTCTTGGCAGATGAAGCACACCATATAAATGTCAGTACCAAATCTCAACAAGGGATGGAACTGTTTGAAAGTTGGGAAAACACTGTACAGCATATCTTTAAATCTAATGATGCCAATCTATTGCTGGAATTCACTGCCACCCACGATTACGAAACACCTACGATGGTAGAGAAATATCGGAATAAAGTTATCAATCGTTATGACCTGATAAATTTTCGGAATGATAAGTTTTCAAAAGAGGTTGTGCTTGTGCATTCCGATTTGGATCAGGACTCACGCATCTTGCAAGCACTCATTCTCAATCAGTACAAACAAGAGGTTGCGGCGAAAAACAACATTAATCTGAAACCTGTTATTCTGTTCAAGGCACAGCGAACAATCGCACAATCGCAAGAAAACAAGGAAAGCTTTCACAGACTGATTGATGGACTCACCGATGATCAAATTCAAAGCATTCGGCAATCCCATCTTGAGATTGTTAAACGGGCATTCCGCTTCTTCGATGAAAATAACATTAGTGCAGATGATTTGGCACGACGCTTAAAATCGGAATTTCAGGAAGCATACTGCCTATCAGTCAACGACGAAAACGAAAAGAAAAACTATCAGATGCAGGTGAATACACTTGAAGACCAAAATAACCCAATCCGTGCTATTTTTGCCGTGCAGAAACTCAATGAAGGGTGGGATGTACTAAACCTATTTGATATTGTCCGTTGCTACGAAACACGTGATTCAGGTAAAAACAAAATCGGAACAACCACAATCTCTGAAGCGCAACTTATCGGGCGCGGTGCCCGTTACTTTCCTTTTGTCCTGCCAGACCACCCAGACAAGTTCCGCCGTAAGTTTGACGAAAACCTTGACCATGAACTCCGCGTATTGGAAGAACTCCATTACCACAGCATTCACGATTCGCGCTACATTTCTGAAATCCGAACTGCCCTAATTGAACAAGGGATGATGGACGAACGCGTCGTAACTCGCGAACTAAAGTTGAAGGAGAAATTCAAGAAAACCGATTTTTACAAATACGGTGTTATCTGGCTTAATGATCAAGTACCTAAAGATTATCAACACGTCAACGCTTTTGACGATTTAGCCAGTCTAAGTGTGAAGCGAAAAAACTACGAGCACATCATCCATACAGGTTTCACGGGTCAAATTACCGCGATGGAGAATGAGGCGACACCGGTGGAACAGAACGAAGATGGACAGGACATACCCATCAGTGATATTGAACAGAATATTCTCAGATCCGCAATTGCGTACAACCCGTTTTTTACGTTTGCATCGCTTAAACACTATTTTCCACACTTAACATCTGTCCGCGAATTTATGGCATCCGAGAACTATTTGGGCGGCTTGGCAATCACCTTCAAAGGAAATCTCTCCGATTTAGAAGAAAATCGCTCAGCAAAACTGTCCGCATGTGAAGGATTGTTAAGTCAAATCGAAACCGAAATTCAGGAACAAGCTACAGAGTATCAAGGGACAAAACACTTTCGACCGAAACAAATTCACGATATTTTCAAAGATAAACTCCTGAAATTTGACGTACGCAACCCACGCGCAACCATTGATCGACAGTTTGAAAATGAAAACTGGTATCCCTTTAATGCCCTCTACGGCACGAGTGAAGAGAAAGCCTTTGTTAATCTTTTAATCAGAAAAGTTAAGGACTTAGCCGTAGATTATGACGAGATTTATTTACTTCGCAACGAAGGGCATTTTGCTATCTATAACTTCACCGATGGGCAGGCGTTTTATCCTGATTTCGCCCTGTTCCTTGAAGAAAAAAAAGGGAAATTGGTATGTTATCAGTTTTTCGTTGAACCGAAAGGCAAATTTCTCCAACCGGCTGATCAGTGGAAAGAAAGATTCATGTATGAAATAACTACCGAATTTAAAGACAAACTTTTAAGGATTGACAGCAAAGAATTCCGTTTGATTGGTCTGCCATTCTATAATGAAACAGATGAAAATCCTTTCTGGGATGATCTCAGCACTGCATTAATGATGGGTGCTGCGCTGCGATTGCCGATGGATTAAATCCGGTCCGTTGACATTGGTCAACGACATTGTTGTTTTGTCCAATCCATGTCTATATCGCGATAGCGTTTTGGCAGGGTCAAAGAAGACAAACTAAACCATAGCGAAGCGTTCTGGGTAGTTTGACGTGATACCTTGCACGCCGAGTGCTCTCATTTCGCGCATGCGAACGATGTCATCCACTGTCCAACACCACAAAGCGATACCACGCCTGTGGACTTGGTATGCGAATTCCGCTGTGATCAACTCGTGATTGACGTTCAGCAGACTGCTACCGAGCTCCCCTAATTGCTGACACAACGCAATAGGAGATACGTGCTTGTTGGAGCCCCCGATGAGCCAACCTGTGGCAATACGAGGTTCCAATGTGCGGATGGTCTGTAAGACGCTGGTATGAAAGGAGATAACAACGGTGGTACCCAACGTCTCTGTCTCATGAATTTTCGCGACAACCGCCTCAGCTATCAGCGGATCTTTGATCTCCAGAACAGCAATCGTCTCTTTTCCGATGCATGCTAACGCCTCTGTTAGCGTCGGTACGGGTTCACCTGAAAATTCGGTATCAAACCACTCACCAGCATCGGCACCTCGAATTGTTTCTAAAGAGGTTTCGTTGATATGCCCTTGGAGATCTGTCGTCCGATCTAAGGTAGCGTCGTGTATCACGACGATCTCACCGTCAGCCGTGCCGTGCAAATCAAGTTCAACGGCATCCACACCAATTTCGAGTGCTTTTTTGAACGCTGCGAGCGTATTTTCCGGCGCGCTTCCCGATGCACCCCGGTGCGCAACCCGAATCCACGAACCCATGATGTCCTGTTTCCCGTCGTGCCTATTCAACATCAGCATCACTACTCTGTTTGATCTTCTTTAAAAGAGTTGTCCGACTCATGCCGAGTAATTCGGCTGTTTTGCTATGATTTCCCGAAAATTCATCTAACACCAGTTCAATCAATGTCTTATCCAACATGGCGACGACCTCTTCATAAAGCCCCTGTCTTCCCTCAGCGATAGCCGCTTTCGTCGTGTCTTGCAAAACAGCTTTGAGAGTTGTTTCCAATTGTGAGGCATCAGTAGCACTTACCTTGTTTCCCATCCGGATTTCAGATGGCAGGTCGTCGGGGAGAACCACATCCGATCGGGAGAGTGTCGCTGCGCTTCGGACGCAGTTTTCTAACTCTCGAACATTGCCAGGCCACGGATAATCTTGTAGCAGCTGCATCCCTTCTGTAGAGATACCACGAATCGGCTTGCCAAGCTCCTCTTGGATAAGCTGCAGGAAGTGTGTGACCAGCAACGGAATGTCCTCTTGGCGTTCCCGCAACGGTGGAAGATGGAGTGCGATACGTTTGAAACGGTAATAGAGATCCTCACGAAACTGCCCGCGTCTTACCATTTCGCCAAGTTCTTGGTTCGTGGCGGCGATAATGCGGACATCTACTTTAAGAGTACGCGTTCCACCTAATCGCTCAATCTCTTGTGTCTGTAAAGCGCGGAGCAATTTTACCTGCAACGCTGGCGTCATGTTACCAACTTCATCAAGAAATAATGTGCCACCATCTGCCAACTCAAATCGCCCCGGTTTCCCCTCTCTTTTCGCATCTGTGAACGCCCCTGCTTCATAACCGAACAGTTCACTCTCCAAAAGTTCATCAGGCAGCGCGCCACAATCAACAGGCACAAACGGCTTCTCCTTCCGTTCACTCCCCGTATGAATTGCACGGGCAACAAGGTCCTTACCTGTTCCTGTTTCACCTTCAATCAATACAGTCATCGTATTGCTCGCCATGATCCCAATGAGTTTGTAGATCTCGCGCATCTGGCTGCTTTTTCCAACCAACCGGTGCCCAACCTGCGCCGTTGGCGACGCGTCCGCTGCTTCTACAGGCAAGGTACTACGCACAGATTGCGTTCGGAAGGCGCGCTCCAGTGTACTCTTGACGATACCCAGATCAATCGGTTTCGGGACAAAATCGAACGCCTGTAAGCGCATCGCTTCTATTGTTGTTTCCACATCATCATAAGCCGTGATGATAATCACAATCACCCCTGGGTGATTCGCTTTTATTTCACCTAACGCTTCTAAACCACTCATCCCCGGTAGGTTCACATCAAGCAAAACGACATCCGGCTTGTCAGCTGCAATGCGACGTAAGCCCTCTTCAGCACTATTCGCGATACTCGGCGCGTAACCTTCGCTTTCCAAGAATTGCTCAAACGCCCAACAGATTTTCTCATCGTCGTCAACGACCAATACATTTTTCATAATTTTAAATATTGGGTTTCTGCTCCGTTTTGTCCTGCTTCGCAGTGAGAACCAAAACGGGTTTTTTGTGAAATGCTCACAAAAGTAAGCTCGTAATGAAATGGAGGGCGACTCTGGAGAAAAAACTTTCAATCACCGGACCACTTCACTTAACCGCAAGGAACTTTAAAAATTACGCTTTCCACCTTCTATAGACAACAGAAATTTCTCCCCATCCTCGCTTATCTCAACCTCATCAGCTTCTTCCGCTTTCTCTTCCAACTTCCGTTTGAGGACCGGATAGGCATCCACAACCGGAACTTCACCGAGGGAAGTTAAATCCGGTTTTCGCGCTTCCGCTCTCTCAATTGCCTCAGCGAGTCGTTCATTTTTTCTTTTAACCTGTACAACGTCTCGTGCCTTGAAGTCTGGAAGCACTTTTTCCGCGAACAGTTCCAGCGATTCAATTATGTCTTCGTGACGGTTCGCGCCAGCCTGCTGAATGAAAACGACCTGATCCACGCCTGCGTCTTCCATCACCTCAAGATGTTCACGCACCTGATCTGGTGTTCCGATGCCGGCTCTACCTTCAGCAGGATCCTGTGTCGTCTCTCTATACAGCTGCCAAATATCCGTCTGTCCCGGTATCTGTGAACCCCCGTGATAGTAATGCGCGAGTGCGAACCGAAAGAAACGGAACCCATCTAACCCGCGAGCGACAGCAGTCTCCTCGTTATCATGGCATGAAAATCCTGATACCATAGCGATATTGGGATTGACCCGCTGCGTCAGCGGTTCGCACTCCTTCTCAAAAATCTCGTAATACTCTTCGACCCAAAATTTGGCTTCGCTTGCATCGACAAAAGCAAAAGTTAACGCGCCGAGCCCATATCTGGCGGCATATCGAAGACTCTCGCGGCTCGAACAAGCCACCCACGGCGGTGGATGTGGTGCCTGCAACGGCTTTGGAACGACATTGCGTGTCGGCATCGAAAAATACTGTCCCTCATACCCGGCATAAGGCGATTGCGCCATCATTTTCGCCGTCTCGCGGGTACACTCTGCCCACATCTCGCGTTTATGTTTCGGATCAACGTTGAATCCTCCAAGTTCTATATGCGATGCTGATTCGCCTGTACCCCACTCTACGCGTCCGTTTGATACCAAGTCGAGCGTCGCAATCCGTTCAGCGACGCGTGCGGGATGGTTATACGCTGGCGGCATCAGCACAATCCCGTGTCCTAAACGAATCTGTGTCGTCCGCTGGCTACACGCTGCAAGGAATACCTCTGGTGCAGAAGAGTGTGAATACTCCTCAAGGAAATGGTGTTCAACCTCCCAAATATAGTCAAACCCAAGTGCGTCAGCGAGTTCCACCTGCGCCAACGCGTCTTGAAAAAGTTTATGTTCCGCCCCCTCACGCCACGGACGCGGAATCTGATGTTCATAAAACAGTCCAAATTTCATTTTTTAATTATACCTTGCGGTTAAATAACGCGGATTTTTGAAATTTAACATTCCTTTCTCAAATCCGCTCTACATTTCGGTATTAAGCGTTTGCATCTCTGCGTCGGTTAACTCCCATTCAAAGACATCCAGATTCTCTTGTAAATGTGGTACCGACCCTGACTTCGGAATCGTGATGATGTCCTGCTGTATTAGCCATCGGAGTGCCACTTGCGCTGCCGTTTTTCCGTGGTGCTCACCGATCTCACCCAATACGGTGTCACTGGCAAGGTTACCAACAGCCAACGGACGATGTGCAGTTATCACAACGCCGCGCGCATGACAATAGTCCCTCAATTCTGAGCGGTTCCTGCGGACATGATACTCCACCTGATTCGTGCAAATCGGCAGTTCTGAGACTTCACACGCTTCCTCAACTTGAGCGATGCTAAAATTGCTAATACCAATGCTTCTCACCTGACCCGCGTCGTAAAGTTTCTGAAAAGCCTCAAAAGTTTCAGCAACCGGAACAGAATTACTCGGATGGTGAATCAACAACAGATCCACATAATCCATTTGCAAATCGCTCAGGCACTCTTCAAACTGGGAGAGAACTTCATCGTACTTGAGATGGGTATGCCAAATCTTAGTGGTGAGAAAGATATCCTCACGGTCAATGTGAACCTCGCGAAGTGCCCTCCCAATCTCGCGTTGGTTTTGGTACATCCATGCTGTATCAATGTGGGTATAGCCCAAATCAATGGCCTCTTTGACAATGCGTTGGCACTGCCTGCCTTTCAGCTGCCAAGTTCCCAGTCCCAGTATCGGCATTTCGTGTCCTGATAAAAGTTTGACGTTTTTCATAATGTGCCCATGATATACGATTGCGAAAAAAAAGTCAAGTGGCAAGAAAAATCGAAAAATCTGTCAGCTTCCTCATCATACTTTGATACTGCAAGAAAAATAGCATACAATTCCACAGAAACACAAGGGTCTCAATACCTTTTAAAAAATAAAATCAAAAAAAGTTGACAAACACTTATGGATAGTGTATACTATTAATTACTCTTTGCGGTCGAGTGGTGGAATCGGTAGACACAACGGACTTAAAATCCGTCGCCCGTAAAAAGGTGTGAGGGTTCAAGTCCCTCCTCGACCATGATTTAAGATAATGATTCTTGCCGCAGGGTAGAGCAGCCAGGTAGCTCGTCGGGCTCATAACCCGGAGGACGGGGGTTCAAATCCCCCCCCTGCAATCTTTTTTAACCCTTCCCTACAATCTCCTTGAACTTTTTCCTCCCTTTTGGTAAGATAACAACCAATATCCAAAGGATACCTGTTTTCCCAACGAACACTTTTCAAACACGCCATAAGCAAGTGATACCGTCACAGGAAATTGATAACAATTAGTGCAGCCATCAAATGGTTTGTATCAACAAATCAAAAATTGGAGGAACCCATGCGTTATTCCAATGTAGTAACTGTTATATTCATGGTCGCCATATTAACTCCCATTGCATCAGCGGGGATATGGCAAGAAAACTTTGATAAAGGGCTTCCTGACGGATGGAACGAAGTCAAAGGCGAATGGAAAATCGTAAAAGATGCCTATGCCGAAACCTCGGGTGCAGAGTACGCCAAGACAATGTTTGGCGATGAAAATTGGACAGATTACACCCTTGAAGTGGATGTAACCTTGGTGAAAAATGTCAACGTGAATGCAGCGGGGGTGTTAATCCGTGCCGATACGGACGGAGACAACGGCATGCGATTCTGGATTCGCACAGACCAACATAAATGCCAATTCTCCCGATGGCGAGAGAATCAATTTGAGCACATCGTAACGCCTCTACCTGTTGACCCAGAAGTTGGCGAAACCTATCGCCTTAAAGTTGTCGCAGAGGGTCAAAATTATCAGTGTTTCGTCGATGATGAACTCTTGTTCGATGGAGAAGATGATGCGAAATTACGAAACAGTGGACGTATCGGCTTTATTACGCATACAGCAAACGTCCATTTTGATAATCTGAGCATTGACGGTGCAGATATCCCTTCCTTCGCTGTTGAACCAAATGGCAAACTCACAACGCGTTGGGGACAGTTGAAAACAGATGCTCTGATCCAGTAACAGATAGGAGATAACGATGGTAAGTGTTGAACGCCCATCTGAAATAGGCACACCCAGATGGAATGGGCCACAGCAACGACACCTCTGTTTCGCGCTTGATACCGCTGAAGTTGAGGCGTATCGTGAGAAAGGATTCCTCATTCTTCGTGACGTATTCCAGTCTGAAGAGATTGAAACCTATCGCCAAGAAGCGGAACAGATTGTCGAGCGTGCGTTTGCGTTGAGTTGTGAATTTCAGCTCGAACCGAAATACAATCTCCGCTTTGAGATGTTAGCAGACGGTCAACCATGGAAAATCGACCCGTTTGTGAGCATCTCGCCGCTATTTTCTGCACTCGCTCGGGACAGACGGATTATGGACCGGTTGGCATCGCTGTATGATGGCTATGAAGCCGTGCTGTTCAAAGATAAACTTATCTTCAAACCACCGGACAGCCACGGCAACGGACTGCATCAGGACTACAATTGGTGGCAAGGCTTCCCGCACAGTCTCCTTACAGTTTCAGTCGCACTTGATGCAAGTACGAAAGAAAACGGATGCACAGAACTATGGACGGGTCATCATCAAGGATTTCTGCATGAACCGGGTTCGCTTGACAAAGGTTCGATAGATCCAGAACACCTCGCGAACGAAGAACACGTTTATGTGGACTTAGCGCCGGGGGACATAGCGATCTTCACCTGTTTTACGCCACATGCCGCGGCATCTAACAAATCGAACAGTCCTCGGCGGATGTTGTTCCTCAGCTACAATGATAGCCGAGATGGCGAACACTATACCGCTCACTATGAACACTTTCGTTGGTATCGAACGCGTCCTGACCGGACACCAGAAGCCGAACGAGCGAAGTATTACTTTCTTTAACCTTAGGACTTACGCAAATTAAGGAAATATTGGATATTTCGATGCAAAAAGTGGAAATATCCGCCCTTTAAACCCCCTAAATCCCCCTTATCAGGGGGACTTTAAGGCAAAATGCGTAAGGTCTAAACTTTTAACGCAATTTGACACACCCCATATACTTTATCTCTGTCCTCACTTAAGGAGAAAGTTTGATGAGCATCTCCGATCAGATCCTTAAAGTCTTCGATAACTATCCGCGAGAGAATACCGTCTGTTTACCCTCTGGAGCGGTTGCCCGATTTGAAAGAGGCGGTATCTCTGATGTCGCGATGTCACCGGACGAAAATCTGATTGCCATAGCCTCCCGCCTTGGTGTATGGCTCTACGATGCCCACACCAAAGATTTTGTGTCGTTAATGGCTGTTGAAGATACCGGGCTCCTCTCAAAGGTCGTTTTTTCGCCTGACGGTACCCGAATCGTTACTGGCGATTGGGACGGTAAAACAACCTTATGGGACATCAATACAGAGACAATACTTGCCACCTACATCCATAAAGGTTATATCAATTCAATTACATTTTCTCCAGATGGTAGGTTTATAGCAATAGGCAGTAGGGATGCGACCGCGACATTATGGGATATTGAGACTGGAACTGCCCGTTTTACCATTACGCATCAAGGCTCAGTGACATCAACAATTTTCTCGCCAGATGGCACGCTTTTAGCGACCAGTAGTAGCGACGCGACTGCGACACTGTGGCATATTGACACAGAAGAAATCCGCTGGACTTTCACGCATGAAAAACAAGAAAAATCTGTAACATTCGACTCGGGGCATGTTGAGACTTTCAACAGAGGTGGTATAGGAGACATCGATTTTTCTCCGGACGGAAAGTATTTTGTAACCGCTGGTCAGCTTATGGATTATTGCACGGCACTCTGGGACGTTGAGACTGGGGAACAACTTTGGTGTGTTACCCATGAAAAACCGATTGATGCTGTTGCGTTTTCTCCGGATGGTACGTCTATGGCAACGTACTATGAGGACGACACTGTCAGCGTATTGCGTGTTGCAGATGGTACCCTGATACCGCGTGCTATTCACGCGGAGAAGTCGAGAAAAATAAAAAGAAACTTATCTATAGATCATGACGAGGATGGCTGGGGGCGAAGGATTCGATTTTCACCCGATGGAAAATACCTTGCAGAACTTAAAATGGGGAGCAATTCACTTACATTGTGGGATGTCAACACCGGCAAAAAAATCAAGGAGTTTGACGAAGTTAATGGATCGGCACTGACCCTTGTATTTTCCGCAGAGGGGCATTGCTTCGGGTTGAGTCGTACCCCTTATCCAGAATATGATACCGTTGAATTGTGGGATGCGGAAAAGCGCGCCAGTTTCACGCATAGCGCGCCTGTTGATACAGTCGTGATGTCACTGGATGGGACGTTGTTAGCGACAGGTGGCAGGGATAAAAGGGTCAAACTTTGGCATGTAGAGACACAGCAATGCTTTCAAACCCTGTTAGGGCATATAGGGCGCATCCTATCCCTCGCGTTCTCACCTGATGGGGCCCTCTTGGTCAGTGGTGGTGGTGATAACTGGGAAAAGCAAACACATGCAGATGGCACAACTTTCTTTTTTTCTGATGGCGATAGTCCTGTTGACAGAACTGCCAAGGTATGGGAAGTCGCTACAGGGGAAAATATCGCTATACTTGAAAGTTCTGGAATGGTCAGAGGGATCGCGTTTTCGCGCGATGGAAACCGCCTCGCGACAGGTGCAAACAATAAAACTGTTACCTTGTGGTGTACAAAGACGTGGCAACCCACTGCTACGCTTGATACCGTAAGTTTCGAGTCCTTCGCGTTTTCGCCAGACAGCAGCCGACTCGTTATCGGTGGAACGTGGCCGGAGCAGCGGATTCAGATTTGGAATGTAGAAACTCAGGAACTTATCGTCGAATTGCCAGGGCATAAAAGCGATGTTGAATCTTTCGCGTTTTCACCAGATGGTCGTCTGCTTGCGAGCGGCGGATTTGACGGCGTTATCTATATGTGGAACATGACACCTTACCTTTAGTCAGTCTTAAGAATCACTGCAGAAATGGATAATAATGAGGAGACATGGAACCATAGCCCAACAGATGGAAACCTACGCCCGGACCTTTGAAGTCGAAAGAACATTGACCCTCCTGACAGCAAAAAACATTTGACTTTTTTTTCGATGTGTGTTATACTTAAAACAAAAATGCTGGGTAGGATTCACAAGCCTATCCAAACACGTGCCGGTGTAGCTCAGTGGTTTAGAGCACACGACTCATAATCGTGCTGTCCGGAGTTCGACTCTCCGCACCGGCATTGCTTCTTTTGACACAGTTGGCAGCCGAATTAATACGCAAACGGCAAAACCTGCTGTCAAAAATAGGCACACCCCATGACAGCCGATTTCGTGCAACAGATGCACCGTTTCATCGCGCAGCATAAGATGATCAAGGATGGCGAGACAGTGATCGTTGCGGTCTCAGGCGGCGCGGATTCGCTCGCACTTCTGTACGGATTGCACGCCTTACGCTCGCAGCTGAATTGCCAACTCCACGTTGCTCATCTAAATCACTGTCTCCGTCCGGATGCAGATGCAGATGCGGATTTCGTGCGTCAGCACGCAGCGCACTTAAAGCTACATTGTACGATCCAACGTATGGAAATACCGCATTTGGCTCAGCAATGGAAACTCTCTGTAGAAGCAGCAGGACGTAGGGCGCGCTATCAGTTTTACGAATCCGTCACAACGGGAATTGATGCCACTAAGGTAGCCTTAGGACACCATCAGGACGATATTGCTGAGACGGTTTTAATGAACCTCATCCGAGGCAGTGGAGCCAGCGGATTGAAAGGTATCGCACCCGTTAGGGACGCAAAATTTATTCGACCCATCGCGGGCTTCACACGTCAACAGATTGAGGCGTTTCTTACCGCCATAGGCATTGTGCCGAGACACGACCCAACAAACACGGATACACGCTATCTCCGCAATCGTATCCGCCACGAGTTGATACCGCGGCTTGAAAACGATTATAATCCAAATATTAAAATCGGATTAAGCCGTACCGCCGATGTATTGCGTGCTGAATCAGAATACCTTGACACAGCCGCGCGGGAGGCATTTGAGGCGTGTCGAATACAAGGCTCGCACAAGAATGTTGTGCTTGACCGAGTGGAGTTCCGTAAACATCACGTCGCATTACAGAGACGGGTGTTGCGGCAAAGCCTCTCTGAAATGTCAGGCGATATGAATGACCTCTATTTTACACATTGTGAAAAAATGCTAAACCTAATTGAAGCGGAAGCGTCTAATGCTCTATTAGCACTGCCGAACGGTTTACAATTCCGACGCGCATATCAGCAACTCATTATTGAGAGAAAGTCGGTTGAAACGGGAAACTTCGCTTATCCAGTCGTTACTGTCGGTAAAACATCCATAGAAGTTTTAAACACAGAAATTACCGCAGAACTGGGTAATATTAAGTCCTGTCCAACACTCGCATTACCGGACGGTAGATTTGAAGCTATATTTGATTATGAAAAGATAAGGAAGGTGTTTGCAGAACCATTTTTAGAAGCATTTCCACTCACGGTGCGTAATCGGCGGCAAGGCGACCGGTTCCAGCCACACGGTATGCGGGGAACCAAAAAGATTAAGGATTTTTTTATTGATACCAAGGTGCCTCGCTACGAACGCGATAGCGTTCCCCTGCTCGTTTGTGGCGATCAGATTTTGTGGATCATCGGTTATACAACCAGTGACGCTTTCAAAATTGAATCTGACACTCGGCAATACCTTTACCTACGTTATGCCAGCAACGAAACTTCTGCCTGAATCCGTTCTTATTTCCGAATCCCGTCTTCAGAACCGAATTCGTGAACTTGGAGCACAGATTTCCACCGATTACGGAAACCAAGAGTTAGTCCTACTCGGCGTACTCAGGGGTAGTGTGCTATTTTTTGCCGACCTTGCGCGTGCAATATCTGCAACGTGCCAGACTGATCCAGACTGCGGCGTTCGGGTCCGATTTGAATTCGTGCAACTCACGAGTTACCACGAAAGCACGAAGCCATCAAAAGTGCAACTCATTCGCGGCGGTAGTGATTATCTTGAACACCGACACGTCCTCATCGTTGAAGATATTGTTGACACTGGACATACTTTGAAGTTTCTCCGTGAACACCTCGGCATGCTGAACCCTAAAACCGTTAAGGTATGTACATTACTTGATAAACCTTCTCAACGTCAAGTACCCGTTGCTATCGATTATATCGGTTTTCAGATCCCTGACACCTTTGTTGTCGGATATGGACTTGATTATGCCCAGCAATATCGGAATTTGCCCTATATTGCTCTGTTAGAATCCATTTAATTGCCTTAATATCGAATAAGAACGCTTTTACATAATAATTAATTGACAAAAAATCACATATTTGCTATAATTTTTAGACAATACATTATTAATAAGGAGATTTATGATGCGTAAATTCGTTTCGTTTGCCCTATGTGGCGTTTTGATCGCGGCATTTATCTTTTTCACACATGCACAAATGTCAGACAAAGCGCAACTGGGGCGCGAACTTTTTCACGATCCAACTTTTAAAGGCACAATCAAACCCGGTAAAACAAAAGGTTTCGCCACTGGACTGAGTTGCGCAAACTGCCACGCAGATTTTGATGACGCGGCGAACCCAGATGGTGTCATTCGCGCAGGACATAGTGTAGTTGGTGTCCCACACCGTGGTCAAGCAAAAGGTGGGATGATTTCAGCTGAAAACTTTGCCCGCGCGGCTGGTGGTGGCGGCTTCTGTTACCAACATTTCTTACAGCGAATCCCCGGTCCTGAAGTTGACCCGACCGCAATTCCAGCAGAACATGCTGAAGCACTCATGGCTTATTTTGAAGCAATCTCCGGGGACAACAAGGGACCCGAGTTTGAAATCGCAATGTTAGATGATGATGCCAAAAAGGCTGCCGGTGAAAAACTTGCCGCAATGAGCGGCGATGCAGAGAATGGATGGCAACTTTTCGGACGCGCCTGCGTCGTTTGCCACCCAACCCCTTACAAAGCGGGTATCGGTCCGAGGCTTGTCGGAACCAGAGCACCTCGTAATGTTGATGCAGCAATCCTACGTTGGGCTACTAAAATTCGAGGCGGAGGCACGCTTATGCCGTTCTACGCCCCTGACATCCTCAGCGACCAAAACATCGCTGACATTCTCGCGTTCGCGCGTCAAGAATTAGAAAACGCAGGAAGATAGCCATAATTCAGGCTGAAACAACACTTTTCAGCTAAACTTTTTATTGTTGGATCTATTGATTTCTGTAACCGACTCTCTTCACTATTCGTTATTTTTACCAACTTAATCTGAGCGTTTAGGGTGTAATTTGCCGACCTATTCAGTTCTTTGTTTATTCAAGAACCCTGAAACATGTCCTCAAGATAGCAAATTTACTTGATTATTCGCCTCAGTACAAAATTCTATTTGTTGATAAAAATAGCAAATCGATGAACACAGAACACATTAGTGTTCATCGATCCGAATACGAAGAGAGGATGGTACTATGAGAGTCTCTCGAATCAATATGCTTTTCTACTCGTCCTTGGTAGGTATTTACATTCTCCTGGTAGGCCTTGTATTAAGTTTAGCAAGCTGCGGCGGTAGTAACCTAAAAAATCCCGTATCAGAAGAGGTTACCACAGAAGAAGATAGTGAAGCCACAGATGACGTTGTTGAACTTACACAAACCCTGGACGTGACGGAACCGGAACAGGTTACCGATCTTAACGTAAAAATTACCGTTACGAAGAAAACGGTGCAACCCGGTGAAGCCGTAGAACTCACCGCTTCGCTGAAAGAGGTTAGGGGTAGCAGCGTCACACTGAACTGGCTGAATATCACGCAGTTTGGGGAACTTTCCGCCGCCAACGCAAATCCAGTCACTTGGACTGCCCCTCAGACCCTTAATGGGGAAAGCGTTCAAGTCGAAGTTATTCAACTTGTTGTGACTGTGATTAGCGAGGTTGTTTCAGTCGGATCCTCTGGAATTGAAACCGATACACAAATTTTTACTGACACGAAAAACGTCTTGCTTACCGTTAGAAATTAGTTAGTTGCCGCAGATTCTGTCTAAGTGAGCAGCGCCTGCTCGGACTTCCACAGAGTTGTCTCTGTTTGTATTGTTAAGGTACCAAATGTATAGAAGGTTAATTCACATTTTTATAGCTGTCTTGTTTGTAGCGGCGCTTTTTGGAACGCCTCTCACTGCTGGTGTTCAGCAACACCTCGTTCAGAAAGGTGAAACATTATCGGAGATCGCACAGAAGTACAAAGTACCCCTCAAATCGATTATCCAAGCGAACAGCATTAAGTCAGCACACCGCATACAGATTGGGAAAACGCTGCGTATCCCCGGAAACGCCTTTGCTCTTAATGAGATCCTCTATCAGGTTAAACCGGGAGACACCCTAATCGGTATTGCCCGTCTCCATAACGTTGAATGGAAGGTTCTACAGAGCATCAATGGCATATCTTCGCCTCGCAACCTACAGATTGGCGCAGAAATTCGGATTCCACACGACGGTAGCCTCGGTTTTATAAGCCCGCTTCGGGTTCCTTTAGTTGTTACATCAAAGTACGGCTATCGCCCCCACCCCGTAACGGGCCGCTATCAGTTTCATAAAGGCATAGATTTCCGGGCCGTTACCGGTACACGCGTCTACGCTTCCAAAGGCGGTAGAGTTATCTTTGCCGGACGAAAAGGCGGCTACGGGAAAATCGTCGGGATAGAACACGAGGGCAATTTCACTACATGGTATGGACATTTATCGCGCATCAGAGTAAAAAGAGGGCAAACTGTAAACCAAGGAAAGGTTATCGGTCTATCCGGAAACACCGGCATATCGACCGGTCCCCATTTACATTTTGAAATCAGGTACAAAGGTAGAAGTGAAAAACCAACCAAGCACCTTCCCATACCGTAAACGCGGGCTGCTACTCATAGCAACTGTCTTTCTCTTATTGGCGTACTTTCTCGGTCAAAAAAGCACACTATCAGACCCACTCAACCTGAGACCTGAGGTGGGTACACGTGGGATCGGGTTGGGTGGTGCTTTTATTAGCAGCGCGGATGACGCAACGAGCCCTCTCTGGAATCCTGCTGGACTTGCTACATTGCAACGTGGAAACCTCGTCTACGATTTATCCCAAGGCGCAGTCTCCCTCGCTTATCCTATCAAATCTATCGGCACATTCGGTGTAAATTTCCTCGATTTAAATGGTAGCGATCGCTTTTTATTAGATCACGCCGCAAATCCGATCGGTAGCTTTGAACTCGGCAACAATCAGGCGCTCCTCTCTTATGGAAGGAAATTCGGGCCTTTGCAACTCGGTGTTAGCACAGGGTATAGTCGCGCACCTTACTATGGCAGCCGCTGGGCACAAAATTATGATGTAGGTGTACTGACAGAAATTAACTCTCATTTTGCCTTTGGCATGCGGTTACGCGACATCTCTGGCGTAACCATTAGACATAGAGAGGGTCAGATTTTACAAACCTTCAACCAGCAGTTTGCCCTCGGTGCTGTTCTTACACCGCATCCAATTATTCGATGGCACAATCGGTTAGATATTACGCCACCCTGTTTTGGGACGAGTGTAGAAATAGGAAACGAAACAATCATTGCCCGTGTCGGATCGACATTCGCCTTCACCGATGAACTCCCGTCCCAATCGTGGAGTTTAGGATTTTCACTCAATCAATTAGGTAAGCAACTTCATTACACCTGGCTCAATCAAGAAAATCGTGAGAATAAACACCTCGTCTCAATTGGCATGTCCTTTGGTGGGAAAGAACCGAACCTACTATCCACTCATACACCACAGACACCTACTGCTAAATCCGCACCTGAAGCGCAACAAGACCCGACGGCTCCAGAATACCAAAGCATCCAAATCGCGAAGCAACACAATATTGAAGTAGAACTCATGCTCGCTATTATTCAGGCTGAATCCAACTTTAATCCGATCGCCGTGTCTAAGAACGGCGCAGGCGGATTGATGCAGATGATGCCCGAAACTGCCCGTGAGCTTGGACTTATAGTACCGAAGTATCAGGACAAACGGAAACCGAAACTTGATTCACACATAGACGAACGATTCGATCCACACAAAAATTTGCACGCCGGTTTAACTTATTTCAATATGCTTGTAGAGAAATATGAAGGTAATCTGACCTTAGCACTCGGTGCTTACAACATCGGACCCGGCAAGGTGAGGGTAGGCGGTACTCTTACCAGCAGAGGTAAAAAGTATGCCGATACGGTACTTAACGGTTACCAACGCTACCGGGACAATATTGAGCAAATGGAAATGGATCTCAAGCGGTTAGAAGCGGTATTAAACTAACGAGAAACGTGCTAACAAAACGCACTACGACTGCGAGAAACTGATATGGATAAAATTAGATTGGCAATCGTTGGATGTGGCGGGATGGGACACCGGCACATGTATGGATTAGCGGAACTCCATCGGGCAGGTTGGGAGCGTTTTAACCTTGTCGGTGCATGTGACCCCGTACTTGCTAACGCCGAATCACTCGCTACACAAGCAGAAGAACGCTTTGGTGAAAAGCCTGCTGTTGTTGGAAGTCTGGAAGAACTCGCTGAAGTCGGTGTTGATGCTGTAGATGTAACAACTACACCCCCTTATCACCACACCGTCGCTATCGAAACCCTTGAACGCGGTTGGCATACCATGGTCGAAAAACCTATGGGACTAACTGTCCGCGCGTGCAACCTCATTCGGCGTGCCGCTGACGCATCCGACGCAATCCTCAGTGTTGCAGAGAACTATCGGCGCGATCCAATGAACCGGCTTGCAAAAGCACTGCTTGCGGCAGAGGTTATCGGCACACCCCGCTTTCTCATCCATCATGCAATCGGTGGAACAAACCGCATGCTTATCTCCGTCTGGCGACACCAGAAAGACCAGAGCGGCGTGTTGCTTGATGTCGGCGTTCACTACGCTGACATGATGGAGTATCTACTCGGCGAAGTTGAGACTGTTTATGCACAAACCCGGCTCCATGAACCTATCCGGCATAATTCTGCCGCAGTAACGGGTGAATCGGGTTCTAATCCCGCCGGTGTCTATACCAAATGGCAGCGCGAGATGCCAGCTGAATTTGAGGCAACAGCGGAGGATGCCGCTTATGCAACGCTTACTTTCAAAAACGGTGTTGTCGGGCAGTATATTGAAGATCACGGGGCGTGGGGACAAGGCAGCTGGCTCCGAAAAATTCACGGCTCCCAAGGTTCCATGACGCTCCCAGGTGACCGAGGCGGCGGAATTATTACCCTCAATATTGACGGACAGGAAACGATTAACGACCAACGGATTTTGGACCTCGTCCCAGACTTCCGCTTAGATGCTGTCACAGCAGACCTTTTCGGCGGCGACCGATTATGGAAGTACTCATTTACACAAGGTGACGCGAAAAATATCGCTATGGAATACGGCGAATTTGCTGAAGTCATTGCCGGAAGCAGGGAAGTTGAAGTCGATGGCTATCAAGGCACGCGCTCTGTCGCGCTCTCCTACGCAATCCTTGAGTCCGGTGCAACGGGACAAATCGTTCAGATGGATCAGATGTTAAACGAATCCATTAATACCTATCAACGCGAGATTGACGAAGGATTGGGCATCTGATTTACCCCAGGCCCGTAGGTGCGGTTTTGCGGCGTACTCGCCCAAATGCGATCTGCATTCCTAACCACACCGGGCATAATCCAAAACAGTAGATCCTTTTAAGAGGAATCATCAATTAGAATTGATATGATTTCAAAGGACAACCCACACAATGGCAGGCACGCAAGCATTCGAGATCGGTTTAATTGGGTTGGGTATCGGGCAGCAGCATCTGCTCAGTTACCAACGCCGAGGTTTATGTGTCGCTGCAATATGTGACAAAGACACAACACGCCTTAACGAGGTTGGCAACCAATTTAGCATTGATAAGAGGTACACCCGTATCGCTGACCTGATCGCTGATACCGATGTTGATGTCGTGGACATAGCGGTACACCCGTGGATACGTTCTCCTATTGTCAAAGCCGCCGCCGAAGCCGGTAAGCACATCCTCTGCCAAAAACCGTTCTCAATGTCAATGCAACAAGCCGTTGAAATGGTGGAAATCTGTGAGCAGCACAACGTGCGACTCATGGTGAACCAAAACTCGTGCTTTGTTCCCGGTTTCCTCGCTATTGAACCCTACATCAACGCTGAACACCTCGGCGAGATCTACCACGTTTCGATAACCTGTAACGGATTTTACACCGAATTCCCTGAACGCCACTTGATCCCAGCGACGCAAGTGCACCACGTCGGGCTTGTCTATAAATGGTTCGGCGAATATGAAAGTGTTTACTGTCAAGCACACGGACATCACCGATCAATTGAAGAAGGAGAAACCGTTTCCGTCGCGCTCTTCAGAAGTCGGAGCGGTGTACAGGGTTTGCTCTCGTGTAACTGGGCATTCCTTGCCAATCCGGGTCGTAACTTACAGCATCCGCACGAGGAAATCCGAATCCAAGGTACCAAAGGCGCAATCTACGGAAATAGCGATGACATGACGGTTCACCTCACGGAACCGGAGACCCGTGAGATTAAACCGTCAATAGAGGGAACATGGTTTCCTGATGCATTTGGTAACGTGATGGTGCACTTTTTGGAGTGCTTACAAACAGGCGAAAAACCGATTACAGATGGGCGGGGTAATCTACATGTCGTCCAGACGCTTTTCGCTATGTATCAATCTGCCACATCGGGAAAGATGGTTATGCTTGACGATATTTCGTTGGATGGAGATTACAATCTGAACCCACGCCCCGTCCATAGCGCGGATGATACAAGTATTTTGCAGTGACGGCTCCCCACCTCGTAGATAAATATGGATTAATAACACTCAAGAGTGATATAATATCAGATAAAGGAGCTGGAGATGGACTACACAGACATTATTACCATTGAACCCGGTAAACGTGGCGGAAAGCCGTGCATCCGAGGAATGCGGATCACAGTTTACGATGTTCTCGAATATCTTGCTTCAGGCATGACAGTCACAGAAATTCTTGACGATTTTCCATATTTAACTGAAACAGACATCCGGGCATGCTTGGCATACGCGGCGGACAGAGAAAAAGCACAAATGGTTATCTACGCGAATGAAACTCCTATTCGATCAGAACCTGTCGCCTAAACTCGTAAACCAACTGGCAGACCTCTTCCCTAATTCCATTCACGTCCAAGACGCTGGATTAGATACAGCAGAGGATACCGAGGTCTCGGATTACGCCCATGCCAAAGGGTATCTCGTCGTGTCAAAAGATGCAGACTTCGGTGAGAAAAGTGCTATTCACGAACATTCACCAAAAATAATTTGGCTCAAACGCGGAAATTGCCCAACGCGTACTGTCGAAGGCATATTGAGAAATCATTACTCAGATATCCAAACCTTTGTAAGAGATGTAAATCAGGGATTACTTGTATTACTATAGCCTTATCAATTTTTGATGCCCGACTTACTATATAATGTGAGTTTGGTAAATCAATGTGCGTCTGTGCTTGTTATTGACGATATTTCACAGGATGGCGACTACAATCTGAGCCTTCATCCGGTCTATAGTGCGGACGACACCATTATTTTACACTGATTTCACGATAGTTGCACCATACTGTTAGGTAATATCTGGAATTTGCCCGATTTTACGAGTTTCTCCAAAAGCGGTTCC
The DNA here is from genome assembly GCA_022819945.1 of Candidatus Poribacteria bacterium. Lineage (GTDB taxonomy): Bacteria > Poribacteria > WGA-4E > WGA-4E > WGA-3G > WGA-3G. The sequence goes on from JAJEGI010000108.1 coordinate 28,831, forward strand.
ATCTTCCGCATAACAGTTTGCCCTGCAGATTTGTAACCGAAAAGTTTAACAGTTTCAGTTATAAGGGGCTTATCAGGCATACCCCCCTGTGAAGTTAAAACAAATTTCATTGCTTCAACAATTTCCTCTTCACATATCCACTCAATTTTGGGTTCTGTCCGACATTGAGTTTTTTCAACGCATACCAAATACCATGTTTTGAGACGCCAAAATGAGCAGCACGCTCCTGCTGGGTGGCCTCTGGGAAATCGGCAACGTGTTGCTTGAGGGCTTGATAATCGATGTTTCGAGGGCCTTGAGGCCCCGGTTTCTTAGAAGTCAATGGGTCTTGAGCATCTAACCACTTATAGATGATGCCTCGAGAGATACCAAACCGTCGTGAAGCTTCGGCTTTACTACCGCCATTATCAACGAAGTCAAGGACGCATTTTCGGAAATCTGATGAATAACTCATAAGACTTAGAGGATACCATAAACCGCAAAATCTGTCAATTTATTTGCGGGCTTTACTATAACATATCAGCCTCAAAATTTGGACGATTCCATGCATCGTTTAATAAAACCTCTCGTTCAACAGGGATTGCCTTTGACACCACACTAACACCTTTCAAGGCTTGTGATAAGGTTCCTTGCATCGTAGGGATGCGAATCCCACATACATCAGCGAGATCATGAATTGCTTTTTCCAAAGTATCCAATGTATTAATGCATGTTCCAATTAAAGCTTTCGTATCTTCTATGTAGGCAGGTGTTACGATGTCAGGTTTGCAGCCACGCCAAGGATTTTTAGATATAGGAGTTACAAAAGGCAGTATAGTTGCGAGTTCATTAAGACATTCCTTTGCTGTGTCCCAACAATCCGGTGTAGTTTCGGTTGGATTGGCAAACATAATCCGTGGCATGTTGCGCTTAACTTTTTCAAAATGATATTGTGTCATTTCGCGAATTCCAAAAAGTGTAAAAGGGGATTTTTGTATCTGACTGATAGGTTCATGGAGTGCATCGACATAAGCGTTGAGACTCTCTTTACGGAAATCAATTTGATCGAATATCTGATTCTGCCATGTTTTTTTTGACAATTCTGCAGAAAGCGTTCGTTCAAGTTCTTGCAACACTTCACGCTTATTGGATTTGTGACTATGTAACTCTAAGCAGAAATCACCAAGACCAACACTGTCAAGTCGCTCTTTTACGACTTTAAGTGCAGCCATCTTCTCACTGACAAAAAGCACTTTTTTGCCAGCAGCAAGAAGTTCGGCAATGATATTCGTAATAGTTTGAGACTTGCCAGTTCCCGGTGGCCCCTCAACTACCAAATTACGTCCCCTTTTAACTTCTTCTATGACTGCAATAGGATAACTTTTTGAGGAGTTCTTCTTTTGTCAAATTGGTCTGTAAAAGACGATCAGTATGGTGCTTCAAGGGTTCAGTATCTGGCAAATTGGGAAGAGGCAAGTCCTCATTAACATCTTCCTCCTCAAAAAGCAGCCGAATTTCTTCCTTGGAAATCTCTGATGGTTTAAATTGCATGGTCTTTGGGTGCAAAACGAGAATGTCAAAGATTTCTTTCGGAATTTCGTCAACTACCCGAATAGTTCGCCGTCTACTTGGTCGGTAGTTCAGGAGACGGTTGTTCAATGTCACGTCAAGAAGGCGTTGACGTGATATCCGCACCGTTTCTTCAATCTTGGACTTGACAGAAGTACTTTTTTCGTTCAAAACATTGTTTTCGCTGTTCATAAAGTTAATTCCCCCGTTTGCGTTCAGATAACTCTCATGTAAGTATTATTACCAATCGCCTCTCCGGTTATCCCAAAGATGTGCTTTGACGACCTCTTCATTCAGTTCAGTCCCCCACCCCGGACGCGTCGGTATCTTCATGTAGCCGTCAACAATATCTGGGACATGCGTCGTCAAGTCGTCTTTCCACGGAACATCATCAATATCAATCTCCATGATCCGCACGTTAGGCAGGACAGCACAGAGACTCGCGCTCATATAGGTAGCGAGGTGACTATAGTAATTATGCGGTGCGACGTTGAGCTGGAAGACATCCGCCAAGTCTCCGATCTTCTTTGAAGGCGCGAACCCGTTCCACGGCACATCTATCATGAATACATCGGCAGCACGGCACTCAAAATAGGGTAAATATTCGCGCATGTAATAGAGATTCTCACCGGTGCATATCTTCGTCGTCGTGGAATCCTTGATCTGACGGATAGCCTCATGGTCATACATATCAATCTCTAACCACAGCATGTCGAACTGCTCAAGCACTTTAGCAATACGCATGCACGCCTCCGGTTTAAAATTGAAGTTCAGATCGAGATTGATACCAATATCAGGACCAACTGCCTCTCTAAAGGTGCCGATTAAGGTTTCAATGTGCCGTAGGAGTTGAGACGTTACGTTTCCGTCAGTGGTGCCAGAACTACCGCCAAAGCCTGGAAAGTAGACAGAAGCCGGATCGCCAGGGAAAACAATGTTGGTTTTGAGGGCAGTGAACCCCTTTTCGACTACCTCACGTCCCAACGCGGCGATGTCATCCATCGTTTTTAGGGGCGGGACACCTATAAGTTCAAAGTTGCGTGCACGCGAACTTCCACAATGCGACCAATAGACGCGCACGTTGTCGCGCGTCGGTCCACCGAATAACTCCACAACCGAGATTCCCAACGCCTTCGCCTTAATATCTACCAATGCACACTCAATACCGGCAATCGCTTTGGCAGCAATGCCACCGGGGCTTTGTCGAGAACCGCGAATCATGTCCCAGAACCGCATCTCATAAGCGCGCGGATCTTTCCCAATCAACAGAGGCGTAAGGTCTTTAATCGTCCCCACTACGCCATTCGGGTTTCTGCCATCGCTACATTCACCGTACCCAGTGATATCTGCATCGGTTTCCACCTTCGTAAAAATCCAAGGTCGCCACCCCGCGTCCACAACAAAAGTTTCAATGTTCGTTATTTTCATCGCAATCCTCCTGATAACTTAATAACTTCTTTTTCCCGATCTGATTCAAGGAGCGCATCACAAACACGCATCGTGTTGACGGCAACATCCGACCACTGTGCCTCAAGGTTCCCAGATTGCACAATCCGCGAAAACCGCTCAATCATCTTGACTTCCTGAATGCAACCTTCAACAGTGTTTCGCTCGTTTCCATCCGAACCGTGAACCCAGAACCGGGCAGTATCTTCGGAGGTCGGGACGGTGAAATCATCACAGACAACTGAGGCATGCGTGCCTGCTACCTCAAACCACTTCCGAAGTCCTGTGTCAAATCCACAATCTAAAGTGGCGATGCGTTCATTGTCAAACCAGAGGATACCAGCAAGGTTGAAATCGACACCGACCTTGTAGCGTGCCGTCGCGAAAACCTGTGTGGGCATCTGTTCAAATGCCCAGAGGATTGCTCGGACACAATAGTATCCTAAATCGCCGAGGCTCCCACCGGCGAATTCCTTCATCGCTCGGATATTACCGACGGGGATTGTATCCCAATTGAAAGTGAACGCCGCTGTCACTCGGCGGAGTTTTCCGAGCGTACCATCTGTTAACTTCTGTTTCATCGCCGCAGTGCGATCATGGTGTACCCACATGACACCGTCCATCAGTTGCACACCGTTTTGACGACACGCGTCTGCCATAGCGATAGCTTCGTCGGCATTCGCTGCAAGCGGTTTTTCACAGAGAACGTGTTTACCGTGTTCCGCTGCTTTGATTGTCCATTCGGCGTGAAGTGATGGTGGTAAAGGGATATAGATGGCATTGAGTGTGTCATCAGCGAGAAGCGCGTCGTAGGTGCCATAGGTCGTAGGGACATTATGCTCTTGCCCCCATGCAGTGGCGCGTTCTTCAGTACGACTCGCGACCGCAATTAAGTCAGCGTTCTGAGCGAGATGGATCGCACGAGCGACCTTTGTGGCAATATTTGCTGTGCTGAGAATTCCCCAGCGGACAGGTTGTTTTGTTTCAGTCTTCATATTGCTCCGTCTAATGTGAGATGTTTGTTCTTGCCCGTTAGGTTTATCATAATATACCGTGTAACAGAAAATAGGTCAAGTATATTAGGTGTCCGGATCGAATCGGTTTTAACTTGATTTTCGGTGCGAAAATGATATAATTAAAATAGAAAAATAATCACCACTTCGCGTGCTGTCAATAGACGAAAGCATACATTTCGTATACCATCAAAGGAGTTTTATGAATACTAAAAAATTCACGTTATTCACATCTCTATTCGCGATTATCGCACTAGCTATCGGATTTTCCGCTTGTGATCGAGTGTCCCAGATTATCGAGCCTGCCGCACCACAGATGACGGAGACCAGCGAAGAAATTTCTGTCGGTGTCGTTTTATCGCTGACAGGACGGCTCACTGACTCGTTTGGTAGACCGGTCCAGCAAGGTTTAGAATTAGCCCTCGACGAAATCAACAATGCACAATCCGACGGTCCGAAGTTCAAACTCATCGTTAAGGATGAGCAAGGTACCATAGAAGGGGCGGTTGAAGCCTTCAATCAGCTGATTCACCAAGAAAACGCTTCTATCATTCTCGGACCTCCTACCTCAAGTCAAACTGAGATGGCTTTTCCGGTAGCACAAGAAAATCAGGTTGTGGCAATTAGCCCGACATCCTCTGCCCGCGGTCTCAGTGCGATCGGAGATTACGTTTTTCGCGTCGCGCTCACTACAGATATACTTATCCCCAGAGGCATTGAAGTCACACAAACAAAGCTCGGTTATCAACGCGTCGCTACAATGTATGATGAAACCGATCTCTTCTCCACTGATGGAGACGCGTCCGTGCAAGAAGTCCTCGCTGGGAAGAGAATTGAGGTGATAGCAACTGAAACCTTCAAAGGTGGGGATACCGACTTTTCTGAACAATTAACCCGCATCCAGGCTCTAAATCCCGATGTTATTTTTGTTTCATGTTTATCGCCGGAAAAGCCTGGGATCCTCAGGCAAGGGCATGAACTCGGTATATCCGCACCGTTTATCATGCGGACATTGACTGCAGCAGACGTGCAGGCCGCAGGTGCAGCTGCTGAGAGTGCAATAACTTTTGTCGGGTGGGGGACTGCTGTCGATACACCGGGGAATAAAGCCTTCGTGGAAAATTATAGTGCCAAATACGGCATAGAACCCATCAACTACGCCGCGCGTTCGTATGCGACCCTTCATATTTTAGCGGAAGCAATTGCGAATGCACAATCAACCGATGCTGCAGCGATTCGAGACGCGCTTGCAAGTATCAGAGATTTAGACACAATTCTCGGTAAATTCTCTTTTGATGCGAATGGAGACGCCGTTTACGACACGAAGGTCCTGATTGTCAAAGATGGCGAACTCGTACGCTTTGAGTAATCCAAATACATCGAACCAGAAAATACCGCCAAAGTTGAAATCAACACTTACGCCGCGTGTGCGGATAATTACAGACTCTACTATAAGAAGCTTTATGAATACTAAAAAATTTACGTTATTGGCATCTCTATTCGCGATTGTTGTGTTAATTGTTGCATTTTCCGCTTGTGATCGAGTTACCCAAATTGTTCAACCTACTACACCTCAGACGATGAAGGCCGGTGAAGAAATTTCTGTCGGTGTCGTTTTATCACTGACAGGACGGCTCACTGACTCGTTTGGCATCCCAACTTCCCAAGGCTTTGAGTTGGCACTCAGCGAGATTAACGCTGCGCATCCGAGTGGAACAAAACTCAAGTTTATTATTGAAGATGATCAGAGCACTGTAGAAGGCGCAATCGCGGCATTCAATAAACTCATCCATCAAGAGGGTATATCTATTATTCTGGGACCTGCCACTTCCAGTCAGAGTAGGGAGACTTTTCCAATAGCGCAAGAAAGTCAGGTTGTCGTGATGAATTCAACATCCGCTGCCCGCGGTCTCAGTGCGCTTGGAGATTACATTTTTCGTGTCTCACTGACGACAGATATACTTATTCCGAGTGGCGTTGAAGTCACGCAGACAAAACTCGGTTATCAACGGGCTGCTACGATATATGATAAAGCCGATTTTTTCTCCACCGATGGGGACGCGTCCGTGCAGGAAGTCCTCGCTGCGAGGGGGGTTGAGGTGATAGCGACTGAAACTTTCCAAGGTGGGGATACTGACTTTTCTGAACAATTGACCCGAATCCATGCCCTGAATCCCGATATTATTTTTGTTTCATGTTTATCGCCGGAAAAGCCTGGGATCCTCAGGCAAGGGCATGAACTCGGTATATCCGCACCGTTTATCGTGCGGACATTGACCGCAGCAGATGTGCGGGCCGCAGGTGCAGCTGCTGAGGGTGCAATAACTTTTGTCGGGTGGGGTGCTGCCCTTGAGACACCAGGAAATCAGACCTTCGTGCAGAACTATAGTGCCAAATACGGCATGGAACCGATTAATTCTGTTGCGCGTTCGTATGCTGCCCTCCATATTTTAGCAGAGGCCATCGCGAATGCACAATCAACCGACGCTGCTTCAATCCGAGACGCTCTGGCAAACATCAAGGATTTTGACACAATTTTCGGTAAGTTCTCTTTTGATGCCAACGGGGACGCGGTTTACGACACGAAGATTTTGATTGTCAAGGATGGCGAGTTGGTACCCTTCGAGTAATCCTTGGCTGAATGTATTGAGACGGGCTGCCTTGACGGGTATTCGAGATACTAAAAGGTGGAAGGTTTGGAGAATGTATTAGATCAATTTTACACTAAATCAGAGGTTGCAGAAGCATGTTGGGAGCATTTCACACACACGCTCTCGACGCTAAACCGGAATCTCAGCGACCTCTTTTTTCTCGAACCTGCTGCCGGCACCGGTGCGTTTTACAAACGCTTACCATCACAGAGACGACTCGGCATCGACCTCGTCCCAAAATGTGACGAGGTGAAACGCCAAGACTTTTTTAACGTCACCGATTTACAATCCGCACCCAGGGATACAGCCATCATCGGCAATCCACCCTTCGGTAAACGCGGAAAGTTAGCGATCGCCTTCTTCAATCACGCAGCCCATTTAGCGGACATCGTCGCGTTCATTTTACCCGTCAATTTCCGAAAATTTACCACCCATAAGCGGCTTGATCCGAGCATGCGTTTTATCAGTAAATTATTTCTCCCAAGAGATGCTTTTCACCTTAACACAGGGAAATCTTACTCGGTAAATACAGAATTTCAGATATGGACCCGTTTGGCAAGCATCCATCAAGATATGCGGCAATATAAACCCTTACCTATTGAACATAAAGATTTTCAGATGTGGCAGTATAATAATACGAAGGATGCCTTGAAAGTCTTTCAAAACTGTTTTGATTTTGCTGTACCGTGTCAAGGCTGGCAGGATTATTCGCGTAGAGAGACAGATGAGAAGCAGTGTGAAAAGCGTAAGCAGTGGATACTTTTAAAAGCGAAAAATCCTACCGTCTTAGCACGTTTGATGGCGCTTGATTATGAACACTTAGCACAGGAGTGTGCCACAGCCGTCCCCGGTTTTCGGAAGGGTGACCTTGTGAAAGTGTATACAGAACACTATGGAAAATAGAGTCTAAAAAGACGATTTTATCTGTCCCCAAGTTATCGTCAATTTATCTTGTGGTTCGACAGCACTTGCTTTAAAGTTTGGAATACCGGGCCCTGTGATGCGGACATTATCGTAATCCACAATTTTGTCCTGATTACCGAGTGCCACCGTTCCGCTTTTGTACTGATCATCCTTTGTTTCAATCATCATCTTCCCGTCATAGAAGACCTTGATGGTGCTACCTGAAAAACTCAATTTGACCGTGTGCCATTTATCCACTTCTGGCTTATAAGGCGCTTCACCATGGTTTTGCAGGCCGGTATTAATGTCCCAACCCGGATTGCTAAACAGATTCATTTTTGCCGACCCCGGATACAGCCAGACAACATAATGTGAGCCTGTCTTAAGGTCAACGCGCCCACGGACACCACCCGGGAAGTTAGCGATCTCTTTGTGCCGCAAATCAACTTCCACATCATAGTCTGTCCATTTGCTTGGGTCACCAACATTTAACCCTTCACCCGTAAAATTGAGCTGAGAGATTGCCTCGTTCCACACGAGGCCCTTTGGATCAAAAGTAACGAAAGTGTTTCCCTTCTCTATACCCCAAAAGACCTTGCTATCTTCATTCTGTGGAGAGCGTTCCCAGCCTTCTGTATCGCCATCATCAAAATCATCGAGAATTTCCCCACCAAAACTAAGGAGAGCCGATACAAAAATCAAGATAGAAACAGATATAGCAATTCGCGTGAAAAGTTGAATCGATGAAAATTTTCTTGCATCTAACATCTTTATCTCCTTTGTTGTTTTAATATCAGAGGTTTTGTGTAAATAATGACATTGCAGTCGTGCGAAAACTCCGGAACTGGCACCTCTGCAATTTATCAATGACTTGGGAGCGGTAGAAATCCCACCTTGCAGCGAGGGGCGTATTCTTTACCAACAATGCTAAAAAGAGTATACCACAACGGACAAAAAATGTTACATTTATTTTTTGCGCCCTGACCTAATATACTCAGTCCGTCCTCCGTCCAGCTCAATTGTCATCCGCCTGGAAGTATCTCCAATTGTTAGGTATTCTGACTGCATTCAAATCAACAGCCTACCCAAACCGTTCTGGACGATAAGGCGAGAACCAATCCACCCGAACATCGTCAACGATTTCTAAGGTCGCCATTTCACCCACCAAAGGGGCTAACGTCACGCCACTGTGCATGAGTGCAATATAAAGATTCGGAACAGATTCTGTAAACCCAAGTACCGGAAACCCATCAATCGGCATCGGACGATAACCGACAGGCGTTGGAATTGCTTTAGCGTCCGCTATTGCTGGCAAATAGGCTCTGGCACGATCAAGAAGTGCGTCGGCATGCTGTTGCGAGTCATCACGGTTGATCCCTTCTTGAGTACCCTGCCCGATTCTAAGGCTTCCATCAGATAGTTGCCGGAGGTGGAGGTGTTGATGCTTCTCATCTACCGATGGCGCGTGAATGACCGCCACATTGTGTAAAACCTTAGCGCAGGGTGTTGTCTTAATAACTATGCCCGGACTTCGCTGTTGCGGTATATGGACTTGCACCAGAGAAGCCAACTCGGTTGTCTGAACACCGCTTGCTATGACAACCACATCACACGAAAACTCGCCATTGGTCGTTTTCACAGCGGCGATATTATTATCACGAATGACAAAGCCTGTGACACGGGTTTGCGCATATACAATCGTCCCTGCTTCGCGCGCACGCCGGAGACAAACGTTAATAAAAACATCAGTTTCAATGTGGATATCCGCTTCAGAGAGGGACGCAGCTAACACAGTACCGGGGTGTAGGTGTGGTTCAAGGACCAACATCTGGTCACAGGTGATAAGGCGACACGGATAGCCCCACGCCTGGATTTGACGCACACGCTCACGGAGCCGCGTTGCGCGTTGTGGGTCGTTTTCCCACCGCATTTCACCACCATAGTGGATACCGATATCTGTATCAAGTTGATGTGCCAACCGATACCACATATCAAGCGAACGCCGATTGAGCGTGTGATACTCGCGCGGATCCTTCCCGAACGCATTTGCCCATGCGAAAGAGTGTCCAGACGCACCCGAACCGGGGATGTCGCGCTCCAGAAGCGTAACGTCAATACTATCCCGCTGGGACAGATGGTAAGCGAGCGTGGCACCAATGATACCTGCACCCACTATCACAACTTTTTTCGTCTTGGAATTAGGAGATATGTTTGACATTGTAGTTTTCAGAGGGAATAATTTTCAGTTATCGGTTATCAATGTTAGAAAGTGTGCTAAAATTCGATAGTTATCAACTTTATAGATTTCACAATTTTAGAACACTTTACGGACTTCTCTGACTGACAACTAATAATTGACGACTGATAACTACTAACGGTGTGCTGCGACAATAAATCCTGTTAAGCCCGCAAGCAACAACTGAAAACCGGTTTGATAAAGCAGTATGAAAAACGGTTGGCAGAGTGCAATCATACCCAACGCGATTAAGCCGATAGAAAGCTGTTCACACAAGGTTTTCTGCGAAAAGACAATCGAAAAAACGATGATACCGGGTAGGAGCAGATGTAGAGCGGTGCTACCGAGTGATGGAAAAAAGAGTTGGTAAAGGAAAATGATGCCGATACACGCCAAGAATGCTGAACCAATAGCCGAAATCCGCTTCGCAGTTGTCGTCATACCGAAAGCAATCGCACAAGCGAACAAAATGTGAAATGCCGAACCGTGCAAAATTGATGGAACCGGTAGATAGAGAAACCCAAGTCCAATCACCAGACCGACACCTGATATAATGACGATTCGCTGTTTGTTCTCAAAGGCAATTCCACCAAGAATCGCGGCGATACTCAGCAGCACCAGCGAGATGCCCTTAAGTAAAACACTATTTTGTGTCATAATCGCTGGTAGCAGGGAAATATCCTCTATATAGAGAAAAACAGTGCCAACTACGAAAAATCCGATTGCAATTAATTGATTTCGTTTTTCCTTCGTCATAGCGTTTCAGGGAGCTGTAGTCTCATCAACCTACGGTTTTTCAATCTTTCCGTTTCAACAAGCGACTTACCCAACCTTTAGACTGTTCGTGTGTCAACTGATTTGTTAAATCATCAACTTGTGCGGACCAATCTCCTCTTTCGGCCTGGAAAGATTCAACAGTCTCGCGAAGCTGCGTATTTTCAGCGATAAGTGCCTTATTCTCCGATTCTAATCTATCACAGGTTTCCCGTAGATATGTAATATCAATAATTTGGCAGCTGAGATTTTCAATGATGTCATCTGTCGGAATATTATAGGTGAGTTTCTTTATCAGTGGCGCGAGTCCATCAATGCGTAGTTGCATGCTTGGCTTTGTGGAACTTCCCGGTTCTTCAGACCGAGCAGACACGACGCGTAGATACGGCTCAATCTCTACATCTTGCCGCTCTAATGCTCGAACAATAATTCCCTCTTCGACACCTATTATTTCTGAGACTTCAGACGGGTTCATATAGAGGTCCATTCCCAAATTCCCTAATCCAATTTTGACGAAGTGTAGTAAATCTAAATGACTCCAACGTCGTTTTCCTAAAAAAAACAGACTAATAATAGGATACTACATATTACTTTGTTTCGCAAATTAATATTCGGATGTCCGCACGGTAGAAGTGGTTTTGCGGGTCTTCCGCTTGATTGATGAGGTTTGAATCTTGCCAGTTTTCAAAATAGATGCAAGTTCTACGAAATTCCGTCCCAATATTTCCACATATCCTCAGGGGTTTCAAACTTAATCTGGTCCAAATCTTTTCGACGGTACCTGCTGATGAGTGCGATTCTGACGTTGCGACCACAGTTTGAACCAGCGGTATGGCTCATTTGATGATGCCAGAAACAGACATCACCGCCGTCGCCTGTGAACTCATAACTCGGTCCCAAATCAAACGGAGCAACACCACCGGGGAGACTATCCAAGTCGTGGTGCCTGAAATACTCAGCCCAAATCCGATGGCTTCCGGGCCAGACGGTAAATCCGCCACCCTGCTTTTCAACTGTGTCAAGATAGACAGTCGCGCCGAGTGTGAACGAACCGACAACGCCTTTCGGCACCCCGTTTGTAGGGGTGTGGTAACCGTCAAGGTGTCCGCCCCCGGGTTCGCGCCACTCTCTGTCTGGATCCGGGAAATTGATATGCGGTCCTGCGCCACCACTCGGATTCAATTTATCCTTGCCGACGAGTTCTTCCGCCATCGCGAAAACTCGGTTATTGTATGTCGTGCCAGCAATTACATCTTCACCGCCGACAGGGACCGTCCGATAACCTTTACGAATCCAAGACTCCGGGTCGTCTCTATCTTCGTCAAGTGCTTCCCAGAGCCTGTCAAGTGCGGCATCAACCGTCAGTGGTTCTACCGCACCGCGTATAACCAGATAACCATTTTCTTTGAAAAAAGTTTTATCGGCATCTGATAAATATCCCATGATTTTTGCCCTCCTCGTGGCTTTCAAATACTTTAGTACTTTGCAGTCAAGCCACTATGCCCGAACATCAAATCCATTCTCTTCACGTGCTTTTTGGTAAGGTCCTTCCTCTATATTCAACCCGAAACCGGGACTTTGCGGTACATTTACATAACCGTTGGATACTGAATAGGCGGAATCATCTATCCCAGGCGTCGTCGCATGATCCCACTCGGTGAACTCAAATCGCTCTACCTTCGCTGCAAGGTGACAGGTGACGAAATTGCCGTAGTAACCGCCGTAGTGATGCGGTGCGGTGCCAACGCCGGATGCATCCAATTCGGGTCCCAACTCAAGCCAACGTGAGAAACCAGGGTGAAAAATATCGTATTGGACGATGTCAATGAGTCCGTCTTTTGCCCAATCCACGAGGTGCGGTGATGCCCCACCCTCACCATCAGCGATACGGGTCTCTAAACCTTCGGCATTTAACCACTCTTTCAGGAGGCTATAGACGCGGGCATCCTCGTGGAATGCCTCTTCCATCCAATAGACTTTTGCCTCGGCAGCCCCCGCTAATACCTGCTTGGTAAGGTTGAGATTATAACCGTTGTTGGCATCTATCAAAATCGTAGCATCGGGTCCAACAGCCTCGCGCACGGCACAAATAACGTCAATATCCCGCTGCGTTCCTTTGTCAAGCGGCATGTGCATCGCGCCACGACCGACTTTGATCTTATAGGCGTTATGCCCGCGTGCCTTTCCCTCCAATGCTTCGGAAGCAATAAGTGCAGCGGCTTCCGCGTTGTCATCAAGGTGCAAGTCATCAATATAGAGTGAGGTATCGTAACACGGGGCGCGAAACTCGCCGTTCTGTCCGGAAAGCATCGCATACACTGGTTTTTGTGCTAACTGTCCGACCAAATCCCAGAGTGGGTATTCCAATATTCTAAATTCTTCGGTGACACCACTCTCTGCATCAAACGCATCGCTGAGCTGAAACCCGACAATAGCCGCTGCTTTCTCACGTGAAATCGGCGAAAAGCCAAATCCGCTGACGCCATCTGTTGTCGTTAGGCGAGCAATAGGGGGCCGGACATGCAGCCCGTGTTCACCCAATCGTGAGTTGCAACCGGCTTTGCGTGGACGCTCACCTGTTAAGCGTGCCCATTCAATACGTTCAATTCTTACGTTCTCCATTTTTAATATTTCCTTGCGGTTCGGTTAGGTGGATTTGAGATTTGAAGTCTCTCTCCGTAGATACCGCTCTCCATTTTGCGGCGTACTCGCCCATAAGCGATCTGCTTCATTACGAGCTACAGTTCTGATGGATTAATTCTTTATATTTCCTTGCGGTTCGGTTAGGTGGATTTGAGGTTTGGAAGTCTCTCTCCGTAGATACCGCTCTCTATTTTGCGGCGTACTCGCCCATAAGCGATCTGCTTCATTACGAGCTACAGTTCTGACGGTGCAAGCGGAGCAGAAACCCGATATTTAAGAATTTATAATTGCGTCTCAAGCAGGGCTATGCTTTTCGGATCTAACTTATTGTAGTTCTCAATTTCATAACGGTTACCGTCGGCATCTTTAATTAGGACGCGTCCATTCTCAAGCGAGTCAATATCATATCGAGAGCGTAAACCGAACTGTACATCGCCTTGTGAAGTTTCAACCACCCACTGTGTAACCCCGAACTGTCCCTCAATCGCGTTGATTTTGGTAATCTTCGGCATAAAATAGCGTTTCTGTAACTCCTCAACAAGAATCTTGCGAGATTCTTGTGGCAGATACTTTATATCCTCAATAATACCGATTTCATTCGATTCTTCGTCCATTAGAGAAATATATCGGCTGGTTTCGCTTACCGGAAAAGCGTAGATCGGCTCGACTTTCGTCTGAACCGTCCCGTCTGGGAGTTGGACAACTAACTCTTCAAACGCGTTCCGCTCAATCTTGACCCGGCTCGCATCAAGGAACTCTAATTCATCCGTAACCTCAATGGCTTCCTTCATAAATATGCTCTTCCTTTAGGATCAGATTACTTACCATGCCCGAATCTTTGATAATTCAGTCTGCTTCTGACACAAACCGGCATAAGTGCCGTCTTTAGCAATAAGTTCCTCATGCGTCCCGATTTCGTCAACCTCACCTTCTTTCAGCACAACAAGTCGGTCAGCATATTTTAGAGTTGACAGTCTGTGTGCAATAGCAAACACAGTTCTCCCTTGAATAAGGCGTTCCAATGCCTCTTGGATCTTTGACTCCGTTTCAGTATCAACAGAGGAAGTCGCCTCATCTAAAATAAGGATGCGCGGACTTTTCAAAATTGCGCGTGCGATAGAGATACGCTGCCGCTCGCCCCCGGAAACCCGTGCACCTCTTTCACCCACCATGGTGTCGTAACCGTCGGGAAACTTAACGATAAAATCGTGGGCATTTGCCGCCTTCGCAGCAGCAATGATCTCCATCCGAGATGCCCCTGGTTTCGAGTAACCGATATTCTCGGCGATTGTGCCTTGGAACAGGAACGGATCCTGCAACACGACACCAATCTGTTGGCGCAACGCCTTCACCTGGATGTCGCGACTGTCGTGGCCATCAATTTCTATAACGCCATCGTTCGGGTCATAGAACCGGGTAATGAGGTTGATGAGCGTGCTTTTCCCCGCACCGCTGTGCCCAACTAACCCTATCATTTCACCGGGTTCCACTGTAAAACTGACCCCGTTGAGCGCATTTTTCTCGTTATCATAAGAGAAATGGACATCTCTAAATTCGACAGCACCACGTATATTTCTAAGAGCTACCGCATCGTTCTTATCAGCGACACTCGGCGGTGTGTCCATAATTTCAAAAACACGCTCGGCGGAAGTGCCTGCCCGGATAAATCTTTCGTTCATCTGACAGAGCGTATACACAGGCCTAATAAATCCCGCCATATACCCCTGAAACAGCACAAGCGTACCGAGGGTTAAATCGTCTTGGAAGATCTGCCATCCGCCGACGAGCCAAATCAAAATGGACCCGGAAAAGGTGATAAATTCCATAATCGGACGGTAAAACGTTCCTAGTTTTGCTGCGTTCATCTCACCCGCAAACACCTGATGGGTCATATCGCTAAACCGGTTTATCTCGTAGCGTTCACGCGCAAATGCCTTGACAACCCGAACCCCTGGAATCGTACTCGCCAGAATCGTGCTAATGTTGGCATACCGTTTCCATAAAACGTGGTACACCTTACTCATCTTCTTCCCAAAAAAGATCGTGAAGAAGATAAGACACGGGATCGGGATCAACGTCCAGAGCGCAAGCTTCCAACTGAAATAGAACATGATCGCGCACATATAGATGATTGACAGAGAATCCCCGACAATATCCTGTAACCCACTCGAGATGAAATCTCGAAGCCGTGATACATCGTGCGTGATTCTTGACATCAAGTTCCCGGTATCGCGATCATGGAAAAAATCAATAGAGAGCGCGTTTAGATGCTCATAAGTCTCGTTCTGGAGCCGTCGCGTGACATTCTGTCCTACCCACGCCATCATATATCCACGTATAGCAGAAGCTACCATTCTGAAGACGTTAACACCAGCCATGAGGAGCACAATCCCTATTAGATGCCCGAAACTTCCACCGACCGGTATGTTAGCGAACCACTGACTTAAGAAGTCTACAGTCCCTTGCAGGTGTCCCCAATCTGTTTCTGGAATCGGTACGCCTGTAGAGACAGCATGTCCGACCGGCGTTAGAATTCTGTCAATTAGGTCTCTACTGAGTATCCCTGGGTAAAGCCCTACGAGACGGATGACCATCATGATGAGGAACGCCGGCACAATAACATGCAAAAACGGGACAGCGTACTTCAGGAGTCGAAAGATGAGCTTTCCTTTTTGGACACAATTGACACACACACCCGACCAACTCGGAATGGGATGACCACACTTCTCACAGCGCCTTTTATCGCCTCCAAAGGGCATACCCCCTGGGCCCCGTCCACGCCTGCCGCGTCCGCGTCTACCATCTGAATTCGCCTCAGCTTGTGGAATTAATTGTTCTAACTCTGAAACAGCAAGACCGAACTTAGGGGTTAACCGTTTTGAGTAGCGCGCGAGTTCAAACGCGTTGTCCGCAGTACTCACTTTGAGAATGTTATTCCCGTACATCTCAAGGATTTCGACATCTTCGATAGACGAAAGCGGTACCTCTCGCATGTGGTGTCCGAGAACACCATTCTGATTAAAAGCAATGAGCCGCCTGTTCGTAATTAACAACCAATCCTTACCGTAGGTACCATCAAAGCGCAGATCCGTCGAAACAGATACTTTGATCTCTTCTCCGGGTTCAAAAAGTGCTTCTGCTTGTTCTTTTAGGCGTTCAGGCACCTCTTCTGTCGTTGACAAGGGTTCATGGTCTAACTTCCGTAGGCGTCCGCCGCCATTACTATAAGAACTCGACCGTCGTCTCCGAGATGACCTTCCGCTGTCGAAACCTTGCATTGAGTCGCGCATAAATCCATCCCTCACAGATTAAACGTGTGGCTTCTAAACACTTAAGATACTTTATTTAACGAAAATGTGGCAAAAAAGTTGAATTAAAAATGCAAAATGCCTGTAAGAAGGCACAAGTAACCTCCAAATCAGGCATTTGGCTCGCCAAAACAGCATTCTTCGGGTCAATTTACGGGTTCGGTGGTGACGTACAGATTAGCACCTCCATCGACTCATCGCCTGTGTTCTCAATCCCGTGTTCACACCACGGCGGGAGGTGGATGAACGTCCCCGCTTCAACAGGCACTTTTTCACCGGCAAGCGTCATCACGCCTTTACCTTTTAGGATGACGTAGCACTCCTCGGTGTGATGACTTCCCGGTTCAAGAACGACGTGCGGTGGAACAAAAAACACGACGAGCCCCAAATTTTGCGCAGGCGCGTTCGAGTTCGCTGGATGCACGACACGCACCCCGATCCCATCACAACCCGGATACCTTACCGGCACCCCGTCTTGAACCGTGACAACATTTGCTTGCACCTGATGTGCCGGTTTCGGAATAGGGGGTTCGCCTTGATACCCTTTAAATGTAGTAATCTTTGCCATTTTTATCAATCTTCGGGCAGGAGACCCCATGCTTTAGCTTGGGGAGGCATGCCCGCTCCTATGTTTTTTCTTGACATTATCGCCAAAATGTAGGACAATTATTAGCGTGTCAGAGCGGCAGACATGTCAAGCGTAATCGTAAGGTTACGCGTCTGCCTGCCTACCTACTTGCCAGGGGTTAAATCTGTGAACTGTGAATCACTATGCGAAAAAAACGAAAACAAAAACGTAAGCGTAGAACACATAAATATCAGATACGCGAACATCCGCAAAACATGCGACTCGGCAACATGCTTGACGATCTTAGCGATGTTCACAACCACTTCTTGGCATTGGAAAACCGCTATTATCGTATCTACGGCAAGTATGCGGGACGTTACCGCCTGCAACCGCATTTGACGAAGTTGCTTAAACGCACCAAGAAACATTGGGCGTGGATTCCTCGGGCTACGCTTGACGAGGTGATTATCCGCCTGCATATCGCTTGGGAATGCTTCTTTGACTTCCCCCATGTGGGTCGCCCAAAGTTCAAGAAGCGTGAGAAATACCGTTCTGCGAAGTTTCAAAGTGGTTATCTCCTTGAAGAAGGACGTGTTCGCCTCTCTTTCAAAGCGTGGGATGAACCCTCGCAAACCTTAAAATTTAACAAACGTTGGTTTTCTTTCCATCACCACCGCGATTGGAAAGGCGAGGTTCGTTATATCCAAATCCTTCGCGACAGTGTAGGAACATATTGGCTCTATGTCGTGACAGATGACACGTCGAAAGAAGTGTTGCCCGCTACAGGTGAAAGCGTAGGGGTGGACTTCGGTATGGATACCTATCTGACACTCAACACTGGTGAGAAGATACAGTCCCCTCAATTCTTGAAGCAATCCTTGACCGATCTCCGAAAATTCAACAAAAACCTTTCGCGTAAAGTTAAAGGCTCTAACAATTGGTGGCGTGCCATCCGTCAACTTGCTCGGCTCTACAGACATATCACCAACCAACGCAGAGATTGGCATTTCAAACTTGCCACAGACCTCTGCCGAAGGTTTGATACTATCGTCACTGAGACATTGAACCTTGAGGGTATGAAACGCCTCTGGGGACGCAAGGTTTCTGACCTTGCTTTCGGAGAGTTTGTTGAGATATTGGAATACAAGTGTTTCAAACATAATCGCGACTTCCGTCAAGTTGGTCAATGGACAGCTACAACGAAACCGTGCAGTGATTGTGGTTTTCACAACGAAAACCTAACGCTTTCAGATCGGCAGTGGATATGTCCCGAATGTGGTTCACACCACGACAGAGACGTCAACGCTGCAGTAAACATTTTGAGGGCTGCTTGTGATCCCTCTGTGGAGCAGATGTAAGACGTTTCCGAGGAAACGCGAACTGCTACGAAGCACAAGCCCCTGCCTTTAGGTAGTGGGTGCCTTGACCTCCTTGAAATAGTTGTTAGTTATCAGTTATAAGTTGTTATACCATTTCTAAAAGATTATATTGCATTGACAGATTGCTTCAAAGGTTCCACAAGACTGCACAGGCTAACGGTTTCCTATGCTACAAAAGAGTTCGTTTATTGAAGCGTTTTCAATCGGAAATGGTATTAGTTCCAGAGGTGTAGGTGCATCTACCAATCCCGTGTATAACCAGCAGTCCATCCACCGTCCACTGCAAGCACACTACCGTTGATATAACTCGCATCCGGTGAGACGAGGAAAAGCACCGCTGCCGCGATCTCTGTCGTTTCTCCCGGTCTACCAAGTGGAATGTGCGATAACAGACTCGCGGCATTCTCTGTATACGCACCATCATCTCCATAGAAGAGTGCCTTCGTGCCACGGGTCAGGGTTGAACCGGGTGCGACCGCGTTCACCAGAATCCCTTCAGGTCCGAGTTCCAACGCCATTGAACGCGTCAGATTGGCAACGCCTGCCTTCGCTGCGACGTAAGCACTCTGCAAGCGTAACGGCACCAACCCCGCAATAGAACTGATGTTAACAATCCGTCCAGTCGCATCCTCCGAACCAGACCTGCTATGCGTTTTAAGGATATATGGGATAACCGCACGACTCGTTGTGAAAACACCGGTCAAATCAATCTCCAAAATACGGTGCCAATCCTCTATAGTGTATTGATGAATCGGTACCCTATCGCTCTTGGTGTTTATGCCGGCGTTGTTCACCAGAATCTCTATTTTCCCAAAGTGTCCGGCAATCCGGTCTGCAACAACCTCCATCTGTGCCGCATCCGACACATCACCCTCTATAAACAGACAGGTCCGACCCTGTTGCTTAATTTCCTCAGCAGTTTCCATCCCTGCCTGTACGTCTATATCAACAATCGCCACATAAGCACCATTATCAATCAACTGATCTACAATCGCGCGACCGATACCTTGTGCACCCCCTGTAACAACCGCGACTTGCCCTTCAAGTGCCACCTTCATATCGCTCTCCTTTCTTGAAACTTACGGAAGCCTGCTACCCCATAAAACAGTAAAATAATTACGGCGGTCCCACACGCAATCCCGATCGCTGAGGAAAGACCGAGCGCGGCGGGGAGATACCCACAAAACAGCGCAATACTCGCAACAGTGAGGCTATAGGGCAATTGTGTTCGCACATGGTGCAGCGGGTCGCAACTGCTGGCGATAGAACTCAAAATCGTTGTATCCGAAAGCGGCGAGCAGTGATCCCCGAAGATGGCACCATCCAGCACTGCACCGAGGCAAATGATTGTCGTAAGTCCATAACTACCGCCATCGAGCGAAAACGCCACGGGAATCGCAGTCGGGATCAAGATCGCCATTGTGCCCCAACTCGTGCCGGTTGCAAAAGAGGTCACGGCCCCACAGATAAACACAAGAATCGGGAACCAGAGCGGCGATACAACATCACTGAGCATCATAGCGAGAAAGTCGCCTGTCATCAGCCTGTCGCAACTTGCTTTTAAGCCCCACGCCAATAACAGAATGCTCAACGGCGTGAGACTCCCTTTTATACCGTTCCAAACAACCGGAGCGATCTCTGAGAATCGTAGTTTTGAGAGCAGACGTGCGCAGATAATTGAGACGACAAACGCGCTCGCTGCCGCACAGGCAAGCACCATCACGTTATTCGCCTCTGAAAGCGCGTTCCGCCAAGATGTTAGCGACAGAATAGACCCAGTACCATTGCCATCAATCCAAAAACCACCCAATAGCAACCCAAAAAGTGTTAAAAGTGGTAAAACCGCCGAAAAGGGTTGGACAACGGCGTTGGGTAAACTGGTAAAAGATGCGGCGTGTCCGAGTGCCTGTGCATCTGAGGCAGCAGTCTCTCCTGTCTCTCGTGCACGTGTTTCGGCTTGGTGCATCGCACCATAATCCCTGCCACTGATTGCATTGACGATAACAAAGATAATGGTCAACACACAGTAAAACCGAAAACCGAGGGCATCGAAAAACATGGAATACCCGTCACGTCCAAGCCCAAGTGTCCCCGATATATCTTCAAAGAGTCCAACTTCATAACCGATCCAGGTGCTAACAAACGCGAGACCCGCAATCGGTGCGCTTGTGGAATCCACAAGAAACGCCAACTTTTCACGACTGACGCGATGGTGATCGGTGAGCGGACGCATTGTTGGTCCAACAAGCATCGCATTAGAATAATCGCCAATAAAGATGACGATCCCCATCAAACCCGTGATAAATTGCGCCGAACGTGGTCCCTTCGCAAACTGAGAGAGCCAGACAACCACGCCGCCAATGCCACCGGAGGCGACTACAACAGAGATCGTCGCCATAATCAGAAAAACAAACAGAACCACCCAGAAATTGAAGAGATCTATCCCATCATTGCCGACACTCACGGCACGCACGAACCAGATGGTTTCTGCCACGAAACCGCTCGGCGTCCCACCTTTCTGATACCAGGAGAGCACAAGCCCAACACCCACTGCTATACAGAGACTCGGAAACAATCGAGTCGTTACAATCGCTAACGTAACAGCAAGCAACGGCGGGATGATGCTGTACCATACAAGCGTTTCAGCATCGCTAACCTGTCCTGCACGCCATTGGAAGATGAAACAAAGTCCTAAAAAAATTAAAAAGCCAATCCCATATTTTAATTTGGAATTCATCAGCGTCCTCGGTCCGTAAACTTACCTATTCTTGCTTATGTGCATCATAACAACTTTTGATGTCCCTTGCAAGTCAAAAGTTTGGGTTAGAAAACCCAAGCAAAAACATCCCTACGCATATCATTACACCTCTCGTAGGGGCGGGGTCTCCCCGCCCGTTACCAAGTTAATTCTAAACCTTCCTATAAACGGCTCGTAGGGGCGGGGTCTCCCCGCCCGTTACCAAGCACATCAATTGCGCAACACCAACCCAGTATTTGTCTCGGCTTTACAGTTGCGACATGCATTCCTAACCGCATCTATTATCAAACTCACCTCAGAAAAAACAAATTTTGCATAGAAATACACATTTTTTGAATGAAGTTTAAGAAAATATTTCGGTAATTGACGGGCAATGAATTGCCCTACTACAAACGGGCGGGTTCGTAGTAGTGCGATTTATCGCACGTTCCAATATTACCGAATTAATAAATTAATCTTCATAAAAAAAATACAGATTGTGTCGGAATTCACCCCAAATTTGCGTGATTGTATATGAAGCCAGTCATAACTTTATCTCTGGAGAAATGGGGTCCATAGTTGGGAAGGTGAACGATGTTAGTTTAAATCGGCGATTTGTAGAAACGGACGATGAGAAAGAGGCGCGTGAACTGCTGCGCTTACTCTCCAACGCGCATTACAAAACCGTCTTCAACGCAGTGAAAAGTCAGGAAAGGGAATCAGCCAGATACCGTCGTAGATCCCGATGCAATCACTAACGAAACCTTCTTCAAAGCCTTTGAAAAAAGGAAGCACATCGGAGAGCCAGAGAAGTTAGAAGAATGGTTGGTAACCGCAGCGATAAATCTGATGATTGACAAGATAAGAAGGGCAAACACCCAGACGCGACGCTTGCCAACTACATCGCTTGATGGACTTTCTGTCAGCGAAAGGGAGGCATACTACGCATCAATGCGCGCGGAAAGTGATACTAAAAAAGCCGAAGCAGATCAGGCTCAGGTAGAACAACTCCTCCGCCTCCTCGAAGGTAAAGACCGAGAGATTGTAGCGTTTATGCGTGATGGACTTTCTCAAAAACAGATAGCCAAAATGATAGAAACTACACCCGGCGCGGTGAAAAGATGGAAACGACTCAAGATATGGACGGCTCCTATTCTGCATCATTTGGACGCGTTGATAGACTGCCTCCCCGAGGAGAACGACAGAAATGTTATGGAACGGTACTTCTTGGATGGACAATCGTTCTCGGAAATTACAGAAGCCCTCGGTCCCTCTCGTTCTACCATCGAGGAGATAGTGAAACGTGTGATAGTCCAGTGGAAGAAAGCTGTGAAGGAAAATCCCACGGATCCCGTCTCCGCAATGACTAAGAAGGAGAGATAACTTTTCAACCCAATGCTGACAACGACTGATTTATGTTCAGCCGGTGTCGGTAATCAATTAGGGAACTTCGCAACTGTTGCGAGTTCACCCAAACGCTATTGTCTGGATAGCAACTGTATCCGAATGTCGAAAAATCGTATTTCTTGGCAATTAATTCTTAAACTTGATACAATGATAGGAGAACCTTCTGTTAGATCTCCATTTTTGTTGTATTCAACTCGACACAGACGTGTGTCGAAAACCATAAGCCACTGCGTCTTTTCTACGCAGTCCTTTCCACACCGAAAGCGGCGTAAAGGAGATAGAATGATGATCATCAAATACGCCAAAGACTGCCGGTCTGCATTTGCCCAACACTGGAAGTTTTTCACGGTTCTTTCTCTTTGCAGCCTTGTGTTGTTCTCGTTCATTAACGGACGGCATCGGGCAAAAGAGAGGATAAGCCGAAACATGCGAGTCCATGAGCAAGTCCTCAAAGACCGAGCGGAGGCGAGAGCGGAAGCACTGCGCCGAAACGCTGAAAAATCCGCTCCGGATCCGAGCGTCCGAGTTGCACCGACAGTTCCCCGGAACAGACCGACACGGGAAATGGCAGAACAACACTCCGGTGAAGGTCCGAGTGTGGAAGTCATGGACGGTTTAGAAGCCGCAAAGGCAGCCGAGAAACAGCACGCATTAGATACCATGGCAGCCGCAAAGAAACGCCGCGAATGGGAACTTCGGAGAGACGCACTCAAGAAAAGGTTTCTTGCAAATTCGGAAAAAATCGGAGCCTCTGCCCGGGCAACTCTCGCATCTGGCGATGCTGAACTTAAACTCATCCTCTCGCTCTTTAAGGGGATGTCGCCGGAGCAACTCGAATATGCGCGTGAGGAGGCATTGAAAACGCTTCCTGCCGAGAAAGTCGAAGCCTTTTTTGACGATTTAGCCAACCACGGAACCACAAAGACCCTTGAGCAGCTGACCAAAGATGCACAGGACATCCTGAAATCCCGTGAAGCACAAAGGATCATCGATCGGGAAATCCAAGTGGAATCTCAACAAATCGCGCTTGAGGAAGAAGAACTCATGCGCACCGAACCCCCTATCCCCTGGTAAGGGCATTAGGGGAATTTCAAGACCAAATGGAGGTCTATTATGAAAATGTTCAATGTTAACTTCCGAGTCATTGCCTCGTTCGTCTTGGCAATATTTTTGACGAGCATCGGTGTCGTATTAATCGTATGGGCTTGCGACGAGCTCGCAGAAAAGGTGAGATTTTATAACAATCAGATCGAGCTCCAAAAACGGAGAATTGGTGATATCGAAGAGAAAGGCATCGTGACTTATGTCACAACCTCAGCTGCGCAGGGTGCGGTTGTCAGCGGGTCTGCGGGTCTTGTGGGCGGCTTGTACGTGGGTGTCTCCACTGCTCCCGCGACCGGTGGCGTAAGTGTCCCGGTAGCTGTTGGGGTTGGAGTGGGCCTTGGTGTAACCACTGGTTGGGTCGGTGGCTCGGTTTCCGGTGCTTTCAGTTACTACGACGATCTATCGGCTGCGAACGATGAATTAGCGTCTCTTGAAAGTACCCGCGATTCATATCAACAGGAGTATGAAGATTGCCTGAACCCACCGGCAAAATATACGTATACGGATTTTAATGGCTACGTGTACGAGTTCTGCGCAACGATGTACGGCAGTGATTCCAACGCTTACACGGCTTATATGGAATTCCTTGCGAACCGTGGCCACTAACCTGAGAACCGTGGCGACTAATAGATTGCTTTTGGGTGTCCGCTGTGAACGTTCTCACCCGTTTGGTCAAACAGACGGTGGGAAACCACGTTCACCGCGGCTGCCTTTCGCACTCGTTGTCTTTTTCACACTTGTTAGCAGTTTCGGGGTCGCCCGCCTGCTGGCAACACTTATAGACACGCCGCGTCTGTCGCCCTTGCCCGGTGAAGTCGTCGGTGTCTCCGATGCACCTGCCCGCCCGCGCCGACCCCTGACCACGCCCCCAGTCTTTGATACCGAAGCCTACCATAGAACCATCATAGACAATAACCTGTTCCGACCGCTCGGCTGGACCCCGCCGCGTCCTGTAGAACCGTATCGTCTGATAGGCACGATCCTGCCTCGTGACGCGAACAGGTCCGCGGAAGCCGTGATAGAATCGACCGCAGGCAAGGCGATCTCTATTGTTTCTGTGGGTGAGACGCTTGACACCGAGACGAAAGTTGTCTCGATAGAAAACAAATCCGTTGTTTTAGAAAGTGGTGGTGTTCGTCGGACGTTGCGTCTGTCACCTGTTTTCTGAGTTTGCGAAGTGCGTTTTTCACTTGCGCTTTTGCGTGTCTGTCTGTCATGAAGAGAAAACACCTCTTATTCTTGAGCATCTGCCTTTTGCTTCTGACGTTGATTCCACGCCTCAGCACTTTAGAGTCGCATTGGTCAAGTGATGAAGTGCTGTGGATGGATCGAAGTTCGGATTTCATGTCCGCTGTCAAAGCCGGCGACTTTTCAAAAACCGTTATCGCCTACCATCCGGGTGTTCCGACGATGTGGATCGCCGGGCTCCGCACCTTTTTTACGTCCCCGCGCGTTGATCTTGAAAACCTTACCGCGGCGCGGTGGTTCATCGGTCTGTTTGTCTCCGCCTGTATCGTTTTCTCTATTTTTCTCGTCTACCAACTCTTTGGGCGGTGGGTTGCGCTTGCGAGTTTCGCCTGCCTCGCTTATTCACCACTTTTTTTAGCACACACACGCCGCGTCCATACCGATGCGTTCGCCACCACTTTTATCTTGCTTACGGTGTTGCTATTTTTATATTATTGTCAAAACAGAGAACGCCGTCGCTATCTCGTTCTTTCGGGGATGAGTTTCGGTCTTGCGCTCCTCTCGAAAAGTTATGCCCTGATTTTATTGCCGTGGCTCGGAGTGTGTCTGTTTTTATTTCGAGAGAACCGTATCGGTGGTTTTTTGAGGCAGATGTCTGAGATTCTGATCTTTCTCAGCGTCAGTGTCCTGACCGTCGTCTCGGTGTGGCCCGTTTTTTGGTCGCCTTTGATTGTTCTGGTGTCGGTGTTTCTTTTCGGTGTGAGCGTTCTGCTGTTGAGAGAGATGAAACACGGACGCGTGAATCCATATCTGCTTTTCTTCTTTGGTAGTATGCTTGTTCTGTTATCTGTGAGAGTCATAGAAACCGTTGGTCTCGTTTTTGATAGCGTCCATTGGGCGGTGACAACGCCCCATGAAGTGGAGCATTTCTTTTTGGGCAATGTTGTCAACGATCCGGGGTGGCTGTTCTATCCGTTTGTGCTGACGATCAAAAGCACGCCCTTGATGCTACCTCTTGCAATTGTGGGATTCATTCTGCTGTGGAAACAACGCAGAGACGCCGAGGAAACCGCCCGACGCTTGAAAATAGGCATCGCACTCGTTATGGGTGTTCTGCTTTTCACGGTTTGCCTTTCGGCGACGAGCAAAAAGTTCAGTCGGTATCTGTTGCCTGCATTTGCGTTATTGGAGATACTTGCAGGCATTGGGCTGGTAGAGGTTCTGAAATGGATTTACGCCTCACTTGCGTCTTGTTTTCAGCCAAAAGCGATCGCAAGATACAAAACGGCACTCGCCGTCCTCGCCTGCTTATGTTTCTTTTTCATTCAAATCTTTCCCGTGATGGCACTGCACCCCTATTACGGCACCTATTACAATCTCTGCTGGAAAGCCACCGACATCACAAAGATCATCACGGTCGGCGATGCCTCTGGTTTAGACATTGCATCGAAATATCTAAACCGCAAGCCAAAAGCGTATCTCCTGAGTGTTCGAGTCTCCCCATTATCCGCACAGTTTGTTGATCACTACTTCAAGGGCTTCGCCTATCGAGCAGACCTAAACGTCATCAACGTCACCCCAGATTATGAAGTTGTCTATATCCGGGATTCACAGATTGGGAGAGTCCCAGAGACGGGGACCCTCAATGGTGAATTAGAGTCGGTCATTACGCTCAACGGCATAGACCACGTCTGGATTTACCGCGTGCCGTAGGAGGTCTATTCAATGAAAATCTGTCTACTCACCCATACCTATCCCCGTTTTCCAAATGATACCACCGCCCCTTTTGTGGCATCGACTGCGGAGACGCTCCAGAAACAAGGTGTGGATGTCACCGTCCTGACCCCGGATACCCCGAAGTTCGCGAGGCCCCCTTTAGACCACGGCGTGAACCTACAGACGTATCGCTACTTTTTTCCAAGAAGGTTGCAGCAGCTCGGCTATTCCAACACCCTGATCAACGATTGCAAACTGAAAAAATATGTCTATCTGCTGACACCTTTTTTATGCCTCTCGGGTATTTTTCATCTGTTCGGGTTGCATCGCAAGCACGGCTTTGATCTCATTCACGCCCAGTGGCTTTTACCCAACGGTTTTATTGCGGCAGTGGTGTGTAAAATCTACAAACTCCCGCTAATCATTACGATGCAGGGGTCTGACATGCTTGTCGCCAAGCAGAACCCGTTTTTCAAAAGCGTCGCAAAGTGGACACTCCAACAGACTGCGATGGTCACAAGCGTGACCCCGACATTTCTACCGGAACTCGCAGCATTAGGTGTCCCCGAACCGAAGAGATGTGTCATCCCCAACGGTGTGGATCCGACGGCGTTTGCTTCGGTTGGCGAAAAAGAACGTGACAGCCTGCGCCTGCGAAAGCAGCTCTCCATTCCGAGCGACGCTGCCGTTATTTTCGCATTAGGGCGCGTGGTTTTGAAGAAGGGATTTGACCTCCTGATCCAGGCACTTCCTCTTGTCAAACAGAAGCACCCGAATGTCACACTGATCATCGGCGGCGATGGCACGGACCTTCAAAGACTCAAAGCCCTCTCGAAAGCCCTCGGTGTTTCAGGGGATGTGCGGTTCCCTGGCACGATAAATCGCACAGAGGTGCCCGCGTATTTCCATCTGTGCGATGTTTTTACACTCCCCGCAGTTTTTGATCCGAAAGGCAATGTGGATGGCTGTCCGAATGTGATACTCGAGGCAATGGCGTGTGGCAAACCCGTCGTCGCCTCTAACATCTCCGGCATCCCGATTGTTGTGAAAAATGGTGAAACCGGAATTTTAGTAGAAGCAAAGAACATTGCAGAATTAGCATCGGCACTCCTTGCGTTACTCACGGACACAGCGAAACGCGAACAGTTTGGACGTGCCGGGCGGCAGCGAGTTATCAACGAACTCACCTGGACTCAGATGACTCAACAATTCAAAGATATTTATAAACGTAGTCTGAATAACAATGCTGAAAATCCCTCAACTTTCCATCGTGATACCGGCGTATAACGAGTCAGAATCGCTGCCTGTTTTGTTGCAGCAGATCCAGGGAGTCCTAAAAACGTATGCCCTCTCTGCCGAAGTGATTTTTATCAACGATGGCAGCACGGATGCGACCGGAGAAGTCCTCAACGCACTTGCCGCAGAAGCCGCTCTGAGCGTTCACGTCATCCATTTCAGACGCAACCGTGGCAAAGCCGCAGCACTCACTGCGGGGTTTCAAAAAGCATCCGGGGACATCGTCATCACCCTGGATGCTGACCTCCAAGACGATCCCGCAGAGATACCGAAGCTCCTCGAAACGCTTGAAACGGGACACTATGATGTCGTGTCGGGGTGGAAGTACCCTCGCAAAGACCCCCTTGAAAAACGCGTCTTCTCGTTTGTTTTTAACCGTATCACTGCGATGTTCACGGGGGTCAAACTCCACGACATGAATTGTGGCTTTAAGGCATATCGCGCCGAAGTGGTGAAAGAACTCTATCTTTACGGGGACTTACATCGGTATATTCCGATCTTGGCAGATCAGGCTGGCTTTTGCGTCGGTGAGGTGAAGGTCAAACACCACGAACGCCGTTTTGGTGTCTCTAAATATGGGTTGAAGCGGATACCGAAAGGTTTCTTTGACCTACTCACGGTGCTCTTCCTCACCAAATACCTTAAAAGGCCCTTACACGTCTTCGGCACGATCGGAGGCATTGTTGCAGGAATCGGAGGGCTGATCGGGCTGTACCTTGCTATATTATGGGTCATAAAGGGCGGTATCGGCTTCCGCCCCCTGCTGATGTTGTCAGTTTTGATGGTGATTTTAGGGATGCAGTTCTTCTCTATTGGTTTATTGGGCGAACTGCTGATAGGGGCAATGTCTCGACTCGAACGACGCTTGATGCAGAAAACTACAGATGAAAGCAAGGAGACTCCTGACAGATGAGGCAGAAACGGTTGCTGCGGATCGGAAGATGGCTTCTGTCCGTCATGATTCTCTTGTATCTGATACAGCGACTTTACGAGTTACGGACAGAGCTCAGCGGAGAAGGTATCGCCTTGGTGTCTCCTTTCGGGTTGCTATCGTCTCTGATATTGCTACTCCTCTATAATAGCGTGCTGAGTCTTCCGTGGTTCTTCTGCTATCGGCGGGGGAGTGGAACGTCGATCGCCTTTCGATCCGGTTGGACATTTTTTCAACTTTCACAGTTGGGAAGGTATCTGCCAGGGAGGGTCGGGCAGTTCGTCTGGATGCTTTCCTTTTCTCGCCGTTTCGGTATAGAGAAAACTTCTGCGGTCCTCGCGACCTGCCTCCAACTCGCTTTTCAGTGCGGTTTGGGAGTCATCGTCGGTGTCGCTGTCTTGGGGTCCGCGAAGATATCGCCTTTGCACACTTTGGGGGGACATTTGGAGATGGTAGGAAAGGGAATACGCCTCGGCGGCATCGTCATCGTGGGCATCGTCATCGTGGGCCTGGGGGTGGGAGCGTTTCTGTATAGGCGACACATCGCTGCGGCAGTCCCGCATCTGAAAAAGTTGTTCCGTGCGATGTTTTTGGTTCGGCTTATAGGTCTATATATTTTGCTTTGGGGGCTTTTGGGTATCGCCTTTTTTCTATTCATCAGAGGTTTCTCTCCTGTCTCCACCTCTCAACTTTTTCGGGTAACGGGTATTTATGCCATCGCATGGAGCTTCGGATTTCTCAGTGTTGTAACCCCCAGCGGGTTGGGCGTTCGGGAGGGTGTTTTAAGTCTGCTACTGACAAGTGTCTTGCCCCCTGCGACCGCGACGTTGATCGCGCTCCTGTCACGACTCTGGACGCTGAGTGCTGAACTTCTTATTGGAGGTGTTGCCTTTGGACTTTCTCTCAGGCAGAGACGTATACAACACACTTAAGAGGGACATCAAAACGCGCGTGCTGCGGCATCTGTCAAAAAGGAGGCATCGCGGCACCGGGGGCGTTACACAGACGACTGAACATCCCCCACGCGTTTTTGTCGAAATTGGTACAGGACATAGCGCGGAATGGACATACCTCGTCCGAGACGATTGGCGAGACATTGCCCGCAGCAAACAACGAACGAACCGATTGCGGGCACTCCCTGAACCGTGGCTCTCTGAGCCAGGGAAATGGCACGGCTATTTGGTGGAAGGACATCCCGGTAACTTCTCTGCGTTGGTTGAGAAAACCTTAGCAGACAAGCACCTCCGCCCGTTTCTGCCCCGTCTCACCTTCATCAACGCTGCAATTAGCGCGGAAACGTCACATTTTACCACGATGGGGTTGGAAACAGGGCCTCTCAAAGGACTTTTTGTCAACCGATTCGCTTTGAAAGAGGCAGCACCTTTTCATTCGGGTGTTGTTGAGAACACAGTGGATTTCGGGGTTTTTACCGTATCACTTCAGACATTGCTTGACGCGATCGGACAGGAACAGATTGACATCTTACGGATGGATGTTGAAGGTGCAGAAGTGCCGATTTTCAAAACGTATCCGTTTCATATCAAACCGTGTTTGCTCAGTGTAGAATGTCACTCAGAAACAGGGGAGACGCTCGTGAGACACATATTGGAGAAACAGGGGTACCAGATGGATGTAGAAAATGCTGAGGAACTCCGAGGCGCGCTGAAGAGAAACGATCCGTAGAGTAAACACATTCGCAAATCAAAACACCCAAACTCATGGCTAAAAATTACCTAAAACCGCTTCTCCTCATCCCCGTCATTGTGTGTTCCCGGCTCTCCGGTTTCTTATTGACCCGGACACACACGCCTGCGGGAGAGACTCCGAGGGAAAACAGCCGCCCCGCTCTACAGATATGGGCAACACGAAACTGGGGACAAAGCAGACACACACGCCCGCAAGACTCCCTGACGCAGTTTCAAGAGACGGATTTCTACCGCACGATCATTGACAACAATCTCTTTCGTCCGCTGGGTTGGACACCGCCGCGTCCGATTGAACCCTATCGCTTGCTTGGAACCATCATCCCCACAGACGAAAAGACTCCTCCGAAAGCCATCATCCAAAACACTATAGGAAATCAGACATACATCGTCACTATCGGCGATGCACTTGACACCGACACCTACGTTACCGACATCCAAACCAAGCACGTCACGCTCAAAAAGAACGGGCAACAGAGGCAGCTGACACTCAAAAGCAGTTTCCTCCAGCGTCGGTGATGTCAATCCGAGGCGGATCCCTTCAGAAAAATATCGGTTAGCGCAGAACTATCCAATTTTAAGAATTTATTGGTATCACGTCTTTTTTTAGGATCCGGTGTGGTTAGGAAACCGCGAAGAAACACCCATAGGTGTCAATTTAGGGATTTTCGCTAACATTTTCCGCGCAGATTCGTGCTGTTACTTGGTACTTCGGTTATGTCCGCCCTCGGTTAGATGCCGAGCCTGTCCGGGTATATAAGCCTGTACAACCCACGTAAAAAGCTGAAGGGACTACCTACTGAAACACAACGCGAATTTTCTGCGCTTTTACTATCAACAGTATCCACAGAGATGGAATCCTTAGAGGAAGCCGAAAAATTACAGAATCGGATGTCAGAATTACTCCGCACACATGGGGTTCAACTGCCCGATTAAGGCACCCCTTGGGGAAAGATACCTATCTTCACAATGACAAAAGCTTTATATCCCCAATTCCGATAAAATCTTGACAACGGCACTCCATGTCAACTATAATTGTCCAAAATCGTTAAAAGAAATTAGGAGTCAGTTGCGATGAACCACGCAACACCGAAAGTTACCGTCGTTGGCAGCCTGAATATTGATCTGGTGTGCCACGCAACTCGGAGACCCGATAAAGGCGAAACGCTTATCGGTGATGCTTTTGATATTTTTACAGGCGGGAAAGGATTTAATCAGGCAACCGCTGCAGCACGGTTAGGTGCCGAAGTTACGCTTGTCGGAAGTGTCGGTGCGGACCCATTTGCCGAGATACTACTCACCGCAGTAGAAAATGAACATATTAACAGCAGGTTTGTCACAAAACGTACAGACATCGGGACAGGCGTCGCGACGATTGTCATTGAACCCGATGGCGACAACAGTATTATCGTCGTGCCACGCGCAAATATGGCACTCACGACTGCTGATATACATGCTGCCGTCGATTGCATCGCAGACGCAGATGTACTTCTCTTACAATTGGAGACTCCGATTGCGGCATCCGAACACGCCGCAGCCATTGCGAAGCAACACGGTACAACGGTGGTGTTAAATCCTGCACCTGCGCAACCGTTGCCGGATAGCCTTTTGGGATTTGTCGATATTCTTACGCCGAACCAATCCGAAACAGAATTGCTGTCGGGAATGAAGGTTAGCAGCCACGAAGAGGCACACCGCGCGGCGGAGGTGTTGCGTGCCCGTATGGTAGCTACCGAAAACGCTGCCGTCGTGCTAACCCTCGGCGCACAAGGCGCATTGATATTGACAGAAACGACATCCCAACAGGTACCCGCGCTGCCCGTTGGACCTATAGATACCACAGGTGCAGGCGATGCATTTTGTGGTGCCCTCGCGACTGCCTTGGCAAGCGGTGAAACCTTACGTCCAGCAGTTGCGTTCGCAAATGCCGCGGGTGCAGCGGCAGTCACTGTCATCGGTGCAACACCTTCTATGCCGACACGCGCGAAAATTGAACGTCTATTAGAATCCGAAAAATAAAATATTAGGATAGAAAATCGCATTTTACAGTCTACCAAAAGGAAAATAAAATGAAAAAAATAGTGTTAAATCCCATATTTATATCGCTAATTGTAGGTTTAATATTCAATACCTCTTTTTCACAAGTCACTATAGCAGCGGAAAAATGGGAAAAGAACATAAGAAAAGACTTCGCAAAAGTCCTGCAAGAGAAGAAAAAGCCCGCCGAGAAACACCGCGAATTCATCCTCAAATGGCAGAAACAAGGACGAATTTCCACACTCCTGACCCTTTATGACACAGAAAAAGGGAACCGCCAAGCACAGCAGTCATCCGCCCCTGCAATGGAGGCTGCGTTTTACTACGGTTTAGGCTACGTACACGCCCTTGAGGCTACGAAATCCGGTGAAACGTTTGATACAGCCATCACTTACCTACAACACGCCCTTGAAATTGAGCCGGACCAGTTCTGGGCGCATTTCAATCTCGGTGGAATTCATCAACAACAAGGCAAAGATGAATTGGCACTTTCGGAATTTGAGGCTTGCGCCCGCTTAAACCCGAACTACTACCCAGTTTACTATCGCATAGGCGAAATTCACTTAAAACAACAGCGTTACACAGAGGCACTCCAAGCCTTTCACACTGCGCGAGAGTTAAACCGGAAATGGGAATATCCACAATACGGTATCGGCTTAGTCTACTTCGCCCAAGGTGAGATGGACCGCGCTCGAGAAATGTTTGAAAATATTACGCAGCAAAAGAAAAAGTTCGCACCCGCTTACTTCAAACTTGGACAGGTCCTTGCTACACAAGGATTTTTCGACGATGCGCTGGAAGAGTACACTAAAGGATCTCAGTATCAAGACTACTCAGGACAGGGACTTTACGAGTTGGCGGTTATCTTTAATGAAAAAGGCAATACGGATGGCGCGATCCAACTCTATCAACGCACAATTGCGGCTGAACCGACCCATGCACAATCGCATTTTGCACTCGGAGAAATCTTCTATACCAATGGAGATACCGAGACAGCACTACACCATTATCAACAAGCATTGTCTCTCACGCCAAGCCTCAAGGACACTTTCTATGAACCGTTGGAACCTTACTTCGCAGGGTTGATTACACCCCAGCAAGCGATGCCAATTTTAGAGAAAGCCATGTTCGTCCTTCCCGATGATCCGCGCTCCTACTTTTATGCAGGCACCGTTGAAGCCGATGCAGGTAACTCCGAAAAAGCCATCCAACATTATGAGAAAACGCTTGAAATTATCGAAACGGACACAAGCTATCTGCAACTCGAACTCCACTTGGGAAATTTCAATGATGTCCACTTCAAACTCGGTGAACTTCATCACCAACAAGGGGATGTGGATACAGCGATAGGCTACTTTAAACGGGCATTGGCGTTAAACCCAGAGTTGGCAGATAGATTTATCACACAAGGACAACGCGCTTTCGATGAAGAAAAATACCAGGATGCTATCGAACCGCTGAATATACACCTTCTACTATTTCCTGAAGATGTTAGTGCTACCTATCTCCTCGGACAAAGCTACGAGGCAAGCGGTCATACAGACAGCGCGATTACCTTTTATCAACGCACTCTGGTATTAGACTCACAACGACCAGATGTACTTTTTAAAATGGTCCACATTTATAGAGGGCGCGAAGCACATCAACAGGCAGTTGATACCCTACAGCGGCTTATTGAGATCGCGCCTGAAACTACTGAAGCACACTACCTATTGGCACTGTCTTATCTTTCGCTACAGCAGCCTAATGAGGCTTTACCTGAATTTCTCGAAACGATTCGGTTAAGCCCAGACGATGTCGCAGCGCATTATCACGCGGCAATCTTGTTTGAACAGAAGGACGAGATAGATAACGCAATCGTGCATTACGAGAAAACCATCGCGCTTGATACAACACTGCTTGAAAACGACATAGGACGTAGTTTGCAAACCCCCTTGCCAGGTGTTGAAGCAACAGAAACGGAACCCTTTTTCCGTCTCGGTGCAATCTATCGTCAACGTAACGACGAAGATAACATTATCCGCGTTTATCAACCCGCATTGGAGATCGAACCTGCGCACCCGGAACTCCATCATCTCCTCGCCGTTATCTTTGAGAAACGGGACGAACGTGAGAACGCAATTCGGTACTACGGGTTGGCGAACCAGTACAACCCCGATAAGTTCGACTGGCACTACAGTTACGCACGCCTACTTGATCGACACGCTGAAACACTCGGAGACGATTATCACAAACATGCGGAAATGGCAGTTAAGGAATACACCGCAACTATTGCCTTGAATCCAAGCTATGTGGATGCTTACTTCTACCGTGGAATGCTCACGCTTCGCTATAGACAGATAGGCAAAACGCTTTATCGTTACAGCCAAATTTTAGAGGATTTCAAACAGGTCGCTGAACTCCAACCCAGAAACCGTGAGGCAAATTATAATATCGGCGTACTTTATCTTGAAATCGACCGGCATCAACTTGCAAAAGAGGCCTTTAAAGGTATGCTCTCTTATGCACCAAAATACAGGGGGATCCATCTACATCTCGGCAAAATCGCAGAATGGGAACAGGCTTGGAAGGAGGCGATCAAACACTACGAAGCGGAAGTCGCACTTATTCAACAACCACCAGAAAAAGGCGACGATATTGCCACGAAAACCTACCAACGTCTCGGAGACCTTTACTACGCGCACGCGCTGGATTACAATGCCGCAAAAGAGACCTTAGAAAAGGCACTTGATTTAGACGACACGCATGTTCCTACACTGCTCAGTTACGCGAACAACCTCTTCAGCATGGATTTACTCGGTGCTGCTGCGGAGCAGTTTGAACGCGTGATACAATTGGAGCCGAGTAACCTGACTGCGAACTATAACCTGGCTTTGATGTATGAATACACGGAAAAGCGCGAGCAGGCGAAAGCACAATGGAAACGCTTCCTTGACCTCAATCCACCCGAACAGTGGAAAATTGAGGCAGAAGAACATCTGCGCCAGTAGTGCCTATGAATATTAAGCACTTTGGCACAACGCTTCAGACCTCATTTATCGGACATCAGATTGAGCATTACCCACAAGTTGCTTCCACCAATGATATTGCAATCACACGTGGGAAAACAGGCGCGGCGGAGGGAACGCTCATAATTGCGGAACACCAAACCGCTGGTCGTGGAAGATACGGCAGAAAGTGGGAAGCACCGCAGGGTAAGTGCCTCCTCGTGTCAGCTGTGCTTAGGCATCGGTTGCTCAGCGATCAAGTCCCGCTCCCTAATTTCATCGGCGCAATTGCGATCGCACGTGCAATTCAAAAGACGCATGGACTTGACGCGCGGATTAAGCCGCCCAACGATGTCCGTATCAAAAAAAGGAAAGTGGCAGGAGTCCTAACAGAATTTGCCTACGATGCTCAGCAGCACCCGTTTTTTGTTTTAGGTTTCGGTGTGAATGTCAATATCGTATCAGAGGATTTTCCACCCGAATTGCGCGAAACCGCAACGTCTGTACGGATAGTACGTGCACACTCGGAAGATCAGAACGCCGAGGTCTGTCGCACCTCACTACTGCACGCGATCCTCTGCCAGTTAGAAGACACGTACCTGCAGCTGAAAGCAGGTGAGACAGACTTAATCATGAATCAGCTCAAAGAATTGCGGGAAGATGAAAGTAGTCATTAGTGCCTGTCTCCTCGGTATTCGCTGCCGATACGACGGTGGCGACAGCCGAAATGAAACGGCAATACAACAATCGGAAACCGACGAACTGATCCCTGTCTGCCCAGAAGAGGCGGGTGGATTGCCAACGCCGCGCCCTGCCGCAGAAATTGTCGGAGGCGATGGGGATGATGTTCTTAATGGGAAGGCGAAAGTCATGACTGTTGATGGGACAGATGTGACTGCGGCATATTTGAAAGGCGCTCATCACGCCTTACAGGTTGCGCAATCACACGCGGCAACACAAGTGATTCTTAAAGCGAGAAGTCCGTCCTGTGGGTGTGGAGACATCTATGACGGCACTTTTTCAGGCACGCTCACATCTGGCGATGGGGTAACCACCGCCCTCCTAAAACGCCACGGTATTACCGTTACCTCTCTATAATTCTTGCAGATGATATTTGAAAGAAACATCCACCGCCCAGAAGAGGTATTGAGTTAATCGAAAATCACCGTGAAACGAAGTGGAACGGTGCCCAGATTTAATAGTTTAAAAGATGCCGAACTTGTGCGCCAATGTCAGGACTCCGCATCAACGATTCACCGACAAGCATCGCATGAATACCGGCTTCCTGCAGCTTCATTACGTCTTCACGCGAATAGATACCGCTTTCACTCACCACAACCCTATCTGTTGGAATCGTTTCACGTAACTCGAATGTTGTCGCAATATCGGTGTGAAATGTACGCAAATCACGGTTATTGATACCGATAATCTGTGCATCCATATCCAAGGCAATTGCCAACTCCTCACGTGTATGCACCTCCACCAGACACGCCAGTGACAACGACGCTGCGACATCCATGAACGTCCGCAATTGCGCTGCTGTCAACGCTGCTACAATCAATAAGATAGCATCTGCGCCCGCGACACGTGCTTGGTAGATGTGATATGGATCAATGGTAAAATCTTTTCTTAGCAGCGGCACGTCAACAGTGCTCCGAATTGCACGTAGATAGTCGAGTTCCCCCGCAAAAAAATGCCTATCTGTGAGCACAGAAATAGCAGCCGCGCCGTTTTCGACGTAGGTTTCGGCAATTGACACCGGATGGAAATCTTCTCGGATAATACCTTTACTGGGTGACTTTTTCTTCACCTCTGCGATAAGTTTGACAGTCCCGTTCCGCATAATAGCATCACGAAAATGTCGCGTCGATGGAAGATTTTCAACCGCTGCTTCCAACTTCGCCAGTGGCACTTGTGCCTGTTCAGCTGCTAATTCTTTCTGTTTATGTGCTATGATTGTGTCTAATATCAATCCTTTTATTCTCCTACCCATAATAGGCTAATCATTCGACATTGATTTTAGCCCTTCTAATTTCGTTAGTGCCGCGCCTGAGTCAATGGATTCGCTTGCGAGTTCAATCCCAGCATCAAGGCTATCCGCTTTCCCACCAACAACGATCGCTGCGCCAGCATTCAACACGACAATATCGCGTTTAGCTCCCGTTTCACCCTTCAGAATATTAACTGTGATCTCAGCATTCTCTTCGGGGCTACCCCCCAAGAGTGAGGCAGATTCCGCTTTCGGAATTCCGAACGTCGTCGCATCAAGTGT
The DNA here is from genome assembly GCA_022819945.1 of Candidatus Poribacteria bacterium. Taxonomy (GTDB): domain Bacteria; phylum Poribacteria; class WGA-4E; order WGA-4E; family WGA-3G; genus WGA-3G. The sequence continues at coordinate 66,678 of JAJEGI010000108.1, forward strand.
ATAGGTACTGACAGCATCGTTCCGCAGCTCGGAGACACGTGTTGTCGTTGTCGTCGTGATCTCATCTAAACCGTCATCCCCGTGTACAACAAAGGCGTGTTTGCATCCGAGATTATTCAACACATTGGCATGCGTTTCAGTAAGTTCCGGCGCGTAAACACCAAGCACCTGTGCCTGCGCGCCAGCCGGATTCGTCAGTGGACCCAAGGCGTTGAAGATCGTTCGGATCCCAATCTCTCGGCGCGGTCCAATGGCATATTTCATCGCACCGTGCAGTGCCGGGGCAAACAGAAAACCGATACCAACTTCATCAATACATTGCCCAACGTGTTCGGGACCGATTTCAATGTTCACCCCCAATGCCATTAGCACATTCGCACTACCACTCTGCCGTGTTACGCCACGGTTTCCGTGTTTTGCGACCGGTACACCTGCTCCAGCGACAACAAAAGCGGAAGTCGTTGATATATTAAAAAGGCTCAGACCTGTGCCACCTGTGCTACACGTGTCAACCACCAACGGATGTTTCGTCGGAACAGGCGTGGCTTTGTCACGCATGACGCGCGCTGCTCCTGTAATCTCCTCTATCGTCTCACCTTTAAGTCGTAGCGCAGTAAGAAAACAAGCGATCTGCGCATCTGTCGTCTCACCCTCCATGATCTCGTTCATGGTGTCAATCATCTCTGTTTCGGTCAAGGCATTCCCCGCCATAACTTTCTGAATTGCTTCACGAATCACGCAGTGTTCCTCCTGAAAATAAGATGCTTACAATTATAGCAAATGTTCACGGATCTTTCAAGAACGACATCTGAATCTAACGCAGAAGAAATTTGCAATTTATCCTCAGATGATATAATATATCAAGGCGCGTCTCAGATAAAAAACAGTTCCCTTGTAGCACAAACTGTGAGTGTGTTGCATTTGGTGTATCAACCTTCATCAGTACTGAGTACTGACAACTATTAACTGAAAACCCAAAAATGATCAGAAACTATAAACCGAGCGACCTGCAAACCCTTCGACAGATCACTGCTATCTGTTTCGAGAAAGTGTCTATAGACAAGAATATTGAAGACCGATTTGGACGTATTGGTGATATGGATTGGAAGGAACGCAAAATGTCCCATATTGATGACGATACAGAAGCAAACCCAGACGGGGTTTTTGTGGCAGAAGTGGAGGGCGAGATCGCTGGTTACATCACAACCCGAATTAATCACGCAACTCGGATTGGTGGTATTCCGAACCTCGCTGTACTACCACAGTTTCAACGCCGGGGTATCGGTAGACAACTGATTGAAAAAGCGTTAGCGTATCTGCAGTCGAAAGGGATGCTTTATGCCCGCATTGAAACTTTAGAACAGAATCCGGTAGGTACAAGTTTTTATCCGACCATGGGCTTCACAGAAATCGCAAGGCAGATTCATTACATCCAACCGCTATCAAAACCGAAGCCGAATTAAAATAAGAATCGGTACATCGGTTGGTTCGTCGTAATCCCTATGATGCTCCACACACTACCGACGATAAATTCACCTAAGATTAGACCGAGAAAAAACGGAATCAGTTTTCGGTGCGCACTCACGCCACCGTGCCGAAGAATAATCCACTTGATGACCGAACTCACCAAGATCGAAAACCAGAACACGTTCATTGACCAGCTGCTGGAGATCGCGAACCCAGCCGGGTGAAAGGGCCACCAAAAGAGTCGCATCCGCATTATCATCAAGAAACCGGTAATCAGGAACCCGATACATATCGCGACAATCGCTGGCACATCTGGTGCTCTTGGCGAAGTTAACCAACTTTGGAGTCGGTTGAAAGGTCGGCCCGCGAACCAATCACGCGCACCTTCAATGTAAGAGATATGATAGAATGCCCAGAACGAAGCGAACGTACCGATAACAATCGCAATGCACATCGCAATTAATAAGCGTCGATTGGAAATTCCTGTGCGTTCCGCTAATTTAAATCCCTCCAGAATGTGTGGCATCGGGTGCCCGCGATAGGCACGATTAAAAAAGAAGAGATACGCCATTATCGTTAAATTGTGTGGACCGAGCAACCGTGTCCCAAAGATACGGGGCATCATTTCATCGGGGCCAATAAAGTGCAGATCATGCACCGGTGAACCGAGTTCCGCGCGCATCCGGGTCACCGCAGTAGAGATCGCATAATAGATCCCAAAAAATACGAGAATCACCCAGATAGACATACCCGCTGTCTTACAGAACCCTACGATAAAGATAAGACTTGCGATAAGTCCTAACACCGTCACCCGATAGGACATCGGTTCGTCCGAATCGTCAACACGCGGGTCGTTTCTAAACAACTTACGTCCGACTTGTGCCAGATGCTTTCGTGTCGCCACAATCGCGATAACAAACAAGCCGAGATATGCTCCGAAAGATTGCTCATCCGTGAACGGAAAGTTCGGCATACCCCGCACCCCCAGAGCATCTCCAAAGACACGCTCCACCTTCCAAAAAAGATAGAAAAACCAGCATGAAAACGACAGGTCAAGCGGGATAAAGAAAGCGATGCCCACTGCAAATGGAAAGACAGCGATAGGTGTCCAGCCTACCGCACTCCACGGTTTCTGCGTAAAGAACGGACGTAAGTCGTAGAGCCTTCCACCCAAACTCGGAACACTCGGATAGAGATAGTGAAGTCCATTGAGGATGTCAATTGCACCAGCAATCCCAAACCCAAGCCACATCATCTTGTTCGTTAGCAAGTTCGCGCGACCACCGCTTGTCAATTCAAGCGGCAACTGAATAATAGGATAACTCAGCTTCTCGTGCTCCGTCCACTGTTTCCGGACGAGACTGTTGATACACACCATCAGGAATACCATCACGCATAGGAAACCGCCCCAAGCAACCGTTGTCGTGAGCCAACCTTGGACAGTCTCCCACTGGTAAAGGGTTGTCTCACCGCGATAATACTCTGTTAAAAAAAGCCGCTCCTTGACAGCCATCCAATCCGGGATATACCGATGGAACAGGTCTGCCCAATCATTTTCTGGCGTTGCGTACCAGAACGCATACGGAATCATCGGAATCAAAACGCGAAGCACATCGTGCCCCGCCAACGAAGAAGCAATTGCCAGCATGACGTAAACCGTCAGCAACTCGTCCTGTTGCATAGCGATCCCAGGGGCAACCCGTATTAAGACGAGGTTAACACCTGTGATAACAAAAACGCAGAAAATGACGTTAAAATAGAGAGAAATAGTCGTCGGATACCCTTGCCCAGCAGAGTCCAGAATCCAGTACATGTTCGGGATGATAAGGACAGTGCCGAGTAGAATCGCGCGCCATGACGCGCCAAACTTAAGGTTTCGACTATTTTGTTGGAGAGGTTCGCTGAATCTATAAGGTTCTGAAGTCAATTCGCTTTTCAAATTGCGTGGTGTTCCCTCTTTTTCACATGGCCTCCGTGCTTAGATACCTTTAACTAACTGGATATAATTTTTCGCATATTTTGAAAGTCAAACGTCATACCCTATCAAACAAAATTGCTTTGATTTTTTTCGTTGCATCTTATATAATGTATAGCACGATAGGATCCCGATCCACAGATCAAGGCTACTTTCAATATTATCAAAGGACAAACCTTATGGATACTATAACTGATGCTGCCGAAGCAGCCGTATTTACACCACAAGACAAAGAATTTGTCGAAAACAACGGGTACCTGTTGATTAAGAACGCCTTACCCGCCGATGTCGTCTCGGAAATTGATGCCGCTGTTGATGAGGTCTACGCCAAAGAAGAAGCCGCGGGGAACCTTGAAGCAGGCGGTAAACTGAACCTACGTAACTGTATCGTCCACCACGAGGCATTTCTCCAACTCCTTGATTGGCAGAAAACCGTGCCACTCGCCTACGGCGTGCTTAATTGGAACGTACAGATGATTACGTCCCACCTCATTGTACTCCCTTCAAAAGAGGAACCACCGCCTGAAGTAAAGAACCGTATCGGTTTGCACCGCGACGGTGGCACATCACATGCCGAAATGCAGGAACCCCACCCTCGGATCATGCTTAAAATTGCTTACGCTATCAGCGACCAATCCGATCCCGCCTCTGGCGCGACTGTACTGGTACCCGGAAGTAACCGATTGACAGGCAGACCCGCAACCAATCCAGATACGGGTTGGGCACGCGGTGCTATTTCGATGAATGTCAATGCCGGAGATGCGTTTCTGTTTGAACAACGCACATGGCACGGGATCGGACACAACTGGTCGGGCATGCCGCGCAAAACGATCTTTATGGGATACGCCTATCGCTGGGTCAAACCGATGGATTATATCACGATGCCTGACGAACTGGTTGCCAAATGCAACCCGATCCAGAAGCAGTTAATCGGAGTTGTCAGCGATCCGCTCAGCTACTATCTGCCGAAGGATCAAGATGTACCACTGCGTGCCGCGCTTAATTCGGAGGCGTAATAACTTACGAACGCGTAAAGTGAGGATGTGCCCCGCTCACTATTCAAGTTTGCTCTTCAGCGAAAGGCTATAATCAAGAAGGGCATTCGCATACGGTATATTGTGGAGTCCATACCCGCTATCGCCTTTAACCATATCGTAGTTCAGTTTTGCGTCCAGATAGTCTTGTGAAGTCTTGTCAGGCGCAGCATCCAACATCGCTTTGACGGCTTGCATCTTCGATTCTATCTCAGCACGATACTGCGGTAACTTCGTCTCCATGTTATTATCCGCACTATCGTGACACCCCGCAGTACTGCATAGCGAAAAGTCAGCAATAAATGTATGTCCACCGTGTTTCGCAACTGCCTCAGGGTCCTCTTTCGCCATGTGACAGTGTACACACCGTTTTTTCATCGCGCGTACGTGCGGCGACGGCATCCGTTTTACGCCAGCACCCTCACGTCCAAGAAACATCTCCGATTGAGACTGGTGAACGATACCAGCACCCGCACAACCGCAGTCCATTTTATGGCAGGTGACACATAATTTTTTTGCAGGTTGCACCAGTAAATGTTCCGATTTGCTCGTGTGGGAATGGCACATAGAACAAGAAACAGCATTCACCGCCGTCTCTATGTTATAGGTATGCCCCGGATAGACCCGCTCGCTAAAGACATCGTAACCAGCGGAGTGGCAGCTCAGGCAGGATGTCTGTACTTCATACGGCCCCTCAATCAGGTTCACAAGGGCGTGTGAGTGTCCCGCGTGTTGCCATTCTTGATAGGCAGGTTCGGTCCCGTGACACTTATTGCAACCTTCAGCAAACGGTGTTGTTGTGTTAGAGGCCTCACTCTCTACAGGTGCTGCGTAGAGTGTCCCGATTTTATCGTAGCCGCAGAGCGTGAAAAGGGCAACCGTTCCCATCAGTAGGGCTAACCCTAAAAATAAGAAAACCTGTTTCATAAATTTTTAGTGTCCTTGTACAATTTCTTTTTTAACTCTCTTGACTATGTTGTTTACTGAATAACCTTTGATAGTTAAATATGATACCTGATTTGGCGAAATATGTCAACTTTTTAAATGCACCCAACCCGCTAATTGTGCCTTTAATACCTCGTCAAACGCATGGCAAAAATAGGAGGGATTTTATGTCTCAATCCGGTAACGCAATAAATCTTTTCAATGGTAAAAACATGGACGGTTGGCTCGCACGCGGCGGCGTACCCGAGCATGAATGGGATGCCGCTGGCAGCGTTGCTCTCAACCCTGACGATGCAAAACGCCTCGTAACGACAACCGGTGAAGGAATTTTTTACAACGGTGCCACAGGACGAACCGCCGACATCTACACCGAAGCAGAATACGGCGATTGTGAACTCCACGTGGAGTTTATGGTACCACAAGGCTCCAACTCCGGCGTTTACCTCATGGGTAGATACGAAATTCAAATATTGGACAGTTGGGGTGAGACAGAACTCCGCTACGGCTCCTGTGGCGGTGTATATTGTCGTTGGATCGACAATCAACCGGTAGACGGCGTACCACCCCGTGTGAATGCAAGTAAACCCCCAGGAGAATGGCAAACGTACGACATCACCTTCCGCGCACCAAAATTTGATGCCGATGGTAACAAGATTGCCAATGCCACTTTCGTCAAGGTCGTGTGGAACGGGCAGATTGTCCATGAAGATGTTGAAGTCGTCGGTTGCACACGTGGCGCGATGGTGGAAGAAGAAGCCGCTACAGGCCCAATCTTGTTGCAAGGCGACCACGGACCCGTTGCCTATCGCAATGTTTTCTTAATAGGACTTACGGATTCCTCTTAAAGTCCCCTGATAAGGGGCGGTGAATGCCCATACGGGGAATGCCATGCGGCATTCATACCGTTGATTCTTTAGAGGGTTTTGCTTGGGGTGTTTCTGGGGATTTCTTCAGATACACGGAAAGCAACATTATTAGTCATTTACCCTAACCGAACCGCAAGGAAAATTAAAAAAATGGAAAAATTTAAACTTGGTGTTATCGGTGCAGGCGGCATCGTCTGCCGGATGCATCTCCCTGATCTCGTGCAAGGCACTGATTTTGAAGTCAGTGTTATCGGCGGTAGACGCGAACACCGTCTCAAACATCAATGTCAAGAGTTCGAGATACCCCGCTGGACACAGGACTACTACGCAATCATCGCCGATGATACGCTTGATGCGATCCTTGTCGGCACACCGCATCCTTTGCACGTTTCGTGGGGTGTCAAAGCGTTGGAAGCAGGGAAGCACGTGCTCATGCAGAAACCGCTCTGCGGTGAGATGGATGAAGCAAATCAATTTGTGGCAGCAGCCGAAGCCAGCGGTAAAACGGTGATGTGTCTCCCACATTTCAGTGCTGCTGTCTACAAAATCCGCCAATTAATTGCTGAAGAGGCAATCGGACGTGTTTCCGGGGCGAGAATGCGGAGCAGCCACGGCGGACCTGAAATCTATTACGCAGAGATCCGCGATATCTTCGGTGAATCTGGCGACGATTTGTGGTTCTTCGATGCGAAACAGGCAAGCGTCGGCGCACTTTTCGATATGGGTGTTTATGCTGTTTCCAGTCTCGTCGCAATGCTCGGCACCTTCAAACGCGTGACCGGTTTCGTTTCTACTTTCGATAAACCGACCGAATTAGAGGACGTTGCGACGCTCGTGCTTGAGATGCAATCGGGCGGAATTGTCACTGCAGAGACGAGTTGGTGTGATCCCGCACGCACCGGTGAAGGGAGTGTACACGGCACAGCAGGCAAGTTCACAATGCCCGGTAAAGATGGCGCAGCACTCAGTCAATTGACACCCACCTCTTACACGCGCGAACACGCGCCCGTTGATGTGAAAGCGATTGACTGTTCAGACGCTGCACCGAGTGGGATGCACGCGCATTTCGCCGAACATATTCGCAAAGGCACACAACCGCCACTCTCAAATGTCTACACGGCGCGGCATGTTACTGAAATTCTACTCGCCGGACTTGAATCTTCTGCAAAGGGTAGCGCAATCGAACTGACCACAGCAGCGGACAAGTAGTTAACGTGAGTCGGTTATTCCTTCAGGAGCTTGTGTTTTTCTCTCCACCGTGGATACTCATCTGTGAGTAACCTATTGGCCCAGCTACCGTAGTACGCGTAGCCGTTGCGGCGTTCCTGTCCGAGCTCGGCGAACGAGTAGCGGACGACCGAGTCGCGATCGAGAAAGATCGGACGGTTGCTGTCAATCTCGTAGAAACGTCCCCATATCGGTCCCGCGTCGGGATCCACCACGACCCGCTTATCGTCTTGCCCCGCTGCGTCAGTGAACTTCTCTAAACGAATGCCGTGGATTGCAGTACTCCTGAACCACTCAACAGCCCCCTCAACAGCGGCGATGATCGCAGGTGTGGGTGCTTCGACTGACATCAGGAAACGCACGACACCGACACTTTCAGCACCTGAGATCGATGGCGGCTCGTATGAACGCGCCCACGCAGGCGCGAGCGTTTTTTCGTCATGCTGCGCACACCAAGCAGTGAGTTTACCATCTTGTTTGATCTGCGTGTGCAGGATGCAGTCGATACCTTTGGTTACAGCAGCCTTAGCCTGAGTGCGGTACGCTGCTTCCAAGAACCCATAGTCTGAAGATTCAGAGACATCTCGGAGAAGTTCGAGAATTCGCACCATAGCGTTGTCATTGAACGTGATGTGGCGATGATAGTTTTTGCTTAGCGGATAATACTGAGGCCACCCGCCATTCGGGTATTGCGCTTCAAGAATATGGGCAAGACCTTTGAGAAATGCTTGTTCGTAGCGCGGCACGTTTGTCGCACGAAACGCACGCGCAAGAAACCGTAGTTCGCCAATAGTGGCACTGTTGTCAAACGTTCCGTGCAGATCGTCAACGTTGCCATCAAACGGTTCAGATGCTGTGTCTCGATTCTTCGGCCAACTGCCGTGCGGGGTCTGCCACGTGAGGACGTTGTCGGCAATGCGGCGACCCGCCTCGCTCCGGAACCATTCGGTGGGTTGCTTCGCATACTCGGAAGGAACACTGGCATCGGGAGATGATAGAAGCAAAAGGAACAAGATACAGATAACAGTGAGTTGTAACTTCATAAAGGTCCCCTGTCCTTAGTGCCGTAGGGGTTAGATTACCTAATCCCTACGAGCGTGTTGTGTGGGCCCCTATAGTTACGTGCCCACGTCCTTTCGGGTCTTACATAAGTTGAACTATAGCAAACTGGATTAGGTCGGAAGGAAAAGAGGTGTGTTTCATGTAGGCGGCGTCAAAAAACCCGCCTACATGAAATGTCTAAAGGTTTAATCTAAATTAGCGTGAAATTCATACCAGTCATCGAGATTGTTGAGATTCACAGCGTCTAAGATAGAGCCGTCATCTTCAACACCGCTTGCACCGAGAATGCCGCCGCGGGTATCATCGTCGTGATTGTAGCCCGTAATTGCGGCGTTCAGTTCATCGACTGCCGCTTGGTCAAAACTCCCATTTTCCGAAACCCACGCTTCAAACTGTGGATAGGTCGGCGAATTGTCGTTGATGTATGCCAATGTAGCATCCTTATCCAGTCCGAGGCCATCCAACACCATCTGATCAAAGCCTGCACCGCATGCGGGATAGTCTTCATGGAGGACACCTTTGGCATCCATTAGCACTTTCGACCAGAATCGTGGCAGATGCAACACGCCAAGCGGTCCTTTAACCCCGGAACTAATCGTTGGAATCATTGGTGTTTTCTTCCTTCCGAACATTCTATTTTTCCTCCCTTACTTTAAACGTTAAGTAATAGGTCGGTATCATTAGATATAACAGGTGTTGTTGCCTGCTATGCGAAATTCTGACCTATTATAGCAGCGCGTAGAAAAAAAGCAAGAAAAATTTAAGCACTGTTCCAAATTATTTAACAGCATCCGGTTTAACCACTTTAAACTTGAGTTCACCGGGTTTAATATAGCCGAGCCGCTTTCTGGCGAGTCGTTCTTTTGTTAAGTCGTCATTTTTTAGCATTTCGACGCGTTTTTTAAGTCGGTCGCGCTCAATTTCTAACGCCCGTATCTCGCCACGATAGGCTTCTTCAGCGAACTGCGCCCGTTGCCAGTCGTCATAACCTTTCATGAACTGCCTCACACTGACCGCGAGTAAACCGATCGCAATCAAGAATAGGATTGGGCGAAAAATACGCATAAGATGTACCCCTAAAAAAAGCATCTTGGAACGGCACAGAAACCGTTCCTATACGGATGAAAGCACTTAGCGGAGATCCGCCAAATTGTAGAAAACTTTCTTCCCAGCAAAAATGGCACTATCTCCTAATGCTTCCTCAATGCGGAGGAGTTGGTTATATTTACAAACACGATCGGTACGGGAGAGTGACCCTGTTTTTATTTGTCCCGAGTTCGTCGCAACAACCAAGTCAGAAATAGTGGTATCCTCTGTTTCACCTGAACGGTGTGAAATAACAGCCGTATAGTTAAAACGTCGGGCAAGTTCAATCGCATCAAGTGTCTCTGTTAAGGTGCCAATCTGATTGACTTTGATCAGAATGGAGTTACCGATCTGTTCATCAATTCCCTGCTGCAAGCGGGCCGTGTTGGTGACAAACAGATCATCGCCGACGAGTTGAACCTTATCTCCGATCGCCTCGGTCAACTGTTTCCAACCTTTCCAATCGTTTTCATCCATACCGTCCTCAATGGAAACGATTGGGTATCTCTCACAGAGTCCCGTGTAAAAGGCAACCATCTCTTCAGGCGATTTAGTCGGTTTTGCCTCTGCCTTTAATTCATAAGTGCCGGTGTCCCGATTGTAAAATTCACTTGAGGCAGCATCTAATGCTAAGAGCACATCGTCACCGGGTACATAACCCGCACGTTCAATCGCTTCAATGATTACTGCGATGGCTTCCTCATTAGATCCCAAATCTGGTGCAAACCCGCCTTCATCACCAACAGCAGTGTTGCAATTCCGTGCTTGTAAGACCGCTTTGAGATTGTGAAAGATCTCAGCACCCATACGGATCGCATCGGCGAAACTCGCTGCTCCCGCTGGCATTACCATAAATTCTTGGATGTCAACGTTATTGTCGGCGTGCGAACCACCATTCAGGATATTCATCATCGGTAACGGCAGTTCTTTCGCATTCGCGCCGCCAATATAGCGATACAGTGGTTGTCCCACTTCATCCGCTGCCGCCTTAGCGACAGCCAAGGAAACACCCAAAATCGCGTTCGCGCCCAGCCGACTCTTGTTCTCCGTCCCGTCAAGCGCACACATGGCGGTGTCAATATCGTTCTGCGCAAAGACATCTGCTCCCGCGAGGGCTGCAGCGATCACAGTATTAACATTTTCGACAGCCTTCTGAACACCTTTACCCAAATAACGGGCAGCATCCGCATCACGTAATTCAACCGCCTCGTGTTCACCTGTAGATGCGCCAGACGGGACAGCGGCGCGTCCGAAGGCACCTGATGCTAAATTAACGTCAACCTCAACTGTTGGGTTACCACGCGAGTCTAAGATCTCGCGTGCATGAATATGGATAATTTCTGACAAATCTTTTCTCCTTATGAAGTTTATCGACTGTTTCTTTTTTACGACTTACGCAAAATCCTTTCGTTTCTTGCCGGATCGGGAAACTGGAAGATTGGCACGGTGGAAGCGTGGAAGGGAGTTTTCCATCCTTCCCTGCCTTCCATCCTTCCAACCTTCAACGTAGGCATTACGCGTAAGTCCTATTTTAGATGAGTTTTCCAAGTTTGCACTCAGGTCCTATTCCTCAATAACAAAATCCGCGAGTAGATACGCGGCTCCTAAAAAGACTAAACTATATCCAACAAGCAAACTCAACCAAAATCCGTCCCCTAATCCACCCGTCACCAAAAGCGAAACGGTGCATCTCGCACCACCCATAATAACTGGAATAACAAGGGGTAGCAGAATGACGGAGAGTAAACTTTCACCACCGCCTGTACTTGTAGACATGCCTGCTAACAGCACACCAACGGCGCAAAAGCCAAGCGTCCCGATACTCAGCACGCCGAGCAGTTTCAGCAATATGCTCACCGTTACTACATCAAGCAAATCTAAGAATTGAAGCGTGATGGGCGTAACGACAATTTCCAATAAAAATAGAAAAATGACGTTGCTGACAACTTTGGATAGATAGAAATTGCTTACATCAACACCCGTAAGCCGAATACCGTGTAAAGCACCGTGTGAGTGTTCCACTGTAAATGAACGATTCAAAGTAATAATTCCCGCAAAAACAAACGCTGCCCAGAGGACACTGGCGGCTAATTTGCCGCGCTCTACCTTTTCTGGGAAAACCGGACCAAATGCAAAAGCAAAAATCAGGACAACTAACACGCTGAAAACGAAGATTAATACCAGCGTCTCTTTTGAACGAAATTGAAGTCCAAGGTCCTTGCGAATCAACGCGCCAATCTGACGGAGTGCCTTCATGTTTGTCTCAATTCTTACCGGAATGCCCGTCGTTCACGCCTTTACAGCAGTCCATTTCGACGAAAAAAATAAAATGAACCCCAATCGTTAAAAAACCGACCTCTCCTCGTACATCTGCAATAACGTCTCTGCTGCAATCTCGTCTTTCCGCGCAACCTCTTCCAATTCTCCATTTATCATAAAGAAAAACCGTGTACCTACAAGATACCCCAACTCTGTATTATGTGTCGTAACGACGATGCCTTTACCATCCTGTTGCTCTTGTCCGATACGCGCGATGACAAACTGCCTCGCAGCAGCATCCAATCCAGAGAAGGGTTCGTCAAACAATAGCACTGAAGGATAATGAAGAAGGGCTCGGGCAATCATAACGCGCTGCGTCATGCCACGTGAGAAGATGTGCAGAGGTTCGTGAGCAAAGCGCTGTAAGCCAACTTCAGCAAGAAGCGTTGTTGTGCGGCGTTCCAACTGCTCAACGCCGTACATTTGTCCAAAAAACCTGAGATTTTCATACGGACTGAATGCTGGGTAAGCGAGCATTTCATGGATAACAACACCCAGCGTGCTTCGTACATCTGAGGAATCTTCTATAACATCCGTGCCTTCAATCTCAAGCTCGCCGGATGTCGGCTTCAGAAGGGTTGCAAGGATTTTGATGAGCGTCGTCTTACCGGCACCGTTAGGACCGAAAATCGCAACCACTTCTCCAGGGTTAACCGAAAGCGTAGCATTTTTGACAATTGAGCGATTTCCGAAATCTTTAGTGAGTTGGGAAGCACGAAGACGCATAGTGTCAGCGATTTCCTAACCGATAACAAGAGGTGAAGGATGGAAGGATTTAAATGGAAGGGAGGAAGGATGGAAGAAGCATCTCCACGCAACCTTCCAGTCTTCCTGTCTTCCAGTTTTCATTCTTTTCTGAGGCTTACATCATTTTCTCGATAATTGCATCGCCTTGTTCTTTGCTGATGCCGAGCGGTTGATGTGCTATAGGCCCGTTTTCTAAAACAGGTTCCATTTCATTCAGTGATTGACGACTCGTATCGTGGTAGAACAACCCAAGCTGCGTTTCATGACCTGTCTTGACGGCTTGTTCGAGTGCAGCGGCCCTGTCACTTGTGTCATGATCTTCAAGGTATTGGACCCGCTCCTTCCAGTAATCGAAAATTACTCGCGCCCCTCCCTTCCAGGTCACACAAGGACTGATAACATCAATGAATGCAAATCCTTTGTGTTGCATCCCGTTATACATCAATTCCGCGAGTTTTGGTCCGTCAGAACTATATGCTCTTGCGACATAAGTCGCACCCGCGACAATTGCCATTGCGACTGGATTCAGAGGTGTCTCTAAATTACCGAACGGTGTACTTTTCGTCTCTTCTCCGACTATAGTCGTCGGTGAGGCTTGTCCGACTGTCAACCCGTACGTCTCGTTATTCATGACGATGTAGAGGAGATCAATATTTTTTCGCATCGTATGAATAAAATGATTTCCACCGATGCCGTAACCATCACCATCACCACCCGTGACGACAACATTCAACTCGTGATTGGCAAATTTAGCACCCGTTGCAACCGCCAACGCACGACCGTGGAGCGTATGCATCCCATACGTTTTGACATAACCAGGAAGGTTAGAGGAACACCCAATTCCACTTACTGTCAGGTGATCATGATTGCCACGACCGAGTTTCGCATAAGCACTTTGTAGCGCGTTCAACACACCGAAATCACCACAACCGGCACACCAATCTGGGGTAACATCACCTTTAAAATCTCGCGCTGTCGGCGCGCCTTGAACAGGTCTTTCTCGTCTTGCTCTTCTCGCCATCTGATCCATCCTCCTTTGTTAGACAACAATCTCTTGATACGGGACATAAAGATCCGTTTTACTGTTCAAAAGTTCACGCGCCCCATCAACCACGTGGTGCGGCATAAACGGTTCACCGTCGTATTTACGGATGTGACTGTCTGCCTTAAAGCCAGTCTCACTCCGTAAGAAACGGGCGAATTGACCCGTGTAGTTGCACTCAACGATAATCGAATACGCAGACTTCGCAAGCACTTCGTTGATCGCGTCCTCGTCCATCGGATAGAGCCACTTGAAGTGGATATGATTGGTGGCAATGCCAGCATCCGTCAACATTTGTGTTGCTTCACTAATCACACTATGCGTGGATCCCCAGCCAATCAACGTAACTTCCGCATCTTCGGGACCTTCAAAAGTCGGAGGTGGGAGAAGTTCAACGATGCCTTCCATTTTGCGTTGCCGTTTCTCCATAATATCACGCCGCTTGTGAGGATTCGTGAATTCATCACTAATCAGACCACCATCTTCATCGTGATCATCGGTAGCAACAACGTGCATGTGACCAGGCGTGCCGGGGATAGCACGGGGCGAAATCCCGCTGTCTGTGATTTGGTAACGCAGATATTCGTCTTCTGTCTGTCCTTGGTCGGTGATTAATTCGCCACGGTCGATTTCCGGCTGCCAGTTAATAGAATCCGGCACGAATGTCGTGTGACCTTCCGCCAACGACAAATCCGTGAGGACCATGCCGGGGCACTGAAACTTGTCAACGAGGTTAAAGAGTTCAGGTATCGTATTAAACCCGTCCATAATACTGGTAGGTGAAACAACAATTTTCGGAAAATCACCTTGGCTCGCACCGAGAACTTGCCATAAATCGCCCTGTTCGGTTTTGGTAGGTAAACCTGTGGAGGGACCTCCGCGTTGAACATTAACAACAACAATTGGAATTTCCATCATGCCCGCACTGCCAATCGCTTCCGACATGAGTGCGAAACCGCCACCCGATGTCGCACACATCGCACGACACCCCACATGTGCAGCACCAATGACCATGTTGACAACGCTGATTTCATCTTCACATTGTCGGACGATAATACCGAGATCGCGAGCGTTCGGGGCCATCCAGTGGAGAATACCTGTTGATGGACTCATCGGATAGGCAGCATAAAATTTAACACCGGCTGCCGCACCGCCCATTGCCATCAACATATTACCGCTACCGAACGCCAATGGCGGGTCCTGTTTCTCAAATTGGACATCAAACGGTGTAAAGTGTTCAGCGGCGTAATTATAACTTGCCTGAGCAGCAGCGACGTTCGCATCCACTATGGCTTGCCCCTTGCGTTTGAGGAACGCACGGATAATGATATCCTCAAGCATGCTTAAATCCACACCGACTAACTGCAAAGCAACACTGGATGCACAAACATTCAGCATTAACCTTTTTCTATCAGGATCGTTAGTCAATTCTTTATAGGAAATAGGGCACAACTGGATGTCATCACGTTCCGGTTCTTGTTTGACATCATCGCTGTTATAAATAAGTGCACCGCCGGGTGAGACGTGCGGCAAATGCTTCTCTACACTGTCCCGGTCTAAGGCAATAATCAAGTCAATTTTGTCGCCATGGTTGGCGATCGGTTCAGAACTGATTCGAATAGTCAGGAAGGAGTGACCGCCGCGGATGAGGGATTGATAGGCGGTGTAAGTAAAAACGTTCAGCCCATACCGGGCAAAGATTTGGCTGATACTTTTGCCTGCAGTTTCGATACCCTGCCCGGGTGCCCCTCCTACGGCGATTGCAAAATCGTACTTTGCCATCTTGGCTCCCTTCTAATAGTTTTTTGTATTCCATGCTGATACCGCAAATACGCCACAGTTGGGTTCAATACAATGAAGCGATACCAGATGGATGGACAAATAAGCAAATTGATTCGTTTATTAATTACATTGCGATATTTGCACCTTTTTTTTAATCTTCATGAACACATATAACATTCTACTTTTTTAAATTATACTACATTTTGCTCATTTTTTCAAGTTTTTTAAGTCTCAACAAATGCACTATATAGCAGATCTTATAATCCTGTGCCTCCTATCATGGTATGCCTGTTTAGACGACAAGTCGCCATCTCCCACTCCGCTATAATCAACTGTCGAGGCAATTTTCCATCTTCCGAATGATACAGCCGCACATCAGAATCTTCTGAGATTTTTCCTCTTGCTGTGATCAACCCAAGAAGGTAGGCAACATCTGCATCAATATAGTCTATATCTTCAATTAAGCTCACCAGACAAACTCCCCTCCTTGGGTTTTTGAAAAATCAAGATAAATTCATGAACTTTATTGACTCGGAATACACTCGGATATCCGAGGGGACGCAAGTTGTTGTACTCTTGCCCACGATTCCATATTATGAGGTCATCGAAAATAAAACCGATCTCCTGCATAAATTGGGAAATATCAATGTGGTAGGGGTAAAAACGGTTCTTTTTTCGTATATCCATGACAATGACACAACAATAACTTTTGGGTTTCATAGCATCGTAAACTTGCTCGAAAATTTTGTGAAGTTCTAACAAGAATTTCTCATAATTTTCAATCTTGCCTAAGTCTGCTAATGGGTCTCCATAATCCCGTTGTTCCTTGTTATCGGCAGTCCGTTTCTGTAGGAGAATATCCCAATAAGGCGGCGATGTCACTACCATATCTATACTGCTTGGTGAAACATATCGGTAAAGTTCTCGACTGTCGGCAGTATGGATTTGGATCTCGGTTTGCCCCGCAAATGGTAACATCTGGTTTACACGTCTTTCAGCGATCTGTGCAAATTCTGGAGAAATCTCTAAACCAATAGCATCCTTACCCGATTCTTTTGCGGCAAGCAGCGTGGATCCAACCCCCGCGAAAGGATCCAATATTAAAGAGGCATCAGGAGGTGTAAAACATGCAATAAGACGGTGTGCAAGCACACTCGGGAACATAGCAGGATGTTTTAGTTCAGTCTCCTCCTTTGTTTTTCTAATATCACTCCATACAGAGACGGAATAGCGTAACCATGTTTTGCCATCCAATTCATTTGCCTGTTTTCGAGAGTTTTTTTTCTCGTTTCTCATCAAACTGCTCCATTATGCCTGGCTTAACGCTTCAAGTGCCTGTTTCGATTCCGGGGTTCCAATTTTTTCTAACGCAAAAGCCACATGATTTCGGACCTCTTCGGATTCATCAGCAAGTGCCTCAATAAGCGCAGGCACCGCCTCCGCTGCTGCACCTTCCATTTTGGAAAATGTGTAGGCAGCATAAGACCGAACATCATCCGACGGATCGGTCAAAGCCTCAATAAGCACAGGTATCGCACGAATTGCCGCACCACCCATCAGATTAAGCGCACGCGCTGCATATTCGCGGAACTCTTCATTGAGTTTGTCAGACAACGCTTCAACCAAAACCGGTACGGCTGGCTCACCTATACGGCTAAGCGCATCACCGATAGCGAGTGCATGGTACCGCTCAGCGATCGCCATCTCATCAATAAGCGCAGGTATTGCCGGTTCACCGATAGCAGCCAAGACATCAGTGGCTTGTTCAACTACATCCCCAAGATTATTAGCGAGTGCCTCAATCAATTGGGGTATAGCCGGTTCGCCGATAGCAACTAACTCTTCTCTCGCAGCCTCACGGATATCGTCATCCAACTCTGACAAATCATAGATTAAATCGGCTACAATGTGTTCTGTCTCCATCTACTCGCCTTTCTTAACATACGCCAACATTGTGATAAGACGGTCCGTCTGTTCGGGTCGCAAGTACTTATAAAACCATTCGGAAAACTCGCGCTCAGCTCTGGTAAGCTCCGCCGTCAGTTTCGGGACAGTGGACTCTCCGATGCGTGCCAAGACCTCCGAAGCGTTATTCGCCATCTGTTCCATGTAAACCGGGAGAGCAGACCCTTCAATGTGGGTGTAAAACTCAGCACCATACCCAGATATATGCCAGCACTCTTGGGTAAGGACATCAATGAGCTGTGGAATCGCCGGTTTACCTATGGCAATTAATTCTGCCTTCGCGGTGTCCCGAATGTTTTCGTCTATATGCCCCAACATGACTATCAAATCAGCAATGTGGTGTTTGCTATGCATTGTTCCCCCTTTTTTGTTCTTCTAAGAGTGTGGTGAGACGCTCTGTTTGCTCTCGGCGCAAGCGTTTGTAGACGCGCTCCGAGATCTCTTGCTTCTCGTACTTATCATCAAGATGCGTAATAAATTCAAGCCTCGCAACGCGGACATGCTCACGGTCATCGGAATTCAGTTTACGGAGCCAACCCGCATCTGGCGGTGTTGAAGTGTCCTCAGTATCAGGTTCTGCGGCGTTTTTAGTTGCACGGAGTTTGAAGAGTGCTGCCACGAAAAATCCACCAGCTAATGCCGCAGCGACAGCGATAAGAATCAACTGTCCGAGATTAGATGTCTGTGTCGGTAAGGCACCGCGAGCAGCACGCATATTTACATTAAGGGCTAAGTCAATTGTTTCACCCGCCGCGAACGTCTTGTTCTCATTGCTTTCATATATTAGATATACGGTACCGTGGATTTGTTCGCGTTTCGGGGCACCGAAAAACTTGGCACGCGGCACAAAACCGATACCTTCTGGAACAAAGAAATAGAATCGCATCGTGTTAACATTCAAACGCCGTGATAAATCTAATTTGTCCCTCTCAACATGAAAAATGTAATTGTAACCTAACTGCGATTCTCCGGGCGGTAATGGCGTTCTAAGGACAGCTTGATTGGTGTCAGGATTCATCGTGAGTGCCGCTGACAAATGCGGTTGAAACCCCTCAACACCGATTGGAAGTGTTAAATGCACCCCAACTTTTTGCGAACCGTGTTCTGTTCTAAACGCGAGATGGCTCAGATTTTCAAGCCCAATTGCCTCGGCGACTGTGACAGCACCATCCGGTGCATGGTCTGGAGGTGGAGGCCCAATGATGAAAGTATGCGACTTGACAAGGATTTGCGCATTGTCATCCGTAAACGCTCCAACATCAAAGTTAATCTCAATATTCGGAACCCAAGTTGACAGCACAAGATCCTTCTCAATGTAGTCAGTCCCATCATGGGTAGTAGAAACCGTATAATGGACACTCGGATCAAGCGGTAAATCCCCGAAACGGTAATTTCCGTTTTCATCTGTTGTTGTTTCTTGTGTCTCAACGGCATCGGCCTTATGAATCGTGAGCGTTACAGGATGCGAAACAAGCGGTTTTTCGAGTTTCCTGTCAATAACTGTGCCGTGGATGTCGCCCTGCTCTGCGGTTTGGGCATGCAGCACAGAAAGCACACTGAAAAAAATTAGGGCAATCGCTAACAGATTGCTCACACACCGGGCAGTGATAGAGTCAAATTGCGAGTTGCCCATCTTGGTAAGTGCGGTTTTCAGCCGCATGATATAAGATGCGTTCGTGTACATGTTATGTTCCGCGTTGTTGCTGTTTAAATCGTTCAATCTCTGCTTCTACATCCGACAAAGACTCATTTTCGAGTTGCATGATGACGCGCGCAGTCTCTTGTAAAAGTTCTTCGCGTAGTTCCTGATAATCGGCTTCTGAAAGTTTCCCTGTTTCATAATCTTCATCGAGATCCGCCAACGCTGCGTAGCTACTTTCACGTTCCTGAAAGAGGGTCCGTCGCCGTTCTTCAATGACTTCTTCGGACGTTACAGCATGCTGCCCACCCGTTTTTGAGAAAATCGGAAACCCCAGATAAGCAAGTAGCAGGATTCCAAAAATTACCATCCATAAAAGTAGAAGAAAAGACATAAAAACCCCTTTTTGAAGTACAAGCATGAAAACCAATCCCGTTACGAAAAAATTCCCGAGTCTAACTTTCGCGCTTATATCTTTCCAGCTCAGCCTCAACCTGCTGGACAGTCTCATCAGAAACCTGTGCTACCGAATTCTCATGCGTATCGGCAGCTGCCTCTGTCCGCTGCATCAATCTTCGGAGCACAACGAAAGCAAAACCGCCAATGACCACAAGTATGATAACCGGCATCGCGTAGGCAAGTAGGTTAATACCTTCTACAGGCATGACTGCATAATACTGCGGTCCGTATGTGTCAAGATAATCGGTGCGAATCTGCACAACTGTTTCGCCAGCGAGCAACCGATCGCGAAAATCGTTCTCGATATCCATTGCCGTGCCGCACGTACACACTTCAATTGTCTCTCTTACACACCCGCAGTAACAGTAGACCGTAGTGAGCAGTTCATCCAAATCGGATTTAACTGTGGCATCTTTCATGTCTTTCGGTTCTGTAACCTGAGACTCCCCTGTCTGCGCGCACACCGTGACAGTAAAACCACATACGACAAGAAGCGCGACAATCGAAACAAAATTAAGAAATAGAAATTCATTGGACGTTGTTATACGCTCAAGTCTTCCTGTTTTCATCGTCTTACGCCTCGCTTATCATGAATCCTCGCTGCGTTCAGATTTCTCGGCTATCGCAACGATTCCGCCCAACACCATCACAGCAACACCGATCCAAACAATGCCAATCAGAGGGTTGTAATACACCTGAACGTTCACAACACCCCCTGTCTTGATATTTCGTGGAACGCTCGCAAGAGCGATATAGAGGTCATTCACACCCAAGTGCTGGATAGCTGATTCCTTCGTAGGTTCCTCATCCGGCTTCGCCGCGTAGTAGGCGTGAAGCGCGGGTTCCATTGTCCCTATATGTTTCCCGTTCTTTTCTACATCGAAAATAACACCGCTCCGGAGATAGTTCGAGTATTCTTTCTCAAACGCGTCTATCATTGTGAGTTTATACTTGCCTACTTCCATGGATCCCCCGAGGGTCACAGTTTGAGATTCAAGCAGAAAATAGCCCTTCGATCCCATAATGCCAATATAGAGGATAACGATGCCGATATGGATGATGTAACCACCATACCGTCTCTTGTTACGCTGAATAAGAAGATTCAAGCCGTTGACGAAAGATGTCTCCTGTCGTTTCGCGCGGAGTTTCGCACCCCGATAAAATTCAGCAAAGATGGCAGCAAACACAAAAACAGCAGCAAAACTACAGAGTACGGAGTACAGCGGAAAGGTATATCCTATGAGTGCAAGGAATCCCCATGTCAAAGCACCACCAATTAAACCGATAACAAGCGGCATCAAAAACATGCGTCGGAAGTTGTTCGCAGTAATTTTCTTCCATGAAATGATCGGACCCGCCCCCGTCAAAAACAGAAGCAGCAACCCCGGAATGATAACAACTTTATTAAAAAAGGCTTCAGGAACAGAAGATTTTTCACCGTTAATCGCCTCGGAGATAACCGGCCACAACGTACCCCAGAGGATAATTAGGGTTAACCCGACAAGAAGCCAGTTATTCAGAAGAAAGGCACTTTCACGAGAGAGAAGGGATTCTAAGCGATTCGCACTCTTAAGCCGGTTCCAACGATAGATGATGAGTCCGATGACCCCGGCTGTTGAAGCAAAAATGAAACTCAGGAAATACCCACCAATACCTGATCCGCCGAAAGCATGCACCGATGTGATAATTCCGCTACGCGTAATGAAAGTTCCTAAGAGTGTAAATTGGAAGGCAAGGGTAATCAGAAGGATATTCCAAAGTTTGAGCATATTCCGCTTCTCTTGGATCATCACAGAGTGTAGATACGCGGTACCGAGAAGCCACGGCATAAAAGAGGCGTTTTCGACAGGATCCCATGCCCAATAACCGCCCCAACCGAGTTCTTGATATGCCCAATTGCCACCGAGCGTGATACCGATTGTAAGGATAATCCATGAAAACAACATCCACCTGCGCGAACGGAGTATCCAACCGCTGCCGATTCTACCAGACACAAGCGCGCCAACTGCGAATGCAAACGGTATCGTCAGGCTAATCCAACCGATATATAACGTCGGTGGATGGATCGCCATGAGCGGTGTCTGGAGAAGTGGGTTCATGCCTTGACCGTCGGCAGCGACCTGTCCCCCCGGAAACCGAGCGAGTGGATTGTAAATGCCGTCTATTAAACCTGTGACAAGGATGGTGAAGAAAAGCTGAACAATAGCGATCGGAATCAGGGAGTAGTCTGCTAAGGTATCCTGCGTCTGTTTGTTACGTTGATAGTTCTGCCAAACAACAATAGCACCACCAACTGTAAGCAACCAGAGCCAGAACAAGAGCGAACCAGACATAGCACCCCAGAGTGCCGCGATTTTATAAAGTACGGGTTGTGCTGCGCTTGAGACCTCAACTACGTATTTCATTGAGAAATCATCGGTCACAAAACCGTAGATTAATGCCCCAGTCGCAATACTGATAAGGATGAAGGTGGCAACGACAGCGTTTCTGCCGCTCTGGATAGCACGGGCATTTCGTATCCATAGACCGAAACTGAGAAAACCGATTGCCCATGAACATGAAAGCACAGAGAGGTATATAGCGGCTTGTCCGATTTCCGCAGTCATGCGCTTCTGTGCCTCCTTAAAAAGGTCTGTTTGAACATACTGCTAAAACGTTGTGTATTCCTTATTCTGAGGTATATGAAGTTTCATCTGTAGGCACGGCACTTTCTGCCCCTTCGTATTTTGAGGCACACTTCGTCATGAGTTTAGTAGCAACAACGAGGTTCTGCGTGGCATCGTATTTACCTTCAACGAAAACACTGCCGCCATCCTTAAAGTTATCCGGTTTAAGCCGATCTTCGTAAATCACATGAACTGTTGCCTCGGTCTCACGATCCCGGATAGCAAAGGTAAGTTTAAAATTAACAGCATCCCATTGCGCACTCTCCTCTGCGATGAGACCATCAACTTGGACCCGTTGATCGTGCGCTTCATCTCCGGCTGCCACAAGCAAAGCTGGCGTAAAATGTCGCATACTCGTGCTTCTCGTCATGGCTACCACCAAAAACGCCATACCGCCCAGCAAAATGGCACTCGCAGCCACGATTTTTAGTCTGCTCTGTTTTTTCACCGGCACACCCTCCATTAATACGAACCCGTAGGTACAATTTTCGATCCATACCGACAAGATGAATTCTTCTATTTAAAATAATACTTGATTTTACATGCAAAATCAAGTTAAAATAGAATTAAATTAGAAAATCGTGTGGAATTTGAATAAAAAGCAGTCAGGAGAATGTTGTCAGTTATCAGTTATCAGTTGTCGGTAAGAAGTTATTGATTAAATTAAACCTCTCTTTACTGATGCCTGATAGCCAATAGCCGATAGCCAATAAAATATGAAACTGAATTGGCAGCACCACCCGTGGGCGGGTGTATTCCCGGCGACGCTCTGCCCCTTTCATGAAGATGAATCAATCGACGAAGCCGGATTGCGCCAGTACATGCAAGAACTCGCGGGTGTCCCTGGAATAAAAGGGGTTGTCTGTAATGGACACACCGGCGAAATTATGTCTCTCCGCCTTCATGAAAGACAACAAGTTACCCGGATTACCGCTGAAGCCGTCGGAGACCAAGTTAAAGTCGTCTCAGGTGTCAGCGCGGAAGGGAGCCTACCGGCAATTGACGACGCGCTCGCAGCGAAAGAAGCTGGTGCGGATGCCATCCTATTAATGCCCGCGCATCACTGGTTGCGATTCGGAAGAACACCCGAAACCGCAGTCGGTTACTTTCAAGATGTCGCCGAAGGCGCGGATATACCGATCATCGTTCACCAATATCCCGCATGGACGAAGGCAGGGTACACCCTTGAAGAGATGCTGGAGATGGTGAAAATCCCACAGGTTATCTGCATCAAAATGGGGACCCGCGACCTGGCGCGCTGGCGATGGGATTACGAACAACTCAGAGAAGCCGCACCCGATGTGCCTATCTTGACTTGCCATGACGAGTATCTACTGGCTTCACTGCTTGAAGGCAGCGACGGGGCACTCATCGGATTTGCTGGCTTTGTCCCAGAATTGATGGTGGATGTCGTCCACGCTGCGCTGAATGACGATCTCATCGGTGCCCGTAAGGCACGCAGTCAGGTAGACGCGCTGGCACGGATCGTCTATAACTTCGGGGAACCGAGCAGTGACGCACATCAGCGGATGAAATGCGCACGCTGGCTGATGGGCAGATTCCCATCAATGACCATGCGCCGCCCGCTCCGTCAATTATCCACAGCCGAAGTAGACAAAATTCGAGAAAGACTCGAAGCGACCGGCTATCAGTGTGTTCACTAAATAGGACTTACGCAGTTCTTCTCAAAGTCCCCTGATAAGGGGGATTTAGCGGGTTAAAGGTATAACGACCTTTTCTCAAAATATACCTTCAATTTACGTAAGCCTTGATAGCGTTGGAGGGACGAAATGTCACGCCTAAAATACGCGTTAATCGGTCATGGCAGACGCGGTGCCGCGCATCTGTCAACAGCAGCGACATTAAAGGATACCTTTGACATCGTTGCTGTATGCGACGCACACTCGGAATCGGCAGAGACGGGTGCCGCGAAAGTCGGCACTAAAGCCTATACAGATGTCAGGAAAATGGTTGACGAAATCTCACCGGATGTCTGTGATGTCGTCGTGCCTGCACCACTGCATCACACCGTCTCCTGTTACCTCTCCCGGCGCGGCATCCCCCACAATGTCGAGACCGGACTCGCACCGACACTTGGTTTGATGGATATGATGATCGCCGACGCTGCCGAAAATAGGGTAAAACTCCAGACATCAGAGAACTTTCCCTTTGTTCCGGTAGAACAGTTCGTCTGTAAACTCATTAAGGAAGGGGTCATCGGAAACGTTCATAAGTGCCATCGACTCTTCTCTACAACCGGCTACCATGGACTCGCTGCAATACGGTGTCGTATGGATGCCAACCCGAAAGCGGTCAGCAGTATCGGACATACGATGCCTGTCACCCCTTACGTCGACCGGGCAAAACGAGATTTTAATCGCGAAAACCTTGAGTTTTACGCCATAGATTTCGATAACGGCGGACTCGGGATCGCCATGGTAGGCAATAAGAACGGATGCCTCGGACGGAATAAACTCGTCGGTTTTGAGACGTGTGGTGAGCGCGGCACGATTATCACCAACGGAAACCAAGGTGCCACGGGTGGTGAAACAGTCAATGTCTGCACAGACGAGGATCTCACCCAAAACGCTGGAAGAGCACACACCTACGAATTTCAGCGAGAATATAGTGAAGACAAAACACTGCACCGTATCTTTGTAGAATTGCCTGCATCGTTAGGGGGTACGGTTGAATGGGTAAATCCTTATCGATATACGAATATCTCAGAGACAGGTATCTCGTTGGCAACGATGCTTGATGGCATCGCTCGCGCGGTTCGAGAAGATACACAACCACTGTGGACAGGAGAAATGGGCAGAGCCGATCAGGAGATGGTAATCGCTGCACACCGTTCCATCCAGACAAATCGCCAACCGATCCAACTCCCACTCGAACCCGACCCTACAGAAGAGGACGCATTCGACCAAAATTTTGAAGCGCAATTTGGTGTTCATCCACGCGAAGACATCGAAAAAGCATTACAGGTTAATTTCAAAGCACGTTAATTTGAACCAATATCGCAACAATACTGTCCAAATTCTCATAAGAGAGGAAAAATGAAAGAAGTTAAAATCGGATTTATCGGATGTGGTGGTAATGCCAATGGACACATGAACCAACTGTCAGGCATTGAAGGCGCAAGAATCGTCGCTGTATGCGATGTTCAAGCTGAACGCGCACAAAGTGCAGCCGAGAAGCATAATGCAGACCCGTATACTGCACACCAAGACCTGCTTGAACGCGATGACCTGGATGCAGTCTATCTCAGTCTCCCCGTTTTTGTTCATGGTCAACCAGAACTCGACGTTATCGCGCGCGGCTTACCGTTTCTCGTTGAAAAGCCTGTCGCCATCAACATTGATATTGCGCGTGAAATCGAAGCGGCGGTAACAAAAGCAGGACTGATAACTTGTGTCGGTTACCAACTCCGTTACCTCGGTTCGACGCGGATAACGCAGCAAATCTTGAACGGCAGAACAATTAACATGATTGTCGGTAAGTACTGGTGCAGCACCGGACACGGGGACCCAAACGCATGGCTCCGCCAGATGAACAAATCCGGCGGTCAACTTGTCGAACAAGCAACACACACGGTTGACATGATGCGCTACATGGGCGGTGAAGTGGAGGCTGTCTATGCGATGCAAGCGAATCGGTTTCTCAAAGAAACAGATTGCCCTGATGCCAATAGCGTCTCACTCCAGTTTGCAAGTGGTGCCGTCGGCTCGTTGACTGCTACTTGGGCTTATGCAGGGGACTGGTCGAACGCTAATGTACTGGATTTATTGTATGAAGATGAATTTTTGAATTGGAATCCATCAAGAGTCTCAGTACATGAAGATGGCGAGTGGGTAGATAAAACAGAACCGGGACCGACAATTGATGAAGTCTTTGTGAAAGCAGTCCGTAGCGGCGATGCATCTCCAATTTTAAGTCCCTACAGCGATGCCGTCAAAACACTTGAAATATCGCTTGCGGCAAATCTCTCCGCGCAAGAAAAGCGGTTGGTAGAAATATCTTCCCTATAATGTAATAGTTATCAGTTTTCGGAGGAAAGGCTGTCAGCCATCAGCAAACGGCAATCAGAAGGAAAAACCGAAAGCCGACAACTAATGGTTTCCGATAGCCAATAAAAAATCATGGCGAAAAAATACCGAGTAGCGATTGTCGGGTGCGGTGGTATATCTAATGCACACGGCAACGCGTGGCGCAACCTGCCAGAGATTGAGATTGTAGGCGCGTGCGACGAGAAATTTGAATCGCTTAAGCGTTTTGCTACCGAATATAATGTTCAGAGTACTTACAACGATCTCCGACAGATGTTGGAGAAACAGGAGCCAGAAATTCTGGTAGTCGCCACGTGGCCCTCAAGCCATCTCAAAAATGTGCTGGAGGCGGTGCGGTGTAATGTCAAAGGCATTCTTGTTGAAAAACCGATCACTGTTAACACTACGCAATTGGAACAGATGATTCAAGTCACAGAGAACGCCAATATCTTATTGATGGAAGCGTTCATGTATCGGCACCACCCGCTGACACTCGCCGTAAAACAGAAGATTGAAGAAGGCGCAATCGGGGAAGTCCGCTACGCGCGCTCCACTTTCTCAACAGGACTCACAGATCGACAAAACTGGCGATTGAGAGGCGACCTCGGTGGCGGTGCTGTCATGGATTTAGGCTGCTACTGCATCAACATCATCCGTTATCTCGTCGGACGAGAACCACAGTCCGTCTGGGCGACAGGTAAATTTGAACCAATTAACAACGTCTGGGAAACATTGATCGGAACCTTAGACTTTGGCGACGGCATCACCGGGCAATTAGATTGCAGTTTCGGTTGGACGTGGCGTGAATCTTATGAAGTCACTGGCACGGACGGCACGCTCTTTGTTCACAGCGCATGGGGCAATTCGGAAGGTGAAACTCACTTTACTATAAACGGTGAAACCTTTAGCGTTAGTGGCGTGAATCCCTACGCCGCTGAAATTTTGAATCTCTGTCAAGCTGTAGAAAGCGGCACGCCGACCCGATTACCTATATCGGACGCACTCGGAAATATGCGAACCATTGATGCATTACACGAATCCGCGCATACGGGAGAAAGGCGCAAAGTGGGCTAAAGTTTTCTTAATCGTTGCGGACAACCAACACAATATCCACACGAATGCAGGTAAAACTATGTTTGAAAA
This sequence comes from Candidatus Poribacteria bacterium, assembly GCA_022819945.1. Taxonomy (GTDB): domain Bacteria; phylum Poribacteria; class WGA-4E; order WGA-4E; family WGA-3G; genus WGA-3G. The sequence continues at coordinate 94,148 of JAJEGI010000108.1, forward strand.
AATAATGAAGTATCCCATTGATGTTTTTCGAGAAGGCGATTTTTCGTTTGGGGTACCGTTGCCAGGGCTTCTTATTGCCGTTCTGCTTGCCGCACTTGTTGCCGCTACGATTTGGGCATATCGGCGTACACAGGGACGTATTCAACGCGGGTTCCGCGGGTTCCTCATTTTTCTTCGGACAATCGTACTCTGTCTGCTTGCCTTTTGTCTACTCAAACCGTTCCTCACAATTTACCAAACCAATCCAGACGACTCCTATCTATTGGTAATGGTTGACCAATCCAAAAGCATGCAAATTACGGATTCTCCTGATTCAGAGACACGTTTGCAGCGCGTCAATCAGTTGCTCTTTGCGGAAGAGGAAGGTCTCCTTGAAAAACTGAACGCCAAATTCAAAGTACGACTTTTTGCGTTTGACACTACAGCAAAACGCATTTCCAGTCAGGCACTAACGCGGGCAGAAAGCGAAAACACCGACATCCCACAGGCGTTAAACGAAGCACTCGATGATTTGCAGGGAATCCCGCTCTCCGGTGCCGTTGTTTTAACAGATGGCGCGGATAGAAGCGGCACTGATATCACGAAATTCGCAATGCAAATTCGAGAACAGAAATTGCCTATCCACACCGTTGGAGTCGGTTCGGAAACAGGCAACCCAGACCTCGAAATCGTCAAATTGGACGTTCCCCGCACGGCAGAAGAAGATTTCCCTGTCGAAATATGGGCGACTGTAAAACGGAAAGGATTTAACGGTAAAAAGGTTAACCTCCAATTAAGAAACGACACACGGGTACTAAAAAGTGAGTCTGTTGACATGGATGAAGGCACTCCTTGGATACCGCAAATCCGTGGAACAGACGCAGCTCTTGATGTAAAAACAAAACGCGTGCTGCTGAAATTCACGCCTCGCCAAGCGGGGACCCAAAAATTTGAGGTACATACGGAGTTAGGAGAAACCGAAGCGGTGCCACAAAACAATACAAAAACGTTTTTGCTGAAGGTCGCCCCTACCAAACGTGTGAAAATCCTGTTTGCCGATGGCAAGCCGCGCGCTGAATTTGGGTTCATAAAACGGACGCTGAAAAAGGATCCAAATATCCAATTAACCGACCGGATCTTGACAAAACTCTCAGCTGATGGCAGCAGAAATTACCTCGGCACTCGCACCGCAACATCGCACGATTTTGATTTTTATCCAGATGATAAAGAGACGCTCTTCGATTTTGATGCTATCATCTTAGGCAACGTGGATGCCTCCCAATTTACACCAGCGCAACTTGAAAATACACTTGAGTTTGTACGCACCCGCGGCGGTGGATTGCTTATATTAGGCGGTTCAAACTCCTTGGGTAACCACGAACTCGCTGGGGCCTATATCAACACGCCAATTGCGCAGTGCCTGCCAGTAGAATTGGAACTCGGACCCGCACCAACACCAATAGCACCGAGGCGGCGCACTCGGTCCGTTACCGGTTCACAGTCCGCCCAAAATGAGTATAAATTGCAACTGACACCAGAGGGGAAGGTCGAAAATTTGATGGCACTGGCTGACACACCTACCGAAAATTTGGAACGCTGGAAGATCTTACCCACGCTGAAAGGGTATAGTAAGGTGAAACGCGCGAAAGCAGGCGCACTGGTTTTGGCAGAACACCCAACCGATCGGAATGAATTCGGGAACCGGATCCTCATCGCAATCCATAATTATAACGCGGGACGCGTCATGGTATTTACGCCACACACTTCCCGGCGATGGCAGATGATACCCTCCCACGAAAACGGTAATCAACGATTCTGGCATCAAGAGGACAGTCCGGAACGGTTCTGGCGACAGGTTGCCAGATGGTTAACAACTGCACCGAAAGAACATATTCAGCTTGATATCGCGAAAACAGCTTACACGTTGAAAGAACCTGTTATAATTGAGGTTACCGCCACAGACGAGCAATTCCAATTGACGAACAACGCAAGAGTCCGAGCCGTAGTCGTTGACGAAGCAGGAAAACGCAAAGAATTAAAACTTGAACAGGTCCTCGGTAAAGATGGACTCTACACGGCGCGTTTCATTCCAAATCGATTTGGCGAATACACCGTCACCGCAACCGGCACCCTTAACGGCGAAAACCTTGGCGAACAACAGACCCTTTTTGAGGTGAAAGCATCTTATGCCGAATTCAGTAACGCTGAACTTAACGCCGCCCTTCTTAAAACACTCGCTGAAGGGAGTGGTGGAAAGTACTATGCCATGGAAGAGGCAGCCCAACTCGTGAATCAGATCCCTCTCGTCGAAAGCGCGACATCAAAAATTACGGATGTTGACGTCTGGAATATTCCGCTCATTTTTGGAGCCGTGATCGCATTGCTTGGATTTGAATGGTTCCTAAGAAAACGGGGCGGCTTGGTATAAGACATCAAAAAAGGAGTGAAGGCATGACACAACAAGAACTTCACAAAATCACGCAGGGTATTCGCGCACCCGAACAAGTCTCCATGACATTGGCGGAATTTCTTGAGAACGATATAGACGGATACGAATACGTTAAAGGAGAATTAGTGCCGATGTCGCCACCAACGAGAATACATAGCAAGGTTAATGTTAACGTTATCCGGCATTTGGACCGGTATGTACGTGAGAATCAGTTAGGGGAGGGCCATGTAGAAGCAACTTTTCAGGTCGGTGAACGTGCGCTGAAGCCAGATGTAGCGTTTGTTTCAACTTCCGGGCTTACTGGAGACGAAAACACAGGTTTCCCGATACCGCCCGATTTGGCGATTGAGGTGGTTTCACCGACAGACGTTCAGTGGTGTGTTGTAGACAAAGCGTTTGTCTATCTGAACGCCGGAACCCGCCTTGTCTGGGTTCTGGATCCCCGCTCCAAAACGGTGACAGTTTATCGTTCCGATTTATCCGAAAACTAAATGTTCTAACCGCTCTGAAAAATGTCTTGACAGGCGCGAATTTATCGGTTATCCTACCACTATGCCACAAGATAAATTGCTCGCAAGAATGAAAAACAATCCACGCGGTGATTGGAAAATTTCTCACGTTGAAATACTTGCGAAGCGATACGGGTTTCAAATAAGCAGACCTGGACGTGGAGGAAGCCATGTGACTCTACGCCACGATTTAACCGGAAATGTGACTATTCCGGCCCGCCGCCCAATTAAACCGGTGTATATTCGGCAACTTGTGCAGATAATTGAGTCCTTGGAGGAAGATGAATCGTGAATAAACTGAAGTATCCATTTTTGATAAGTGTGCTGTCTGTTGAGGACGACTATCTGACCAAATTCCCTTCGCTACCCCCATATCCATTCCTTATTAGCATATTGCCTGCAGAGGAAGGTGGTGGTTATTTAATCGAATTCCCAGATCTACCGGGATGTATGTCTGATGGAGAAACGATTGAAGAAACGATAGAAAATGGAAAAGATGCTGTTTTCTGCTGGATAGAAACAGCGAAAGCGTTTGGTGATGAAATCCCTCAACCCTGCACCACCAGCATTTTCAGTGGACGCTGGTTTCAACAGATACCTAAACATATTCATACGCAACTTGCACAGTAGGCAGAGTAAAAAGGAGGATAATGAACAATTCCTATAAAAACGTAATGTTCGTTATCGCTGACGATTGGAGCCGGATCGCAAAGTGTTACGGAAACGATATCATCCGAACACCACACATCGATGCCTTCGCAGAACGTGGCGTCGTCTTTGATCACGCATTCTGAACAAGTCCATCGTGTGCAGTAAGCCGCGCATGCATCCTTACCGGACAACACAGCCACACACACGGACAATACGGACATTGCCACGGAATCCACGGATTTCGCACACATGAATACATGCAATCCGTACCAAAGATTCTGAAGGCAAACGGATTCGCTACGGCGTGTATCGGAAAAAAACACGTCGAACCCAAGAGTGTTTATCCATTCGATTTTGAACCGAGAGTCAATGCCCGGAGTCCGGTGGACATGGCAACAAAGGTCACACAATTTCTCGACGAGAATACAGATACGCCTTTTTATCTCCATATCGGCAGTACGCATCCACATCGAGCAGGCAAAGGATTCGGAAACGACCAGACGCCCGCAGGTATTCAACCCGGTTCCTATGCGCCGGATGAAATCATTGTGCCGAATTTCCTGCCGGATGTCCCCGCTGTCCGTGAAGATCTCGCAGATTATTACGAAAGCGTCTCGCGATGGGATGCCGTCGTAGGCGCGGTTTTAGACGCACTTGACGCTTCTGGACGCGCAGACGAAACCCTCGTTTTTGTCACTACTGACCACGCGATGCCGTTCCCCGGCGCGAAGGCATCAAGCTTCGATAGCGGACACCACTGCCCACTGCTGATTTCCAGTCCCACGCAACAAAAACACGGGTTCCATAATCAGGCACTCGTCAACTGGGTAGATTTCTGCCCAACGATGTTGGATTGGTGTGGTGTTACGCACCCCGACGGAGATGACGCACTTCCGGGCAGGTCAATCCTATCCATCCTCGAAGACGACAGCGCACAACCGGGCAACGGTGAATGGGAGGAAACCTATTTCTCGCACTGCTTCCACGAAGTAACGAATTATTACCCGTATCGCGTCTTACGGGGCAGACGGTATAAATACGTCCGCAATCTGGCGTACCAACTGGAGACACCGCTCCCAAGCGACCTATTCCGATCAATCTCATGGACAGCCGTACGAGACGATAACGTCCAGCAACTCGGTGAACGCCAGCGTACCGAGTTTCTACAACAGAGCCGTGAAGCATTGTTCGATATCCAGAACGACCCGGCGGAATCGCAGAACCTTATTGACGTACCGGAGTTACAAGACACCGCCAATGAGATGCGCCAAAAAGTCATCGAATTCAGGCAGAGAACCAAGGATCCGTGGCTTGAGCAGTCCTTCCAAGAAGGCGAAACACAACCATTTTTTGTGTAAATCTAACCAAGATAGAAGAAACCCAGATGGAAGATTGGAATGGTGGAAGGATAGGTGCCCCTTCCCCAATCTTCCAGTCTTCCAGTTTTCCTATCTTGGTAATCCTATAATCCTGTAAATCCTGATTCAGACAGATGCAAAAAAACTACGACTTAGAAGCCATGAACGCTCGCATCCAAGCGGATAGCGGACTCGTCCAACAGATTCTTACAGAGACAGGAAAAGTTATCGTCGGGCAGAACGCGCTATTAGAAGGGCTAATCATCGGGTTGCTCTGCAACGGACATATCCTACTTGAAGGCGTACCCGGACTCGCGAAGACAACCGCTGTCAGTGCACTTGCCCAGACCATCGATGCCTCTTTCAATCGCCTTCAGTTTACCCCTGACTTGCTCCCAGCAGACCTTATCGGCACACTAATTTACGACCAGCAGAAAGGCGAATTTTACACGAAAAAGGGACCGATTTTCGCCAACGTTATCCTCGCCGATGAGATAAACCGGGCACCCGCAAAAGTACAAAGCGCGCTCCTTGAAGCGATGCAAGAACGGCAGGTAACGATTGGCGGCACGACATATCCACTCGATGATCCGTTTCTCGTTTTAGCGACCCAAAATCCGATTGAGCATGAAGGCACCTATCCACTCCCAGAGGCACAAGTAGATAGGTTTATGCTAAAGATTAAGGTCGACTATCCTTCGCATGCAGAGGAATTACAAATCCTTCGGCGGATGACAACCGAGGAAATCGCCACGATCCAATCGGTGATTTTTCCGAAAGACATTATCCGGTTCCGAGAAGTCGTCCGAAACATCTATATGGCAGAGCAATTAGAGAATTATATTGTCGATTTGGTGTGTGCGACGCGCGCACCGGAAGCGTATCAGTTAGACGAACTCAGCACGCTCATTGAATACGGCGCATCCCCACGCGCGACCATCTTTCTCGCTTTCGCTGCAAGGGCAAGAGCGTTCCTTTCCGAGCGCGGCTATGTGACCCCAGAGGACATCCACGCCGTCGGCATGGATGTGCTAAGGCATCGGGTAATTATTAGCTACGAAGCGGAGGCAGACGGACGCGATGTCGAAAGCATTATAGAACAAGTGTTTGCAAAGCTTGAAGTGCCTTGAACAATTATTCCTGTGTCTGTCCAGCAACAGCAGATGCCCGCGCACCAACGCCGAGTACCGCTAAAAATCCTTCCGAATCCGCATGATCAAAGTCACCGATAGCTTCCATCGACGCTGTCTCCTCAGAATAGAGCGAATGCGGTGCCCCACCCGCGGCGTAGAATGCTACATTCCCCTTGTAGAGGGCTACCGTGATAGTCCCACTCGCCAAGTCGGTTAGCGGCTGAATAGAAGACAACAACGCCTGCGTAGCAGCATCAAACCAGTAACCTTGATAAATCTGTTCAGCGATCGTCGGTGCGACACTATCAAAGTGTCTGCGGGCACGTCTATCTAAAATCAGTTGGAGCAGATACTCGTAACACTTCCCAAGCAATTCCATTCCAGGCGATTCATAAACGCCACGACTCTTAATCCCCACAAACCGATTTTCAACGGTGTGAATGCCGATACCGATGCCGTTCCGTCCACCGATACGATTCGCCTCCGTCAGACTCTGAAGCGGTGTCACAGGACCACCGTCGACTTCAACAGGTGTTCCTCGCGCAAAAGTAACGGTAAAGTGTTCGACATCATCAGGTGCGTCTTTCGGATGGACACCCATACCGGGATTGATAAACCCGGCAGGAGTCTTCAGCGATTCGAGCCGTCCGGCTTCATGTGTAAGTCCAAGAAGATTTGCGTCGGTTGAGTAGGGCTTCTCGTGTGTGGCAGTAATCGGCAAGTTGTGTGCTTGGCAGAAGTCTATCATCTCTTTCCTACCGCCAAACTTTTTGAGGAACGTCGGATCCCGCCACGGTGCGTACACAGAAAAGTGGGGGTTGAGCATATTCGTAGCGAGTTGGAACCGGACCTGATCATTGCCTCTACCGGTTGCGCCGTGCGTTAAGATGGAAATACCGCGTTTCTCCATCTCCGGTAGGAGTGCCTTCACTGTGACGTGCCGAGCGATGCCTGTCGTATTCCAATAGCCGCCTTCATACATCGCTTGGCACTGGATAAGACGGATGCCGTCTTCGGCAAGCGCGTCTTTCGCATCTACAACGATAGCGTCTTCGGCACCACACGCCAACATCCGCTCCCGAATTTCGGAAACGTCCCGTTCATCGGGCTGGCCGAGATCCGCTGTAAAACAGACGACGTTGACCCCGTTATCGACTAACCACTTAGTGATGGTGCAACTATCCAAGCCACCCGAAACAGCGGCACCAATAGTTTTCCCTTTTAATGCATCAATATTCAAAAGCAGTCTCCAAAGTATTATGTTGAGTTATAGCGGAATTATACCACCTTTCGTCGCAGCTTGCAAACCAATATTGAGATGTTCAACAAAGATGTACTTGACAATGCATCCGATTATATTGCATAATAATGCAAACGGGACGACGGCACCTGCTCCATCCAGAGTAACAAACCTAAAAACAGAAAATAGCGAGACCTTTCTCACCAACTTTTCATAAATGACGTTAAGTTCACAATTTCCAAACGACGCTCTCAAATTGTTTTTAAGGTTTCTAAAAACCGATAACGTCCACTCTCTATGGAGATTTTCTCTATATGCAATCCGTAAAGGACATTATCCAACAGTGCCATGACCAGCGACGAAGAGATCTGCAGCAGCGCGAGACGATTGTCTCACCCACATTGCACGGTGAGTACCCTTACCATTATATTGTTTATTGTGCGCGTCAGCACCCGTTGCTTTTACATGACCTCGAACAGGCAAATATTTCGTTTATGCCGATTGGACAGGCACCCTTCGATCGGGGGCCAGCGTATTGTGGCGGCACGCGGCTCTTAAGACGACAAGGCACACTCAACTGGGAACCGAGACGATGGTTCTCGTCGTGGGGGATTCAGGTCTATACAGGAACGCCATCCGCGCGTGACGGGGCGAACTGGCACGACATTGAGTTCACCTATCAGGCGATCCGAGACGCACCCGATGCCGTCGTTACATGTGTAGACGCGCTCGTCAACGCTGTTATGAACCCACTCCTCACCTTACGCAAAGATGGAGGCTTGCGCTTTTCGTGTCGAGTCCCGGACTATCTTCACTCAAACACAACGGATGCAAGGCAGTACGTTTATAAGTACCTACCCGATATAGACCACCGCGATCGTGAGATCTACGTTGAGATTGTTGGTGGTAAAGGCTACACGCGCTGGGACGCTCGCTACGAGATTCTTACAGGCAGTCTTTTAGCCCCGCCTATCATTTCTAAAGACGTGCTTTTCGCGTTTCTCGATGTTTTGCGAGAACTCCAGCATGAACCCGCTCCGGCATCGGAATTAGACCTAATAGATGAAGAACTTGTGGATACACAGGATTTCGACGATTTCGATGTCATAGAATCGTTAGAAACAGAACAAGTTGTGAATGAAAGTCTCCTTGCAGTACGACGCGGGGAACTTTCTCCGATTGGAATCAAACGACCCAGACCGCTCCTTGAAAAAGTGAAACACACTGCTGTGGAAGATCAGAGGAACCTCTCTGAACGCGAAGCCCGTATTCTTGGGATTATCACGGGTTTAATGAGCACTGAAAAGAAACGTGAAATCGAAGCCACGTTTCTCAATACCGAACCTATATGGATCAACGCGAATACCGCACACGATGCTGAAAACGTAGAACAGTATTATGAAGAACTGGGTGTTTCAGTAGGACGTTGGAAACCGAGAAACTATCGCTGGGAACAGGCGGAGTGGATACCTATTGCTGAACGGATGAAGAATCCTTTCGCGCGGGGAAACGTCTGCGAAGATGCCAAGAGATGTGATGCCTTAGCGCAGAAAGGCGGTGATCCGAATAAAAGTATCTGCCCAAGTTGTCCGGTTTATAATGCGTGTCAGGCGCGCGGGTATCTTTCTCAATTTGAGACACTCAAGGAAAAGCAGGTCATTGTGTCCGATATTCCAAACCTCTTTCTCGATCAGCGGTACGCGGCACTGGTTGAGCGGTTGATTATGCCCGGTCGAATCTGTATTATAAACGATTCCGAATCCCAACTCACGAAACTCTTTTCAGAGCATCATCTGTCAACCGAAATTCTTGAAGGCTGGCTCATTAATTGGAGCAGTGCAGCCTTGGGTCAATTCGCGAAAACACTGCTGAACGCTATTCGGATCACAGACAGTCAACATGGCGATATTGCCAAGCGGGTTCGCACTGTTGTTCAGGCGTTTGAAAAGTTAGCAGATAGCATTGTTCAGCAGATGTCTCAGGTAAATTGTACAGATAAAGAGGGACACCAGATTGCAATAGATACTGATAGTGCAATCCTGCTTGGGGCCTTGGACATATCGACCTCAGAAAACATAGAGAAACTTCCAAATGTGTATCGCGACTCGGAATGGACGTTATGGCATCAGCTGAAGACATTTTTTGCCTATTACACCCGCGATATGGATGCACCGATGTTTGTCGATGACGGGATTTTGCGGTTCTGGTTACCGCCAAGAATTCATCAAGAGATTCAGCACCTTGTATTCATATCACCAGCGTTCTCGGAAGATAGTTTTAAAAAAGTGTTTCCTGAAGAAACTGTTTCGGTGAGATGGGTTGAATCGCAGGAAACATCACTTTCAGGGAATAAGGTTTTTCAACTACGGAGCGCACCACATATCTCCTATGCAATCGCAAACTACGAGGTTAAGTGGGATGTGTTTAGCCTTTCTGAAATTGCAAGTCGCTTTTTTCGCGGTATCTATCAAGAAATGAAACAACACCCAGATCGCAATCATGTCGTTATCTCAAGCACAACCACGAGATTGATGTTGAAAAATGTTTTCGATAGGATTATCAGCTACCACGATCTTATCAAAGACGCACCAGCACATCCTGAGGACTTGCGATCTACTTTTGAAGCCGCCGATCTTTACTACGACCGCATCAATGTTCTACAATCCATTTTTAAGGCTGCTGATGTTGTCTGGATCGTTGGTACGCCTTATTGGCCCCCAAAATTCATCTGGGAACAAGCGAAAATCCTGTTTGGAAATCAAGTGGAACCGCTAAATTATAACTTGACAATGAATCCCTATCAATTTGAAGATGAACGGATACAGGCACTTTACGAACAGAATGCTATCGGGGCACTGACACAGATCGTCCGTATCGCTGGATTCAATGAATCATCAGGCAAAGTACTGGTTCTTAACACGGCTTTGCGGGTCCCCTCAGTCACCGATGCACCAGAGATAGAATTGTTTGATTGGGAAGACTTTGAGCTCGCTGGCGGATTGGATGAACTTTCAGAGACAATTCGGATACGTGAGGAATACGAGACAGAACAAGCGAACATGGACGCCTCGTGGAGCCGAAAACGCGTTGAATATTTGCTCGGTGTTTCTAAAGCACAAGCGAACCGTATCTTGATGAGGTTGAGGGGCGGTAAACTTGAGCGGATCCCATTTCATGTGCAGATTTTAGAGATGCTCTCGGATGGACAGAAAACAACATCTGAAATTGTTGAAGCAATTGAGGGGAATCCGGGTGCCATTAAAAACGAACTCACCTATCTTGTAGAATCGGGTGAGATTGTGAGGATCCGGCGCGGGGTCTATGCACTCGCATAGGCAGAATCTGCTTTTTACTTTTCACAGCACATTTTTCGCGCAAAAATTCATCAAAAATAACATTTTTTGCAATTTTTTTACAAAAATTGAATTTTTTCTTGCAAAATAGAATTATTTCATGTATAATTTATTTAACATGACTGAAATCAATCAATTATTCACAAGCCATTATGATTTAAGTCATATAGAATTCAAAAACTGAAATCTATTCATATATCATACATCATGATTTCAGTTATACAGAATTCAAGCGGAGATCTTGGCGAGCAGCAAAAAGGAAACTCCAGAAGCGCATCCTCTCTGTTGCTCGCTAACTCCTCTTTAAACCACCCCGGTGAATATGTTCTCACCTCCTACAGATTGGAATATTTGTTGAACCCACACTACATTAAACTAAAGTTGGGACAATTTGTGTTGCGTTTTCAAGAAACCGTGTATTTCTCCACCATTTTCGCACAATCCCTTGCGACTCTAATGATTCGGGAAACCTTTGACAAGCACTCTCAGCAATGTTATAATTGTGAACAAGAACATACCCGTGTTTGTATTTTTTCTTAGACGAGGTCCGGGGCCTCTGACCTTCAAACCACCTATGAGATAACATATAAATTCACAGCGGAGGAAAAACGTGAAACGTTATGGAAACCGTCACGGAAACTCAGGCATTGCTGCCTATGAAGAAGGCTCTGATTTCATCAGACTCCGGTTCACGATTTGATTAACCCAAAAAGGAGATACAGGCAATGGATAGAATAACTTTTAATTCAGAGCAGTGCGGTGGACGTCCGTGCATTCGAGGGATGCGGATTCGGGTAACAGATGTCTTAGATTTGCTGGCAGCTGGGCTCTCTTTTCAAGAAATTCTTGACGAAATGCCACTGTTGGAATACGAAGACATTGTCGCTTGTCTCCAATTTGCCTCACAAAAAATTAACCATCCTGTAATTGCCGCATGAAGTTTTGGATTGATGTGCAACTTTCTCCGGCACTTGCCCCTTGGCTCAATGCAACTTTCGGAGTACAAGCTTTTTCACTTGAGTGGCTTGGCCTCCAACAGGCTAGCGATAAAAGAATCTTCTCCGCCGCTCGCGAGGCAAATGCAGTTGTCATAACTAAAGATCAAGACTTTGTTCACCTGTTAAATCAGCTAGGTCCCCCACCACAAGTCGTCTGGATAACTTGTGGCAATACATCAAATGCGGAAATGCGTAAGATCCTCCAACAAAATTTCCCAGAAGTCTTTCTACTCTTACAATCCGGTCAACTACCCAAGTCTAAAGACTTGGGCTTGTGAACATCCGTAGCCACACGGGGACCCACAAGTTAAACAGTTTTCTACAGTCATATATCGCGGTATCTGTGTGTGGCAACACGAACAATGTTTCGGATGCTCCCCAAGTCTGATTCACTTTGGATACTGTGATCTGGATGGGGCAATATATACCCGAAAGGGGTTTACGCATGTTAGTGGTAGTCGTAGACGAGAATCAACACCCTCTAATGCCTACAAAGCCTTCAAGGGCAAGGCGTTGGATACAATCCGGTAAAGCCACGCCTTTTTGGAAGAATGGTATCTTCTGCGTCCGCCTAAACGTTGACCCTTCAGATACCGAACTCCAAGAGATCGTCGTCGGTGTAGACCCCGGCAGTAAGAAAGAGGGCTTTACTGTGAAGTCGGCATCTCACACCTATCTCAACGTTCAGGCAGATGCCCACAACAAAGTCGGTAAGAAGGTTGAAAAGAGACGAGACCTTCGCAGAGGCAGACGTTCACGGAAGTGTCCGAATCGAAAGAACAGGACGAACCGTCTTGCGAATAAAGACCGTATCCCCGCAGGCACGCGCGCAAGGTGGGATTGGAAACTCCGTATTCTTGATTGGTTGTCGAAACTCTATCCGATCACACACGTCTGTGTTGAAGATATTAAGGCACGGACGATAGAACGTGCGAAGCAGTGGAATCAGTCGTTTAGTCCACTTGAAGTCGGTAAGCAATGGTTCTATGGTGAAATACAGAAGCGTTGGCACTTGCTAACCCTTCAAGGGTGGGAAACCCAAGAGATACGCGATAGATTAGGTCTCAAGAAGTCGTCAAAGAAACTATCAGAGACTTTTGACGCACATTGCGTAGATTCTTGGTGTTTAGCGTATCATAGTGTTGGCGGTGATAGCACACCTGAGAACACGGCTATATTCTGTATAGCCCCGATACGGATAAAACGCAGAGAACTGCACAGACAGCAAGAATCAAAAGGTCGGAAGCGTTCACGACAAGGCGGAACGGTATTAGGCAAAGGGTTGGTCAAAAACACATTGGTCCGACACATTAAATACGGACTTACCCGACTTGCTGGTGTTAATGCAAAAGGTTTGTTTTCCATATACAACTTAGAAGGCAACAAACGCTTAACAACAGGCGCAAAGCAGTCTGATTTCAGAGTGCTAACACGCCTTAACTTTAACTACAGGAGCGGGCATTCCTCCCAAACTTAAAAGTTTGGGCTTCCTGCCCGAAGATTAGGTGAATCTTTGATAGAAATTACTGCTACCTCGTAAATCAAAGGACTAACCGGGCGACAAGTTTGGTACCGTTTCAGTGATCGACAGATTCGCAATGAAAGACATTACTACACAACCCTGAACTATATCCATTACAATCCGACAAAACATAATTACGTGCAAAAACCAAAAGATTGGACCTGTTCAAGTCTACATTGGTATGAAAAGCACTTCGGGATTGAATGGCTGCGAGACCTTTGGCGAACACATCCTGTACGGGATTATGGAAAGGGATGGGATTGGCAAGGTTCAGGTTCGTAGTAAGGCGATAAACAGGCCTACTATAAGCGTAGAGTTACACCATTTCTGAATAACCGGTTCTCCTTAACGGAAAACTGGCTCGTAGTAGCGCAATTCATTGCGCTTCTTTGATTACGCCTCAAGAGCACCGGTTCGTAGTAGCGCAATTCATTGCGCCTCTTTTACATGCGAACCTACTTTTCAGATTTAGTATTATTTATGTCCCTCAATCACGTTACATTAAGGTCAGCAAACTTCACCACTCTACAAGATCAAAGAATCGGAGATTAAACTTATAACCCCACTGCTAAACGACAGAAAGGAAAACAACAATGAGACAGAAGAAAAAATCGTTAACGTGCTTCGCTTTTTTGGGATTCCTCTTATTCTGTGTAGTAACTGCGACAACTGCACAGACCCCTCAACAAATCGCCCAAAAAGCCTTCCGTTCTACGGTGCTGCTCGTCATGGAAGATGCCAACGGTCAACCACTTTCATTGGGTAGTGGATTTTTCGTCAAAGATGACCAGATTGCGACGAATCTCCATGTTGTAGAAGGTGCCGCAAGAGGCTATGCAAAATTGGTCGGCAAAGAGACAAAGTTCAATATTGAAGGCTACACCGCCATTGACGAGAAACGCGATCTGATAATCTTAAAGGTTGCAGCTTTTGGCACACAGGCTATTTCGCTTGGTAACAGCGATTTTGCACAAGTTGGAGAAACGGTTTACGCTGTCGGCAATCCACGCGGATTAGGGGTAAGCGGCGGGAAGTTCACATGGGTATACGATTACTTAGGTTATAACCCAAGTTGCTACTAACAGATTTTGGAAGGTTCGATGAGGTCCTCAGTCCACTTTCCTCACCCCAGAGGGGTGATATATCTATAGAAAACAGTGTATTTAACCTCTTGCACTCCAGCGGAGTGCTATGTGTATAAATAGGTGGCAACTTGCGTTAGGATAATGTAAATATGTGTCTTGTAAAATTACCAATAATCGTTTATTCTGAATTACCACATTAGTTTTACACTGTAAAAACCCTTGACATCCTTTCCAAAACTACATACAATAAAACCTCAATACAATATATCGTATACGGAGGTTTCTCATGCCCACAATCGAAAAAGTTTTTGACGCCCCAGGTCCACAACCCAACGGAATGCAAGCCACCGAAGACGGACTCTGGATTCTCGACCAGCAGACCAACGAAGTCCATCTCGTCTCTTACGACGGTGCTGTGAAAAAGACACTCGCTACCGGCTCCGACAGAGGCAGCGGTATTACGGACACAGGCGACACGCTCTGGCTTGCCTCCACCTACAGTTGCGAAATCCTATCAACCGACCCAGAAAGCGGTGAGACACTCGCATCTTTCGAGACACCCGGCGCAGGACAGACCGGGGCACACGGCTTGGAATGGCGAGACAATAAACTCTGGATAGCAGTACCACCCTCTGCCACCGTTTATCAGGTAGATGTTGAAGACGACTTCAAGGTGATCCATACACTTCCCGCCCCCGGTGACCGACCTCACGGTATCGCATGGGTAGGCGACGACCTCTGGTGCGTTGAGACGAATCATCGCGCAATCTTTCATCTTGATCCAGAAGATGGCAGCCATCTGAACAAAATTGAGATACCCGAACCGCACCCCGAACCCCACGGAATGACTTATTGGGACGGATATTTCTGGTATTGTGACGCACATACGACAGCAGTGTGCCGCGTCCCGTTATCCTAATGGAAACCACCGGTAGACGCCTGAATATGGGCGCGAACCCCGCCGCAATGAACATGGCGATTGATGAGGCTATCCTACTCGCGCAGAAGGAGCAGCCAAACCCGACGCTGCGCTTTTACGACTGGTCATCCCCAGCTTTCAGTTTCGGCTACTTCCAAGATATTGACGCTGAAGTTGACATAGAGGCGTGCCGATCAGACGGCATTGAACTCGTGAAACGGATGACAGGTGGTGGAACCGTCGTACATGGGTGGGAATTGACCTATACATTAATTCTGCCACGCGGTGCCGGAGAAATGCGTATCTCTGACGCTTACGATGGCATTGGACAATCTCTCGTCAAGGCATTTCAGAAACTCAGCATCCCTGCGCAGTGCTACACCGCATGCTCCGATGCTACTCAAACTGCCCAGAACATCTGTCTGACGAATCCCGCTGAACACGATGTGATGGCTGACGACAAGAAACTGGCAGGTGTCTCCGTGAGGCGTAATCGAAACGGAATTATGTTTCAAGGTTATATCTCCTTAGATATGCCACCTCCTGCCATCCTCGCACGCGTTTCAAAAGATCCTGAGGTCCAAAAGATACTGCGCGAAAAATCGACCGCTATCAACGCAGATGGACGTTCCATAACCCGAAACATGCTTATCCAAGCAATATCTGAAACATTTAATCTCGGAATTGCGTTTCATTCAAGTACATTCTCATCGGCAGAACTTGCACAGGCAGAAACCTTGGTTGATACCAAGTATGCGACCGCAGCGTGGAACTTTGGATGAATCACAACCCAAAACCCATCAATGCCATCCTTATTCCGCAAGGCGCGTTTATCATGGGCACCGATATTGAACCCTTCTACGGAACCGCCTTAGCTAATTCGGAGCATGCCAAACTCGACGAAGCACCGATGCACGTCCGATTTTTGGAGGCATATCTGATTGAACAGTATCCCGTAACAAACGCCGAATATGCAGCCTTCGTACACGCGACAAACCGTCCGCCACCAACACACTGGAAAAATGGCAACTTCGCGCCCGAAGATGCGAATTTACCGGTTGTCTATGTCAGTTGGCACGATAGCAACGCGTACGCACAATGGGCTGGCAAGCGGCTACCGACAGAGGCAGAGTGGGAGAAAGCGTGCCGCGGTCCCGACGGACGCATCTATCCATGGGGCAATATTTTTGTTCCTGATGAACCAGAATCCACACAAACCTCACAGATTCTGACGGCATCTCTCACACCCGTCGGCACCCGTTCTGCCACAGCAAGTCCCTATGGAGTCGGTGAAGCTGCAGGGAATGTATGGGAATGGACTGCGGATTGGTATCAGCCATATCCCGATCCGAAACGTCCAAAACTTAAACAGACAACTGATGAAAAACAGAAAGCCTTGCGTGGCGGATCATGGTTAGAAGTGCGCGACGGCACGGCAGAACGCTATTTTCGGTGTGCCAATCGTTTACACGCGCCACCAGACTATAGTGCCGGAAATATCGGATTCCGCTGTGTCCGAGAAGCATCAACCCAACAAGCCGAGTCGCTTCATGTTCCCATAGAACCGCTCGTCGATTATATTAAAAAGAAGAAACTCGCAAATCTAAGGCTCCTTCAAAAACGAACACAAAAGAGCAGTCTCAGAGATGCACTGATTGCTGTCGTTCTCATCGGAGGAACAGTTTATAGTGTTATGGTAAACCCTGAACTGATATTAGGCGGCGCGATCGTCGGAATTATCGGTGCCGGCTTTCTTTTTAGTGCAGGGGTGAATTTTTGGCGGAGATGGCGTGCCGTCAGGCGAGCAAAACAGGTCGAATCTGAAAACATCAATCTTCATAGCAAACACATTTTTCACATTGACGATAACTCAAATTCAGTGTAAACTTTTCGCAAACTGAAGCATCCTTTATAGGGAGAAAATGATGAACTCGCTATGTTTAGAACACTGTTTGACCGAAACAGAAAAACAGCAATTTGAAGAAAACGGCTTCCTGGTCGTTGAAGATGCCATCCCACAAGAGATGGTCGAAAAATTGATTGTCGCTGTTGACCGAGTCGGGGCAGAACACCTCGGAAAAGATGAACTCCCACCCGACGCGAACTTCAATCTCCTCGACTTTGTTGGCAGAGATGAGAGTTTTATAGAGTTACTGGATTGGCACACAACGTTCCCGAAAGTGTGGGGGATTTTGGGATGGAACATCAAACTTTACCACTCACATCTGATTGTGCTGCCACCGCTGCCACCCGAAGAACACGATAAACAGAGACGACTCGGATGGCACCAGGATAGCGGACGACTTAACATCGAATTGGAAGGCAACCCGCGCCCGCGTGTATCACTGAAGGTCGCCTATTTTCTAACCGATACTTCGGTACCCGGACGCGGTAATTTCTCCGTACTACCGGGCAGCCAACTGTTCAACCAAGTAGAAATGCCAGAAGAGAGCACTGCTGACCCTGAGAACGCGACACCTGTGTTCGCGAAACCAGGAACCGCTGTCTTTTTTGATCGGAGATTGTGGCACGCTGCAGGACGGAACACCTCCGACACCACACGCAAGGTACTCTTCTACGGTTATAGCTACCGCTGGCTCCAACCCCGCGATAACATGACAGTAGAACACGTCATGGAACATTCCGATCCGATTCGACAGCAGATTTTGGGTAAAAGCACAGGCGGTATGGGATATACCTCCCCGGGTGAAAAAGATGTCCCACTCCGCACGTGGCTTCAGGAAAACCTCGGTTCCGAAGCGGTTGCACGCTAACATAGAAGCATAACGGACGGGCAACGCTGCCCGTCCTTACGTCTGGATTCAACGATACCGTTAGTAAAAAGAAGCACCTCTGAAAAAAAACTGAGAGGTTCTTCTTTTTTTTGGCAATCTGAGAAGAAAAATTGTATACTTTTTATTAAACACATCACATAAATTTTTGAACATACCCAGAACAGGAGTTGCCGACTTTTATGAAAAGTTTGTTTTGCTTGCTGGCACTTCTTATAGTTCCCACAGTCGCCTTTTCGCAAACAGGAACAATCGAAGGCACTGTCTATAATAATGACACGAAAGAACCGTTGGCAGGCGCAGAGGTCAAGATCATTCAAACCGATGAACGTCAAAAAACCGATGAAAATGGGAAATTCGCGTTCAGTTCCGTTCCCGAAGGTACCTATACTTTAGTTACGACGATACCTGAAACCGAACTAATCCAACAAACCTCGGTTGTGGTTATTGCCGGAGAGAAACAAGAGACTGAAATCTATGTTGTAACAGAACAGTACCGGCTCGAAGGTGTGGAGGTAACCGGCAAACGCCTACCTAAAACCGTCAGCAAAAAAAGCATCCAAGCGGAAGAAATTACGCGCCTGCCCGGCACCGCTGGCGACGCGCTTCGCGCCCTACCCGCCATTCCCGGCATCGGTGTCGCAAACGATTTCAGCGGGGCACTCTATATCCGTGGCGGCTCCGATGAGGATAACCTCTATTACTTCGACCGCGTACCTGTCGGTTACCCTTACCACTTTGGTGGGATCGTCTCGTCGTTAAGTTCCGAAATTATTGACGATATCAGTGTCTACGCCGGTGGCTACGGTGCCGAGTACGGCGTAGATTCCCAAGCCGTAATTGACATCTCGTCAAAAGACAACAGTCCAGTGGACTTGGGCGGAAAATTCAATATCAACGCTCTCTACTCGGAGGGACTATTTCAGGGGAAAATCGGCGAAAAAGGGTTCTGGTACGCCGCCGGACGTAGAAGTTACATCGACCTTTTCGTCAGCTCTCTCTCGTTTGAAACAGGGGCAATCACTGCTTTTCCTCGCTTTTGGGATTACCAACTTAAAGCCGGCTACGATTTTAGTGAAAAACATCAACTCTTTTTTAATCTTTTCGCCTCTGGAGATCGGTTCGCTCTAAAATTGGATGGTGATAACGTAGACCAAGATTTTAGAGGCAATACCAGTTTTGAAAGCGGTTTTGAGGGCGCAGGAATCCACCTTCGCTCCTTCTTGACAGAAAAGCTTACCTCCTTTTTATCCCTAACCCGTTCTGATTTTCTATTCAATATTAACCTCGGTTCAGCCCTTTCTCTCAATATTGACGCGCCCAGCTACACCCTCCGCGAAGATCTCACATACGAGTTAAATCCGAAGCATCGTTTAGAATCCGGGTTAATCCTCGGCATTGAACCGGGACAGGTTACCGGCACTTTCGCCCGCATACCTGATGAAGGTGAGGTCGACTATGACATCCGATTTGAGGAAAAAATCCTCTTAGATGAATACGTCCGTGGACAGCGTATCGAAGGTTATTTGCAAGACAGGTATACACTCCTGCCATTTCTATCTGTTGTTTTTGGACTCCGTTTCGACTATTTCAATCGGACTGATGAACTCTCCATCCAACCGCGTGGCAGCCTGCTCGTGGAACTCCCCAATAAATCTGAAATCCAATTTGCTTACGGGATTTACAACCAGGCACCACTACCAGCACTGCTCTCTCCTACTATCGGTAATCCGTCCTTAAAGTCAAGTCGCGCCAGCCATTATATTCTCGAGCTCAAACGCCAAGTTTCACAAGACACAGAAATCAAAATGGCAGCCTATTATAAAGACCTTGAAGGCATAGCGACAAGTGATGAAGAAGCCGCTTACCTCAATCAAGGGGTCGGCTACGCACAAGGCACCGAAATTTTTCTCAGGCATCAGCGCGGTGATCGGTTTTTTGGCTGGATTTCCTACGCGTACGCACTCTCCAAACGCCGCGACCGCATCGGTGAACCCTATCGTTTCTATTCGTTTGACCAAACACACGTCGCAACTCTCGCCGCCAGCTACAACCTCACCCCTACATGGGAGTTCGGTGCGAAATGGCAATATCGCACAGGAAATCCATATACTCCTGTTGAAGATGCTAAAATTGAGTTCGATCCAAGGAACGGGAGACCTATCTATATCCCTATTTATGCCGAAACAAATTCGGATCGATTACCGCCTTACCACAGATTGGACCTGCGCGTCAGTAAAATCTTCCAATTCAAAAAATGGAAACTCGGTATCTTTCTGGAACTCCTAAATACTTATAACCGAAAGAATTTGCTCGATTACAACTATAGCGACGATTATAAAACGCGGGATGATATTAACCAACTGCCTATCCTTCCTTACTTGGGGATTACAGTGGAATTTTAACCCAACCTTATCCCCTAATGTTTGCCTCGTTAAATCAAATACTCAGGAGATAAAGTGTTGAAAAAGATATTGATCCTTTTAATTTGCCTGCTTCCGTTCAGTACCTTCGCGCAAACCGATGAGACTACCGAACCAAACACGGTAAAGGATGAAGCCTCACGTCCCATTACTATGGACCCAGTAAGGGTTGAAGCAGAACGGATTGAAAGAAAACCGAGACACATTTTGAACGGCGCATTCATTAGGAGTGCCACCGGAAGCGCAGGAGATCCACTGCGCGTTTTAAATCACCTTCCAAGTATCGGTGTCCTCAACGATTTCGTCGGCGTCCTCTCTGTCCGAGGTGGAGGTCCTGAAGATAATCTCTACTACTTCGACCGACTGCCGTTAGGATACCCGTACCATCTCCACGGAATCGTCTCAACAGTCAACCCCGAAGTTATTGAAAATATCGACGTGTATCCGGGGGGATACGGCGCAGAATTCGGTTCCGATGCACAAGCTGTGATTGACATCCACTCCCGCACGAAGACCGATACTCGGTTAGGTGGAACGGTCAACCTCAATTTCGTGTATTGGCAAGCCTTTCTTGAAGGGAATTTAGGTGAACGCGGATACTGGTACTCTTTTTGGCGACGAAGCAATATGGGCCCCCTTTTTGAATTGCTGCCAAGACTGTTCGCAATAGAGAGCGATTTGGTGACCGAGGTGCCAAGTTTCTGGAGTTATCAGGGAAAAGGGGTCTACCAACTAAGTCGTACGCATAGGTTGGTTGTCAATGCCATTGCAGCGGACGATGCCGGTGAATTGAACTTCACAGCAAATGAAGTGTCTGAAAGCGACTTGCGCGGTCCACTGAGTTCAGATAACCCTTTCGATTCACAAGGCATTCATCTCTATTCTGAGAAACAGGACACCTTCAAATCAATTGTATCACTCACGCGTTCGTTTTCTCGCACAGTGCTTAAGTATGGTGACGGTTACTTTTATCGGGACGCACGAAGTATCTATGCACTACGCGGCGACCTTGAGTCCTGGGTAAAATATCCAGATACGCTCTTAGCATCTGGATTTGTCCTTTCAAGCCTCCCTACATCACTCATCAGTGTTGGTGCACGTCCGTTTGAAGAAGGCGATCCAGACTATGATTTCAGACTTAAACAAGATGGCGAAAAAATCCGTACCAGCGTATCCAAAAGCCTGCACCGTCTTGAAGGATACTTGCAAGCAACACAAGACTTACCCTCGCCTCGCTATGCTGATTTTTATGCCACCATCGGGATGCGCGCAAACTACTTCAATCTGATAGACAATTTTTCTCTTCAGCCGCGCGGGCTCCTCGGTGTGACGCTTGGACCAGAGGACCCGAACACCGATCAGTCATCTTTTTTTCCAATAGACCTGCGTCTCATGTCTGGTAGTTACGTTCAAAATCCGCAGTTTTATCAAGTTGTGCTTGGGAAGGAGAATCCCGAAATCGCGCCGAGTCTCGCAAAACACTATGTTGTCGCACTGGAAAAAGTTTTAGAATCAAAGAAGAAACGCGTCCCCACACGGACAACGATTGAAATCGCTGGCTACTATAAAGACCTTCGAGACATGATTACTTACAATGAATCCGAAAGACGCTATCGCAACCAACGGATAGGACACGTGAAAGGAGTTGAGGTCTCATTGGATCATGAAATAGGCAAAGCGTTTCGGGGTTGGCTCTCTTATACCTACACTATCTCTAAACGCCAAGATTCTCCACGGGATGACGAGCGTTTTTATATGTATAATACGCCGCATGTCGCGACGATCGGTATGAGTTACCAAGCAGAATCGTGGGAATGCAGCGCGAACTGGCAATACAAGAGCGGTGTGTTATATTCGCCGTTAGTTGATCGGGAACCCTATACCAATCCCTTCACGAAAAACAAAACGTGGCTACCGATTTACGGTGAAATGGCGCGCGAAGCAGCATATCATCGTTTGGACTTACGGTTTCACAAGTCATTCAAGTCCGTTTTTAACATTGACAAATGGAAATGGGGTTTTACTTTAGAAATCTGGAACGTTTATAACCACAGGAATATCCTTCAAGTCCGCTATGACGAGAATTATACAAAAGAGGTACGGATTGCCCAATTACCGATGATCCCCTTCGTTGCAGTGACGGCGGAGTTTTGACAATCCGGTTCAACTCAAATTTATATACTCCAATTCGCCTCCCTTTTCGTCTTTAATAATAACCCACTCTTCACCGAAAGGAGGCAACATTTTTGCACAAGTATCTATCTTCTTCACCCAAATTCCAAAAGATTACAATTTCCTTGATCGTCATTACACTGCTGTACACCGTTACCGCCAGTATACATGCTGAATCCGTCAATAACGAGATTAAAGCATATCGCACCTATGAAACCGTCGAGATTGATGGCGATTTAACGGAAGCGGATTGGCAGCACGCCGAACCGATGGACCGGTTTATCCAAGTCGAGCCACATGAAGGTGAAAACATTACCGAAACAACGGAACTTCGGATCCTCTACGATGATGAGAATATCTACTTCGGTTTCACCTGTTTCGACTCAGAGATGTCCAAACTTATCGCAAACGAAATGCGTAGGGATGCACGCGACTTACACGAAAACGACAACGTTTTTGTGCTACTGGATACATACAACGACAAACGGAGTGGTTTTTTCTTTCGGATGAACCCCCTTGGCGCAATACAGGATAGAGCCATCACAAACAGTGGGGATTCAATGAATACCGATTGGGATGCCGTTGTCGCATGCAAGTCGAAAATTAACGATACTTACTGGACCGCGGAGCTGAGCATTCCGTTTAGTCAACTCCGCTTTGAAAAAAACGATCCCATGACATGGGGCATTAATGCCGGACGTGGAATCGCTCGCCATCAAGAGGAAGGCGTATGGATGCCGGTTCCATCTTCTTACGGTGGTAGAGCAAAATACCGAACAGCACACGTCGGCAGCCTTGTCGGATTAGAAGGGATCACACCATCTCGGAACTTAGAAATCCTTCCGTATGTGCTGCCCGGAATTACGCAAGTCAGTGACGACGATGCAACATTCCAGACGACACGCGAATTTAAACTCGGTTTTGACGCAAAATACGGTATTACATCAAACTTGACCGCAGATGTCACCTTTAACACCGACTTCGCACAAGTCGAAGCTGATGAGGAACAGGTAAATCTTACCCGATTTAGTCTCTTTTTTCCCGAAAAGCGCCCTTTCTTTTTAGAGGGTGCAGGACTCTTCGACTTCGGAATACCGCGAACCAGCTTCCGCCAACCGCCACCAATGCTCCTTTTCTACAGCCGACAGATCGGACTCGCGGAAAAGAACGCAATCCCAATTATCTTTGGTGGAAAAACAAGTGGAAAGATCGGTTCTTACGGCGTAGGGTTTCTCAACGTCCTAACAGATAAATTCTATGATGATACTGATCCAGATGATGATCCAATTGATATTCCGCGTACCAATTATTCTGTCATGCGAATTACAAAAGACATCGCTTCGGGTTCGCGTATCGGAATGATCGCTGTGAATAAAGACGAGATTGGGAGCTACAATCGGGCAGGGGGTTTCGATTTTGAATACCGTCCCAATGACAGTCTCGATGTACGAGGCTTGTGGTCCCGAACGTTTGAACCCGATGCATCTGGACGGAATAACGCATGGTATATCGGTTCCAACTGGCGGCACAAACGTTTCCGCATAGAGGGGTCCTATACCGATATTGATGAGGATTTCAACCCTGCTGTTGGATATGTGAGACGTCCTGGCACCCGGCACTTTCGCGGTGAGACGCGTTGGGTACCAATGCCTCAAAAATTCGGGATTCGACAAATTTGGACCGGTCCAGAGGTGGACTATATCCTCAATCACAACAATGAATTGGAAGAATGGAACATCTCCTACACCAATTGGTTTGAATTCAGTTCGGGAGACTCCATCTTTTTTAACGTTGGACGCAGCTTTGAGCGATTGGACGAAATTTTCCCTTTTCAGGAAGGTATAGATATTCCTATAGGCGACTACTATTCCAACTCATTTGGCTTCCGTGCCTCCAGCAGTGATAGCCGTCCGATCAGTACAAGCATCGGGGGCGGCATTGAAGATTTCTTTGAAGGTCAAGTGCGTAGGGCATCCCTACAAACCACGCTTAAACCGAACGGACATATAAGCGTAAGCGCACAGTACCAACTTAACCAGATAGTAGACCTGGCAACAGCATATTTTACCGACGGACAACCGCGTTCCCTTTACGTCAACCTTTTCAGAGGTAGGGTGGACTACTCTTTTACTACAGGACTCTTCGCAAAACTCTTCGCACAGTGGAACACGGAAACCGATGTGGTGTCTGCCAACTTTCTGATCAATTACATCTATCGCCCAGGAAGCGATTTCTATTTCGTTTTCAATCAGACTTATGATACCGATGGGACCACAAAATCTGTCTTGCTGGATTCAACCGTCGTCGCGAAAATGACCTATTGGTGGAATCCGTAATGCCAAAAACAAAGTCACTTTCAATATGAGGCTATGTTGAGTAATCTCCGAACACACACTATAATGGTTTTCCTACTACAAGCAGCCCGTTTGTAGTAGGAAAACCTTTCAGCGCCCGTCAATTTCCCAAGTCCAAGTTTTTCCAATTTTCATGAGATCATCTGCCGTATGTAGTTAACAACCAACTGCTAATAACCGAATGCCTCTGGATTTCGGGCTAAAAAAGTTGACACAGAAGTGAAAATATGTTATAATTAGGATATGGTGCGATTGGACAGGCACAAAATAACTGTGCATGAGCGCAAGCAATACAGCACTCGGTGAACCTAACACCGCATACTTTACCGTAACTGCGTTGATGGAAACGTCAAGGTGGGAAGCAACGGGACATGGAGACCAGCGAACACAAGGCAAAATTATTTTGGGAAAATCATAACCCAAATAACGTGCTAGCGAATTCCAGTAAGAACCGAAAAGTATAAGCGAAAGTTGAATATCCCAAAGCCCCGTTAAATTAGATACGCGAGCCTTTGAGACGGCTATAATCGTCAAAAGCGTAGTATCATAAATAGTATACTCATGTTTTATACTATTAAATGATGTGCTTGTATTTCACATCATAAAAGTTTATTATTCACGGAATAAACTAATTAGGTTGATTGATACAAGGCTACGAAGTAGCACATCGGGGTAAAGGATAATACTAAATCGGTTTAGTTATCTTGTAGAGAGTCCAATAGAACCTAACCCGTCTTTTCTGTGAAAAGATGGCATGGTTGAGGAGATTGGAAAAAGTCAAGAATTTTTTCGGACATCTTAAAAAGGAATTTATCAGTACTGGGTTAACGTAGCAAGGTGGACGGTATTAACCGCCCACGCATCGCAAGGACGACTACAACCGTCCTCGCTCTCCCACGCTACTGGTGGACACCCCCAATACTAAGGCATTGTTGATGCTCATAAACAATTTAATAATGCCTTAGTATTCATAGAAAACCTGCAAAATTCTTTTCAAAGCCCAATCAGTGTCAATCCTTTAACAATTCTTTTCTCTGGAGAATTCTAAATCATGAGTAATCAAAACTCAAGTAGAACAAGCACTCATAACACATTTACCGCATCCAATATAAGAAGATGCGAAAAATATGTTCTTGATATGCAGAAAAGACTTGACAAAGCGGTTGCCAATAATGACGTGAAAGCAATTCATAATCTTTTTACTATCTTGGTTAAAAGGTCTTGGGCAGTGAAAGTTTTGGCAGTATGGAGAATAACATATCTCAACAACGGTAAATACACTGCTGGAATTGATGATAAGAAAATTCCACATGCTACAAAACAACAACAGGACGAAATGAGATGGCGACTTCTACAAGAAATCAACATCAAATCAAATCCTGATGCTATCAGGCGTGTTTATATTCCGAAATCTAACGGCAAGAAACGACCGCTTGGCATACCCACCTTAAAAGACCGAATAAATCAAGAAATCCTTAGAATAGCACTTGATCCAATAGTAGAATATCATTTTGACGATGACAGTTACGGTTTTAGACCAAAACGAAGTTGCCAAGATGCTATGAAAATGTTATTTATCTGCCTTTCAAGACAAGACCGCAGACGCTACATAGTAGAAGGTGATATTAAAAGTTGTTTTGACAATATATCTCACAATCACATACTATGGACTTTACGGACTTGGAAAGTGCCGATATATGCCATACGCACTATTAAAAAGATGCTAAAAGCAAAGATATTTGATAAAGAAAAACTACACGAAAGCACACAAGGAACACCTCAAGGTGGAGTAATTTCACCGATGTTGTCTAATGTGGCGTTATCATCTTTTGACTACTACATCAGAAATCACACCGACCAAATAATGGTAAGATATGCTGATGATTTTGTGATTTTGTGTAAATCCAAATCACAGGCTAAGGAAGTTAAAAAGGACATATCTAAATATCTTAATAACACGATTGGCTTAACGCTATCAGAGGAAAAGACTCATATCACTCATATCAAGAAAGGTTTTAATTTTCTAGGATTTACATTTAGAAAATATCCACAAACAGGGATACACAAACCTAAAGATATAAGTGATTATACCATGTTAGTTACACCTGATAAGGAAAGAACGAAAGACCGCATTTTGAAATTAAAAGATGTAATAAGCAAAGGCAAAGCCCTACCCCAAAACACGCTTATCACACTTTTAAATCCGATACTTCGTGGCTGGAGTAATTACTATAGATACGTCAATAGTTCTAAAACATTTAGCAACATTGATTATTATTTATGGCGGAAACTTCTTAAATGGGGAAAACGGAGGCACAACAGAAAAGGCGGAAAGTGGGTTGTAGATAATTATTACACCAAAGACAACAAAGGGCTTATCTTTGGCAAAAGACCCAATCCTTTACTTATCAGGCTTACCGATACAACTTTATTAAGTTTTATCAAAGTAAGAAAAGGAAAAAGAGTCTATAGTAAAAGTGATTCTGATTATTGGACAAAACGGGAATATGCGTTGGTTAATCAGAATTTATCAGAAATGAATAAACGACTACTTAAAAAGCAAAAGGGCAAATGCCCACATTGCAATAACCCTTTTGCTTTAGATGATAAATTACATACTCATCATATATTTCCAAAAGCACTCGGAGGCAACGATAGTTATAGCAACCTTCAACTACTGCATGCCGAATGCCATCGTGAGTTACATTCCAAAAGGGGATATGGTGTTAGTTCGGCAACACACCCGACTGCCAATCGGGACTCGCAGGTTCGAGACCTGTTATCTCCAATTTGAAATTTAATTCACGATAAACGTTTTGTCGATTGACTTTCAGTAAACCAAGCAGGCTCACAATTTTATCAATTGTTTGCTTACTATGAGGTGAAATAATGAAAGATAAAATTGTATTCTTTATTTTAGGAATGCTTGTAATAACTGCAGTAATCATCACAGAAAGAGTGAATTCACCAGTTGCACAAGTAGATACACAAGTCTTTGAAAATGTATTAATTAGAGGTAAACTAATCATTGAGGACGGAGATAATAGAATTACTCTGGAAAACAAAGATGGTGCTTCTAATATAATAATTGATTCTAAAGGCTGCGGTATTGCACTGAGTGCTAAGGAAGATAATGCTACAGTTCTCGTTATAAACGATATACAAGACAAAGGGAAACTTGGCATTCCAAAAGGTATAGCGTTGTATACTACGAGAGACCAAGCAACAAATGAAAAAGGCTCACTCATTTATATGCAAGATGATAAAGGTATGAAAATTTCAACCACTACAGATTAAAATTTTCATTGGTTTTGCTTG
The DNA here is from genome assembly GCA_022819945.1 of Candidatus Poribacteria bacterium. Classification (GTDB taxonomy): domain Bacteria; phylum Poribacteria; class WGA-4E; order WGA-4E; family WGA-3G; genus WGA-3G. Next base: position 122,403 of record JAJEGI010000108.1, read on the forward strand.
AAATACTAATCAAAATGTGTTATAATACACAAAATCAAATGTAATAAAAGTCGTTATTGTTGACATGGAAAGCCGTGTGCGGTGAAAGTCGCACGCACGGTTTGGGGAGAGGGGCTAGAAGGCGACTTTTAGTCCCTACTCTACTTACGCTAAGATCGAGGGATTTTACTACATTTCGTGAGCCCTATTAAACATTTTGGCAGTACTTGACGTTAAAAATAAGTACTCGCGAATCGCAAATGGTTAATCATTTTTGCAACGCCAGTTTCGGTTAGGTCTCACATGATAGTCTTAAGACCGAAACGATCCCTCTTCTGTTTATAGGAGGAAAAGCGAATGAATAGCAGAACTTCCGGCCTGCTCAGTCAAATGCGAGAACGTCGAGCGGAACGAAAAAAACCGAAGCGTTTTGTCGCATTGAAGAAGGTTACGCTGGATTCCAGCCAGCAGCACCACATTTCCGAGGCACAAGCGAATCTGCCGAAACACCCCATCACGCAAAAACATATTAAAAAGAGTTCCACCGCGTTTTCAGTCGCAATGTTGTTTCATATCCTCATCGCTATATTCATTGGAACTTACGTTATCGTTGAGCGGATTGAGTATGAAGATGAAACATTTGATGTGAGTATGGTCGTAGAAGAGTCAAAAACGAAACGCCGACTCATACGTAGGAAGACAACGCAGTTTGACTCAAAAACGGAACGCCAACAACCCGTTTTCAAGCAACCCGTAAGGACAGATACTGCCCAATTGCCTTCAAAGGATGGGTTCACAATCCCTCAAGGTCCAGAAACAGGGTTTGATCTTACAACGCCAGAAACGAGTACAGGGCCCGCGCTTATAAATGTTGACCGAAATTTTGTACAACCTACAACGACAATCGAACCTGAAACCAAGGCACCAGGCTTTGAACTCGAGCGCGACGCACCAACACTGATAAATAAACTTGATACCCCTGATGCTAATGTAGGACCCGGGTTGGATAACATTAACTTTACGCCTGAGCCAGGCGTTGTTGAGCCCAAGTATAAAGTTAAAGTGAAGCCGAAGTATCCAGAAAGTGCTAAGAAAGCAGGGAAGGAAGGCACTGTTCTTTTGCAAGCAACCATTGACGAAAATGGTATTCCAAAAGACATTGTGGCATTGACTAACCTCGGATTTGGGTTTGAGGCAGCAGCAATTGAGGCGCTGAAAAAAGCGACTTTTCGTCCGGCGACGAAGGCTGGTAAACCTATCACCCTTAAAGAGGTTCAAATACCCTACGAGTTTAAACTTGAAGAGGACTAAACACACCGCTTGTTATCCTTCGTTCTTACTTATAGGAGAAAAAGCGAATGAATAGCAGAACTTCCGGCTTGCTCAGTCAAATGCGAGAACGTCGCGCAGAACGAAAAAAACCGAAGCGTTTTGTCGCATTGAAGAAGGTTACGCTGGATCCCAGTCAGCAGAGCCATATTTCCGAGGCACAAGCGAATCTGCCGAAACACCCCATCACGCAAAAACATATTAAAAAGAGTTCCACCGCGTTTTCAGTCGCAATGTTGTTTCATGTCCTCATCGCTATATTCATTACGACCTACGTGATCGTCGACCGGATTGAACAGGAGGATGTGGTATTTGATGTGAGTATGATCGTAGAAGAGTCGAAAACGAAACGCCAACTCATACGTAGGAAGACAACGCAGTTTGACTCGAAAACGCAACAGCAGAAACCCGTTTTCAAGCAACCCGTAAGGACAGATACTGCCCAATTGCCTTCAAAGGATGGGTTCACAATCCCTGAAGGTCCAGGAACAGCACTTGACCTTACAACGCCAGATGCCAATGAAGGCCCCTCACTCATAGATGTTAACCGGAATTTCGTACAACCCACGACAACAATCGAACCTGAAACCAAGGCACCAGGCTTTGAACTCGAGCGCGACGCACCAACACTGATAAATAAACTCGATACCCCTGATGCCAAGGCAGCACCCGGGTTGGATAACATTAACTTTACTCCCGAGCCTGGAGTCGTCCCACCGAAAATTATCCTCGCAGAAAAAAAGTATCCAGAGAGAGCGAAAAAGGCAGGAAAGGAAGGCGAGGTTATTTTGCAACTGACCATTGATGAAAAGGGTATTCCTAAAGACATTGTCCCCTTGACAAACATCGGATTTGGGCTTGAGGAGGCAGCGATCGAGTTGTTGAAGAAGAGCACTTTCCGACCTGCTACGAAGGGTGGAAAGCCGATAAGTCTTCTGATCGAAATACCTATTGACTTTAAACTTGAAGATGAATAAGTACACTGCTTACAAGCATTAACGGATATTGCCGCATCGGTTCCCTATACCAGAGTTCACCCAATTTGCAGCAATCCTTTGGCTGCGAAGTTGCGCACCAAACTGACAACGGATTGCCGAGCCGTATCAGCGATCTGCGTCTGTTCAAATGTCAATTCCGCAATTTCCGATTCGACAGCTTCCGCCTGCGATGCCGACATATTTTCAAAGAATCGATCATGAACCGCAGACGGCGCATTGTGCAAGGCAAGAGCTAAGGTCGGTTTGTCTAATACTTGCAGGATAGTCTTGATCGCTTCATCTCCCAAATTACTCAGGTCTTCAAAGGTAAACAACTTTTCAGAAACGCTATCCGCCACCTCTGGTCGTCTCTGACCCAACGCTTCCAACAGTTGGTTCTGATCTGCTATATCCATGTGGGATAACAATCGGGCAAGGTTCGCTGTACCCGCGCCTAAGAAAGTCGTCTTTTGCAGCGTCTCCTTAATCTTAGCAACCAGTTCGTCCCAGACTTGTGTTGCGCGTTCGGCATCAACGATCTCTGTTGTCGTCACCTTCTCAGCAATGCTTATCTGTTTATTAAAAGGCAGCATCGCAAAAATTTCTCCCGTGTGCGAGGCGAGCGTACTTCCGGCGGATTCATCTTTCAACTGCCCACACATAACAAAAAATAGAGCAGCGTCGCTATCATCTATACCTTGGAATGCTGCTAAAACAACTTGTGGGTGTGTCTCATCAAGTAAAACCGTTAACGCTTGTAGCGCAGCCTCATCTAAAAATGGAGGCGTAGTCTGTGCGTCTGCATTAGAAACCGACACCTTGCACCCCTTTCTCGCCCGCAACCACTTCGCCGATCAAGTAAGTCGATTCTCCAGCTGCCTTGAGCGACGCTAAGGCAGCATCAACGGCATCAGGCGCGAGTATCACTACCATCCCGATCCCCATATTAAAAACCCTGTACATCTCTGCTTCTTCAACATCACCCTTTTCTTGTAAAAATCGGAAAATCGGCGGTATCTCCCAGGTACCTTTCCGAATGTCGGCGACACATCCATCTGGTAGAATTCGCAGTACATTCGCAGGCAATCCGCCACCCGTGATATGGGCAACCCCTTTAATCTCGCATACCTTGCGAAGTCCGAGAATAGATTTCACGTAACTTTTGTGGCACTCAAGCAAGGCTTCTCCGACTGTCGCAGAGAGTTCAGGCAAGTAAGTATCAACATCATAGCCACACTTGTTGAATACAATGCGGCGGACGAGTGAAAAACCGTTGGTATGCAAACCTGTTGAACCTAACCCAATAAGTTGATCACCGAGTGCTATCTTCTCTCCGGTAATTACGTTGGACTTCTCGACCGCGCCGACGATAGTCCCGACCAGATCGTATTCACCCAACGTATAAATATCCGACAACTCCGCGATTTCACCCCCGATTAAGGTACAACCGATCTCTCGGCACCCCGCCGCGAGACCTGTCACAATACCTTCAATCACCGCTGGCTCTACTTTGCTGATACCGATGTAATCTAAAAAGAAAAGCGGCTCTGCTCCCTGTACAACAATATCATTACCACAATGGGCGACAATATCAAAGCCGACGGTGTCGTGTCGTCCTACTTTAAACGCGACCTTTAACTTTGTACCAACACTATCTGTACTGGAAACAAGCACCGGTTCCTGATACCCTTGAATCGCAAAAAGCCCTCCGAAACCTCCAACATCGCTGAGCACCTCAGGGCGGTAGGTGGTTTGGACAAGTTTTTTAAGCCGCGCTATCGCTTCGGACTCCGCTTCAAATGAGACCCCGGCATCAGCGTACGTCAACTGCTTTTTATCTGCCATCTGATTTTTCTTGTTCCTTCAATAATTGTTTACGAAGAGGGGAGACACTCTTCCTCGGCCTTAAAAGGCTGACAACTAACACGACACCACTAATACCCAAAGCAATGAGCACACCGATCTCTTGTGCATCTTCCGGTTTCATATTCGGCCGTAACTTCTCAATAAGTGCAGGAAGAATTCTGCTTAAAACCATGCCAAGGATGGCACAGACAAGCAGAGAGATAAGCGTATTTCGTCCTTGTGGTGTTCCTATTGGATTTGGTTTTTTCGACTTACCACTCTGTCTATACTGCATAAAAATTTTCCTCGTAGCCTCCGAACCCACACCCAGACATCGGTTTAATCTACGATTAACGGAAGTTGTTCTGAATATTCCTCCACAAGCGGAATTGGATATTCCCCGTCAAAACAGGTGGTGCAAAAATCCTGCGGTGCCTTTACTGACTTTAGCAACCCTTCAATGCTCAAATAACCGAGACTGTCAGCGCGGATATACTTGCGTATCTCCTCAATCGTATGTGAACTGGCAATCAATTCAGTACGTGTCGGTGTGTCTACACCATAGAAGCAGGGGAACTTATTCGGCGGGGATGCAATTCGGAGATGTACAGCCGTCGCACCACCTTGACGCACAATTTTGATAAGTTTCCTACTATTCGTTCCTCGCATAATTGAATCATCTACGAGTACAACCCGTTTGCCACGCAGGACATCGCGCACAGGGTTCAATTTCACTTTTACCATCAGTTCACGGATATCCTGCGTCGGATTCATGAAAGAGCGGCCGACGAAAGTATTCCGAGACAGCCCTAAATCGAACGGAATACCTGACTCTTCAGCGTATCCGAGCGCAGCAATTGTTGCAGAATCAGGGACTGGAATAACAATATCCGCTTTGACGGGATGTTCACGCGCAAGTTGCCTGCCGAACTCACGGCGCGTATTGTTCACACTGTGTCCGAACATCATGCTATCCGGCCGCGCCAGATAGATATATTCAAAGATACATTGCGATAACTCCGACTGCCTCTTATGAGAACGCAACGATTCCAAACCGCGATGCACAGAACGTGTAAAGACCAATTCCCCAGGTTCTACCTCACGTATCGGTTCCGCTTCAATCACATCAAACGCGCCCGTCTCGGAGGCTAACACATACGCGTCACCGAGCCTACCGATCCATAGCGGGCGGAATCCGTGTGCATCGCGGGCACCCATCAGCGTGGTCTTATCCATGCATACAAACGAATAAGCACCTTCAACACTCCGCAGCGCGTCTATGATTCTGTGTTCTAAAGCCTGCTTTCGCGAATGCGCTATTAGATGGAAAATGACTTCTGTGTCCAAACTTGTACTGAAAATAGAACCGGCATTCTCCAAATGATTCCGAACTTGCACCGCATTGACGAGATTACCGTTGTGACCAAGCGCAAGTGGACCCTGCTTGTAGTTCCGGACCAAAGGTTGCGCGTTCTCAAGCGTACTCGCACCCGCTGTCGAATAGCGATTGTGTCCGATAGCGATATGCCCCTTCAGTTCCGCTAAAACCTCAGCACTAAACACAGAGTGAACCAGCCCCATGCCGTGGTGATACGTTAGTCTCTCGCCATCTGAAGCGACAATGCCACTACTTTCTTGCCCCCGATGCTGAAGGGCACGTAACCCTAAATAGGTCAATTCTACTGCTCTTGGATGACCAAAGACACCAAAGACACCACACTCGTCCTTCGGTTTATCATCATATTGCATTTTGATAGATGACACCTCCAGCATACGCTTTTAAATTTTCGCAACTGCTCATCAAAAAGCCCTTCGTAAATCTATGCTTGTTCCGCATTTACCTCGGTATTCTCCACTGACGCTAACCTGTACCCCAATATCGCGCCGAGCGGAACAGCGAGGATATACCAAACTGTGACCGGCAAACCGAGAGACACCCATCCTCGCATTGGCAACGAAACAACATACGCAAGTGTTTTAAGCACCGGGATAAGCAACGCCAAGATCAGATTCGGCTTACCAAATATCTCCCACGGAACGTTAAGCAAGGCAAGCAAGCCAACGACAGCAGGAGGCCCCAAAAAAGCACCGGAGCAGAGCGGTTTTAAGGGAATATCAACGCCAAATTTCTGACTCACAAAGCGCATCCCTACGCCCGCTCCCATAATTACAACCCCGTACGTGACACCCAACGAGACCATGAGAAACAGACCTATCCAGAAGCCATGATTGACGCGATCCCCGATCAGCACCTGCCAAATTAAATTCTCAAATACAAACAGGCAAATCCAACCGCCTACAAACCCAATGATACCCCCTGTAGCAATCTGCCCAAGGGTTAATGTAACACTATTTTTTTTCATACCTTCCCGACTCTCGCTTAAATTTAATTTTATTGTATCACGATGACACATTATTGTCAAAAAATAATGTTTAGTCCTTGAGAATTGGTTGACACAATTTCAGTTTTCCATTAAACTGTTCCCACAAAGTGGAGTTCCTACGTCCAATTTCTTATTGTAAGCGGCGGATACAGTGCCGTTTCTAAAGGAGGCTCTCATGTCAAAAATCCTTGTACTATCAGGTGAAAACCACCGTTTCAATGCCAGTGCCAGCGTTATCCACGATTTTCTTTCCAAAGATGCTGATATTTCAGCCACGTTAACCGATGATAAAGAAATTTTAGCGTCATCTGAGTTGAATACTTATGATGCCTGTGTCTTTGGCACCGGCTTCACGCGCACGGAACGCCGAGAGGACGGGGCTGTCGAGCGGGTGTCTGATTTAGCCTCTGCTGAAGAAGACGGCTTATTCCGATTCGTAAGCGAAGGTAAAGGGTTAGTCGGTATTCACGGTACTGCGTGGTGGATTGGCGGTCGCGCCATGGACCTTATCGGTGGGGCATCCAATTGGCATCCACCCGGTTCAACCTTTACTGTCCACATTGAGGATGACGCGCATCCAACGACCCAAGGGGTTGAAGATTTCGATGTAGAAGATGAAATCTATATCTCCGCCCACGATCCACATATCCATATCTTGGCATCTGCCGAGTGGTTCGGCAAAGCACATCCCATGGCGTGGGTAAAGCCTTATGGTTCAGGACGCGTCTTTTACACCACTTTGGGCCACGGTCCGGGGACCTTTGAGCGCGAAGGGATGCAGAAATTCCTGACGCAAGGTGTGAAATGGGCAGCAGCATCGTAAAATTTTGTCAGGCGAGGCACCTCTGTCTCGCCACTAACCCAAGTCCAAAATGTACACGCTGAAAATCACAGACATAAAAACAGAAGTTATTCAAGTAAACCACCGCGGCAATTGGCTCTTCGTCAAGGTGTATGCTGACAATGGCACAACCGGTGTCGGTGAGGCTTCCCACGGTAGAGACGATGATCAAGTGCAACATATCATCGACACCCTTAAACCCGTACTCGTCGGATGGAACCCGTTCCAATTAGAAGCATTTCGGCAACGATTCTATCGCGATACCGAAAGCCACACCTATCACACCGCACTCAGTGGCATTGAACAGGCAATGTGGGATCTGATAGGTAAAACGTTAGACGCACCGAGTTATCAATTTTTAGGTGGTAAGTGTCGAGAAAACATCCGTCTCTATGCAAATATAAATCGGGCAACCGTGGATCGCAGCCCATCCGGGTTCGCTGACAATGCTGAGCGCGCTGTTACCGAAGGGTTTACTGCCATAAAATGCGCACCTTTCGACGATGTTTCCGTAGCGAATATCTCGCGTGGCAGCCTGACACCCGCTATCTGCATCGGTATCGACCGTATCCGCACGATACGTGCCGCGATTGGTGGTGACATTGATCTAATGGTTGACTGCCACAGCCGTTTTAATCCCGGTATCATCACCCAAGTCGCAAAAGAGTTAGAGGATCTACATCTCTTCTGGATTGAGGATGCAGTATCGCTGCACAACCTGGACGCTTTCGCACACATGAGCCGTTCCATCGGTATACCCATTGCAACCGGCGAACGCTTACGGACCCTTACAGATTTTGATAGGCTACTAACCGAAACACACGTCGATTACATCTTGCCAGACGTTAAACACGTCGGCGGAATATCGGGACTAAAAAAAATTGCGACACTCGCCGCTTCACGAAACGTTATGGTCACACCGCACAATCCGAGCGGGCCCGTCGCAACCGCTGCGAGTGTACAATGCATGGCGAGTGTGCCTAATTTCGCAATCCTCGAATACGCATGGGGAGAAGTAGAGTGGCGTGCGTCTCTTATTGAACCACCAGAAAAAATCGTCAACGGGGCCATTAAAGTATCTGACCGAGCGGGGTTAGGTATCACACTATAGTAGACCGGTTTTTGCTGGCGAGTTTCTAAAGTTGCCAACTCTGCTCACTATCCACAAAAACCATAACATATCAGGAGGGATTACGATGATATTTCTCAACATTGGAAACCTAAAAATTACACCCAAATTTATCGCCATCTGTCTTTTTCTCAGTGTCGTTCTGCTTGCTGGATGCCTCGGAAACTTACAGACAACGACACCCCAGATGCAAACAGAGACAGGCGAAGCCACCACATCAGATGCAGAAACGGAAGCACCTACAGCCCTCGCTGAACTTCAGCTTTCAACGCTTAAAACGAACTATGTCGCGAATGAAGCCATTCCACTTCAACTTAACATTCAGAATGGAAAATTTGATCTTCTCGTGCCCTTTTTCAGCCTCGCAACGAGGGGCGCGTTTACGCAAATAACTGTGACAGACGCGAACGGACAGACCGTTAAACCGAAGCATCTGATTACCCAAGAAAACCCACAGAAATATGTTAAAGGGAGCGATGGAAAATCGACCCGATGCATTCAGGGATTTGAACTCAAAGCATCCGCAAATCAGGAACTGGCACTGAAAGATATTCAGAAATACTACCAGCTACAACCCGGAACATACACCGTGACGCTTGCAATTGAATTGGAGGTCTACAAAGAATCTATAACCGAGGAACACCCTGAAATACGCGAACTCAGACAAGATATGGCGCGCCTCGAGAAAGACCCGAGCCTTCAAGGTGCCGCAAAACAGGATGCCCTCAGCTATTACCAAGAACAGATTAAGTTTATTCAGGAAAGACACAAGGACGAGGTGCAGAATATTTATCTCCCAGTCAAATCGCTGCGTGGAAAGGCATCGCTTGTATCAAACAGTATTACCGTAACAGTGGAACCGGAAGCGGAGCCACCAACGGGGCAGATACCAAATGAAACGCCATCAGCGAATAACGAATCTGATACTGCATCACCGGAAAAACCGTCCGATCTCAAAGACCTTGTTGCGCGGCGCGCGGATGAATGGGTTGCCCCCAAGTACAAAACTAAAGTGGACGCAAAATATCCGAAGAGTGCCAAAGCATCAGAAAAAGAGGGCAAGGTTACTTTACAGGTAACCATTGATGAAAACGGCAGCCCGCAAGACATTGTAGCACTGACAAACCTCGGATTTGGACTTGAAGCGGCAGCGATTGAGGCGTTGAAGAAAAGCACTTTTCATCCTGCGATGAAGGGCGGTAAACCCATCAGCATCGAAGTTAAAATACCCTATATCTTCGCGATTACAAATGGCAATGCACCATAGAATCCAGACGCTTATGAAAACGCTCAAGTGCCTTATGCTGCCTTACCTATTGCTAACCCTTAGCATGATAGGGTGCATCACGAGTTTGCAAACGCAATCCGCGCCAAGTGATGTAACAACAGCCACTTCAGAGGTAATTTTCACCCTTTCAACACCTAAGTCAACCTATATATCCAAAGACGCCATACCACTTGAACTCAGCATTCAGAACGGGAAGTTTGACCTTCTTGTGCCTTATGCCAATGTCTCAACATCAGGCGCATTTGCGCAATTAAACGTTACAGATTCCGCTGGTAATGTTGTCAAACCTAAACGCTCATTTACCGCGCCGAATTCCGAAGAAATCTTTATCGAAAAAAATGGAAAATCTGTTCAATGTATCCAAGGATTGGAATTAAAAGCTGGGGCAACACAGGTCGTCTCCTTGGAAGACTTACAGAAATACTATCAGTTGGAGAAAGGTGATTACACAATCACGCTCGCAATAGCGTTACCCATTTACCGAGATTTTTTGAAAAAAACACAGCCAGAGATTAGAGAATTGGAAGAGGAGATCAAACGGATTCAGAAAGTGGCAGATGCCCACGTCTCCGCTGCGGATAAGCGTTCCGCAGTCAACGCCCTCCAGCAACAGATTGAATTCCTTGAGAAGAAACACACGGATAGCTATCTGCCCGTCAAATCGCTACTTGGCAAGGCACTGCTTACCTCTAACAGTATCACCCTAAGCATAGAGTGATAGAGCGTCCGAGCACACTCTTATGTCGCCTATCGCGCGGTCCGTGGAGGAACTACGATGAAAATTATGAAACCTTCCATCTTACTGATTACCAATGCGGTGTTTGTGCTATCAAGCATTTTTCCTATCTGGGCACAAGCCCCAACACGCCCTAAAATTGTGTTCGCATCCACTCGGAACGGTAATCACGGCAATGCTGAAATCTATGTAATGAATACTGACGGCAGTCAACAGATAAGATTGACCCACTACCCTGGAGACGATACCGATCCCGCTTGGTCCCCAAATGGAAAACACATCGCTTTCGTCTCAGATCGGGAACACAAGGGACTTTACGACATCTATCTCATGGATCCCGACGGGAAAAATATCCGACGCGCGTTTAACGACTTGGCGTATAGAACCGCGCCCGCGTGGTCGCCCGACGGAAAACACATCGCCTACCTTACGTATTCACCCGTGCCGGATTGGGCAGTGTACACCCAACCAGTCGGTGGGGGTGAAGTAGAACGAATTGCCAAATCCGGAAGGGGGTGGAGCGGTTTTCCCGCGTGGTCACCCGACGGAACCGAAATCGCTTTCGTGAGTGGTAAATCGCCCGAATGGCATATTCGGATTATCAACCTAAAAACGCGTGAGGAAGATAGAATCCTTCCAAAGGTCCAAGGCGACAATATGCTCTATCCAGCTTGGTCCCCTGACGGAAAAAAACTTGCATTTTCGATATGGAGATGGAATGCAGAACCGGGTATCTATATCATCCAACGCAATGGTGAAGCATGTGAAGAGATTGTTAAAAACACATTCGGAACACTCGTATGGTCCCCTGACGGGAAAAAACTTCTTTATCCAAAAACGGTCAAAGATTCAGACCTATTGTTTAAAATAGACCTTGACACCCGCACCGAAACGCTACTCGCTCGCATCGGTTCAAGCAAACATCGTAATGGAAATATAGGTTGGGACTGGTTTGATCCCAGCGCGCTGCCTGTTTTTCCACAACCTCAATTGCTTACCACAGTCTGGGGTAAAATGAAAACACAAGACTAAATCTTAACACTGACGGAGTTTGTGATGAAACGCCTATCCCTCTGCTTTTTGTGTTGGCTTACAGTTACCCTGTTTTGCCTCAGCATCTGTCCTACTTCAGCACAAGCACCAACGCGCGCCAAAATTGTGTTTACCTCCGCCCGGAACAGCAATGCTGAAATCTATATAATGAACGCTGATGGAAGCCAACAGATAAGATTAACCCACCACCCTGGGGAAGATTTCGATCCCGCATGGTCACCAACCGGTGAACGCATCGCCTTTGTCTCGGAACGAGACCATGAAGGGCTTTATGACATCTACCTCATGGATCCTAATGGAAAAAATATCCGACGAGCGTTCAATGACTTGGAATATAGAACCGCGCCCGCGTGGTCACCCGACGGAAAACACATCGCTTACCACACGCACTCGCCCGTGCCGGATTGGGCAGTGTACGCCAAACCCCTCGGTGGCGGTAAGGCAGAACGGCTTGCTGAATCAGGAATGTATCCTGGCGGTTTCCCTGCTTGGTCCCCTGACGGAACCGAGGTCGCTTTCACCAGCAGTAAGCCAGCAGAATGGCGGATTCGGATTATCAATCTACAAACGCGTCAGCAAGAGACACTGCTTCCGAATATTCAAGGAAGGACCATGCGCTATCCCGCATGGTCCCCTGATGGGAAGAAACTCGCCTTTGCGCTATGGGAACCCGATCAGGAACCCGGTATCTACATTTTCGATCGCCATAGTGAGAAACTTGATAAGATAGTTGAAAACGCATTCAAAGCACCAGTGTGGTCGCCGGATGGGAAATCACTGCTTTATGAAAAAATAGTCGCGGACCAAAGATTGTTGCTGAAAATAGACTTAGAGTCTCGTACTGAGACACCGCTCGCCCGATCAGGGCCCCTCAATAGTCATGGAAAGAATATAGGTTGGGATTGGTTTGATCCTAAAGCCTTGCCGGTTTCCGCCAAACCACAGCTGCTCACGACGGTCTGGGCAAAAGTTAAAATAACAAATTAAATGTACTTATGCAACGGATTTGAACAAACCGTGTTCATCTAATCTGTCTCTGAAAAGTTGAAAATTTACTTGCAAATCAGCACAAAATGATATATAATTTTAATGATGAAATCGTATATGCAAGAAAGTTTTCGCAACATCACGGTTCTCAAGGATAACCCAGAATGCTTTTTAACTTCGCAAACGTTCTAATCTTCTTGATTGTTGGCTGTCTATTCGTCGTTCTAAATCTCACCGTCTCTCGCCTCCTGCACACCAAGCTGTTCTCAGGCGAAAAGTATATTCCCTATGAATGCGGCGAAGACCCGATCGGTGACACGCGGATCAAGTTTAACACCCGCTTTTACGTCATCGCGCTCATTTTCCTGATTTTTGACGTCGAAGTTGTGTTCCTTTTTCCGTGGGCAGTTGTTTTTAGGGATTTCGGTCTCTTTGCGTTCTTGGAGATGCTCGTCTTCATCGTTATTCTTTTAGTCGGGTTTGCTTACGTCTGGGCAAAAGGCGACTTGGAATGGATCCGCTCTACGCAGCTTGAAGTACAATCCGTCCGAACGGAGGAAAATTATGATAATTGATGAAAAACTCGATAAAAACGTTATTGTCACTTCAGTCGATGCTGTCGCTAACTGGGCACGTTCCTCAGCACTCTGGCCCATGACGTTTGGGCTCGCCTGTTGCGCCATCGAATTTATGGCGACTGGCCTTTCTAACTACGACCTGGACCGATTCGGTGCAGGCGTGCCGCGTGCGACACCGCGTCAGGCCGACTTGATGGTTATCTCTGGGACGGTGACACTTAAAATGGCGACACGTATCCGGCGACTTTATGAACAGATGGCGGAACCGAAATACGTCATCTCAATGGGCAGCTGCGCCACCAGCGGCGGACCCTACTGGCAACACGGATACCACGTTCTCAAAGGCGTTGATCGGATTATCCCTGTTGACGTTTACGTACCCGGATGTCCACCGCGACCGGAGGCTCTCATCGAAGGGCTGCTCAAACTACAAGAGAAAATTAAAACACAGACCGTCGCCAAACGCGACCATGTCCCGTTCCTGAAAAGACTCTTTACCAAAACAGAATGGTACGAGATTGAAGGAACTGATGCTGTGCCTGAAACAGAGGATCTACCTATAGAAGAAGGCGACAGTTCTGAAACCACTGCGTAAATAAAATACCAACGCGTCCAACGGTGGAACTGATTCGTAATAACGAACATTGTAGGATCGGTTTGCAACCGCCAGTATTGTTTGTAAGATCGGTTTGTAAACGCGACCATGGAGTAAGACTTACGTGAAACCGGAAGAAATTTATGAAGCACTAACCGCGCAGTTCGGAGAAGCCATCCTCGGCTTCGACAATGAACTCGCCGGTGACCCGAGCATTAGCGTTGCTCCCACAGCAATCGCTGACGTGTGCCAATATCTCGCCGAAACCGACACGTTGGCGTTTGATTCTTTAATGTGTCTCAGTGGGGTGGATTTAAGTGCCAAGGATGAAGAATTTGCTATCGTCTACCATCTCTATGCCATGCGGCATCGGTATAGTGTAGTTCTGAAAACGGCAGTCCCGAAAACCGACCCACACCTCCCAAGCGTTTCGCACATCTGGAAAACCGCAGATTGGCATGAACGTGAAGCTTATGACCTTTACGGAATTTTCTTTCAGGGACACACTGACCTCCGCCGCATTTTACTTCCCGATGATTGGGAGGGATACCCACTTCGCAAAGATTACAAGGAGCCTGAAACTTATCGCGGTATGCGCGTGCCATATTAGGTACAGGAATATCGGATTTTTGCCTTATGTAGTGTCACCAAAAAACGAAAACATTACACTTTTGACTTTTTTCTCCCAGCCGAGCATCGGAATGAAAACACCTCTAAACTTAGGTAGGACCTTGGTTTGTAGACCCAAAAACTGAACATGCAATGTTACATTGGTGCAACATTTTTCCCATAGAAATACGACACCGTCTTTCGCTGAGAAAACAGAGCTAACATTTGACATTACACCGCAAAAATGGTATCATATATAGTGGTAAAGTCTAAAAATAGAAGGAAACGCGTAAGTCCTATCTAAAAAGAAACATAGCTTGGAACGAAGTGGAAAGCGGATTTAAGAGATGACCGTGAAAACTTGGATCCCGTTGTTTAACCGCAAGGTAAGTTAGAAAAACGTTGCAGCACCTACATTATGGAAAGTACACAACAAACTGAAAGCAAAATTATAGAACTAAAACCGTTCGCCGATGAGATGGTCGTGAATATGGGCCCTCAGCATCCAAGTACACACGGTGTGTTACGCTTGGAATTGAAATTGGATGGTGAGATCGTCCGGGAAGCAATTCCACACATCGGTTACCTGCATCGCTGTTTTGAGAAGCATTCCGAAAATCTCTCTTACCCCCAAATCATCCCGTTCACTGACCGAATGGATTACGTGGCGGCGATGAACCAGAATTGGGGATTTTGTCTCGCTGTTGAGAAGTTGTTGGCAGCGGATGAAAGCAAGGAATTCGAGGTGCCGGAGCGAGCAGAATACTTGCGGGTACTTATCTGTGAACTAAACCGTATCGCCAGCCACCTCCTCTCTTTTGGAACCTATGGGATGGACCTCGGCGCAGCTACCCCCTTCTTCTACTCCTTCCGGGATCGCGAACGGTTGCTTCTGCTTTTCGAGAAGGTCTGCGGGGCGCGCCTCACCTATAACTATATCCGTATTGGCGGCGTATCTGAAATCATCCCTATGGAACCCGGTTCCATTGCCGAACAGAATTTCTTGGACGAGATTGAAGAATTTCTTGACTATTTTGAACCGATGATTGACGAATACAACGAACTCCTCACAAAAAACAGTATCTTCTGCGAGCGCACAATGGGAGTTGCTGTCATGTCCGCAGATATGGCACTGAGTTACGGGGCAACCGGTCCAAATCTCCGCGGCTCCGGTGTGGATTGGGATCTTCGACGAGATGAACCTTATTCCATCTACGACAGATTTGACTTTGATGTACCTGTCGCTGTAGACATTCCAGAGATGGGAGCAGTTGTAGGTGACTGCTGGAGTCGATACAAAATCCGTATGGACGAGATGAAACAGTCTGTCCGAATTGTACGGCAGATTTTAGCGGAAGGGCTGCCCGATGGTCCTGTGATGGCAGATTTGAAAGCCGTCCGTCCGCCGCAAGGTGAGATCTATTTCCGCAGTGAAGCACCGCGCGGTGAACTCGGATTCTATATCGTCAGTGACGGCACGCCGAAGCCAGTACGTCTCAAAGGACGATCTCCGTGCTTCAGTGCTTTGAGCGCGCTTCAAGAACTTAGTCGCGGTTTGATGGTAGCGGATATTATCGCAATTATTGGAAGCATCGACATCGTGATGGGAGAAGTGGACCGATAAATACACTCGATATGGAGTTGAACGATGAAAATTACAACCCAGAAGCAGGTAAACGTCTTAGTCTGGTCCATCGGTTTAATGCTTTGGAGCTGCCTATTGATAGACTTTTTAACTGACTTTGAAATTATATCTGCAATAACTGGCTTAGTTCTCATCGGTTCCTTATGTTTATTCTATGTAGTGCATCAGTCTGAACCGGGGCAGCAAGTGTTTTCACACTTGCCTCAGAAATTGCTACCCGAAAACAAATTTTTGAGATGGATCTTCCTGTTAGCAGGAGGTATAGTAACTGTAGACTGGATTTTGGAAATTGGCGAATTTTTGCTTGCCGGATAAGGAGATTGGATGTCGGATTTTAGGGCGATGTTTGCAAGCCCAGATTTCAATGTATCTGAAGGGTTCTTCCCCAATATAAACCTACAAGAGAAACTTAATTGGGCAGAGGAATTTATACAGAACGTTTTAATTCCGAGATTGCCGGAAGCGGTCGCTGCACATTTCCCTGTAGAGTTAGGCACAGTGCTCGTCATGTTCGCATGTGCAGGTATTTTCGTCGGAGTTGTCCCGTTACTTCCGTTATTTCTGGTGCTCGCAGAACGAAAAGTCGCCGCCCGTTTTCAAAATCGGACGGGTCCGATGCGTGTCGGACCGTGGGGTACACTTCAAACGTTAGCCGACGGTATAAAACTTATTTTCAAAGAGGATTTTATCCCACCACAGGGTGATAAACTCCTTTTCCTGCTTGCCCCTTATGTCATTTTCGCCTGCTCTTTCGCTGTCTTCGCCGCTATTCCGTTCGGTGATGGAATCCCCATCCCTGGCGATTTTAATATCGGAATTTTCTACATCATGGCGATCTCCTCTGTGATTGTTATGGGCGTGATTATGGCAGGTTGGTCCTCAAACAGCAAATGGTCATTGTTGGGGGCTTTACGCTCCGCCGCCCAGATCGTTAGTTATGAAATCCCGCTCGGTCTCTCTATCCTGACTGTCGTTATGCTCGTGGAAAGTTTAAGCATGACACAAATTGTGGAAAGCCAATCTAACGGCGTTTTCAGTTGGCTCATCTTCCGAACACCGTTTACCTTTATCGCATTCTTTATCTTCTTTATTTCTTCTATCGCAGAGGTAAACCGAACACCTTTTGATTTGCCGGAAGCCGAGTCTGAAATCGTCGCAGGATTTCATACTGAGTATAGTGGCATGCGGTTTGCACTCTTCTTTATCGCTGAATACGCGAATATGTTCGCCATCAGCGCAATCGCCGTGACACTCTTCCTCGGCGGTTGGGAAGGTGCTTTACCGGGGTACGATATTCTCGGAGGTTTCCCCGGTTTCGTTATCAAAACTCTCACACTCGTTTTCTTGATGATGTGGCTAAGATGGACACTACCGCGCTTAAGAGTAGATCAATTAATGAATCTCTGCTGGAAGTACTTCATCCCGATAGCTTTCTTTAACATTTTAGGCACAGGTATCTGGGGGCTTATTTTCCCCGAAGATACGCTTGTTAGCACTATTATCAGTTGTGCCATTATCTATATTGGGCTTATTGTGGCATATACGATTGCTGGACGAACGCTCGCGCAAAAGCCGGAACCACAACCGAGTTAGGTTTAAACAAAACCGAGGTACGGATTGCCTACATAAGTTAGGATTCATTGTCAAATGGAGGTGAGATGATGAATGCTGTCATGGGAATTTTGCGAAGCACGAAGCAGGAAAAAATCGCATGGGTTAGAAAACAATTACCTATCATTCTTATAATTTTGCTTATCACAGCGGACAACATGGTTACGCACAGTATCAGTGGGCACTGGGTGCCTATTTTGGGATTCGTTTTAGGAGCAAGTCTAATGTGCTTCGGTTTCTTCCAAGTATTTCCACTGTTCCGTGAAATAAGAATTAAGGAGGTAGCAGGACGAGAAAAAATCGTATGGATCTGTGGACTTTCGCTATTAATCTCCGGAGGTGTGATCGTGGTTCTGAACAATTCAATAGCGTTGGTCTTTAACGTTCAGTGGCTGTATGCTTCGTGGGGATCTATCGTTTTCGGTTTAGGCTTGATATGTATCGGTTACTGGATGCCGACACTGTTCAGCGAACTATTCAAAGACGATCGTAAGTGGCAATTTATGGGGATCTTTTTCCACAGTCTACTGCTTGTCTCGGTAATCTTTAAATTTGGATTTGGCTGGTAAGAGAAACTACAGATTCACAAGGAACATTTGTTATGGATAGGTATTTACGAAACATCTACAGAGGCGTTTACACCGTACTCGTCGGAATGCGGGTGACAATCCGGCAGTTCTTTCAACCGAATGTTACACATCAATACCCGTACGAACACGACTATGAAAGGAAGCGGAACGTCCGAGAGATTCCGAAGGGATATCGCGGGCAGCTCTATAACCGCACTGAAGACTGTATCGGATGTAAAAAGTGCGAAATGATCTGTCCAGTCGATTGCATTATGATTGACGCGACTAAACTCCCGAAAGGTGAACAACTCTGGGATAGTATGAACGTCGTTCATCTCAAGGACGGACGCGAAATCATCGGCATCATTGAAGGTGATGAGAAAAAGATAAAATCGGAAGATTCAATAACGCTCACGAATATCACCTCTCGCCAAGGTACGCAGGAAGTCATAGATCGCCTTGAAGCATCAGGCGATGAGAATCGAACCCAGACCTTTTCAAGTGACGAAATATTACGGGTTGTTACGCGAAACCCTGTCGTTTTTTACCTTGACAAGTTCGATATCGATATGTCCCTGTGTATGTATTGTGGACTTTGTACCGAAGTCTGTCCGACAGAATGCCTCACAATGAAAGATACACTTGAAGGAATCGAGTACTCCAAATTCGATCGATCAGACCTCATCTTCAGTTTTGATAAGCAGGAGATGTATGGTAAAGGTAATACCGAAGAAGTGAATGCAGCGGATTAGCATGTTCATGACGCAGAAACCTGTGTGGAAAACTTAATTTCACCAAACAAGGTTTCCGTGCTTTGCCTGACAACCGTAAAAAACTGAAAAATACTGGCAGGAATCAGCAGCACTGCAACAACGGCAGCAGTGCGGATTTGAGAAGAGGAGCTGCACGCCAAGTAACCTTGACAATCGCTTGCGCCAGCTTAAAAATATGGAATTTGCGCTTAAAAACTTTATTTTTTACGGATTCGCGCTTATGACAGTCGCCTCGGCACTCCTTGTCGTCACAGTGCGAAACATCGTCCACGCGGCGTTTTCGTTGATGGTGACGCTCTTCGGTATCGCTGGGCTTTACGTCTTCTTACAGGCTGATTTCCTTGCCGCAACACAAGTGATCGTCTACGTCGGCGGTATCCTTGTCCTCATCTTATTCGGTGTCATGATGACAAGCGGTCGCTTGGAGATGCGGATTCATATTGAACGTGGACAGTTGCTACTCGGTGGTGTTGTCTCCTTGGCACTTCTTACGCTGCTATTGACAGTTATCGCCAATACACCCGCGTGGAAAAATCTCACCGATGACGGCACAGAATTTCCACCAACAACCAAGCGTATTGGTGAACTGATCCTTGATGGACCGTTCCTCCTTCCGTTTGAGGTTGTCTCCGTACTGCTGTTAGTCGCGTTAATCGGAGCCGCCCTGATTTCCCGAAAGGAGGTTAGGGAGTAAAATGACCTTACAACACTATCTCGTTATCAGTGCAATTCTGTTCACGTTCGGTATTTTCGCTGTCTTGACGCGTCGGAACGCCATCAGTATTTTGATGGGTATTGAACTTATTCTTAATTCGTGTAATCTGAACTTCGCCGCATTCTCGCGTTTTATGACACCGCCAGAGGACATCAGCGGACAAATCATCGCAATTTTTGGGATTGTGCTTGCCGCAGCGGAAGCCGCCGTCTTTTTAGCGATTATCCTCGCTATCTATCGTGAATTCGGTAGTATACGTCCAGACGAAGTAGATACTTTGAAAGGTTGAAATAGTTGTCAGTTATCAGTTATCAGTTAAAAAAGGGCTCTGAAGTCCCAAATCCGTCTTAACCAATAACCGAGAACTGATAACCGAAAACTAATAATAGGAAGGCTTAAACGTTAGAAATATGATTGTACCCCTAATAAGTATCATCTTGCTTTGCCCTCTTGCAGCGTTTGCGGTTTTCGGGCTTTTCAGCTTGGCGAATCGGCGTTTCCCCCGACAGGACTATCTATCCACTGTGGCAATGCTTGCCGCACTCGTCTGTTCATTCTTGCTCTTGCGAGAGGTGGTCCCCACTCCAGAACCACACACTGTTAACTGGATATCACTCGGCGGTGTCACCTTCTCTATGGGCTTCTACTTGGACAGCGTCACGGTAATCATGCTGATTGTTGTCACACTTGTCAGCAGCCTCGTCCATATCTTTTCTATGGGCTACATGCACGGTGATCCGAGGTATCCACGATTCTTCGCTTACCTATCGCTCTTCTCCTTCTCAATGTTATTTCTGGTTGTGTCGGATAACCTGCTCGGTATCTATATCGGTTGGGAACTCGTCGGACTCTGCTCCTATCTACTCATCGGCTTCTGGTTTGAAAAGGACTCCGCTGCGAATGCATGTAAAAAAGCGTTCTTGACAACACGCGTCGGTGATGTCGGCATGTTCATCGGTATGATGATGCTCTTCACCAAATTTCAGACGCTCTCACTCTACGGAGAAGGCGGTATCTTTGCCCAGGCCGCTGCGCAATTAAGCACAGCCGATATGGTATGGCTCTCTATCGCAGGGGTACTCATCTTTTGCGGTGCCATTGGTAAATCCGCGCAGATGCCGCTCCATACATGGCTCCCCGATGCAATGGAAGGTCCCACACCCGTCAGTGCGCTGATTCATGCTGCCACAATGGTCGCCGCTGGTGTCTATCTCACGGCTCGGATGTTCCCGATCTTGACAGAAACCTCGTCTCTGGTCATCGCATACGTCGGTGGTATCACGGCGATCATCGCCGCGACGATTGCTATCGTTCGGTTCGACATCAAGCGGGTCTTGGCATATTCCACAATCAGTCAATTGGGATACATGATGCTTGCGATTGGTGCTGGCAGTTATGTCGCTGGACTCTTTCACCTTACGACCCACGCCTTTTTCAAGGCACTGCTTTTCCTCGGTTCCGGTAGCGTCATTCACGCCTTCCACGCCATGCACGCACACGCGCATGATGATGAACACGAACACGCGCATGAACACGAACACGGCGACCACGATGCCCCTGGACATGAACACGGTGAAGATTCTGATTCAGGACATATCCTCGGTTCTGAGATTCCGCCAGATCAGGATATGCGGAATATGGGCGGACTCCGCCGCAAAATGCCGATTACTTTTGTAACGATGCTCATCGCAACACTGTCTATCTCTGGCGTGCCGTTCATCTTTTCAGGATTCTGGAGTAAAGATAAAATTTTAGCTGGTGTGCTTGAACGAGCTATGGAATGGAACTCAGTACACCATTACTTGCTGTTCGTAATGACACTCCTTGCTGCTGGAATTACAGCGTTCTATATGTTCCGCCTGATTTTCATGACCTTTTTCGGTGAACCGCGCAATCAAGAGATGCACGAGATGGCACACGAATCTCCACTATCAATGACGGTGCCGCTTATCGTCTTGGCAATACTGAGTTTTCCCGTCGTGAATACACTCTGGTTCAACAAAGACTATGTAAAACCACCACCACAACCCCATCTTCACGCGCCGCAACATGCATACCTTGCACCTGACAGTAAAACGGGTGGACAGAGCGTTGCCCTATCACTTTTTGGTGTTTCTGAGGCAGTGGCAGCGGAAGAAGAAGGTGGACACGATACACACGCCGACGACGGGCACCACGGACACGGTCCCGCACACACGATCGCAATGGTACTATCTATTATCGTCGCCGGGTCAGGTATATTCCTCTCATGGCTGTTCTACCATAGGCGAACTTTGTCTGCTGAATCCGTCGCAACGACCTTTCGACCCATTTACAACCTGTTCTGGCACAAATACTACTTCGATGAGTTTTATGACGGTGTGCTGGTCGCGCTGACGGTGTGGAAATCACGGCTTTTCGCGCAATTTGATGGTAGTGTCGTCGATGGAATTGTCAATGGTGTCGGAACGGTAACACGAGACATCCTCGCTGCCTTCGTAGGGATTTTCGATAACCGTGTGGTTGATGGTCTCGTCAACCGCGTCGCTCAGGTCACGTGGGCAATCGGCGGAAAAGTCCGCCGAATTCAGACAGGCGCGATTCAGACGTATCTTTTCGTCGTGCTGGCAGGGATTGTGTTGTTAATCTTAATTTTCCGGGCGTTGTAGCTGCCCTTTTGATGGGATAAGGAGGATTCCCACGAGATGTTATTGTCCCTAATGATTTTTATCCCGTTACTCGGGATGGTTGCTGTTTTACTTCTGCCGCGTGAGTCGGAGGAACTTATTAAACGTGCTACGCTCCTCTTTACACTCATTCCACTCGCGCTTGCAGTGTACTTATTCATAGCCTACGACCGATCAACTGCAGGAACACAGTACGTCGTTAACGTTCCTTGGATTGAAGCATTCAACATCCAATATCACATCGGTATTGATGGGCTTAGCGTGACACTCCTGCTTCTCACAGCACTCTTAGGCCCGATCTGTGTTATCGCTTCGTGGCGAAACATTGAAAAGGGGATCAAGGCGTATATGGCTTTGTTCCTGCTGCTTGAGACAGGGATGCTCGGCTTCTTCGCGGCGTTAGATCTTTTCTTGTTCTATGTCTTCTTTGAACTCACGCTACTACCGATGTATTTCCTGATCGGTGTATGGGGTGGACCGCGTCGCGAATACGCTGCTATTAAGTTCTTCCTCTATACCCTCTTCGGGAGTGTGTTAATGTTGGTCGCAATGATAGCCGTCTATCTCAACAGCGGCGATCCGGGGGCGCGGACATTCGATATTCCGACACTCATTGCATTAGCCTCAACAGCAGGACACGCCCTTAACGATCTAAACTTCCAGATCTGGGTATTCCTCGGTTTCTTTATCGGATTTGCCGTTAAAGTCCCGATTTTTCCCTTCCACACCTGGCTCCCCGATGCACACGTCGAAGCACCGACTGCTATTAGTGTTATCCTTGCAGGTATCCTCTTAAAGATGGGAACTTACGGACTGGTGCGGATAAACATGGCAATGTTCCCGCAAGGGTTAGACCACTTTACGAACGGAGTAGGTTTCTGGGGCAATAGTCTCGCACTTCTTGGGTTTATCAATATCGTCTACGGTTCCTTCTGCGCATTGGCACAAACCGACTTTAAGAAATTGGTGGCGTATTCGAGTATTGGGCACATGGGATTCGTTATTTTAGGGCTTGCCGCTCGAAACGACAGCGGTATCACTGGTGCGATCCTCCAGATGTTTAACCACGGTGTCATCAGTGCGATGCTCTTCCTACTCGTCGGCGTTCTCTACGATAGGGCACACCACCGTGAAATCAACGGTTTTGGCGGCTTGGGAAGTAGAATGCCAATCTATACAGGCATCACGACGCTCGCGTTTATGGCTTCTCTGGGACTACCCGGCTTGAGTGGATTCGTCGGAGAGGCACTCTCCCTACTCGGTGCTTATGACAAATTCAAGATGCTGACCATCCTGTCTACAATCGGTATTGTCGTTGGGGCTGCATACTTCCTCTGGACACTGCAAAGGGTCTTCTTAGGGACACTTAACCCGAAATATGAAGAGCTCCCAGAAATCAATGGACGTGAAATTCTGACACTGGTGCCGCTCGGAATTCTAACCATCGTACTCGGTGTCTGGCCCAACTTCGCTATTGATATGTTCAGAGAATCGGTTACCAATCTCATAGATGTCCTGAACGCGATATAGGAGGTTCAAGCAAAGAAAGTATGCAACCCTTAAGCAATATTGAAAGCCTCCTCTATTTCAGTCCAGAAATTCTACTCGTAATTTTTGCTGCTGCCGTTATTATTCTTGATCTCGTGGTGAAAGATAGAGAGAGTGTCGCAGTTGCATATCTTTCCCTCGTAGGATGTCTCTGCACATTTGCCGCCGTCCTTTTCACCCACTTCTCTTTCGGCGATGAAGGGCCTGTCTCCCTCTTTCTGGGGATGATCCGACTCGACGTGTTTTCCAGTTTCTTCAAGGTTCTACTGCTGCTCGCAACTGCTGCTACGATTCTCTTTTCACTCCGTTCCGAGGAACTTGACGCACGTCTGAAAGGCGAATACTACGCACTCCTGTTAGCCATCACCTTCGGCATGTTCCTCATGGCATCGTCAACGAACCTCCTGATGATATTCATCTCACTGGAGACGGTAAGCCTCACCTCCTATATCCTCGCCGGGTTCTTGACACATAGTCCCCGTTCAAGTGAAGCCGCTTTCAAATACATCACCTATGGCGCAGTCGCATCTGGAACAATGCTTTTCGGACTTTCGCTCCTATTCGGAATGGCAGGGACAGGTGATCTGGCGCAAATCAGCGGGCGGCTCACGGAACTCCTCGCAGCTGGGGAGATCGCGCCACTTGCCGTGCTGATTGCAATAACTTTTGTTCTTGCAGGTGTCGGCTACAAAATAGCCTCTGTGCCGTTTCACATGTGGTCCCCCGATGTTTACGAAGGTGCTCCTATCCCGATAACCGCCTTTTTGTCTGTCGCTTCAAAATCCGCAGGGTTCGCCCTATTCATTAGGTTCTTCTACGCCGGGTTTGGCAGCACCGAACTGATGCAAGCCGTTGATTGGCCCTTTATGTTGGCTATCGTCTCCGCATTGACGATGACTGTCGGAAATCTTGCAGCGCTCCCTCAACAGAATGTGAAACGTCTATTAGCGTATTCAAGCATCGCACACGGTGGATATCTATTGATGGGCGGTGTCTTGCTTACCTCCCAAGGTGTCGGTGCGATTCTCTTCTACCTTGTCGTCTACCTCTTTATGAACTTGGGGGCATTTTATGTTGTTGTCCTCATCGCGAATGAAGTAGGTAGTGAAATGGTTGAAGGTTACCGCGGGCTCTCCTCACGCGCTCCCTTAGTTGCTTGGGCAATGGTTATTTTCCTCGTTTCTCTCGCGGGGATCCCGCCATTTGCCGGTTTCTTCGGAAAATGGATCCTCTTTACGGCTGTGCTTGAGCAAGGATATTACTGGCTCGCGTTGGTCGGCTTACTAAATAGTGTGGTCTCTCTCTATTACTATGCGCGCATCGTCAAAGCGATGTTCTTTGAAGACGCTGGCGAGGAAACCACAAATGTCTCCTTTTCTACCGGCACTTTCGCGCTGTTGAGTGTATTTGTAATCCCTACAATCTTCATCGGATTCATCAATATTTTCTATACCTTCTCCAATATCTCAGTCTCCGTAATCCCGATGCAGTAGATAATTGAAAAAATTGACAAATACGATTTTTTAAGATATACTTAAAATGTAGCGCACCTACAAATGCGCGTCAATGCCCGGTCGTCTAATGGTAGGACGCATGGCTCTGGACCATGTAGTGAAGGTTCGAGTCCTTCCCGGGCAGTTCTCTCTATTATTTCTATCAGTGTGCCGCTATCGTCTAGGGGTTAGGACGGGTGGTTCTCAGCCACCAAACCGGGGTTCGAATCCCCGTAGCGGTATCTCTTCACTTGTAAGGGCGGGCGTGCCTACTACCCGCCCATTGTCTTAAGCGCGCGAATGTCTTCTGAGTAAAAAAAAGCATATACATTGGAGAAACACACGAATGCACGATACTCCCGCACACACCAACCGTCTCATCCATGAAACAAGTCCCTATCTACTCCAGCACGCACATAACCCTGTTGACTGGTATCCGTGGGGTGAAGAAGCAATCGCGCGCGCCAAACAGGAGCAGAAGCCGATCCTACTCAGTATCGGCTACTCCGCTTGTCACTGGTGCCACGTCATGGAGCGCGAATCCTTTGAAAACGAGGAAATCGCCGCGGTCATGAACGAACTTTTTATTAACATCAAGGTCGATAGAGAAGAACGTCCCGATTTAGATGAAATCTATATGAACGCCGTTCAAGTCATGACCCGTCAGGGCGGATGGCCCATGACCGTCTTTCTCACACCGGATCTCAAACCTTTTTACGGCGGCACCTACTACCCACCCACCGATCGGTACGGTAGACCCGGATTCCCGAAGGTGATGGATGCCGTAGCAGAGGCATTCAACGACAAAAAGGTGCAAGTCCTACAACAGGCAGACCAACTCACAGCACAACTCAACCAGATAAGCAATGTCGTCGATCCGCATGAGCATGAACTCACGGAAGAGTTGATGACCCACGCGTTCCAACAATACCGATCACAATTCGATTCGCAACACGGCGGATTCGGTAATGCCCCCAAATTTCCACCCAGCATGGGATTGCCTTTTCTCCTACGCTATTGGCACCACAGTGGCAACACCAACGCCTTAGAGATGGTCGAGCTCACTCTGGAGAAGATGGCGCGCGGCGGTATGTACGACCAACTCGGTGGCGGTTTCCACCGATACTCCACCGATGCACACTGGCTCGTCCCACACTTCGAGAAAATGTTGTATGACAACGCGCAACTCGTTGTCGCCTATTTCGAGGCGTACCAAGCCACGCAAAAACCGTTCTATCGCCACATAGCCACCGAGACCCTCGATTACGTCCTCCGCGAGATGTACGACGCAGAGAACGGCGGTTTCTATTCCACACAAGATGCGGATAGTGAAGGCGTAGAAGGCAAATTCTTCGTCTGGGAACCAAACGATGTCGAAGATGTCATCGGTGAAGAAAACGCCAAAATCTTTTGTGAGTATTACGACATCACACCACACGGCAACTTTGAGGGTGAAAACATTCTCCACGTCCAAACGCCACCCGACATCTTTGCCCGAAAACTGCAGATGGATGTTGGAGATTTGGAAACACTTCTCGCGGACAGCAAGCAGAAACTCTTTGAAGCGAGAGAGAACCGGATTAAACCCGGACTCGACGACAAAATCCTGACCAGTTGGAACGGTATCATGATCCGCGGCATGGCGATGGGGTATCAACTCACTGGGAAACCTGAATACCTTGAAGCGTGCGAAAAGTCCGCAGAATTCGTCTTGACGACGCTATCCCAAGACAACGGACTTCTTCTACGCACCTACCGCGCGGGCAAAAGCCACCTCAACGCCTATCTTGAGGACTACGCCTACTTTATCACCGGGTTAATCGCACTCTACGAAACCAGTTTTGAACCGCGATGGCTCACCGAAGCCGAACGCCTCGCAGACATCATGATTGACCAGTTCGGCGACGACGCAGGCGACGGATTCTTCTTCACCGGTAAAGCCCACGAGACGCTTATCGTCCAATCCAAATCCGCTTACGACGGTGCCACGCCTTCTGGTGCCTCCATGGCGATTCACAGCCTGTTACGGCTCGCCAAACACCTCGACAACCCTGAATTCCACGACAAAGCCGTAGAAACCTTGAAGCTCTATTTCCATCAAATGGAAGGAATGCCAACAGGTTCCGGGCAGCTGCTCTGTGAGTTAGCATTCTTGCTATCAACCCCCAAAGAGATCGCCATCGTTGGAAAAAAAGGTGATGCGAAAACGGAGGCAATGTTAGCCGCATTACACGGTACCTATCAGCCCAACAAGATCGTCGCCCTAAGCGAATCTGCAGACGAACAGACGTTGCCACTCCTCGCAGGCAAACCCCAAGTCGACAACACCGCAACAGCCTACGTCTGCGAAAATTACGTCTGCCAAGCCCCTACAACGGATATTGAAGCGTTCGTAGAACTGCTACAATAATGTACTCACCTAACGGAACACGGAAAAAAGCAATGGCACACACAAACGAAACAACAATTGACCTCGACTGGCACCCACTCTCAGAAGAAGAGATCCGTCACTTTGACGACAACGGCTATCTCATCGTACGAAATGTACTGGACTCAGATACCATAGGCGGACTCATTGAGGCAAGCGACCGGCTCATAGCAAGCGACCGACGCGAGAATCGTCAACAAAATTTCGACAAATTATACGACAGTTTCCGAAATTCTGTCTCCATTGACGATGCCTTCATTCCGCTACTCACGCAGAAGACCATCCTCCCCGTTGTTGTCCAGCTGCTCGGCGCGCACTTGCAACTCATGACCTCACACCTGATATACAAACACCCGGATCCCGAAGGCACACCCGACACCACTCGCAGACCCGGTTGGCACCGCGACTACGCCATGGCAACGACAACACACGGCAACAAGGTGCCACGCATCTTGCTAAAATGTGCCTACTACTTTACCGATCTGAGTGAACCCAATTCCGGCGTAACACTTGTCGCACCCGGCAGCAACCACCTCCTCGAACGGGTTCCCATACCAAAAGGACAGGCGGATCCCGAAGGCGCACTCGAAGCGAGTTTACAACCCGGGGATTGCCTACTGTTTGAAAACCGGACTTTTCATGCAGGAGCCGCAAACTTAACTGACCAGATCCGTAAAGGGATAATGATCGGCTACGGTTACCGGTGGTTGATGCCGATGGACTATCGGACACAGGAACAGGCGTTGTTAGATAAACTCACGCCACTTGAGCAGTATCTGGTGGGTGAACCCTTCACGAAAACGAAAGAATTCATTCCCAGTGGCAGTGAAAGTCCCCTCGCAGCGTGGTGTGAACAAAACGGCGCGCCAGCAGTGAGACCGGTTTCTTAGCTTATTTACTGCTGCATCCAGTTTGAATTTTTGGACACCCTTGACTCGCGAAATTTTCATAGCAAATTTCATAGCAGCTTCATAGCAACCTTTGATGAAAATCGCCTAAAACCCAATCGTGGTAAAGGTTTATAGCCTTACCAGAAACATATTGAATTCACATTTTGCTATGAAAACTGTGAAACGCGTCGGTCTTATAGTCCATTTTGGAATTACTTGTACACCCGTAACTGATTCTACTATAAAAATACTGCAGGGTTTTTGCTTGGGTATTTTTTCAGGGTTTTAAACCCCGCCTGCATTGCGTCGGATGTCCGTTATCATGGAAAAATGGGTCTGTCCTGTAATTATTGATTCTACTATAAAAATGGACAAAGCACTACGTCGTCAATGTAACAACGTCCTGTTTGACAATCTCTTTTGTGTGATAGTGGTCCGCTTGCGAGATGAGTTCCAGCGTTTCCGGCGAGAGTCGTCCCCTCACCTCCTCAGATACGCGACTCTCGCCACGGTGTTGGGGTCTGTAGCGTAAAGTCAGGACGCAACGATACCGATCCTTCGGTTTCCAAGGCAGCGCACCGTGTGTCAGGAGTTCAGAGATAATCACGAAATCCCCTGCCTTTGGCGTAATGTTAACAACCCCTTCTGGAATATCATCAGCATCTTCGATCTTTCCGTTGTTATAGAGGTGTTCAGGACGATCAAACAGAGTTTTGTGTGTACCCGGCACGACCAGCAACCCGCCATCTCCTGGATGAACGTCATACAAATACGGAAAAACGACAAAATCATCACAAAAGATGCGACCATTTCGGACCTCATAACGATTGCAGTGCCACCCAAAATCTTCGCGTGCGCAATGCAAGCGCAGCCCTTCCGCCGACTCCAACACACCCGCCCGATCCGCAATCATCGTTCCGCGAAAGAGTTGTGGTTTATCCCGCGTCAGCTCTTTGATGATGGGCCAAGTCGCTCGGTGCAGTGTGAGTGCTTCCAAAGGTTTCGCAAAGGCGAATCCATTTGGGAGGTTTTTATTGCTGGAGTCAAATCCGGGTGGGAGTTCTTCGGTAGGTGTGTTGATGTATTCATTTGCGGCTGCTTGCGCTGCTTTCAGTTCTTCGTCAGTTAGAGCATTCTTTAGGTGAAGGTATCCGGTAACATCAAACAGATACCGTTGTTCAGGGGACATCATAATATGTTACTCCTTCAGGACTTGCCCATTCAAATGTAGGTTGGGTTGAACGTCGAGTGAAACCCAACACTAAACCGATGCTTCCCACACGGGCCAGTCGCTCTTTTGTAGCTGCTTGAACAGCGTGTCAAACGCTTCACTACCATCGTCTTCCCATTCGTCAAGACGCGCACCGGGCGCATAAGATTCGTCTACACCCTGTTTCATGAGACGTTCCGCCTGTTGTAAGTTTCGGTAGTAGTGTTTTATGCCACCCGGCAAAGTGACAACAGAAATATGACGCTCCCATTGCGGCTCAGGTGTTTGAGAATACCGTTTAACAGCATCTTCATCTAACACGATGCCCAGACCATCACCTTCTGGCACCTGCATAAACCCACGCTGGACTTTGTGCGGCATAATAATCAAATCGTCTTCATAAGCGTGACTTGCAGTGACACCCGGTAGCGTGGCAGTCGGCATCACGGCTCCCAGATGACACGCAAACGCCGCCGTAATACCCGTACCGACATACTGTAGCAGAATCGGCGTGTTCGCGGCGGCAAAAGCCCAACCCGATGCCAACGCACTTTTGATAGTCTCATGACTACATAACGCACCGTCAAAATCTCCTGCACGGAGTCCGATCCAAGGACCCGAGGGCTGACGCGACGCACCTTCCCGGATAACGCCGACACCGTGCAGATAGAACGGAATCCGAATCTCTCGATGCAACCGCCGCCAACCCTCCACATCATACGCAAAAATCGGCTCTTCAAGCCCTTTAACAACGGGAATTTTTTCCAGTTCCCGCAAGATAGGCAGTGCCTTCTCAACGTTGATTAACGAACCGTTGAAATCGAATTCCACACGAAAGTCGGGAGGCGCGACCTCTTGAATCGCATTTGACTGCTCCACGACATCGTAGAAAGCGCGCGCCTTGCACTTCAGACCTCGGTACCCTCGCTCAGCAGCAACCTGAATCTCAGCAGCAGTGTCCTCAGGCGACATACACGGCATCCACCACCCCATCGCGACCCACCGCCGAACCTGTTGTCCCATAAGTTTCCACGCTGGTAATCCGAGGTGTTTTCCCATGAGATCATAGCACGCCATATCAAGGTTAAAACGTCCTTCACCCATGACGTGATCAAACGGGTTCGTGCCGAGATAGGGGTCCAACACGTCCTGATCAAACGGCGGTCCTGGATTTTCTCCGAGACCAATGAGACCAGTGTCGGTATAGAATTTGTAGACTGTGACCAACTCGGTCATTGCAAAATGGTAATATCTTTTACGAATCCGTTCCTCATAAGGCACACGCAACGGAATCGCTTCAATCTCGGTAATCTTCATGGAAAAATTAGGCAAGGTACCGGAGGGATTGCCTACCTCCTTGCATTCTCAGTTATCGTCTTTCGCTTTAGGTTGTTTTTACTGTTTCTTCGTGTTCCTAAGTTATTCTATCAAAGCACCTGAAAAGAGTCAAACCCAAAGTGCTATGTGCTATGAGTGTTGAATTTCCATTGCGTCCAGCTTACGATAGAAACAATTGCCTACCCTGTAACTTTTTGCTGTAATGTGTGAGCTCGACTTAATCCCATGGATTAGGTTGAGAAAAACATAGAAAATTATGCATGTTCGGCGCGGCAATCTTCCGATTTTCATGCCATTTAAAGCCCTGAGATACCAATAAATACCAGCACTTTATCAAGATAAGATATTTATATTAAACTCATGTAAAAACCGTATAGTTTTTATTACTTTAAGCGTCTTTTACAAATTTTTCAGTTGACTTATAGTGCCAAATTTTATATCATTTAATCATCACGAGTCGGAACGATTTATATTGTTTTATCATTTAACTGGGTTTGTACCTGAGGTTTATGTTAAATTCAACTTATGACCGTCCTGACAAATCACGAACCAGACTTCAAGTCCCACTGTCGCGGAGCAACGTTGAAAAATTGGTCAGGATTTCTCCAAGTTCTATTGTGTAATATCATGATCATCGGTTTCGTTGGGTGTGATTCGCCTAACGCTAAGAAACAGCCCTATGAAACGCTTGTTTTTGAGGTTGATGAGAACCGACTTGAGCCTATGGTAACAGATACAACGCTCAGGATAAAAATGGCTGCACCGAAAAATTGGAAGCAGATTGACGATTCAATACTTACGCAAGTGACCAACAAACTGGCCCCCCAACTCATGGAGGGACTCCAGATAGTGCCACGCTGGATTTTTTTGAATGAAGGTTCGCAGGCGATGTGTGTTGTGTCAAAGTTAAATGGTGTGGAAATCGCACCAGACAAAACTTTATTGGAAACTCTCACAACTGCTTACCGAAACCAATTTCCAAACGCAACGGTTCAGCAGACAATTTTTATGAAAGATGCATTTCGCATCCATCAATTAATGGTTATCGCTACCGATTTCGTACTCATCAAACTCATCTGCGACGCGCCAGAAACCCTCGTTTTTGAGGTTGACTATCGCGTTCCGAGAGATGTTTACCAAACGGAACTGCAAGCCATTGAATCATCAATTGGTTCTATTAATCTAATCGGCAAATAACGGTAGACGCGCTGTGGAAGCGCGCACCACAAGGAGGAATTTATGTTTAGAAGATTTTCGGCTGCCTTCCTTATCGTAGCAATGTTGTTTGTTATTGGCTGCGCAGCACACGTCCATCAAGTCGGGAAAGGGGCGCAAGGTTCCAGTGTCACAGAAGCGCGGCAATGGTATATTGTGTGGGGACTCGTCCCCATCAATAATGCTGATACAAACGCCATGGCAGGTGGAGCAGCCGATTACGAAATCACGACTTCAATTACGCCGGTCGACTTCATCATTAATGCAATTGGGAGTTATGTCACCATCCACGCCCGAACAGTGACCGTTCGGAAATAACCGATAGTAGATTCCAAAAACCCTTGGGCAAAGCGGATGTCTTTTCACTTTTTGACACCGGCTTTGCCCTTCGCTTTAGATAACAACTAACCGCTAAGGGCGATTTTCTGTATCCATCCGTACTTCTATCCGAGATCATGTATCAAAAGGACATTATCACACAACTTGCTTTTCCACCTAAGACATAGTACAATTAAAGTGAAAAATGGATGCCAGAAAGAAAAACGGAAAACTCAAGATAAGGACTTTTGATTCAACTGAAGGCGGAGGTTTAACACTATGGCATTTAGCGACTTCAAAAAACTCTCTGAAGTTCAAGAACAATTTAGAATCAAATATATGACAAGTGACTTTTTAAGGTTGAGGTAGCAAATCCTCCGGAGCAATTTCTTCAAGAATTTAGGTTTACCATGCAAAATATCAACGTTTTTTCGTCTGAGGCATCACGTTGTGAGGCAATTATCTTTCCAATTTTAAGGGAAGTTTACAAGGCGTATGCTGATAACTATGCCCTCTGGATAAGGGAGCCGATCATCTATGATGAGACCCTGAGTGGCACGCCGGATTACCTTGTTGCTACGAAATCCGAATTGGGCACGACGGTTGTCGGCACGCCCTTGATAATGTTGGTTGAGGCGAAGAAAAACGATTTTGAACAAGGCTGGGGGCAATGCCTCGCGGAACTGGTAGCCGCGCAAAAAATCAATGATGCTCCAGATGTTCCGGTATACGGTATTGTGAGCGATGGTGAACGATGGCAATTTGGGAAACTTGTTGACGACGGTTTCACCCAAAACAGAACAACCTTCAGCATAGATAATTTGCCAGTTCTTTTTGGAGCGATTAATGCTGTCTTTAAAGCGGCAAGTACGGCACAGTAACTTGTGCCTACTATGCTATTAAGGAGGGTCTCTCATGACTGAGACGCTTGAAACATTAGCAAAGAGAGTAAATCAGCTAGAAAAAGTGGTTGCAGAGATGATGCTGCAACTCTCCCAGATCGTTAATACATCGAAGTCTGCGGATCCGAAGGTCCACAAGATAGCGGATAAGCAGAATGAGGCACAAGCTATCCAGAAAATGCGTGAACACCTCGGAATTGCTGATATAGAACTCATGCCACTTGAAGAACTTCGCAAGCGTATGGCACGCCACGGTATCCGCGCGGAGGATAACGAATTTAGCCGTGCAATTATTGAAGAACGTGAGAAAAATAAGTAAGTATGTATTATTTCTTTTCACCATCAAAAAGGAAATCCCAAATGCAATCGTTCAAGATTATCGTTGAAAAACACAAGGAAGGTTATGTTGCCTATCCCCTCGGTCTTAAAGGTGTTGTCGTGGGGGAAGGAGATACCTACGAGGATGCTGTCGCTGACGCGACTTCTGCAATTGAATTCCACATTGAGACTTTTGGTACAGAAGCCTTTGAACTCGAAGAACCTGTTTTAGATGTCTTCATAACGGAAGCAGGGGTTGCTGTTTGATGCAACAGTTTCCGGTTGATGTGCGAAAAACTAAAGCAATTAGAACGTTGGAAAAGTTGGGCTTCCGTGTCGTGCGTGAAGGAAATCACATCTCAATGGTACGAGAGAATCCAGATGGAAGTCGAACTCCATTAACTATGCCGAATCATCGTCGTATTAAAGGGGCAACTTTACGCCGAATCTGCACTCAGTCTGGAATCTCCAGAACCGATTTTCTGGAGGCTTACGAACAAACGTAAACCTCACGGCACTAACTGCACCTTAATCGAATCCTTCCCGTGCTGAACCATCTCAAACCCTGTAAGATAGTCCTCCAACGGCAATTGATGCGTCACAATATGACTCACATCAATTAAACCACGATGGATATAGTCAATCGCCAACGGATACGCATAGGGCCCCAAATGTGAACCGTGGATGTTCAACTCTTTCGTGTCGCCGATGATTGTCCAATCCACAGTTACGGGTTCTCGCATCACGCTGAATTCAACAAAGGTACCTGCCTTCCGAATCATGTGCAGTCCTTGCTCAACCGCTTTCGGGTGCCCCGTCGCTTCAATATAGACATCACATCCGTAGCCTTCCGTCAAATCCAACACCTCTTGGACAGCATCCGTCTCCGACGGGTTAATCCCAATATCCGCGCCCAACTTTTTCGCCACCTCCAACCGCTTTGGCATCAAATCAACAGCAATCAGCACACCCGGATTCTTCAACTTCGCCGCGCCAATCATACCGAGCCCGAGCGTTCCGGCACCCGCGACCACGACAACATCACCAAACTCAATGTCGCCGCGTTGCACGGCGTGAATCGAGCAGGCGAGTGGTTCAATCATCGCTGCGTTCGCTATCGGAATGTCAGAAGGCACTTTGTAAACGAGCGAACGTGCTGGAAACTTCATATAGTCCGCCATGCCGCCGTTGACAACCGGTTGAAACCCGTAGATGTTGTGGACTTGACAGAGCCAATACTTCCCTGTTCGGCAGTACCGACATTCCCAACACGGAACGATCTGCTCCGCGATCGCGCGATCACCGGTTTCCAGTCCGTACTTCTCGCCTGCTCCTGGACCGAGTTCTACGACCTCACCGATGAATTCGTGCCCAGCGATCACCGGTGCTTCTACATACGGTTGACGGTGCTCGTCACCCCAGAAAAGCGGCGCGCCTGTATAGCACTTAATGTCGCTG
Source organism: Candidatus Poribacteria bacterium (assembly GCA_022819945.1). Lineage (GTDB taxonomy): Bacteria > Poribacteria > WGA-4E > WGA-4E > WGA-3G > WGA-3G. The sequence goes on from JAJEGI010000108.1 coordinate 157,830, forward strand.
GCGCAAACGCCGCAGGCATCCACCTTAATAACGACTTCACTGGGACCCGCCTCTGGCATCGGGACCTCTTCAAGGCGGTAATCGAAAGGTTCGCGACACATAATCGCGCGCATCGTTTCTGACATTTTTTATTCTAAAACCTATAATTAATTGGGCACACTCAAACAGTGTAAATGCCTATAACAGACATTCACACTGGCACAACCTAAAAGGTTATGCTACAAATATGTCTATTTATTTTCACGATTCACTACAATAGGACCCTCTGTGTCGGTTCGGTTAGGAATGCACGTCGCATTTGGGTGAGTACACCGCAAAACCGAACCTACCGAGGGATGAATCGGTTGTGGTGCAAGATGTGGTAGGCGGCGATGCCTAACGAAACATGGACGTTCAGTGATGCCCCCGCGCCGTACATCGGAAGGAAAACCACCATATCGCAGGCAGCAAGTGTTCGTTTCGTCACGCCGTGATCCTCATGCCCTACAATGAGACAGATTTTATCAGGGTAGTCCACCGCATCATAACGGACTGACTGCGCCGTAACCTCCAGGGCACAACTCATGTAACCGTCCGCTTTGAGCGATACGATTGCGTCTGCTGCTTGCTCTACATACCTCCACTTTACCCGTCGGTGCTTTCCTCGCGCGACTTTGCGAACAAGTGGGTGGGGTGGTTGCGCACTGATACCTGTTAGAATGAGTTCGTTGACACGGCACGCATCCGCTATCCGAAAGGCAGAACCGACATTAACGGGATCTTGCATGTCTTGTAGGACAAAAACCAGTTCTCTTTCTGGCGGTTCCGACTGTTTCAGAAAATCTTTGAGCGGTTTGCCACGTAGTTGTTTCATTCAACCCTTAAGCCGCCTTGCGTTGTATCAAACGCCGTCTCGCACTCGCTCGCGCCAGCCCAACATCTAAGGTGATATGATGGTAATCCGTCATACCGAGGTTAACCGCATGCGCCGTTTCGAGGTTGAAACCCCATTCAATCCATTCCGGTATATCTGCTTCTGGAACATCACCCGCAACAACAACCTTCATGATACTGATACCCTTTCCGAGGTCATACGCGCGTTGGATATATTCCAGATGCTTGTCAAGGGAACCTCCTTCTAACATCTTACCTTCTTTGTTGGCAGTCGCAAGGATAACCTCAAGTTCTGGATGATCAATCACCGCGTCCATGACAGGCCCCGTGTAGATGTGCGTGGAGCAACCGATAACCCGGATTTTGCCAGCGGTTTTTGCTTCTCGGAACGCGTCTAACGCCCCTTCGCGTGATACTAAATCTTCGGGGGTGGAAATACCATGCAACAGCAAAACATCCAAATAATCCGTTTGCAGTTCCCGAAGCGAACGCGTGATGCTCGCCTTGGCACCCTCGTAATCTTTCGCGCCGGTCTTCGTCTGAATGACAACTTCGTCTCTGCTAATCTGTCGGACTGCGTCTCCGAGATGCGGTTGCGTCCCGTAACCTTCAGCGGTATCCCAGAAGGTAACGCCTTCGTCAAGTGCTTTCAACATCAGTTTGCTACCCGCTTCAATGGTATCGCAGGTGTCCTTAATCCGTCCTGCCCCGAAGCAGAGTCGTGAGATCTCTAAACCCGTTTTTCCGTACGCTAAATATTCCATTATATCCTCCACATCCAATCGTTGGCTTCTTCAGTAGATGCTTGTATGACGATGATTTTGTAAACTGGTTCAGATGTCCTTTGATATACTTTAACCGAATTTCGCCCAAAAATGCAACCTTTTTTTCTTGGTAACAAATCAGTTTTCAGGTATTATAGTAAAATCTGCAATTATCTATACACCAACGCGCTGGCGAGGATACAATCCTCGCCAGCGGGGGTAGAGTTTTTTGTTCCCCGACAAACTGTAAACATATTTTCGGATTTTACGATATAAAGAAACCATCGGAAACCTTCAGTGTTCGGGGCAAAGGACTTGGTTGGAAGGTTGTAAGGTTAGCACCCAACTTTCCATTCTGCCACCCAAAAATCTTCAATCTGCCGTTCCGTACTGAATACCGACTGTTAATGGCTGGCCGCCAGAAAAAAATATGAAATTCAGTGGACATACACTTTTCAATAACACACCTGTTGAAATCGCCATCGCCGACGATCGCGTTCAGTCAATTCGTGAGGTAGCCACAGCGGATACCAACGTCCAGATCGCGCCTGCTCCGATAGACATTCAGGTGAACGGCTTCGCAGGCTTTGATTTCAATGTTGCCACCGTTACACCAGAGGATGTCTGTGCGATGGTGCGTGCGCTCTGGCGTGTCGGTACCGGTTTCTTGTGTCCAACAGTTGTGACCGGTTCTTTTGATGGGATATGCAATTCCATGCGTGCCATTGTAGCAGCATGCAAAGCAGACGCATTGGTTGCCCATTCCGTACTTGGGATCCATCTTGAAGGGCCCTATATCTCTGCTGAAGACGGACCGCGCGGCGCACACCCATTGGAACACGTCAGAGACCCAGATTGGGCGGAATTTCAGCGGTGGCAGGACATCGCCGAAGGCGATATTTCCATTGTAACCCTTGCACCTGAAAAAAAGGATGCGATCCCGTTCATTGAAAAACTGGTTGCGAACGGAATTGTCGTCGCTTTAGGACACACGAACGCTTCAGCGGATGATATCCGTGCAGCAATTGATGCCGGCGCGAAACTGTCTACACACCTCGGCAACGGTGCACACGCCTTAATCCGGCGGCATCCGAATTACATTTGGGAGCAACTCGGGGCCGATGAACTCTGGGCAAGTCTCATCGTCGATGGACATCATCTACCACCTTCTGTCGCCAAATCAATGATCCGTGCAAAGACACTTGATCGATGCATTCTCGTTAGCGATGCGGTCGCGTTAGCAGGCATGGAACCGGGTATCTATCAGTTTGCGGGGAAATCTGTGGAGTTGACTGAGGATCGATGTGTCCACTTGGTCGGTACTGAGTATCTCGCCGGTTCCGCTATTGAATTGGCACGCGGTATCGAAAATAGTGTCCGATTCGCAGGCATCTCACTTAAAGACGCGGTATCACTCGCGACGCTACAACCGATGTGTCTGCTCAACGCGAAAGCACAAGTAGAATCAGAAACAAACCTAATCCTCTTTGAGTGGGACACAGCACAATATGAAATCAACCTGATAGCCACAATTGTCGGTGGCGAGTTAGTGTATCATGCGGAGACACCAGAATAACACAATATCGGGAGGGACACACAATGCAAGACTATTACGGCATTGGGGAGGTGTTCGTTAAAGTTTCAAACCTTGAACGGGCAGCCGAATTCTATCGAGATCTACTCGGCTTTGAAGTGATAGAACGGAACAATCGGCAGCTATATATCTATTTAGAAAACGGGCATCTTGTTCTCAAAGAGGCAGGGAGTCCTGGGCATGATGCCGGAGGTCCGATGCATTTCGCCTTTGTGACAAGCACCGAACGGATTAATCAACTCGCTGAACAATTCGCAGCCCTACCTTACCGTACTCGCGGACCTTTTGAGTTTGATGACCCGCGCGGCAAATGTCGTGCTTTTTTTATTTTTGATCCAGATGGAAATGAAATCGAGTTTAATGACCTCTACTGTCCAACCAACTCGACTTAGGAATCACTATATATTGTGAGGGAACTACAATGCTAACCCCTTCAGAAATCGACGCGTTTGTTGAAAACGGTTATATCATCCGTAAAGGTGCGCTTTCCGAAACAGACATCCAAGCCTATCAGTATGCCGTTGATCGGATACTCCATAAGTGTCGCGTTGAAGGTTTACACGCTGATCACCTACGCTATATAGATGGTGAACGCGATGACATCTGGGGTGTCAATAACATTTTTCATCCGAGCATTCGTGAGCAGGCCCTTGTGAGTGCGCTTGCACATCCACAGATATTGGATGTTATCAAAGCACTTATTGGGGAAAGATTAAGATATCATCTCTGCACCCTTCTCGTCAGTTCTGAACAAAAACCGTATCACATCAACTGGCACCGAGATTCCGCACCAGATGGAGAAGTGCCGCTTGAAACGCTGAAGGGTCGGCTCAGGAACCACGTGCAACTCAACGGTGCCCTCTATGACGATGCGACGCTTTACATCGTACCCGGTAGCCATCGCCGCGAACTCACGGACGCTGAACGCGCAGTCATACAGCAGACACCAAAAGCAGCGATGCCGAATCAACTTGTTGTCAAACTGAAAGCCGGTGACATCGTTTTTTATAATTCAAGTATACTCCATAAAGGCTACAATATTGACGGATCAAAACGGCAAACGCTTCACTATGCGGTTCTCACCGCACCGCCGGAGAACGAACCTCCAAATCCAGAAAGTCCGACGAGTCAGGAATGGCTCAATGAACCCGATTTTCTGGGCAGTCTCCCTGACCAAATCAAACCGCTTTTTGATAATTGGTTAAAATACGGATAGCCACGATGGGCAGAGCACTAATCTTTGTGGCAGATCATCGCTGTGATCCAGCATAGCCGTTTGAGGAAAGGGAGGCATTTAAGGAGAGATGTATCAATCGCTTTGAACAGACGGAGGGACGCTCTATAAAGGGTCGGGATAGCGATACACTTTTGCCAGAACAGCGCACTCACCGCTGAGAGATGAAACTCTTGGTGTTCCAACTTCTCAAATTCAGCACCGACGGTCTCAATATCTCGGACTGAGAAATAGCGCAATTTTCCCGAATATTTCAGAAACACTTTGCGATACAGCCATACCATCGGGTGATAACGCATATTTTCAATAAAAATCGCCTTACCACCCGGTTTGAGGACACGGTAACACTCTTTCGCGGTCTGTGCATGCTCTGTAAAAACTAATACAGATTTGGAGATTATGAAATCGAAGGTATTGTCAGGAAATGCGAGGTGCATCGCATCCATCAACGCAAAGTCAACAGATTTGACAACGTTGTGTTCCGATGCTCGTGTTTGTGCTTTAGTGAGTCGAAAAGGGAGCAGATCAATCCCGACAACAGAAGCACCCCGTTTCGCTAATAGTGTCGCAGTGCCGCCTGTGCCAGCACCTAATTCCAGCACCTTTTTTCCTTCCAAAGCCCCCATTTTCGGGAGAACATACTCGAAAACGGGGACGTAGAAGTCTTCCCACCAGAGCAAAAGATCTGATTCAACACTATCGGAACGACCGGTAGGTCGCTGTCCTTTAGGTGTCAACATATTTTTCGATAACTGCAAGGAAAATTAAGAAATTTTTCCCATCTTTCGTAGCGCGTCAATACAACGTTCAGCGCACTCAATCGGTGGGTAGGGATAACTCTCCTGCTCGACAATGTACCACTCGGTACCACCAACGGTCTCGCAGGCATGGAACACATCGTCCCAAGGGATCTCACCTTCGCCGATGAGTGCCTCATTATTCGTGCTGGCGTATTCTTTGATGTGTACCAGTTTCGATCTACCGGGATAGCGTTCAATAAACGATACTGGATCAGAACCCGCACGAAGTGTGTGCCCAATATCAATTTGCATCACGACATCGTCGCGGGTGTTACTGCCGAACGTATCCCACGGAACCTTACCCTCCAATGTCTCAAATTCGACGGTGTGGTTATGGTAACCGGCAAACATCCCTTGATCGGCAATCTTTTCGGCGATGTCGTTAAAGATTTTCGCTGTGTTAAGCCATGCCTGCTGCGAATTGCGATATTCTTCGGATAACCCCGGCACAATAAGGTACGGGTTACCGAGCGTCTGGTTAAACGCAACCGTTTTAGCAAGTTCATCACCGAGGAGCGTGTTCAATCCGGTATGCGTCCCAGCAACTTTCAATCCGAGGTCATCACACATCCCGCGTAACTCTTCGGCAGTCCGGTCATAGTAACCTGCAAACTCAACGCCTTCATAGCCCATCTGTGCGACGGCTTGTAGGGTTAAAGATAAATCGCCCGCGCAATCGTCCCTAACGGAATACAATTGTAATGCAATCGGAACTCTATTACTCATTAAGTATCATTTCTCCACTGTTATAAGGCGGTTCTCAGCACCCGCATATTGACTTAAGACATCGGTAAATTGACGACCTGACCACTATCTGCTGATACTAAGCCTGCTTCAAGGATCTCTTGGGCATCCCGACTCACTTTGGGACTGCACAAGCCTTCAACGGGCGCGCCAGTCTCTAAGCAGTGAATAAAGTATTCCGCTGCATTGCGCTGTCCTTCTGGCAGCTGATCGAGGGTTACCACTTCGGCATCCTTGCCTGCCGGATGCAGATGTACTTCGTTACCGCTTACCATCAACGCACCTTCAGTACCATAGACGACAGGATTCGGCGTAACGTAACCGACCTTTTGCGTCCAAGACGCCTCTGTGATTCCGAAAGCGTTCCCGTATTTCATGACGATGACAGCGTTATCATCAGGGATCGGATAGTCTTTGACGAAAGTGCCGCGGAAAGCAGTGACCTGTTCGGGGAGACCGAGGAGGTAAGCGCACATATCTGCACAATAGCAGCAATAATCCATCAACGCGCCGGCACCGTTTTTCTCTTCATCGTAGAGCCATTCATAGAAATAGCGAGAGCATCCGATTTCCTTCGGTCCGTTGTGTGCTGAACGCCACTTAAAGTAGAACACATCACCGATAGCACCGTCTTGGATGAGATTCATCGCTGTGTTAAGTGCTGGACTCCACGCCGTGGGCCAGTTCACCATCAGTAAAGTTTCGGCATTTTCTGCGGCAGCAAGCATTCGGTCCGCTTGCGAGAGACGCGCAGCCATCGGTTTCTCTGATACGACGTGGATGCCTTTTGCTGCTGCAGCTTCAACGATGTCGGCACCAGCGTTGTTCTCTGCTGATGCTTGGACGATGTCCAATTCCTCTTGCGCTATCATCTCTTGCCAAGAATTATATATGTTCTCAACACCGGTTTCGTTGCTAAATTGTGTACGTAATTCCGCATTGACATCGCCTGCCGCGACGATTTCAACGTTCGGATGCGCCTTCCAGTGACGAAGTTCACCCCAGACATGGTCATGCACGAGGGACGCGAAGCCAATGCGATATGTTTTTGACATCTAATAGTGCCTCCTATAAGCGCGCCAAATCAGCACGCAATGTGTGCGGTTAAAAAAGCGTGTTTACAATCGAATTTGTCTATTCTTCAGCCCGAACTGCTATTTTAATCGCTGTTTCACCTTTAATACGATAGCCACCGTCAAGTGCTTTAAAACCGTCTTCAACCTGTGAGAGTGGTAATTGGTGGCTAATCATGTCGGCAAAGGGCAATCCGCTCTGCTCAAGGAGGGGTAAACCTCGGACAAAGTGTTCGTAACTGCTTCCCCAGATAGCCTCAACGCGAAGATTTTTTCGCATCAGCAACTGGTTGATATTGAAGTCAATTGACCCCATATCTACAAAGTGGCCGACCTCAACAAAGGTGCCGCTGCGTCGGGTGTAACCCAATCCTTCTGGTGTCGCGGGGAGAAAACCTGCGCATTCAAAGACAACGTCTGCCCCCTCGCCACGCGGCGTTTCCGCTTTTACAAGTTCTGTCCGCTCCTCAACAGCGGTGACTTCTTCAATATCAATCGTCACGTCCGCACCGAGCCGTTTCGCGAGTTCCAATCGTCCAGCGGGGCCGCCTACCATAATCACTTTTGCAGCACCGCTCAATTTCGCGCACGCAAGCGTTACGAGTCCAATAGCACCCGAACCTTGCACAACAATGGTATCACCGAGTTTGATTTCACCGCGCATTGCGGCATGAACACCGACAGTAAACGGTTCTGTGAGGACAGCGACCTCAGGCGAAGCGTCGGTTTTCATAAAACAGGTATTCGGATAGTTGAGATACATATAATCCGCAAACCCGCCGCGAAAGTGTGGTGCTTCATCGGGATTCCACTGGAAACCGTAAGCCCCGTAGTTTGTTCCGGGTGCAAAGATAACCCGGTCGCCTTCTTTCACCGGTTTACCGACATAATCGGTTTCCACACCTTCACCGAGTGCTTCAATAATGCCGACATTTTCATGCCCCAACAAAACTTCTTGTTGGAAGCCGTTCTGCCAATTATGTAGGTCTGTTCCACAGATTCCTGCTAACTCTTGACGGAGCAGCACGGTGTTAGGTTCAGGTTCGGGAACCGGGTATTCACGAATCTCAAAATCCTTGCCGCATGCGACCACGGCTCTCCCTGTTCGACGCATATCTATCTCCCCTTAGGTTGGTTTTGTTGAGGCGCGTTGCCTCAGCGCGCCTCTGTTGGATTACATTCAGACGTATTTCCGCTTCTTCCTCGAGATAAACACAATCACGATAATAGCAATAATCACAATTGGCAACCAGAGCGCCTCAAAAATTTCCCAGAACAAGTTAAATCCGATCCAAAGCAGGACTTCAATCCCCACAATGCCTGCTGTTTTTCCCCACGGAAAATCTGCGCTGTACTGTTTTTTCAACCGATTCGCATACAGCCATGAAACCGCTAAAGTGCCAGCAATAACCAAAAAAAATAGGAGGTTGACAAGCCCTTGGATACCGTTCAAAATGCCTAACATAAGAATTTCTCTCCTTTTAAGTCTTATTTGCTATTATAGAGACATACACTCCGAAAAAGATAGCAAAAACTTGTCCACACACCTATCTTCGTTTTCTCACGACTCGTTGCGAATCCGCTCTGGACAGCTATAGACGGCCATACGCTGCCCCCTCATAAAACCGATTAAGGTCAGGTTTCCTTCCGCTGCGAGGTCAACAGCCAGCGTAGACGCGGCAGAAACAGCAACGACAATCGGGATGCGAGCAAAGAGTGCCTTCTGGACAATCTCAAAACTGGCGCGCCCGCTCACCATCAAAATATGCCGTTCAAGTGGTGCCATGTCAGATAGTAACGCTTGCCCGATAACCTTATCAACAGCGTTGTGTCTGCCGATGTCCTCTCTGACTATCAGCAGCTTCCCTGTCTCATCAAACAACCCAGCGGCATGGAGACCACCTGTTCTTTCAAAAACGGATTGTGCTTTTCTTAACCGATCATTGAGTTCATAGAGGATTGCTTGGCTTGCACGGAACCCCGAATTCAGTGGTGCCACCTGCTGCCTAACAGATTCAATCGTCATCTTACCACAGAGCCCGCAACTCGTATTCGCGTGAAAATTGCGCTGCCATCCAGAGTGCGCGTCAAAATCCAATTCTTCCGTGAGTTGAACGTTGATGATGTTCTGGAATGATGATATACCAGCGTCTTGACTTTCAGAGACCTCTTCATTGCAGTACGCAATCACTTCAATATCATCACCGGAAGTTATGAGTCCCTCAGTATAAAGGAAACCCGCCGCGAGTTCAAAATCCTGTCCGGGTGTCCGCATCACAACGATTAAACTCTGTTGTCCGACCCGGATCTCAAGGGGTTCTTCGACAACCAATTCATCTTTAATTTTTGTAGGTTCGGCACCCGCCCAGCGCGTAATAAATTTTGTGGATGTCGGTTGCATGGTTTTTAAGTCCGTGTCCACTCGCAAATAGGTTTTATCGGATGTTCATAGCTGCTAAACCGTTGTTGGTTGCCATCCATATCCTGTCATTTGCCACGATGAGAGCCTGTATTATTAAGTCACCCGATACTATTTGAGGTGTTGTTGTATCTTCCCACGCGCCAGAACGGGTGTGATGTGTGTAAAAAGAACTGTTTGTCGCTATCCACAACACCAAAGGAACGGGTGGTGCGGGCGGTTCGATTTCCAAGGCTTCTGTTTCGGGAGAAGGTTCAGATGTTAACGGATCCGGTGTTTCTACAGGGGGTTCTTCGTTCTCTTGCGGGACTATTGGCGTATTGTCCAAAATACCTCTGATGTAAATGTTCCTCAAGTCGTTCTCATCCTCTATGCCTATGTCAAGAGTCGTTGACTTTCCATTTCCACCATCCAAGTCGGCTCGAAAATAGCCGTTGGATTGTTCATTTGCATTGAACCATGTAAAAAGCAACTGCTCTTCTGCGGTATCAAATCTGATAACTGTCGTGCCTTCTCGGATCTCAGTAGAACGATAGGAATCCCATTCATCGGTTTCCCTGTTGAAAGTTACGATGTCTCCATCTGCGGACGCGCCCCAAAGCGTCGTAGGTGTCAGCAACAAGGTTTCGATGTTATCTGCAGGAATGAAACTTTGTCGTATATTGTAAATAAACAACGGATCAACCGTCCCTCGAACTTTACGGACAACTCCGTTATCGGTAGCAAACCAAATTTCCGAGGCATCCATCTTGATGTCCTTGACCCAAGCGGGGAATTCGTCAACTGGCAGGTAAGTCTGGATTTCGCCTGTTAACTTGTTGTAATGGATCGCGCCTTGGGAACGGGTGCCAACCCACACTTCTTCGGAACTTGCCGCAATGGCTCTCACATCTGGAATTTTTTCCGTAGCGTTGTTAATCAGCTGCGGTACGTCTGGAATCGGTATCCAGTTATTGAAAGCCGTCTCAAATAGCATCACGCCGTTCGGTGTACCCACCCATAACCGCGTGCCATGAGCAGTAATGGCTTGAATATGGTTTTCAGGGAGATCATTTGCCTTCGTATAGACTGTCCATCGGGTCTGATCCAGGATTTGTTTTGCGCGCTCTCTCATTGCTTCATCTACGCTCATACCCTGAACTTGAGCGGCTTCATTTCCGGCTTCTGTCGTTTTACCCAATTTCAAGTTGACTTCAGCACGGATGAGGCGTGCTTCATAAACCCACTCGCTCACTGGATAACGCATAATAAACCCTTGCAAAGTATAGAGTGCGGTTTCAAACTGACCGATTTCCGCTTGCAGTTTTCCGATGAGGAAAAACGCTTTTTCATGTGACGACATGCGCGGGTACTGCTGTCTCGCCGAGTCGAGAAGCGGCAATCCCTCATCATAATTTTTCAGTTGCTCAACAAGTAGGAATCCAGTGATATAACTTAACCCCGGTACAAATTCGTGGTCAGGATAATACTCAAGAATCAATTGATAGTTATCTACGGCTTCAGCATAAGCCTCGTCAGCGAGGGCAGTATCCCCAAGTTCTCGAAAATGTGGGACCAAGTCAAAATTCGCTGCATCAAGGATCGCCACAGAACGGAACCGTTCCAATGCGTTTACGTTATCAGCATTTGCCTTGTAAAGTAAACCGAGTTGATAATGTGCAGCCGGATATCTCGGAAACTCCTCAAGCGCGGCTTCAAATCGTTGTTGCGCTAATTCAGTGAGTCCTAACTCCAGCAGCGTAAGCCCATTGCGATAATACTTCGCAGCGGTTCGATCCGGTACATTTGTTATGTCCGATGTAAAACTAAGCGTATGCCCCATCAACGGGAGTTTTAAAATTTGTCCTCGGTATTCAATTTCAAAGTGTGTTTCAGTGCCACTGCGCCAAATACCGGTAAACCTATCGCCATTTTCGCTGTCAACGATGACATATTGCTGACTATAGGCAAAACTTTGGTAGAATAACAATCCGACTAACGCTGTCAATACAAACAAGAGGTGAGTTTTTTGTATTTTTTTTGTCCGTGCTTGTTTCATAAAATTTAGGTCCAACATAATTTACCTACAAAACGTGGGTTGATAGATATTGGGATTATAATACCAGAAACGTGGGGAAATGTCAAGAGCGTTTGGCGACTCCTTTCTTGATACGAATGCCACTATAGGCTATAATACTCATCATGAACAAAACCGACCTCCCAATCACAGAATTAAAAGCAACATTTCACGACGCGATCGCGATGGGTCCAGTAGTAATTGTAGCACCGACTGGTAGCGGAAAATCGACACAAATTCCGCCTTGGTGTGCCGCGCTATCAGATGCACCGGTGCTTGTCGTCGAACCGAGGCGCGTCGCATGCCGTTCACTTGCCCGATGGGTGGCACAACAACACGACGAACCGCTCGGACGTTCTGTCGGCTATACCGTACGTTTTGAGGACGTGAGTTCCGATACTTTAACCCGTATCCGTTTTGTTACGCCGGGTGTCGCCTTACGATATGCAGCGGGACCAGAATTAGATCAGTATGGCACCATCATTTTGGACGAATTCCACGAGCGGGGTGTAGAGACAGACCTCTTTCTCGCTATCTGCCGAAAGAAACGACGCGACGCGAAACTTATTATCATGTCTGCCACGATAGCAGCACAACAACTGGCTCGGTTCATTGATGGACAGGTACTACGGGGAGAAGGTCGCGTCTATCCTGTTGCAATGAGATACCTTGGTGGCGCAGTGGTTCCTACATTGCATAATTTAGTAGAACGCGTCAAAAAAGGGATTAATCGCGCCCTCAAAGAGACCGATGGGAATATCTTAGTGTTCCTACCAGGTAAAGGTGAAATTAATGCGTGCCACGATGCCGTGCGTAAGCTGCGGCATATCGAGTTTATCCCCCTACACGGTAATTTACCACCCGATGCACAAGATAGAGCATTTGACAACACGCACTCCCAACGCCGCCGCGTTATTCTTGCGACCAACGTCGCTGAGACATCAATCACGCTTCCCGGTATCACCGCTGTCGTGGATACCGGTTTGGTCCGTCAACGTATCCACCAAAACCGCCGTATCGTCCTTGCGTTGTGTCCGATCTCGCAAGCTTCAGCCGAACAACGCCGCGGACGCGCAGGTCGCCTCGGACCGGGAACCTGCTATAGACTCTGGGAGGAACACGGTCAACTTGAGCAGGAAACCACACCAGAGATTCGGCGGGAAGATTTGACACAATTCGTGCTGACTGTCGCTGCAACCGGCTATTGTCCGCAAGATTTGACGTTCCTCGATGCACCGCCGAACTTCGCTGTGGAACGCGCACAAACCGCTTTGAAAAGTTGGGGCATTCTCTCCGATGATGGCACCCTCACGTCAGAAGGCGCGAAGATATGTGCTTTACCCATCAGTCCACTTCACGCTCGACTCTTGGTAAAAGCACCCTCTTCTCTCCGACGCGACCTAATTGATTTGATTGCGACCTTGGAGCGTCCTGCCCCTTTATGGCAGCGCATTGACCGTGTGCCAGCTGAACAGCAAGACACGGTTCGCGAAGCGCGCCAAAAAGAACTTTTTCGCGATGGATGCGATGCTACAACAGCCATCCGAACGCTGCGACACGGCGACAACAAACAGCATTATCTCCATAAAACAGCCCTTGCCGAATGCCGCAGCATCGCGACGCAGTTGAGAGATTTCTTCAAACTACCGCCTGTAACGAAAGATAAAGCATCTGTACAACCCGATCGCAACGCATTGATTGCTTACCTCTTACGCGAATGGGATACCTATGCTTACGTCCGGAGACGGAAAGGTAAGGGATGGGGAAATGGACAGGAAGAGGTCTTACTCGATTCTGATTCTCTCCTACCGGAAGATCGGCAAGCCGCTTTAATCTTGGAGACCGTCGGTATCGCAAAAGGGACGCGCGTGCAATTGATGGGACGCACTGCCATGCCTTGTTCTTTTGACGATCTGATCAACGCGCGGATTGGAACTTCTCAACTCACTGCGCCGAGACTGGAAGGCGAAGACATTGTGGCAGAGGTGGTAACTGAATATGCAGGCCGCGAGATCGGACGCAGTCGCCGACCGCTGAGCGGCAATCTGCTGAGAGAGGCGTTGGCATCCCTTATCCTCTCTGGTTCCCTATTCTCGGAAGTCGGTGCGCAACTTACCCGCGCGATTGACGCTTGGATACTTCATTGCGCACTCAACCCTGATATGAATGCCTCCGAGACAACAGATTTAACGCCGCACAGATGGTTGGTTTCACGGCTTGATGTCTTGGGTGTAGCGGTCGCTGAGGACTGGCAACTCCTTTCGCCAGAGGATTTGGTCTTTACAGAGATAGACGCTGACACTATTGCTGAAATTGAGGCGCGGTATCCGAAGGAATTTTCTGTCAACGGTGCGAAGTTCAGTGTCGAATATGACCCCACAGAAAAACTTGTTACGTTGCGGTGGGCGCGCGGTGTCCGTCAACCGACGCTGAGTACAGTCCTACTGCCGCGCTGGAATAATTGGAAGGTGCAAGTTGACGTTCGGGGGCAGCTACGGACGGTGCGTCCTACTTCTTAATCTGCTTTGATTTTTCCCCACGTTGTTGTGAGTAGATGTGGTTCTGGGGCAATGGATAAGCTCTTGGGATCGAACCAACTGGGTGTGATGTTCCGTCCGCGGTGTGTCAGCTGCGTTTTTCCACCTGTCTCTACATCAACGACAGCGATTTGACGGTCTCTCTCTACGGCTTCTTCCACATAAACAATTTTATCCCCATCGGGTGACCATGCAGGATAGTAGGCAAGGGGTACCCGTTCACTCACCTGTCTCAAGCGGCTTCCGTCTCGATTTGCCACGAAAATGGCTGATTTGTTACGTAGCCCCCATTTGGACCAGGTAAAGGCGAGTTTGTCCCCCTTCGGTGACCATGAGGGTGTGTGCATCCACGGTGATTCCTTAGGCAGAAACGTGCGTATATCGCCGGAATCGAGTTTTACGATAAAGATCCGATACGTGCCACCTGCGTCTTTAGCAAAGGCTATCTCGTTTCCGTTTGCCGACCAGGAAGGATTACCACCATGCGATTCTGCCAATGCGACCTGCTTGACATCTTCGCCGTGTATCGTAGCCGTTTGGATGCTCCATTGCGGTGTTTCGGCATGAAAGGCTATCCGCTCGCCATCTGGGGACCGCGTCGATTCCACGCGACGTGCTGCCTTCCTAAAAACTCGCCGGACACGGCTACCGTCGGCATCCATCACATAGAGATCTCTAAACCCGTCCCGATCGGAAGTGAAAAGAATTTGTTCTCCTGTTGGTGACCAAACAGGACTGTGATCTAATGCGTTATTTCGGGTCAGTCGTTCTTGCTGACTCCCATTGGGATTCATCAGGTAAATTTCCCAATTGCCATCTCGATTCGATGCGAATGCGATTTTGGCGGTTTTCGGTGCTTGTGCGTGAATCTGACCGGCATAGATGAACGCAAGGATCAAATTGAGGTAACAAAAAAGGAAAAGATTTTTGATTTTCATAAGATTTTTCTCTTGTAATGTCGTGCTGATGGCAAATTAGTCTCGTACTTTCATTTTTCCCCAGACTGTTGTTAACAGGTGGTGTTGTGGCGCGACAGGTAGATTGTTTGGATTGAACCAAGCAGCGGTCATGTTTGAACCTTGGTGTGTCAACTGTTTTTTTGTGCCGGTACGTACATCAACGGTAAGGATCTGTAAATTATCATCGTCAGCACGTTCGCTATAAACAAGTCTATCGCCTTCGGGAGACCATGCAGCAGGACCAAGGGATACCCGTGAAGGCTTACCAATCTGTTTCAACCCTCTTTCATCGCGATCCACAACGAATAGAGCATTTCCATTCCCTAAACCCCACTTGAGCCAAGTAAAGGCGAGCCTGTCCCCTGACGGAGACCATGCTGGCGCGTACATCCACGGCGTTTCGTGGGACAGGAATGTTCGTACTCTATTGGAACTGAGTGTGAGAATACGAATACGGCGGGTGTCATCAATATCGTCAACAAAGGCTATCTCGTTTCCATCGGGAGACCAAGATGGGTTACCCCCTTGCTGAACCACTACGGCTACCTCTTCCACATCTGTCCCATGTATCGTAGCGGTTTGGATGTTCCATTCAGGCTTCCATTGCGGCTTCTTTGTATGAAACGCGATTTTTTCGCCATCCGGCGACCAAGTCGGTTCTATCCTAAGCGCCGACTCCTTAAAAACGCGCTGAACCTGGCTGCCGTCGGCATCCATCACATAGAGATCGTGACCACCATCTCGATCTGAGACAAACAGAATTTGCTCTCCATTCGGAGACCAGACGGGACTAAGGTCTCTCGCGCTATTTTGGGTTAACCGTTTTTGCTGACTCCCATCCGGGTTCATCAGGTAAATTTCCCAATTGCCGTCTCGATTCGATGCAAACGCGATTTTTGCGGTTGTTGGTGCTTGTGCCCAAATCTGCGGGACTGGACTCAATACCAATCCCAAACCGAGGGAGAAAAAAACAAAAAGGCGGATATTTTTCATTCTGATTCAATCCTTTTGAAAGTGCATCTTAACCCGCCGGTTCGTATCCAACCTCTCGGTGTTAGCTGCATATCCCCGTAGAGCACTAAAGAGAGTGTATCCTCTGTCACCGTAATCCCTGGCATCGAAGATATTGTGCGCGATGTCGCCTTTAAAGCACCTTTTCGATTGAACTTTTGTGTCATCTCAACTCGCTTCTGTTTTTGCTTCGCGGTTATCTGTTTTATGGCTTCGGAACCGAAAAGGAATTCGAGCAATTCTGGTCCTGTCCGCTGATTAAAACGGATAAATGTGAGCGGATCGTCTCCGTATCGCTTCGTGGTGACATAACACTGCCCGGTGACGTTCGTACCGCGATTGCTACCGCTGTAATAGTAAGAACTCCGATCCTCTGAAAATTCGAGGACGAGATTTTTGCGGGTAGACGCAACAAGTGCCGCTTTCGCACCTAATATTTGTTGATTTGATTTCTCATCTGTAACCTCAATAGGTGGCAGGCGCGTCGCGCCTTCTCCCAATTCTGAGTTTTGTTCCTGATCTTCTTTTTCGTTCGATGCTGTTGCTTCTTGTTCAGGTGTATTAGGTGCTATTGCCTGTTCACCCGTACCACCTTTAGAAAGTCCTTCTATAGTAGTACCCAGTGAATCCATCATCTGTTGCGGCATCGACTTCGTCGGATTTGCGTAAACATTCCCCTCTTCCACCTCTAACCCAACATACTGCCACTTACCGACGAGAAGATCCTTCACCGCCTGTTTAACGCTTTCTGGATTGTGCCGCTCGCGTACAGCGTCACGCATCGCGAGCAAACGCCGTCGCTCTTCCTGCGTCTCTTGCGGCGTAAAGATCGCACAACTCGTAAAAACCATCGCTATAATACTGAACATTGCTAACGTTTTCATCCCAATTCTCCTCCTTTATTCAAAACAAATTTAATCTTCTTATTTGATCTGTTTGAAGGAATACCTGATACCGTCGCTTTGGACCCACCCCGCAGGCGTCAGTCCCACACCGGCTCCCAACGTCAGGTGAAGTTGATTTTCCTGGACAGAAATTAAAACATTGGATGCTCCGGGCGGACCACTGAATATCTCCGCCGAACGATCACTAAATAAAAACGCCCCAGGCGTAATGCCTGAACTCTGATCCATGCAAAGTTCGGGGTATAGAACCTCAGCGATCCGTTCAACGTAAATCGAGAATTCACCCGTAACCCTGATACTGCCGTTTTTACCTTCATAAAAACGGATGCCGTTCTGTTCAAAAAAGCGGATCGTCAGGTGCTTACGACTCAATTCATCAAGGGCAATAGTAGCACTCTCAATTTCATTACTCAAATCACTTGCTAAGACCTCTATACCAAGAAACTGCCATGTTCCGAGTATTTCTTGCTCAAGCGTGTCTTTCCGAATCCGCCTGTCGTTCTTTACCCGCGCTTCTTCGTATGCCGCGCGAAGTCGTTCCCGCTCGTTCTGCATCTGCTGGTATTCCGCTGAGGTACAACCCGCAAAAACCGTCAGTATTATCAAACTAAAAGCAGTTAGTATTTTCATTCCTCCACCCTCTCAAAATAACAACGCACGCCACCACTCTGTACCCAGCCAGCCGGACCTGATTGCATCTTACCGTGCATTGTAAGATACAGTCTGTCAGGCGTAACCGAGATACCAATATCCCGCGCTGTGCCGAATCCCGGTGCGCTCGACAATCCAAGTGCTCTTCCATCTGCGCTTGCCGCGAAGAGGAGTTGCTCCATCTCTGGACCGGTGCGTCTAATGAATCGAATAAACGGGAACGGTTCATCGCCGTACCGAACAGTGATAACAGTAAATTGACCGAATACCTCTATCCCACCGCGCTTGCCTCGGTAATGGTAGATGTTTTTCTCCTTAAAGAATTCGAGTGTGAGATTTTGTAGTTCAAGGGCATAAAGTGCGGCTTTGGCTTCCGCAACCTCTTGGGTAACGTCGCTCTCCGCCATCTCAAGGCTCAGAAATTTCCACTTTCCGAGGAGTGTATCAGTGATACTGTTTTTTAGTTTCAGTTCACTGTTTTCTTCGCGGAGGTCTTCGTAATTTTTGAGCAGCTGATCGCGTTCCGCTTGCATTTTCTGGTATTCGGCACTCGTGCAGCCAATGAATATCAGAATGCAGATACCAAAGGTTACCAAGATTTTCATAGGTATTTTCCTTGTTGGATGGATGTGCAGGGTGTCTACTCCGTGCTACAGTTGTATTATATCAGAACCTCTTATAAATGGCAAACCTCGAATTGGGGACGCGCTGCTGGCGGGGTTCTATGAAGATTAATTTATTAATTCGGTAATTTTTGATCGAAGTCCGGTGCGGTTGCAAACCGTGAAGAAATCCGCAGAAACACCCAAGCAAAAACCCTGCGGGGCCTGGGGGAACATGGAATTACCGATTTATTTTCTTAAACTTCATTAAACCCCGCCAGCGAGGGGATGCGTTGGATGTGTAAAGTTTGTTTGCATAGCACGCCTCCGTCAGTACGGTATTTTTCTGTGATTTCAGTCATCGTGGTGAACTTATAGAAAAGGCGCGAGAGCGAACAAACTAACAGCCTATTCTACAAATTCGGGTTTGGATTTAAAATTCGAGCGTTAGTCCGAAGTAGGGGATCCGAGGGAATTGGGGTGCGTCGAAGACATCACGTTCAATCTCAACCGCCTCGCCTTGAACCTCAAGTGTTGCCTCTTCAAAAATGAATTTTATAGTATTTTTGCGGTTGTATACATTCAGGATTTCAATGAACCCGCCTATTTTTATGCCTTTGACATTCCATTTATAACTTATCCGGATATCTAATTTGTGGTAAGGTTCAAGTTCGGTACTTAATTGTTCGTCAGCACTCGCCAAAAGCGGGTTTAAGCCGCGCGTGACCGGGTCTTGAATCAGGGCGACAGCACTGATAGGCACCTCGGAAGTACCGCTTAAATACTGCCACTTCCCACCGATCTCGAAATTGGGGGTGAAAGTGTAGTTGGCGACGAGGCTAAGGATGTGCGTGTTATCAAATAGATAAGGTTGATAGGCATATAATATATGCTCGCGCCGCTCGGCGTGCGTATAGGCATACGAGATCCAACCGAAAAACTTATCCGGAATCCGATGTCGCAGAAATGCCTCCGCTCCTACAACGTCCCCCATACCTTCATTGAGATAGTTTGGGAGCTCATCGAATGGTGCGAGCGAAAGTGATCTTACTTCTGGTGCGAGCGAAAGTGATCGGACCTCTTCATCGCTCTCTTCATAGAGTGAAGCCAGTGAAGACTTGGTTACTACTAATTTCTGAGCGTCTTTGAAATAGGTAGCGAACTTGAGTTCGGTGCGTGATGAGAGTTCGTGTTCAAGTTCCATAATATAGTGGCGTGTGAGGCTCGATTTCAAACCACGGTTGCCGTCGTCCGCGAGCAACTGATACGGTAGCGGGCTCTGTTCATAGTGTCCATACGCGAAACGGAGGTTGGAACCACTGGGCAGCTGGAGACTCATGCTTCCGCGCGGTTGAATAGAGAGTTGCTCCGTCACATTCAGATAATCTAATCGCACGCCGAGTGCTACCGATAGGAATTCAAGTGGATCGTATCGTCCTTGTAGGTATACTTCAGTCCGATAAAAATCGTGTCCGAACTCATCATGGATTTCTTCTACACCGCTTAATTCATAGTCTGGTCCAACATAAACCTCTTCACCTATAACCTCTCCATCCTCAATGATCGGTGTGACATTTGTTACATCTTCACCGCTCGTTTCATACTCTGGAAACCTGCCGTCTTCAAAACTGTTTGCGGGACTAAATGAAAAGAGGAAACCGGGTTCAAGTTGAAAGGTAGGCGTGAGTTTATAGGATATATCCTCTCGTAGCGTGTAGACTGGCACTTTTACATTTACGTCGTAGTGGGCGTAGTCTACTTCGTCTAACACCCATTCGCCTTCAGGGGTCAGCGTGTAAGACTCGGAGACGAGGCCTTTAAAATTTATGGTGAGGAAATTGAAGGCACGGGTGAGCGATAGATGTGAGGTCAGATTTTCAGTGAAGTCTGAACGGAGATGAATACCTTGCCCATTAAAACCGTTTTTGAATAAGGCAGAAGAGGGTGCTGCTTCTATCGCGTCAGCACCTTCTGGCTGCGTGTCTTCCACAATTTTAAAATGGTCGGTTGCAGCGAGTGCGTTGAGGGTGAGGTGATGTTTTTCACCGAACGGGCGGGCAAATTTGAGTTGATAATCTGAAAAGTAGGGAAATTGTTGTTCCTGTCCTGTCTGGGCTTCAATGATCGGTCCGGCGATGAGGTCTAAGTAGCTGCGTCGTCCCGAGACAGAAAAGTAGTTCTTATCACCGATTTTGGTTTCAAGCAACCCTTCAGAGTAGAGGATATTCAGGTTAAATTTTCCGCTGAATCGCTCATCAATGCTGTCGCGTGCGTGGATGTCAAGCACGGCTTGCGAGTCCAACCCGAATTCGGCACCGTAACCGCCTGCGTAGATGTCGATTTCTTCAATCGTTTCTGAACTGATGGTTGAAAGTAAACCGCCCCAATGAAACGGGTACCCGAGCGGCGTTCGATCGAGGTAATAAAGGTTGGAACCCGGTTCACTGCCACGGATGTAAAGCACGCCAAAATAATCGTTTGGAATCCCGATGCTTGGAAGCGTCGTCAATCCTTTGAGCGCGTCATTAGCAGCACCCGGAATGCGTAGGAGTTCGCTGCCGCGGATTTCGGTGCGACTGATGGTTGGCGGCAGACGTTTCCCTTCTACAACGATTGTTTCCAATTTTACTGCTTCACCGAGGTAAATTTTGATTTCGGTGGTATCCCCGCTGCTAATCTCAACGGCGACCGCTGTGGGTGCCGTTTCAGTCGGATGGGTAACAACGAAAGTATATGTGCCTTCTGGGAGTTCCGTGAATTGAAAGCTGCCGTTTTCATCGGTTTTTTGGGTCTGTTTTGTTTCGGTAATTCGGACCTCTGCCCCAGCCAGAGGTCTCCCATTACTTCGCTGATAGACTGTTCCTTGGATGTCCCCTGTTTGAGATAGGACAGAAAAAGGCCCCATGAACACAAATAGAAAAGTAATCAATTTTAATTTCACGTATTTTTTTGACCTCGGTTCATAGTAAAACCTATAATTACTTGGGCGCACTCAAACAGTCTGAGTGCCTATGACAGGCATTCAGACTGGCACAGCCTAACAGGTTATGGGACAAAGATGTCTATTTATTTTTAGGATTCACTATAGTATATTCACATAACGATTTAACGCAAATTTCAGATTTTTAGTTGACTTAAACAATCAATTTCTTCATTGCTGGGTCCGCAAAAAAGCCGAGCGTTCGGCTATCCGTTCGCTCGGCTTTTTACATTTCCGTATTCGCCTAAATCTTACAGGACTTACGCATTTTTCCATGATAAGGGACGTATGACGCTCTGCAGGCGGGGTTTTAAACCCTGAAGAAACACCGTTTTTGCTCGGGCATTTCTTCTAAGCAAAAACCCTGCAAGCAAGGGAGCTGCGTAAGCCGCATCTTATTCCTGATGTAGCGTAACGGATCTGCGGGGTGGACTAAATTCCTGCTCTGTCAAGGGTACCGCCTGTTTCTGATAGACCTGTACCCGATAGGATCCGAAGTCCGGTACGAACATCAACCCGTCATCACTGACTGCGACGGATTTTGGTTGGCGCAAGTATTTCTGTGGTTCGAGGTCTGCCATGTCTCGCATCCGATTCGGACTGGCGTTTGTCATCATATACGCCTGTGATACCTTCGATAGGGTGGCATCGCCGAGGAATTTCTGTACATACCCACCTTCGGCGTTAAAGAGTTGTATGCGGTCGTTGCCTCGGTCAGCAATATAGACATCGCCGTGCAGGTCAATGTCAATCCCGGCGGGACGGTTGAATTCGCCGTTGCCGCTGCCGGATTTACCGAATGCGAAGAGAAATTCACCGTCGGCATTAAACTTCTGTACCCTGTCGTTTCGCCAATCCACAACGTAGACATCGCCGAGTTCATCTACAGCGACACCCCACGGCATGTTGAATTCGCCTTCACCGTCGCCATAACTGCCCCACCCGAAGAGGAACTTTCCATCTTTCGTGAACTTCTGCACCCGGTGGCTCAGACTGTCAACGACATAGAGGTTTTCCTCCGAATCGAAGGCGATCCCCGCGGGTCCGTTGAGTTGTCCGGGCTCGGTGCCGTGTTCTCCCCATGTCCCGATGTGTTCACCTTCGCTGTTAAAGGCGACAATCCGATGCAGGAATTCATCGGACACATAGAGGTTTTCTTCGCTGTCGGGGATAATCGTCACGGGCCATGTGAATTGACCATCGCCTTGTCCGTAGCCGCCCATTGTGCCGCGATCTTCGTCATCAACAGTATATTTGCGGATCATCGCGGTGCCGTCGCTCCGGCACATAATATAGATACGTCCCTCTTTTCCGATGGCGATGTCAATCGGAAAGTTTGTTGTCCGCCGCATGCTTAGGGTCTTGTGAAATGGAAACCCGGCACGCAGTAATCCATAAGGTCTGCCCATAATATGCCTCCTGAGTCTTAGGAAAATGGATGAATCTGTTCAAAATTTCCGCCAACAATATGGGTCGGATCAACGCCCATCCACTGCTCTAAGAGTGTCCCGTATATCCCGCGAAAGTCAATGGTGTGCTCAAGGTCTTCACCGTGTACCCAGCGCGCAGGATCAAGGGAAGGATATTCTGAGTAGAGTCCACCTTTCACCCGATCACCAATGATGAACGCACCGCCGCCGGTACCGTGGTCTGTGCCGCTGGCGTTGTCTCGGATACGTCTGCCGAATTCTGTGAAAACGTACATGACGATTTCTTCGGAGGCGTTCTGGGCGCGCAAATCGGTGAAGAACGCTTGGATCGCCTCTGTCAAATCTTTCAGGAGGCGTGGGTGCGCAGGGACTTCGTTGGCGTGGTTGTCATATCCGCCGTGTTGTGTGTAAAAGACGCGTGTGCCGAGATCAGCGAGGTGGACGCGTGCGACATCGCGTAGGCTTTTGGCGATGGAACTTTGTGGGTATTCTACTTCAGAGGTATACATCTCCGGTGCCTTCTTAAGCTCGTCCGCGCCCTTAATCACATCTAATCCGGTTTGGCTGAGATAGTCCATCACAATGCCGGTACCAACCGTGGTGCTGTACATCTTCTTGAATACGTCAAGTGCCTTCGTGCGCTGTCCTTCATCGCCGATGCTGGTCATCAGTCCGTAGTTATCCAGATCGCCAACGGACGTAACAGGGATACCGGAGAGTGCACAGGCGCGCGGGAGTCCCTGCCCGAAACTGACGCACGTTAGAACATTCTGGCTTTGCGGGTCCAGTTCTCGGACGAGTCTGCCGACCCAACCTTCATCGCCGATTTTCAGGGGTTCACAGGTGTGCCAGATGTCCATCGCTCGGAAATGCGAGCGGTTTGAATCCGGGTAGCCGATCCCCTGTACAACGGCGACATCACCGGCATCAAACATTTCTTTAAGTGGGGCGGCGTGTGGGTTCCATCCCAATGTATCGTCTACCTCTAACGGTATGACATCTTCCGCTTTAATGCCGACAACCGGACGGGAATCGTGGTAAATCCCGCTTGTGTAGGGGATGAGTGTGTTCATGAAGTCGTTGCCACCTGTGAGTTGTACAACGACGAGGACCGGGGCTTTTTTTGTAGTACTCATGTCAACGTCTCCTATGTTCGGTCCAGTGCCACAAAAGGTTAGCCGAACTGATATTCTCTTGATGCCACAATTAACTGGAGCATACTGACGAGCAGTGCTTGGTTCTCCTCCGCAGCGTCATCATCTTCAAAATTGATCTCACCGTTTGCCTCCGCAAATTCGGTTAAATACTGACGCGTGGTATCTCCTATTAACAACGGGCCGGCAAACTCAAGGCAACTCTCCACAAATGCTTCTGGTGAGAGTGGGTTTCCGTTATCTTTCAGGCGTACAATGATGCTCTGAATGCCGGGTTTAGAAGCGTCACTGACTTCGCGAACAGCAAAGTTGACACGAGCGGTAAGCAACCCGCCGTCAATCCACTCTTTACCAGTGTGCCAGCCTTCTACAGTGGGCGGATCAAGCAGTTTCTGACCCATCAATTGCGTAGCACTCGCATATTGATTCATTCCGGGTTCTGGACCACTTTGGAACGTCCCTATCAGTTTCAAAATACCTGTGGCGAGTTCTGTCGGACTTTTTACCTTCTTAAATTGGGCTTCTTTAAAGAAGTCGGCATTGAAGAGTATGCCCAGGACGTGCGATATATCTCCGTCGGACGCTATGAATGCGTTCGCAAGTGTCTCAATCGCGTCTGGATCTTGCGGGGGTGTCACATTCCATGACGGTACCTGCGGTTCATCTGCGACAAAGAAATTGTAAAGGTGTCTGGAGATAAATCTGGCGCAAGCGGGTTGTTCGACGATGATGTTAATGATGTCATCACCGTTAAGATTCCCGGTATGCCCCAAGAAGGTTTTTTCGCTGTTGTCATGTTCCTCTTCAACGAATAGGAAAGGCGGCGCGTAGTAACCGTGCGGATACAACGGAATCGGTTGTCCAAAGGTCCAACCCGTAAAGGCGAGCGCGCAGTTCTTGATGTCGTCTTCCGTGTAGTTACCTACACCGAGTGAAAAGAGTTCAAGGAGTTCTCTGCCGTAATTTTCGTTGGGTTCACCTTTACGATTTTCGTTGTTGTCAAGCCAGAAGATCATCGCCGGATCTTTGGAGAGTTCAAGTAGAATGTCTCGCATCTTCCCCATTCCGACGCGCCGAAGCATATCAATCTGGTTGGTGGATGCGAGGATATGCTGATTTTTGCCCAACCCCGTCGCGAAGACATGATGCCAGAAGAGTGCCATCTTCTCTTGCAGTGGGCATCTGCTGTTCAGCATCCGATAGATCCAAGTGCCGACATATCCGCCTTCACTACCGAAATAGCGTTCTAAAATGTCTTCATCAATGGGGGTCCCGCGTTCAGGATGGACGAGGTCGTCAACTACGTTCTCGTAGCCTTTTTCGACGTAGGCTTCCAGTTCGGTGCGGGTTGTTCCAAACCCTGCGCGGCGCATGAGGTGCGCCATTAACGCAACATCGTTCTGTGACATGTTCACCTCCGATGCGTTCACTGTGAGGGGAGTCCTCACGTTAGTAACTGTCAATGGAATACCGTTTTCGGTTTCGGTTTTGTGCAAGCCTATAGCGGCTTGCCGGACAATGGATTGGGAGAAACCGATGTAAGATTGTATCTATCTTATAATTAAAGTTAAAAAAATGTCAAATGTTTTGTTTTTTTGGGGCATTTAGTTTTGAGAAGTCTTGAGTTAGAAACGCGTATCATAGTCAATTTAGCGATTTTCATGGTATTTCGGGGGGCAACTTCTACACAGATGCCGTCGCTACGCGACTGAAGAGGTTTTTGAAGTCTTCAAGGTTTCTGCGTAGGATCCGGTTCGGTTAGGAAACCGAACCTACTGGTCCTGGGGGCAAAATACGGGCATTCAGACTGGCACAAGCTAACAACCTATGCTACAAAGAAACACAGGAAACTAACAGCCTATGCTACAGGGGTGAACTTATTTTCGGATTTTACTATGAAATCTGAACTTTTTTGATGTTTTTTAAAATTATGCAAGGTTTTCGCGAAAAATTGTGTCTTTAATAACTAAAGATGTGAATTTGAAAAAAGTATTAGAGGTAGAGCAAATAATGAACTATATGAATTACTCGCAACTCCTTGGTCGCACAGCCATTTTGATGATCGCGCTTTGTGTCGGGATCTATTTTTATGCCAAGTGGGATCTCCAACGTTTTGAGAAATCCCTCGGTGAACCGCCGGCACCTATTTCAGAAAAAATGGAACCAACGGAAAACCTTGATGAACAGACAACTTTCGGAAAGACAGTGACATTTGAAACTACTGAGGGACCTCTGTTTGTGAAACAGGAAGCAGCAGAACCTCAGATAATCAACAAGGAAACAGCAGAAGCATCGCCTGATGAGTTTTCGGACTTCCTTGACGAACTTGGAGACGAGGCATTTGTTGCACTCCCTGAGAACCCAGATACAACAGCGGCTATAGATGAAACGTTTGTTGATGTTTTGCAGGAACGGCTGGGTAATTCTTGGAAGATATCGTCGATTGAGGGGTTGGATGCTATTGAGACGGTCGAGTGGATAGAGATAGACGGTGCCCGTCTTTCAGGCGACATAATTAATCTTGGGGACCTCGGCGACAATGTTATCATTGATGTCGTTATTGAATAGGATCGTCGCTTGCTGCGTTTGTTTGGGGCCCTTTCAGCTTTAGTGATTTTAACCCCTAAATCCCCCTTATCAGGGGGACTTTGAGAAGAATGAGGATGTAGTCATGTTAATGACGTTAATTCAGAAAGAGATTATGCATCATATTTTGAGTGCGCGGTTCGTCGCGCTTCTGTTGATGTGTGTCTTGCTCATACCGCTCAACTTGCATATCAATTACCATCATTATCTTAAACGCCAAATTGACTATCAAGAGCAAGAAACGCTCGAAGACGAAAATGCCCTGAAAGATGAAAACAGTGAGAAACCGGAGGGTATGAGCATTAAATTTAAACTGGCGAGAGATACGAATCTTGAAGTTTCCAAGGTGATTCTTAAACCGACCCCTTTAAGTGTGTTTGCGACGGGTTTAGAATCCGCGCTTCCGAGTTACCTCGGTATGACCCGCAACGGCATCACGCGGGGAGAAGCATCACTATCTACGGCACCGATCGCCTTTCTTTTAGGGCATCTCGACTTTGTGTTTGTCGTCAGCACCGTCTTTAGTCTACTGGCATTATTGTTTACGTTTGACGCCGTTGCAGGCGAAAGAGAAGCAGGAACACTTCGGATAACGCTCGCCAATGCGCTGCCCCGCGATATATTTTTGTGGAGCAAACTCATCGGTGGATACTTCGTCTTCATCCTTCCGTTCTTAATGTCGGTCATCATCGGTTTACTCGTGCTCGTCTTGCAAGGCTTCCCCCTATCTGAGCCGGACATCTTTCTACGTATCCTCTGCCTTATCTTCGTCTCGCTGCTCTACATTTCGGTCTTTTTTGCGGTGGGGGCGGTGATCTCAATTTATTTTGACAGTTCCAAGACAGCACTCATCGTTGCATTTACTGTTTGGGTGTTCGTTGTCCTCATCTTACCGCGTGTCGGGTTTCTCGCGGCACAAATCGTCGCGCCGACTTCAACAGCAGAAAGCGTCTACAGGGAAAAAACAGCGAAGCGGGCAGAATTGCGGGCTGGACTTGACACGGAAAGAGGCAAAATGATGGGTGAAGTGTTATCTGAGATGCAGAAATCTAACCCCTCACAGGGCGGGACTGCCGTCTTTACAATAGGTCCGGGACACATGGAGAAAATGAATGAGAAGATGGCACCGCTTGAAGAAGAGGCTCGGTTAAAATACCGGGACCTCGCGACGCAACTCGATAGACGTTATGAGCGAGAAAGAAAACACCAAGATACAATCGGCGTGAACTTTTCCCGAATCACACCTACGGCTTCTTTCATTTTTCTCGCGACGGATGCTACGCAAACCGGTCAGGCGAAAAAAAACACCTACTTTCAAACCGGAACTCGCTACTATGAAACGCTTGATACGGAAATATTCAGTAAAATATCAGAGGGCGGTTTTGGTCACCACGACATGGCGGAAATCCCGTCTACGATGCCGCCCCCACCGCTTGTAGAGCCGACTTTAGGCGAGACGCTCCAGCATGCCGCCTTGGATTTACTGCTGCTCTGTTTCTTTGCGATTGTGCTAACAACCGTGGCGTTCCTGAAATTTTTTCGTATGGATATTTAAGAAGAAACGGTATGTTTATAGCAGCTGGAAAAACAGTGCCTATATTGCTATAATAACCTAAGTTACAAATCGGGGTTAGAAACCCCTCCTACAAGAATGATCGCACATAGGTAGGAACCTACATGAAATTGATAATTGTTGGACTGAGTGTTTTTCTGCTCTCCTTTTCTGTATGGGCTGGTAAGTTTTTAGAGAAATTTGATCACGGAGATTTAGAAGCGTGGCAAGAGTTGATGTGGCTTGATTCGGATATCGGGCAAACTTCTTGGGAAATGGAAAATTAAATCATGGAGGATTCTGATGGAAAGAGATGATGTTCAATTGATTCGTAGCACCTTGTTAGGTGATGACGCGGCATTCAACGCTTTGGTTAAAAAATACCAAAAGGGTGTTCATGCCCTGGCATGGCGGAAGATTGGCGATTTTCACTATGCCGAAGAGATTACACAAGATACCTTCCTCCAAGTCTACAAAAAACTTGCGACACTTAAGAATCCGAATCAGTTTTCAGGATGGCTCTATGTGATCGCGAATCGGATTTGCCTGAATTGGCTGCGCAAGAAAAGACCTACGATACAATCTTTGGAGGGCACTTCTGCAGAAGAAACAGACGGGTTTTCCTATAACCATTATGTATCAGAGCAGCGCGAGACAGAAGCCTCCGAACATCGCTATGAAATCGTCAAAAAACTGCTGGCAAGACTCCCAGAAAGTGAACGCACGGTCATGACACTCTACTATCTCAGCGAAATGCCAGCGAAGGAAATTGGTAAATTCCTTGGGGTGTCTGTGAAGACAGTGCATAGTCGACTCCACCGGGCACGAAAACGCCTGGAAGATAAAGAAGAACTCCTAATTCAGGAGGCACTCAGTGGTATTCAATTATCTACCGACCTCACTGAAAACATCATGCGGCAAGTCTCTGACATGCAACCGACACCACCTCCGGTTGCGAAACCGCTGCTGCCGTGGGCGGCTTTTGGTGCAGCGACAGTTTTGATTATGCTATTGTTGGGTGCGAGCAATCAATATCTCGCCCGGTTTCAGCAGCCCTACAGTTTCGAGGCAAAATCTGAACCGACGATCGAAATCGTTGATGCACCTATCGTCCTTGATATCAACGCCAAACCGACGGTGCGGAATCAGGTTGGACGCGCCACTACGCCCGGTAAAAGCAGCAGTGCCGGTCTGCAAAGCACTGAGATCGCTTCAACATCTAATACACAGGACGATCTCACTAAGTTTTCTGCTTCACAGTGGAACCGGACAAATGGACCCTATGGCGGGACTGTCCGCGATATTTTCGTTACATCTGACAAAACCGTCTATGCAGCAGCACCAACAGGGATCTATAGACTCACACCGGACGCAACCGCGTGGACACTTATCAACACGAACGTCCGAAACGGCATGTATAGAACGCCAATGGCTGAACATGACAACGCCCTCTATATGGTTTCCACTGATCATATATTCACTTCAACCGATAATGGCGAGACGTGGCATATCCTTTGCTCCCGTCCAAAAGGACATCCTGTTGGACTCATTGTTATGGATGAAATACAAGGACGTAACTCAGATCCTCGTCCTGTCCTGTATCTCGCCCTGCAAGATAAAGGTATTTTTCGGTCTACGAATGCTGGTGTCCAATGGAATCTCCTAAAGAATGGATTAGCGGGCAAACATATTCATGCAATGGCTGCAATCGAAAACACAATGTTTGCTTCCACAAACGAAGGGCTTTACCGCCTTAATTCAGATGTTTGGCAACAATTGCAAGTGAATACGTCCGGACCCGTCTACTGGATAGCAGGTTTTGAGAACAACCTGTATATAGAAGTCGGTCATGATTCTTTGCTACCAGAATCAGAATGGCTTGAATTTGAGCCAAAGCAACAGCATATAGAACAGTTAGTATTTCAGAGCGACATCCGGTCAAACAGAATTTTCCACTCAACAGACTTGGGAGCGTCGTGGACTGAGATAACACACAAGAATGAATCCGAGTTCATGAGTCCATCACTTGGAGTGATGTTTCTGGCGGATACGGGTGAAACACTTTTACCACAGGGAATTGTGGCAGCTGAAAAAAATACTTTTTACAGAGCCAGTCCGTTGGGGATCTACCGCACAACCGATGCCGGTAAATCATGGCATCCATTTATGAACGGGATAATAGGAACGGCAATACATGATCTCGTCGCAGTGAATGATACACTTTACGTCAACACCGGTCGGGATTTTTTACAATCCGTTAACGGTGGTGAGACGTGGGAAACTGTTCGGATTGATGCCAATAATCAAACGCTTGAAACTATACAGAAAATATTTCCTTACTTTAATTTTGCTTCGCCGTTAGCGGTCGCTAACGACGTTCTCTATGGAGTCGCACCTGAAAAAGACTACCAGCAGCGCATTTCCCAATTAGCTAAAGACGGTGTTATATCTGAATCTAAAAAGGACCACCTGCGCATTTTCCAGTTATCCATGACGGACAATGTACTTGTGCCAGTTCAGGGGGCTCCCACTTTTGAACGAGAATCTTTTTCGTTCGTTGAGCTGTGGACAGCGGATCATGTGCCTAATAACCAGAAAAAAGACGATAATTTGCTTAATACATCTATCGGTATTAAATACGCGGAAATTGGCGGGTTTGCAGTGACTGGACAGACGTTCTATGCCGAGTGGAAGCGCAGACTTTTCAAGTGGAAACACGGCGATTCGGAATGGACAGATACTGGGTTAATAGATAACAGTGAACCTCTTAATGGATTTGATAGAGGCTTCAAGTTGGCAGTCTCAGGAGATACCGTCTATGTCGGTAAGCGGAACGGTAAACTCTTTCAATCGCTTGATGGCGGAAAGAGTTGGAAAAATATTACGCCAACCCTCCCGCTTCACTTTACCCGTTTCAAGCAGATAGCCTTTGCAGGTACAACGGTTTACGTCGCAACTGATAAAGGTGTTTTGAGTTCAGAAACGGGAGCGCATTGGCAGGTGCTAACCGATGGGATGGGCGCGCTCACCGTGATAAACCAATTCGCTGTCTATCACACGAGCGTTTATGGTGCCGATGATGCGGGTATCTATCGCTTGGATACTCGTGGCAAGTGGGAACAAGTTTCCGCAAGTGTTCCAGATAAAATTGTCTCTCTGGCCGTCAGTCACGATAGACTTTACATTGCTACACAACAACGCGGAATATTTCACATCCCGCTCGAAGCGCAGTTGTGAAGTTATCCGCTTAGGACCTGTGCAGAAAGCAGTAATTTCGTTGTTTTTAACCCCCTAAAGAATCAGAATCAGAATCAACGGTATGAATGCCTTATGAGCATTCGCCGCCCCTTATCAGGGGGACTTTGAGAGGGTTCTAACTCCCTAAATCCCCCTTATCAGGGGGACTTTGAGATGGAACAGTTTTCATAGCAAACTCGGAAAACTGTGAAATTTATGAAATGCCGTGAGTTCAATCCACAACTGGGTTCTGGGCGGTTTTCGTAGCAGGATCATTAACAGCTGCTATGAAATTTGCTATGAAATTTTATACAGCCGATCGCGACTTCTTCGACGCTGTGTGACGTTAATGCTTAATATAATTCAATCATTATATATATAATAACATATATAATGTAGAAAGGCAAATTTATTTTCAGAACTATTCAAATTTTTATTTTTTTCAAATGATGCACAATTTTTTTTCAAAAATTGTGTCTTTAATTATAAGAAACACGATAATACAACAACATTTTAAGAGATTGGATTGCCAAACGTTAAATAAGGGTAAACCCTGAAAGGACGTTGGACGTTGGGTATTTTGATGACCTGTGCACTGTTGGTTATCAAGGTCCTCAGCGGGTCAATCCAAAAGGAGCAGGACTTACGCATTTTTCCATGATAACGGACATCCTACGCTGCTGGCGTGGTTTCAAACCCCGCCAGCAGTGGGAGCTGCGTAAATCCTAAGGAGATAAAAATGGGACACCGACAGATGTTTATATACCTCTTTTTGGTAGCACTGATGCCGCTGAGTGCTAAAGCATTCCCACCGGTTTCACCGGCAGGTGGCAACTATTTAGTCCTTGACGGGGTTGATGACTATGCTGTTTTGGATTTTGAAACCTTTGGTTATCTCTTACCGGATGGCACAGACGAATTTACCTTTGAAGCATGGATATATCTCACCGCACCGCCCGACAAAAAGGACACGACGGTATTGGTAATACTCCATCAACAGGTGGATATGGTCATCGTGAATAATGAAGGTCAATTCAATGAACTGGCGAATGTGATAAATACCGATCCGCCGAAGGGGGACCTCGTCTTGCAAATGAATTCCTATCTTGATGGCAAGTTTGGTCGGACGTTGGCTTTCCCGATCTCGCTTGAGCTGAACCAGTGGTACCATATCGCTCATCAGGTAAAAGGGAATCAGGTAACGGCGATCGTCAATGATTTCGGGGGGACACATCAACACGGTCAACCGCTCGGCCATGATCGTGATCCTCGTAATTTGCGTCCAAAGGACTTCGTGCTTGGCGGGTTTGGAGAGATAATTGTGATGCCTGGTCGTCCGCCAGCCAAAGCGTTTTTGGATTCCTTCACTGGCTATATTGATGAGGTTCGTATCTCAGCGGTGGCGCGTTACGATGTTGAGAAAAAGGGTTTCATGCCGCGCGGCAAGTTCAAAAACGACGCGAAGACGGTTGCATTGTGGCATTTTGATGAACCCGGTGGCACACAGGAATTCTTAGATGCCTCGCGCAATGGACATCATCTGGCGGGTAAAAATGGCGCAAAGATTGGGAACGCGCTTGCTGTCAAAGTAGAAGAAAAACTCACCACAACATGGGGACGACTTAAACAATGAAATCTGTAAAAAAGCTATCTATGGGCATTGTTGTTCTCATTCTCTTACTTATGCAAATAGAATCCTTAAATCTGTTCGTGTATCATGGAGGGTTGTAACAGTGGAAAACGATGCTCAACTGATTCGCAGAATTTTGTCAGGCGACGATGCGGCCTTCGATACTTTAGTCCAAAGGCACCAAAGGGGTGTCCACGCGCTTGCGTGGCGGAAGGTTAGCGACTTTCACTATGCCGAAGAAATTACGCAAGATACCTTTCTTCAAGCATACAAGAAGCTCTCAACACTCAAAAATCCGAATCAATTTGCAGGGTGGCTCTATGTCATCGCAAATCGACTTTGTATTAATTGGCTCCAAAGACACAAACCCGCGATGCAATCGCTGGAGGACACGCCTGTGGCAGAAATAGAAAAATCTTCTTATATCCATCATGCTTCGGAGCAGCGCGAAGTAGAAGGCAGCGAGCATCGTTATGCAATCGCCGAAAGACTTTTGTCCAAACTCCCAGAGAGCGAGCGTACAGTGATGACACTCCATTATCTGGGCGAAATGACAGCAAAAGAGATCAGTAAGTTCTTAGGTGTCTCCGTAAACACAATTACAAATCGACTTTGGCGGGCGCGAAAGCGTTTGCGAGAGGATCAAGAACTCATGGTTCAGGAGGTGCTCGGCGGTGTGCAGTTCCCCGCCAACCTCACCGAGAACATCATGCGACAGGTCGCTGACCTGAAACCGACACCGCCTCCGGTTGCGAAACCTCTGCTCCCGTGGAGTGCTTTTGGTGTGACGACCCTTCTGGTTGTCATGCTATTAGGTGCGACCAACCAATACCTCGTCCACTTTCAGAAACCGTATAGTTTCGAGGCAGTCGCCGAACCGACGGTTGAAATTGTTGATACCGCTATCCTTCTTGATATTGATTCAAAACCGGATCTGCGGAGCCAGGTCGGACGAGTGACTTCCGCCGATAAAAACATCGGGGCAGGGCTGCAGGCCGCTGAAACGCCGCTTGTGTCCGATATCCAGCGGAATTCACCCGGGTCTACTCCGTTGCAGTGGACACGGAAAGCGGACATGCCAACCGCTCGAACGGGTTTTGCTACATCTGTCGTGAATGGAAAAGTGTTCGCGATTGGGGGTAACATACAGCTCAAAAGGGGCGAATTTGGGGATCTATCGGCTTCAACGGTAGAAATGTACGATCCTGAAACCGATACATGGGAACAAAAATCGGATATGCCGACAGCGCGGTCCGGTGTCTCTGTCTCAGTTGTGGATGGAAAAATCTACGCCATTGGTGGGACAAAAACAAAGATAATTCAGGCACCTCGCGGTTTCAGTTCCGAGAGTGAAGAACTCGCAACCGTAGAACGGTATGATCCGGTCACGGACACATGGATCCAGAAAGCGAATATGCCGACACCAAAGAAAACCATGACCTGTGTTGTGAACGGAAAAATTTATGCTATTGGGGGGTGGTTAACGACGAAAGAAAAACCGCACTTAGAAACTGTGGAGGTATATGATCCAGGGACGGACACATGGGCAAAAGTCCAGAGTATGAACTGTGCGCGTTGTTCCGCAGCAATTAGTGTTGTGAACGGAGAAATCTATGCTATCGGTGGGCTCGGTTCGCCTCCTATTCAGGATCAGTCAGATCTGTATCTTTCGAGCGTTGAAGTGTTCAATCCAAAAACGAATCAATGGCAGGAAAGAACAGAAATGCCTGCGCCGAAAGCGTCACACACAGCAAGCGTAATTGATGGAAAAATCTATGTCATAGGTGGTTACTTTAAGGAAGATGGGGAATTTAAAAAACTTTCAACGATTGAAATCTACGATCCTGCAACTGAGCATTGGACGCAAGAGCCGGAGATGCCCATGGGTAAATGGGGACATAAAACTGAGGTGATAGATGGGCAAATCTACATTTTTGGCGGAGGTCCTGTTACGAGTGTCCAAGTTTACGACCCAAGAGGAACCCCTTAGCGGGTTGACCTAAGTGGAAACGCGCAGATGCGTAAAAAAAGTCGGTAATTGAATTTCCAATATTCTTTTTTTTGGATGTGTCCCTTCTCGATTGGCGAGGTTCCTTGGGGAAAATACCCAAGCAAACACCTTGCCTTTTTCTTTTCCACTCAAGGTTACGCTCACTCATCCCTTCTGTAGGAGCGAGTGTTTTTACTTGGGGTGTTTGATAGGGGTTTCTGCGGATTTCTTGTCGCTCGCGATCGTACCACCCGCGGATTACTGATAGCTTCCGTTTATACACCTATCACATTCCATTTTTCCTGCAAAAAATGTGGTGGTTATGATAGAATAGATGTAAATTGTGAACCCTGATGTGACGAGGTGCGTACTTTAAGGTCGCACACAGATACCGAAATCATGAAAATTACTGACGTTAAAACTTACAACTTACGCTATCCACTTCTTGAACCCTTTGCGAATTCGCGGGGTTGGACGAACACACGGACTGCCGTTGTCGTTGAAATTTCCACAGATGCCGGGATTACGGGTTGGGGTGAAGGGATAAGTATTCCGTCCGCCTCGGCAATCGAAACACATCTGATTGGACAATCGCCTTTTGAAACGGAACGGATCTGGGAGGCGATGCGCGGAAACATCGGTGCCTTGAGCGGGATTGACATCGCCTTGTGGGACATCATGGGTAAAGCATTTGATATGCCGATCTACCAACTCCTCGGTGGCGCGTTCCGGTTGAAGATTCCGGCTTACGCAAGCGGACTTTTCAAGAAAGACAAACCCGACATAACCGAAGCATTGATGGATGAGGCGAAAGGCTATGTTGATGCAGGGTTCCCTGCTGTGAAAATGAAGATCGGTTTCGGCGAGGCTTACGATGTGAAAAACGTTGCTGCAGTCCGACGCGCCATTGGCGATGACACGCTTTTCGCTGTCGATGCCAATTGTGGCTACGATGTCGGTACGGCAATTGACGTTGGGCAAAAGATATTAGACTGCGATCTCTTTTGGTATGAAGAACCGATTACCAGTGACGATGTGACGGGTTATCGTGAAATCCGCAACGCACTGAAGGTGAGAATCGCTGGCGGTGAGATGTTGCAAGGACGCTGGGCATTCCGCGATCTCATACAAGAACGCGGGTTGGATATTGTGCAACCGGATATAAGCATCGCTGGTGGCTTCACGGAATGCCGAAAAATCGCGGCTATGGCGAGTGCAAACTATGTTCGGGTGTCGCCGCACATGTGGGGTGGTAGCATCCGTCTCGCAGCGACGCTGCACTGGCAAGCGACGCTTCCAGACGCGCCGCAGGCCCTCAACTCGATTCCTTCACTCTTGGAATTTGATATGACTGAAAATCGCCTCCGTACGGCGTTGGCACGGCAACCGATACATGCTGTTGATGGGTGCGTTGATGTCCCAGAGGCACCCGGATTGGGAATTGAGATTGACCGAGATGTGTTGGAACAGTATGCGTGAGTCCTATAGTAAAAATATGAAAAACCGAATTCTGATTGTATGCCTCTTGTTTCTATCTGTCGTCAGCGTGATTTTTCTTTACCACTTTCGCGTTGAAGCGGATTCCCGAATAGAGCAGCCGCCAAGCGAAGCACCTTTTTCGCATGAACTGTTTGATGAGGTTTTGCAGGAACATGTTGACGGAGACGGACGGGTCAATTATGCCAAACTGAAGGCAAACCCTGGAAAATTAGAGGCGTATTTGGACCTGTTGGCTGTTGCCAACCCTACGGAACTGTCTTACAATGCACAGCTGGTGTTTTGGGTTAACGCTTACAACGCGCTTGTCATTAAAGGGGTTATTGATCATTACCCGACAACGAGTGTCCGAAAAGTCAAATGGTTCAACGGGTTTTTCTCTCGGCTTAAGTTTCAGGTTGCGGGTAAAACTTATACGCTTAATCAGATTGAACACGGCATTATCCGCACAGAATTTGCGGATCCGCGCGTTCACTTTATCCTTGTATGCGCCTCGACGAGTTGCCCACCTTTGGAAAGTCGGGCGTTTTCCGCTGAAACAATTGAGGAACGCCTTGAGACCGCAACGTTTAACTTCGTTCAAAATCCTGAACAGGTTAGGATTGACCGCGCGAAACGTCGTGTCTATCTCTCGAAAATTTTCAAGTGGTATGATGACGATTTTGAGATAGGCTATGAGGGTGTAGCAGACTTTCTTGCTGATTACTTGCCACCCGAAGATGCAGATTTTGTATTAGCAGAGGACATAAAATTTCACCACTTAGACTACGACTGGACCCTGAACGATCAGAAAAATAAAAAATTGTGAAGTGTACTAAAGTCGATAAGGTTGAAAAGTTGTTGTAACTTTAAGGACACTTCTAAACTTTCTTTTAAGGAGAATCCGTGTTTATGGTAAATACTGCCGTTATCGGCTACGGATATGCCGGACGTGCCTTTCATTCCTATCTCGTCAGCTTGGCAGATGGCTTGAACCTTTACGCCATCGCGACGCGGGATGCTGAACGCCGTGAGGCTGCACGTGAAGCATACCCAAACGCGCAAAACTACCAAACGATCGACGAAGTGATCTCAGATGATAGCGTTGATCTCGTCGTGTTAGCCACGCCACACGACACCCACGCCGAACTCGCAATCAAAGCGATGGATGCAGGCAAGCATGTCGTCACAGATAAAATCATGGCGATGAACACCGAAGAAGCGGACGCAATGATCGCCGCGAGCCAACGAAACGATGTCCTGCTCAGTGTCTTTCATAACCGTAGATGGGATTGGGATTATAACACGATCCGAAAGATTATTGATGAAGGTTTGCTCGGAACTCCGTATCTCTATCAAGTGGCGATTATGCGTTACGGCGCACCCGGTGGCTGGCGCGGGGTCAAAAGCCAGAGCGGCGGTATCCTCTACGACTGGCCCGCACACTTCGTTGATCAAGCATTGCAGCTTGTAACGGCACCCGTTGAATCTGTCTTCTGCGATATTCACTACAACACAAGATGGGACACGGATATCGGTAACTACGGCAATCTTATCATTAAGTTTGAGAACGATGTCCGGTATCAGATTGAGATTAGCAACCTCTCGAAAGCGGAGAAACCGCGCTGGTATATCGTCGGGGATTTAGGTGGACTGATCAAACACGGACTCGACCCGCAGGAAGGACCGATGCGCGAGGGTAACATTGATGCCGCACAACAAGACCCGGAAAACTACGCCAGAGTCTGGACCGCGGTAGGTGGCGAGAACCGCGAACTTGTCGTCAAAAGCGTCCAGACGACATGGAAATCCTACTATCAGAACATCGCAGACGTGCTAAACAAAGCCGAAGAACTGGTTGTCAAACCTGAAGAGA
The DNA here is from genome assembly GCA_022819945.1 of Candidatus Poribacteria bacterium. Taxonomy (GTDB): domain Bacteria; phylum Poribacteria; class WGA-4E; order WGA-4E; family WGA-3G; genus WGA-3G. The sequence goes on from JAJEGI010000108.1 coordinate 195,963, forward strand.
TCCGTAAAGTGATGCAGGTCTACGATGCTGCGATGCAGTCTGCAGAGACGGGTGAAACTGTGCGATTGTTCAGATTATAGACAGTAGTGTTCAGTTCTTGGCAGAATTATGCTTCAGAATTCCGAAATTGGCGTAATAATAGGTATTCTAAACTGGCATTATACTTGCTAAGTATCACATAAACAACTTGTCAAGAGGGAGAGAAGAAATGAAAATCAAAACACGACATGGATTCATACTGGTGCTATTCCTCATGTTGGTTTCCGTTGTGCAAAGCGGTATAACCGCGCATCACGAGACGGGCGCGTCGGAATATCACGAACTCAACGCACAGGTTATCGCAAGTATTGATCAAGGGTTGGAATGGCTCAAGGGACAACAAGCTGAAGATGGGTTATTTGCCAAGCACCCGGGCGTAACAGCTCTTGTCCTCACCGCTTTTTTACGGCATCCGGAGAACAAATACCCGGAAGCAGAACATCCGTTTATACAAAAAGGACTTCAGCGGTTAGTTGCTTTGCAACAACCGAACGGTGCAATCTACGATGTTGAGATGCAACCCGCACTGCCGAATTACAATACCTCTATCTCTGTGATGGCTCTTTCCTCAACCGGCAACCCGAAATATGACGAAGTTATTAAAAAGGCGCAAGGTTTTCTGAAAAACCTGCAAGTCACAGATGAAGAGAGCGTCTATTTTGGTGGGATCGGCTACGGTAGCCGTCAGGACGTGAAAGATTTGTCCAATCTGAACATCGCGATTCAGGCACTCAAAGAGAGCGGTTCCGACGATCAAGAAGTCTGGGACAAGGCGATTAAGTTTCTCGAACGCACGCAGAACCGGAGTGAGAGCAACGATCAATCATGGGCAGGCAACGATGGCGGTTTCATCTATTCGCCTGACGGTGAAAGCAAAGCCGGAACAGATACCGCAGGAAGTCCGCGCTCTTATGCCAGCATGACTTACGCCGGACTGTTGAGCTTCATCTACGCAAATGTTGATAAAAATGATGAACGCGTGCAAGCCGCTTTCAAGTGGATACAAGAGCATTTCACGCTTGAAGAGAACTACGGTATGGGTGCACAGGGTCTCTACTATAACTACCATACAATGGCGAAGGCGTTGCGGCTTTATGGTCAATCAACCTTTGTAGACGCGAAGGGTATCTCACACGATTGGTACCGAGAATTTGCTGAAAAAATGATTGAATTGCAGAAGCCAGACGGATTCTGGATAAATGAGAGCAGCCGCTGGATGGAAAGAGATCCGAACCTCGTAACCGCTTACGTGATTCTCGGTCTTAATACTGCTTATCCGAAATAGGTTTTTCTAATCATATCTACCAGTCAATCAAAGACACACTGCAGGCGGGGTTTAAAACCCCGCCTGCAGCAGTAGGGTCAGCTATGTACCAGTCAATCAAAGTCTCCGCGATTTCGTTGAAACCTATTAAATGGGATAAAGCCTCCAACGCCGAAAAATTGGAGGCTTTCTTCGTTGAAGCCGCTAAGGATGCCCCCGCGTTAATTTTGGCGACCGAGGGTGTATTGGAAGGCTATGTCGTCATGGATGTCATTGAAGGTAGAGCCACGCCAGAGGCGATGCTTGACATCTCAGAGCCACTTGATGGTGATTATATCCAACGATTCCGTCGGCTTGCCCGCCAACTCAAGACCTGTCTCTGCTTCGGTTTCGCTGAAAGATGTGGGACCTCTGTTTACAATTCTGCTGTGTTTATTGATAGCAACGGTGAAATATGCGGCACCTATCACAAAACACAGTTCGCCGAAGGCACCCATCCATCGTGGAACTTTAATTGTATCGGCGAGACGATTCGTGCGTTTGATACCCCTTTCGGACGTGCGGGTATTCTAATATGCAATGATCGCTGGAATCCGTTGATTGCGCGGACGCTGGTTTTAGATGGCGCGCAATTCTTGCTGATTCCCTCCTACGGCTCGAAAGGTAAGTCGCAGAATCAGACGGTTCTCGCGAGAGCGCGTGAAAACGGTGTGCCGATTGTAGAGGCAAACGTCGGTATGAACCTCATCATCAGTAAAGGCGAAATCGTCGCGTACAAATGGGGCAACGATCAGATTAGTACGGCAGACATTGAGATTCCGTATCCGCCTTCCACCGAGGCAGCGCGTCGCTCGGAGCAAGCGTATTTACAAGCGCAGGGTCCTGAGATGGCAGCGCGCTATCAGAAGACCGTTGACCGTTTGCGGTAGGATGGTGCGATCCCTTAAATACCACGGGGTTTGTGCCTAAGATCCGGTGCGGTTTCAAACCGCACCCTACCGGGTCTGGGGAAAATAAGGAAATGCAGGCGGGGTTTAAAACCCCGCCTGCGATGGAGCTCAATAATTCACGCTACCTATAGGATGTTATATCCCATAAATAGATGACGCCGTCAGAACCGCCGCTTGCGAGCAGGCTGCTATCAGGCGAAAAGGCGAGAGATTGGATACCACGCTTGTGTCCAGTGAACGTTGCAATAGGTTTTCCGATCGCTATATCCCATATCTGAACCGTCGGTTGCCGTCCACTCATACCGACAGCAATACGGGTTCCCTCCGGTGAAAACGCGAGACAGGTTACATTTACTGTACTGAGTGTAGCGATATCTTGCCAAGCTTTTGTGGATCGGATATCAGTTCTGCCGGCACTCGTCGCGAGAAGGGTGCCATCTGGTGAGAATGCTATGGCTTTGACTTCACTGAGATGTTTAAAGGTCGCAATATTTTCACCCGTTGTAACATCCCATACCTGAGCCGTTCTATCTTCAACACTATCCAGCGAGAAAAGGGTATAAGTGATACCATCTTGACCGTCCTGTTCCTCCCAATTGCGGCTCCCAGTACTCACCAGAAGGGTGCCATCCGGTGAGAAAGATAGTGCGCTAATGGGACCTACATGATAACCGGACAATGTCTGATGAAGTTCCCCGGATCCGACATCCCAGATTCTGACCTTTTTGTCTTTTCCGCCGGTCGCTAACAGTGTCGCATCGTCCGACACTTCAGCAGCTATAACACGTGTCTCATGCGGAAAGCGGGTGACAGTTTCCGCGTCCCAAAGTTTGACTGCCTTATCGGGCATGATGCTAATCCCAAGGGCGTCTCCTTCAGATGAGAGTGCCATGGTCTTCGTGTATCCACCCGTACTTGTGAGTGTTTTGACCTTCACTCCAGTTTCAATATCCCGTACGCTAATTGTCCCGTCCCTGCCGAGACTGGTGAGGTATTTTCCGTCGGGTGAAAATTCGATATGTCCGCGCTCTGATGTATGTTGTGCGGGGGGTTTCCTCGCGTTTTTGCGAACCCACGCTTTCGTATCAGGCGTAAGCACGATAGGTGCCCCATTCTCAACCCGAAATACATAAACAACATCGTCGGAGAAGTACGCTGCGACAAGCGTGCTATCCGGTGAAAAAGCGATAGATTTAGCCGATTCTGCCTCGGTAACAGACCAACGCAGTTCTCCAAGTGCGATGCCCCACAATTTAATATCTCGATCCTGATTGATACCCCCTGTTGCCAAAAGTTTACCGTCGGGTGAAAACGCGATGCAACGAATGCCGCCTTCATTATAAGATGTGGTGTAACCGCTCGGAAAGGTGACATCTTTATGGTAATCCGGGTGCGCAAAAGATCGGAGCTGCTTTCCAGTTTCAACGTCCCATAGCTTCGTGGTCGCGTCCATACCGGCTGTAGCCAAGTGTCTACCATCTGGCGAAAACAGGACGACTCGGACGGCATCTTCATGTTCAAATGTGAAACGGATTGCCTTATTCGCAACGTCCCATAATGTAGCACTATTGTCCGAGCTGCCGACTGCTAAAAGTTTGCCATCGGGTGAGAATTCAACGGAGGTTACGGCACCGCTATGAAGAAAGATGGGGAGATCTGCTTCAACGTTTTCAGTAAAAACGTTCCACACTGTTACGCTACCGTCCCTATATCCGATAGCGACTTGGGTACTATCGGGTGAAAAGGTAACTGCTGATGGGATAAGCTTACGTTCAGAGGTAAGCAACGACAAAAATTCATCGGTGTAAGCGGAATAGAGCCATACACCGACGCTGGATGCGACAGCCGTGAGACTTCCATCCGGTGACACTGCGACATGGGACCCACTGCCTCTGCCGAATCGCGCAACCGCATCGGGTGGTAAAGCGATCGTGGTTTCTTTGGGATAGGTATTTGCTAAAACTTTTGGATCTATCTCTATTGGTTTAGTTGGCTCTTTGTCGTCAGCTAAAACGATTGAATAGGCAAGGAGTAGTGTCAGAATTGATAGTATATATTTAGGCATCGGTGTGTTCCTTTTTGAACTTTAGCACTGCAGGCGGGGTTTTAAACCCTGAAGAAATACGCAGAAATACCCAAGCAAAACCCTGCAGCAGTGGGAGCTGCGTAAGTCCTAAGTAATTATAAAGAGGTAGATTTTTAACAAAAAGGTTTAAAAATCAGTGCAATCACTGGTACTATTCTAACATACTTATAAAAAACAAGAAAAACCTTTCGGCTTTAGGCACTGCAGGCGGGGTTTTAAACCCCGCCTGCAGTGGGCGATAGTCCTGTCTTTTGGCTTCATGTGAAACTTGTTTAAACCTATTTCCGTTAATCCTGTCAAATATCCCCGTGTTCTTAATGACACATCAAAAGATACACCAATAGATACGCTAAAATACTTAGGAGGAAATATGCGTTTAGTTGAAGGGCTATCTATTGGGATCGCTGCGATTCGTGCGAACAAGATGCGTTCGTTACTGACGATGTTAGGCATTATCATCGGTATTGCGGCGGTCCTGGCAATGATAGCCATCGGTGATGGCGCGAAAGAAATTGTAATACAAGATGTACAAAAGTTAGGTGGTGCGACACGCATCACACTTTATCATACATCCTATAAACGGGAAAATAATAGATGGGTCCGCATCCGTAGCAGTGAATACATGGACTATGAAGATGTGTTGGCAATCGAGGCAGAATGTCCATCCGTGAGTGCAGTTACGCCTCGACTTTCCGACTGGAGAGGCGTTCTGTTTCAAACCGCAGATGGTAGTGAAGCCTATGCCGGTTATAACGGCGTAGATGCTACCTATACAACCGCAATGGATTGGGGTGTTAACACGGGACGCTTCATTACAGATGAGGATGTTGAAAACGCAGCAAGGATCTGTGTGTTGGGCGATGAACTGGCGACCGAACTGTTCGGTAACACATCTCCCATCGGACAAGAAATCAAAATTGTAAAAAGGATTCGTTACCGCGATCAATGGGGACGGAGCGCGAGAAGGCGATCCACCGAACGCCTCACGGTTGTTGGTACAATGGTGCAAAGGGGTACCAGTCTCCAGTTTGGCTGGTGCTACGATAACCTCGCTTTTATCCCGATAACAACCGTACAAGAACGTTTCACGGGTAACGATAGGATTGACGATATTATGGTTTTCGCCAATACCGTTGACGTTATCCCGAAAGCGATTGAAGAGGTGCGAACAGTCATCAGAAAACGACATAGGGACGAAGATGACTTTGTTAGAATTCGGGCGATGCGTTCCGGCATGGCACAGTTAGAAAAAATCAGCAAGGTGATTAAAGTCGCCTTAGGGAGTATCGCCGGATTTTCGCTCCTCGTCGGTGGCATCGGTATTATGAACATGATGCTCGTCGCTGTGAGTGAACGGACGCGTGAGATCGGCTTGCGGAAGGCACTCGGTGCGAAACCGTTCGATATTTTGGCGCAGTTCCTAATGGAAGCCGTGGCAATGTGTGCTGTCGGCGGTGCGATCGGTGTTGGGTTAGGCATCTTTGCTGGCGAAGGGATGGCGATGCTCGCTGTCAAAATCGCTAAAATTGTGCCTGAATGGCCCTCCGTTGTCTCTATGGAGTGGATATTGGTCTCGGTCTCGTTCTCCGCGGCGATCGGTATTTCGTTTGGATTGTACCCTGCCATAAAAGCCTCTATGCTCCAGCCGAAGGAGGCTCTACGGACAGACTAAACTCAGACTGTTCAAATAACATCTGTTCTCATAGGCGCGCTCGGAAAGCGCGCCTTATTTTTTGTTTTTATCCGAGAAGCCACATTAATCTCAGAATCCGAAAATAAACTTATTTTGCTTAATTGCGTCTAATGAGAGCAGGCAAAGTGATTGTATGAATGCATAATCTCAAAGGATTTGGAAATACTATATGCGTCTAATTGAAGGACTCTCTATTGGAATCTCCGCCATCCGTGCGAACAAGATGCGCTCGTTGCTCACAATGCTCGGTATTATCATCGGTGTCGCCGCGGTGCTCGCCATGATTGCAATCGGTGACGGTGCGAAGATAATCGTGCTAAAAGATGCACAGAAATTAGGCGGCGCGAACCAGTTCACGATGTATCGCACGTGGTATAAGCAAGTAGCGGGTGGAAGGTGGACCCGCATCCGGAGCAACGAATACATGGAATACGGTGATGTACTCGCGATTGAAGCCGAATGTCCGTCGGTAAGTGCCGTCACGCCGCGAATCCCGGAATGGCGAGGTTCGTTAATCCAAGCTGCTGGCGGTTCCGAGACCCGTGCGGGTTACAACGGCGTAGATGCTACCTATAAAATGGCAATGGATTGGGATGTTCAAGCGGGTCGTTTTATCACAAAAGAAGATGTGGAACAAGCGACAACCATCTGTGTGTTGGGTGATGAAGTCGCCACTACTTTGTTCGGTAATAAATCGCCTTTAGGACAAGAGATTAAAATCGCGAAAGGGAGTGGTCGTTACGACAAATGGGGTCGCAGAGACAGCAAACGTTCTACGGAACGGTTCACGGTCGTTGGGACGATGATGCCGCGAGGTAGGAGTCTACGTTTCGGTTGGAGTTATGATAACCTCGTCTTTATACCGATTTCTACAGTCCAAGAACGCTTCACTGGCAATGATCGGATTCAGGACATCGTCGTCTATGCACATACCGTCGAAGATGTGCCGAAGGCGATTGAGGAGGTAAAAACTGTTATCCGAAAACGGCATAAGGGTCAAGACGATTTCGTCAGATTTTTCGAGATGCGCTCCGGCATGGCACAGTTAGAGAAAATCAGTAAAATGATTAAAATTGCTTTGGGCAGTATCGCAGGATTCTCACTCCTTGTGGGTGGCATCGGTATTATGAACATGATGCTCGTCGCTGTGAGTGAACGGACACGTGAGATCGGTTTACGGAAGGCACTCGGTGCGAAACCCTTCGATATTCTGGCGCAGTTCTTGATGGAAGCCATTATTATATGCAGTGTCGGCGGTGCGATCGGCATTGGGTTGGGGATGTTCGCTGGCGAGGGGATGGCGATGCTCGCTGTCAAAATCGCTAAAATTGTACCCGAGTGGCCCGCTGTTATTTCGACACAATGGATTTTAATTTCGGTATCATTTTCGGCTGTGATCGGTATCTTGTTTGGGTTATATCCTGCAGTAAAAGCGTCGGCACTTTCGCCGATTGAAGCCCTCCGCACGGAATAACACTGCGCCAACACAATACAGAATACTAAACCGATTCCAGGTGATTGCGTCTAACAAAGTGGTCAGTTTTATGAAAATCGCAATTCAGACTCGCCTCGAAAAAAATTGTTGCAAAAAAAGTGAACTTTGTTTACGCTTCTTTGTCTAAAAGTTAAGTATAGAAACACACTTAATTGGGAGGCGAGAAATGCGTATATTTGAAGGGTTATCTGTTGGAGTCGCCGCGATTCGGAGCAATAAGTTGCGCTCCTTGCTGACGATGCTTGGGATTATCATCGGTGTGGCTGCGGTGCTGGCGATGATCGCTATTGGTGATGGTGCCAAAGCGATTGTGCTGCAAGACGCGCAGAAGTTGGGCGGTGTGAATCAGTTCACGATGTACCGCAGTTCTTATAAACGGGTTGGAAGCCGTTGGATGCCGAATCGGAGCAACGAATACTTTGAGTTTGAAGACGTATTGGCAATCGAGGCGGAATGTCCATCTGTGAAGGTTGTTGTGCCGCGAATCCCGGAATGGCGAGGTGTTCTCGTCCAAGTCGCTGATGGTTCTGAATCCCGAACAGGCTATAACGGTGTCAACTACACGTTCGCGGAAGCGATGGATTGGGACATTCAACAAGGTAGATTTATTTCTGAAGAAGACATTGTAAACGAGACAAAAGTCTGTGTGTTAGGTACAGAGGTCGTGATGGCCTTATTCGGTAACGCCTCACCGATAGGGCAAGAAATTAAGATTAGCAGAGGCGGTGATCGGTATAGCCGGTACGGGCGGAAGGAAGAAAATCGCTTAACGGAGCGGTTTACGGTCGTCGGAACGATGGCGCCCCGAGGACGAAGCCTTCGATTTGGGTGGAATTTGGATGACATGATCTTTCTGCCACTGACCACAACACAGAAACGTTTCACGGGCAATGATAGGATTATGATGCTTTCAGTCCACGCGAATACCGTTGAAGAGGTGCCCCAAGCGATTGAAGAGGTGAAAGCGGTTCTGCGGAAACGGCATAAGAACCAAGACGATTTCTTTTCGCTCAGGGATATGCGCGAAGGTATGGCGCAATTGGAGAAAATCGGGAAGGTCATAAAAATTGCGTTGGGGAGTATTGCGGGGTTCTCGCTTCTCGTCGGTGGCATCGGTATTATGAATATGATGTTGGTTGCTGTAACCGAGCGGACGCGTGAGATCGGTCTCCGAAAAGCAGTCGGTGCAAAACGTGCAGACATTCTGATACAGTTTTTAATCGAAGCGATTGGGATGTGTGCAGTCGGGGGTGCTATCGGTGTTCTGGTGGGCATGTTCGCTGGAGAAGGGATGGCAATTCTTGCCGTTAAAATCGTCAAAATTGTGCCTGAATGGCCCTCGGTGATCTCAACACAGTGGATACTGATTTCTGTGTCATTTTCAGCGATAATCGGTATCTCCTTCGGGTTGTATCCTGCAATAAAGGCTTCAGCACTCTCACCGATTGAAGCGCTCCGTACAGATTAGGAGGCACACTAAATGAATCTAATTGAATGTATCATTTTAGGAATTTCGAGTTTGCGGCGAAATCCGCTTCGTTCCGCGTTGACAATTTTAGGGATTATCGTCGGTGTCGGTTCTGTGGTCAGTATGGTATCCGTTGGTGACGGGTCAAGTGCCATGGTTCTGCGAGAAATTGAGCGGACGGGTGGCACGAAAATTATTGAAATCTACAAAGACGATTGGGACAAACAGTCGGGGACGCTGAGTCGTGCGGCTGGGGAGGCTGTACGCGGCAGGGGTCGCTGGAAAAGGAACCGCGCCGAGGATTTGGAAACCGAAGATGCTTTTGAGATTTTAAAGCATGCGCGCGGTGTTATTGATGTCGTCGCTGAGGATGATATGGGTGGTTGGAACGTCAATTACAAGGGACGCTCCAAAGAATCGCGTATCGTCGCATCGACTGCTGGATATGACAGGTCGCATAATTGGTATACTTCGAGCGGTAGATTCTTCAGTGCTGAAGAGGTGGAAGCTGCGAGTAGTGTTGCTGTTATCGGTTCAAAAATAGCGGAAGAGGTTTTTCTGGAAGAGAACCCGGTTGGGAAAGAGATTAAAGCCTCACGTCCCTCGTATTGGCGTGGCAGGAGTGGACTTTATGAAGTCCGTCTCAAGGTCATCGGTGTGATGGAAGAGAAAGGCGACGCGATGGATACCTCTGGATGGGACGACCGGTTTATCATTCCGATAACGACGCTCCAACAGCGGTTCAAAGGGCGGCAAGATGTTGAACGCATCCGCGTTGAAGCGGTTGATGTTGATACTATCCCTACCGCGATCGTGGATGCGAAAGATATATTAGGGAGACAGCATAACAACACAGGCGAAGAATATAACTATTGGACAGCTACAGAGGAATTAGCAACCGCGAATAAAGTCGGCTTGGTCATGAAAGCCTTGATGGGTGGCATCGCTGGTATCGCGCTCATGGTGGCTGGTATTGGTGTGATGAATATCATGCTCGTTTCTGTCACGGATCGAACGCGGGAAATCGGGTTACGGAAAGCACTCGGTGCAACGCGACACGATATTTTAACGCAATTCTTGATTGAGGCATCTGTGCTGACACTTGCGGGCGGTATTCTTGGTGCGATTTTAGGGGTTTTCATGGGGCGCGGCACCGCTGCCCTCATCTCAAAGTTCGTCTGGGAAGGGAGCAATTGGCCCTCAGTCATTTCATTTGGAACGATGGTGATCGCCTTACTTGTCTCTGTCGCCATCGGTGTTTTCTTCGGATTGTATCCTGCCAACAAGGCGGCAAAACTTACACCCGTTGAGGCACTTCGTTCCGATTAGTCACCTGAAGGTATCGCGGTTACAAACCGCTCCTACAGACGTAGTGAGGAATGGCTGTCAGCCTGAGGCTGTCAGCAGTCAGAAAGAGAACCTGATAGCCGAAGGCTGATGGCTGACGGCTACTATAGGAGGGATTAGTTTTGAGAAATCTAATTATTACTGTCGCCGTTGTCTTGGTCCTGGTTGTGGCAATCGGTTGGGCTGTCCTTGGACGCAGCAAAAACGGAGCAGACCCGGCTTTAGCGAAGAAAGTTGAGGTTGTTGAACGCGGCGATTTCCAAATGAGCATCCGAGCGACGGGTAATCTCGAACCGCTTATTGACGTAGAAGTCAAATCTAATGTTGAAGGCGAGATCGTTAAGCTTTACGTTCAAAATGGCGATTACGTAGAAGCGGGTGATGACCTGATAGACCTTGATCCTGAACTCTACGTAGAAGAGAAAAAGCAGGCGGAAGCGGATGTCCGTGCGGCTAAAGCCCAGGTCAAGCAAGCAGAACTCAACATTTTACTAAAACAAGAACGCCTCGAAAGTCAACTTGCGCAAGCTGAGGCGGATCTGAAAATGGCACAAGCGAGTTTTGAGACGACTCAAGCGGCGACCATAACACAAATCAATCAAGCGGAAACAGACATTCTGACGGCGCAAAACTCGCTTGACCAAGATAACATCGCCTTGGAGCAAGCTCGCATTGCGCTGGCTCAGGCAAAAATCACACTGTCTGAACAAGAGACTTCATTGAATTCATCCAAGATTTCCTTGGATAATGCGAAATCGGAACTTGACCGAAACACGGAGCTTTATGATAAGGAACTGGTTTCGAAAAAAGCGTTGGAAGACGCGCAGGCTCAGCACGTGAATGCTGAAGTTCAATATAAAAACGCCCAAAAACGGGTAGAATCACAGAACCAGACGATCGCTTCACAGGACCGCACTATTAAAGTGCGCGAAACCTCGATAGCGTCCCGCGAGTTGACCTTGGAAAACCAGAAGAAGAACCTCGAGGATCTCAGAAAGATGCGGAAGAATTCAGAAGAAGAAGCGCGCCTCCGCGTCGAAAACTCTCAAACCCGTTTAAACGAATTGAGTCTCAACCTCGAAAACGAGAAGTCTTTGACGGAGCAATCCAGAGTCAGTGCAGATGCGAACCAACTCCGCCGCGAGAGTACGTTGAAGAACCAGACAGAACGGCTGGAGTGGACAAAGATTAAGGCGCCTATGTCAGGTATTGTCACACTTTTGGAACTTGAAGTCGGTGAAATTGTGACTTCGGGACGCTCTGCATTCTCTCAAAGTCCACCGCTGATGACCATCGTTGACCCTTCCAAAATGGTTGTCAAGACCTTCATCAACGAAGTTGATATGGAACGGTTAGAAGACGGACAAAAGGCGGTCATCAAAGTTGATGCCTACCAGACCAAAACATACGAAGGTCAAATCTATGAGATCTCACCGAGTGGGCAGCAACAGGACAATATTATCTCCTTTGAGGTGATGATAGAGGTCCTCGGATCGCCAGAGGAACTCAGACCTGGCATGAGTACAGATGTTGACATCATCACGTACGAGGAAAAGAATGTGCTGATGGTGCCGATTGATGCGATTATCAGCGAGAAGACCGTGACGGTCAACGCACAAGTCGGTAACACATCTCCGTTCAAAGCGAATCAGCCGATTGTGATGCAGACGATCACCGAGAAGACTTTTAATGGCCAGGTTGAGAGTGTTGGGAATGGCAGCGTGACGATCAACTTGGATAGCAGCCAGCGTGGAATTATGCCGGGTCCTTCGACTGTATCGCTTCTCGTCAAAGGGAAAAAGGAAGCCGACGGTGTCCGGGCACAGGTGAGTGTCTCAAGTGGGAAGTTTGTCATGTTGGATGATGGGAGTGCGAAAGGCAAGAGAACACCTGTTGAAACCGGTATGCAAAACGAGACGAAAGTTGTTATCACAAGTGGTGTGACCGAAGGCGATCGGGTTGTTCTGCAACAAAGAAAACCGCCCCAAGGCGGCGGTTGGGGCCGATAGCGTAAATAGTTGTCATGCTGGCGGGGTTTGAAACCCCGCCAGCAGTGGGAGTTGCTTAACTGACGGCTACACCTGGATAACCTGACCATCATAAGCAAGATAAGCGTTGTCGGGGAGTTCAATCTCCATCTCTTTACACTGCTCAGGGAAATAGCGATGGTCAAGGCGGTGCATGATGTGCGTGAAATAGGTCTCCCTCGTTTTTAGTGCATCGCTAATCTCCAATGCCTCGCCAACTGAGAGATGTGTTGGGTGTCTCGGATTGAAGCTTAGCGCGTCAATCACCAGCACCTCAATCCCGTTCAGTAAGTCCTGCGATTCCTTGGGGAGTCGTTTCACATCCGGTACATATCCGAAATCGTCAATCCGGTAGCCGTAAGTGGGAACGTTTCCGTGTTCAACCGGAATCGGGGTAATCTCAAAACCGAGTAACTCAAACGTCTGATCCGGTTCGACTACATTCGGCAGTAGATGCCCAACACCACCACCTTGGAACGTCTCCTTTGTGAACATATAATCGAAGTTCCGTTGTAAGATGTTCAGTGTCTGCTCGGGCCCGTAGATGGGCATATCCATCTGCTGTTTCCGACACGGCATCACAATGTCGTTTGTCCCACTGACATGATCGGCATGCTGGTGGGTGAAGATAACAGCATCTATTCTTTCAATCCGATTTCGGACAATCTGATCCATGAAATTAGGTCCGAGGTCGAATTGAAGGTTTTTCCCGTCTTTCGCAATATGGATTGATGAGCGGGTTCGGTAGTTTTTCGAGTTAACATCCCGTGCGTCGTCGCAGGTTTCACACTCACATTTATACTCAGGAACGCCTGTTGAGGTGCCTGACCCCAAAATCGTAATCTTCACTTTTTAATTTTCCTTGCGGTTCGGTTAGGTGCGTTTAGGTTAAGCAGCACATTCCCGTATATCTGAAAAAACGCCCAAGCAAAACCTCTCCATTACATTACGGACTACAAACTTTCTACAAACAAAACAAGAATGCTCGATGGAAGGATGGCACAGTCCATGCTTCTATGCTTCCAACCCGCGCTGGTTACCATTCTGACAACTGATAACTATTATAGTAGATTCGGTAATTACTTTTACAGTGGCGGGGTTACAAACCCCGCCTGCAGTTGGGAGGGTTACATTCCGACAACTGACAACTGACAACTATTAAATGATTAAACTTACACCCCAAGAATGTCTTGTACTTGCTGATGTCCTCGGTGATACGCCGATGACGGTTATCTCTGCCTCCCGCTTGAAACAGGGGATGTGCGATGCCTACGTCGCTGGCTCGCTACCAGATGTTGATGCTGCGCTCGTATTTGATGCGTACTGTGCGGATGAGCCGTGCGGTTTCGGCACGGATGCTGACGCATTGTGGCAGCTCTTAAAAGCGACCGACGGTTGGGGTTGTGTCAACGTTGACACCCCATGCGCTGCATCTCTCGGTGCGCTTATTGAAGCAGATAGAGCCACATCTATCCGTTATTACGGCGATGTCTGTCATGCCCTCTTAAAACCTGTTCCCCGTTATGCCAACGAGGCAGTTCGCCTTTTGACCTTAGAAGATGTCCCACGTTTGGCGACAGCCCCTGCGGAAGTCCAAGGTAACGGTTACAAAACACACGAAGCAATGTTGACAGAGGGTGTCGTTGCTGGCGCTGTCGTTGAGGACAATATCGTTGCTATCGCGCATACGTATGCTGAAACGAACCTACATGCCGACATCGGGGTCTCGACCCTTGAAGCGTGGCGCGAAAAAGGGTTCTCTACCGCTGCGGCCTGCCTTGTCGCCCAAGAGATTCAGGCGAGAGGTAAGGTGCCTGCTTGGAGCTGCGGTGAAGACAATTTCGCTTCGCTTCGCGTCTCGGAAAAATTGGGTTTCACTGAAATCGGTCGCCGTACTTATGTTATACCCGTTTCACCAGAATAGGGTTCGCTATCCGAGTGCATCGTCTACTTTATTAATTGCGGCTGCCATCAAACGCGCGTGTTCTTCTTGCATATTCACGTTGAATCCGAACCGTAGGGCGCGCCCTAAAATAGACAACGTTTGTGGACACATATCGCGTGAATACTCAACATCTCCCTTGTAGCGCGGATCTGCCCAGGGATACCCTGACGCGTCCGGCGAATGCTTGAACAAGATAGAATCCCAATAGGTATAGATGTGTCGATCCGGGAAGCCTTCGTTGTAAGCGGTGCCGGCGTTGAGTCCTTCCGCTCTGAGTGCATCGGAGTATTTCTTTGCGAGTTCTCCGTCGCGTACGATAATCGCGGCACTGATCCCACACTCGCCTGTCGGATCATCTACGTGTTGACGGATATAACCCTTCGGTTTCTCTGCGAGTTCTGCAGTGAAAGCCTTTTTGAGTCGGCGTGTATGTCCGAGGATGTCCTCTAACTTTGAGAGTTGTACACGTGCAATCGCGCCTAAAATTTCACTCGTCCGGTAGCACTGCCGCGAGAAGGGTTTGTTCTGCCACTCAGAATCGCTCATCCACATCGGTAGACCGGGTTCTGCTGCGAATGCAGCCTTTTCATAGACATCGTAGTCGTCGGTAAAGACGAGTCCACCTTCTCCACAGGAGATCACCTTGTAGTAGTTGAGGCTCCACGCTCCCGCATGCCCCCAAGTTCCAGCATACTTACCTTTATACTGCCCACCGACACACTGACAGCAATCCTCAACAACAAGAAGCTTGTGTTTCTGTGCGAGTTCGACGATCGCCTCAAGCCTGCAGGGGACACCTTGCATGTGTACGGGTAAGATGGCTTTGGTATGCGGTGTAATTTTCCGTTCGACATCGGCGATATCTAAACCGAGTGAATCGTCGATTTCTGCGATGACTGGAATTGCCCCCACACCGACGATCGCGGCAGCGGTTGCAATGAAGGTGTAGCCGGGTAAAATCACCTCATCTCCCGGTCCGATGCCGATACCGGTGAGTGCACAGATGATTGCCGAGGTGCCTGAGTTCACCATCAAGGCGTGTTTTGCACCGAGGTATGTGGCAGCTTCCTTCTCAAAACTGGCTACATTTGAATCCTCAACGAACCGAAAGAGTTTACCACTGCGCAAGACCTCGGTTACAGCATCAATCTCACGCTGGTCTATCACGCTGGGTCCATGCATACCGCCGGGTATAGATTCGGCGATAACGGGGGTTCCGCCATCTATTGCTAAACGTGCTGCCATCTGTCTCCTCCCTAAATGTTATAGTTTTTCTTAACGGGCGAGGAGACCTCGCCCCTACGAACCAGGGTCATTCAATTTTAAGAAATTATTGGGGTTCACGTCTTTTTTTCAAGGATCCGGTGCGGTTACAAACCGAACCTGCGGGACCCGGGGGTGAAAATTCGATCAAAAATGGACAATTGAATGACCCTGCCTACGAACCGTTTTTTGTTACCTAAAAAGACACGAAATATGGTGATACTTTACCAGATGCATCCGTTTTTGTCAATTGTGTTTCTCTATCCGACAAAGGTGGTCAGTTTTCAGTGGGTAAAATTGCGCCAGTTTACCTGCGCCACCACGCTTTTTTGCTCTGGTAGGATGCGAGGAGCCTTGAAACCGCTTTCGCCTTTTTGTCCGAACGCAATACCGCCTGACACGCTTCAATTACTTTCTGTTTCGTCTCCGCGTTTTGTGTGGCTTGATAGACATGGTGATAACTCTGCGCGACAGCGGTGTGGTATGCGATAGCGTCTACCGCCTCTGGCACGTCAGTCGGAAGTTTCGCTATAATCTCGACAGCTGCATCCCAAGCCTCTGCCTTTGCATGACAAATAACGATCCGATAACGTAAATGTGCTTGCGCTGAATCCAACCAATATGCTTGTTCATAACACATCACTGCTTCTGTCCAAGCGGCGTTGGCGACGTGCAACTGTGCGAGTTCAACATAAAAGTTATATAACCCTTTTTCCGTGATAGTGTAAAGCAATGTGCTGGTATTCGCGAGCCAGTCCCGTTCCAACAGGAAATTGATCGCTGCGTTTCGTTCATCTTCTGTGATCTGGATATCGGTGAGGAGATGTTTCGCCATGGCGGCGTTTGGGAAAATCTTTGTTCGACTTTTTAATAACGGGTAGGCTTGTACGGGTTTCTCCATCGTCAGGAGTTTGATCCCTGTCGCGATGCGGAAGAGTGACACGATCTGGTCGCTGTTTTTACGGGACATTTCATCGGCAACGGCTTCGCGATTGTCTGAGAAATGCTGATTGAGTTTGGCGACCGTATCTCGGATGTCGGTATTGCTTGGGTCGAGTTGATGCGCTTGTGCTAAAAACCGTTGTGCGGTGAAGAGTTCTCGCCACTCTTGATAGATAGCACCGAGTCGAAAATAGGCGAGTGCGAGGGTTTGTGTTTCGTCGGTTGTGTTGAGGATGTCGTCGTAGGCTTGGATGGCTTCGGCGAGTTTGCCTTCCACTTCTAATGCCTGCGCATCAGCGATTGGGTTTGACATAAGGGGTGTGCTTCCTTGCGGACTCTAACGTAGTGAGTGCCTGATTTGTTGGTTCAGTGATAAATGCTGGCTGCTATTTTAACTTGACAGCATCTGTTTGTCAAACGTTTTCGCTCGTGTAGCATCGTAGGTTGGGTTGAACGGACACCATCAAACCCCGAAAAGTAATAGAAGAATGAAACATTTTCCATATATGCTACATCAAACAGGGACCGAGTGAAACCCAACATTTTTCTTTGCAAGCCTTCGGGACTCTGACGGTATGAAGTTGGGTTTCACTGCGTTTTTGATCGCCGACGATGACCTGCTGGATTTGAGATATATTTGGAAAATACAGATGCCTTCTGAGTTCCGTTCAACCCAACCTACGGGACTTGGTCCTCATTAAAATCAAAAAATATGTAGACCCTTTAGGAAGGAATAACAATTCCGTTTTTGCTGGCGGGGTTTGATGAAGTCTAAGTCTTTTTCCTGCGAAGCGGCAAAGGACAAAGTGCAAACTCAATCATGGACGTTTGGGCAGGAAGGTGTTAAAGTTAAACGCTATAGACTCTCCGAAATCCAATGTTCGGTTGCTGCCTCGAATTCCTGCGACAGTTCTTCAGATATTGTCTGCTCCAAGAGTTGAACCAGATCTTCACGGAATTTAATCCAATCGTCGCCACGACGGGTAAACCGGTGTCTATCGTCTATTTCAACGAACATTGTATCGTTGGGTTCGGACATAGATTCAAAATAACGCCTAACATTCATGTTGATTCTCCTTTTGAAATAGTTATCAGTTATCAGTTAACTATAGCACAGGCTAACGGTTTCCTATGCTACAAGGGGCACCTTATTTTTCGGTTTTACTCTAACTGAAAACCGATAGTTGACTGCCTACAGCCATTCGTGCATTTCCCAACCAGCATTAAGTGCTTTCTCACGGAGTGCCTTGCCTGGATTGACGACGACCGGATTCCCGACACATTCTAACATCGGTAAATCTGACCGACTATCGCCGTAAGCATAACTTTCTTCGAGTGAGATTTCGTGTTGATCAGCGAACTCTCGTACGGCTGTCGCTTTCTCCTGAGCGATAAGCGGTGGAGTTGTGAGTTCACCGGTAAACACGCCCTCCTTTTCCTGGAGTTGAGGTGCCAAGACAGCGTCAACGTTAAAGTAATCGGCAATTGGTTTGACAATAAAATCGAGCGATCCAGTCACGAGAACTACTGTTGTCCCTTGTTGCTTGTGTTGCTGAATTTGTGATACCGCTTCGGCGAAGATTTTCGGACGAAGGTAGGTCTCAAACATTTCTATTGATAACGCTTTAATCTCGGTAGCATTTTTCCCGCGATAGTTGCGATAGAATACGAGATTGAAACGGCTCCGACTTACATTGTCCAAAATCAGGTAGTAGACAACTTTCGGGAGAAATCCAACTAACCGCAACTGTTTTAAAAGAAAAGGGTCACGTGCAGAACGCATCCAGATATAGTAATGTACAATAGTGGACTTCAATAAGGTGCCATCTACATCAAAAAACGCGGCTTTTTTTTTCGAGATTGGAACCGACATAATAAGCCTTCCTAAGCGTCTTTTTCAGGACTTACGCATTTTTCCATGATAACGGATATCCGACACACTGCAGGCGGGGTTTAAAACCCTGAAGAAATACCCAAGCAAAAACCCTGCAGTGGAGGCTGCGTAAGTCCTATTTCTGTTGTTTCAGCATTGCGCCAAGTTTAGCAACGCGATTTTGCGCCAAGTCCAAGAATTCTTGGTATCTGTCGGGATCCATTGGTGCGCCGTCTTGGTTGCGCCAACTTTCTGGTGGAAAGGTCAGCGGTTCTCCAAAAACGATACGCACCGGATGTCTCTTGGGCAGGTTTTGACCTTTTGGTAGCGCGTGATAAGTGCCTTCAATATAAGTGGGTATAACAGGGACATCGGGGCCATAGATAAGCAGACTCAACACCCCCGGTTTGAAGGGTTGCAGGTTGCCGTCAAGGGAACGTGTGCCTTCAGGAAAGATAAGTAGCCCGTTATTCTGTGTCATCACTTCGTTTGCTATCTTTAAGTCTTGTAGGAACTCGGTGAAATTGCCTTCCCGTTCTATGGGCAGTGCGTTGAGGCATGTCCGAGCGAACCATCCTTGGAGGCGAGTTGCAAACCAGTAATCCCGTGCTGCGAGTGTCCAGAGCTGGTATGCCTTTGTTCCGAGCGCCGTAATCACCGTCAAGGTATCAAGGTGGCTTGTATGATTTGGCATGATAATATACGGTTTCCCTTGTGGGATATGCTCAAGACCTTGACACTCCAATGAGAAATACCGTCTGTAGATACCGGTAATGACAGTGCGGAAGGCTCGGGCGTACCATCGTGGTACTTGTCTAAACTCCGGTTTCGGCTTTTCGCTAAGTTCATGCTTGGTTTGCGTCGTATCTGTCTGGAACGTCTCAATCAACTTGACGACATCCGCCACTGTTTCCAAGTCGGCGAGCAGTGCATCAGGAATTGTTTCGCCGAGTCGTCTCTCAAGTACTAACAACAGATCGAGCCGTGTGAGGGAATCGAGTCCCAAGTCAGTATCGAGTCGACTTTCTGGTTGAATCTGGTTGGGTTGCCTGCGTGCGAGTCTTGCGAGCGTAGTTATAATTTCTTCGGGGATATCGGTTCTGGATGCGTCGCGTGCTTCGTCTGCTTGCGCTGCTTCGAGTGCTTCTGTCTCCTTAATATGTGCTTCCAAACGCTGTTTTATGTGTGCGCGATGTATATTACCGTCTTCAGTTTTAGGTAGTGCGTCGTTCCAGAGATGGAATTTGTGAAATTGTTGATAGCTGGGTAGTGCCTTTGATTGCGTTTGCAGGTGTTGCTGAATCGCTGTTTTTGTTGTCTCGTCAGGTGTTGTCGGTACAATCACAGCATGGATAGCCGTATCCGCTCCGTTTTCGTAGGGAAGCCCGACAACACATATTTCAGAGATAGCAGGACTATTGCGATAGAGTGCCTCCAATTCAACAGGATAGATATTTTTTCCGGATGCGGGAACGATGATGTTTTTGCAGTGCCCTGTAAGATAGAGGTATCCATCTTCGTCCATGTATCCGAGATCCCCTGTGTAGAGCCATCCATTACGGATAGCCTTTTCAGTAGCAATAGGATTCTGATAATACCCCTTCATGGTGCTCGGTCCCTTTGCGATGACTTCGCCGATCCCGTCACTGTTTGGATTTTCAATTTGAATTTCCACGCCTTCGACTGCTGGTCCGACGGATCCGCGTTTGCTTTTTAGGTACGGGTTGACACTGAGAACAGGTGCGGTCTCTGTCATACCGTAGCCTTGGTAGATCGTCATATCGAATTTTTGAAAGTTGTCGTAGATTGCATTGGAGAGGGGAGCGCCGCCGCTGACAAGGACCCGGATTTCGCCGCCCATGACAGCCTGTGCTTTTTCTGCTAATGTTTCACCGGGTGTATCTGCGCGCGCTGCCTGTCTTTCAATTGTGCTTTGGAGCATTTGAAATAGACGGGGTACTCCGATAAAAGCCGTTGTTTTCGCTTGACGCATCGTCTTCAAAAGCGTTGTGGGGCGGAGGGCGTTCACATAGGTCGCCGTGGTGCCGCTGTAGAGAGCCATCAAGAGACTGCACGAAAAGCTCAAAGCGTGATAGAGGGGGAGGGCGGACATGATGCATTCTGTGTCTGTCGGTGGCAATGCTTTTGCGACGGCTTGTACGTTAGAGATAAAGCCGCCATGTGTGAGGATGGCTCCTTTCGGTTCTACGGTGGTTCCCATTGTGAAGATAATTGACGCAACGGTATCTGGCGTGACCTCCACCTCTGGAAAATCGGTTGGAATTTCAGTATTTGTTGGATGACTGACTTCGTTTTCAGCCCCCACAATTTTACAATTCTTATTAATATTGTGTAGGAGAGGTTTTGTGGTTGATTGTGTGGTGTCAAATTTCTCTAACACATTTTCGGAGGCTAAAATTGATTTTGCGTCGGTGAATTCAGCGATTGCTAAGATTTCGTGTGTAGGTGTCTGTGCATCAAGGGGTACGACAACAGTGCCGATTTGGACAGCGGCGAGGTAGGCGATGCACCACTCAGGTTGGTTTTCGGAAGCGAGTACAACGCGATTGTCTTTGCGCAAACCGCTTTGCCACAACTGCCATGCGACTTGGCGTGACAATGCATAGGTTTCGGCGTAGGTATAGTGTTCCCATTCGCCCTCATTTGCCATCTGCAGCGCAATTTTATCAGGAATTCGCGATGCCTGCGTTTTAATCAGGTCCACAATCGTTTTTGGAGCAATCTGTTCAGATCGCATATCCTACGCCTCCGATTCATCTTGCGAACCGGCCTGTCCGTGCTTTGTCGCGGCGACCTGTGCAGTGTCGGTTTCCGAATCATCTTCTGCGCCATCTTCAAGTTTCAAGACATGCCGCTTGATACCGGGGATATGTATCTCTTGGAAATACCGTTTCCAATGGATTTGTGAGACGTCAAAGTTAAAGTGTTGCTGCTCCGTCGGAGAGAGTGCCTCGTAAAGTCCTTGCATTTTTTGTGTCTGAAATTCAAAATTCGTCCGTGTGTAGGGTGCGTAGATTCTGATATAATGCAGGAGAGCCTTAATAGCGCTCTGCTTAATGACAAGTTGTCGGCGTTTCCGTTTTGCAGCCCGTATGGGGAGTTTGCCGAGTATATAAACGGCAAGGTTCGCCAGACGCATTCGGCTATCCAATTTCTGTTGAAATTCCTCTAAGCTTGGGTATTTCCATATCGGCACTGCGATGGGTTTGCCATTTTCCAACATCGGATATTTGACGAAGTACTCGTAAGTTGCTTCAAAGATACCGCGAAAGTAAAGGGGATTCTGTGTTCCAGTTGCGACATGATACACTTCAATCCCCTGGAGTCTCGCTGTTGCCTCAGCGGCTGCCAAAATAGCGTTTACGACGAAATCCACAGGAATAATATCAAGAATTATGTCTGGATCTGCGGGGAAATCGGGTAGGCGTCCTTTTCCGAAACCGACGATCAGGGGTTCGGACATCCGAAATTTTCCGAGCCACCCCGGTTCAGGTTCAGCGAGGCTGCTCTCAATAATTGAGGGGCGTACGATAGCCGTGGCGAGTTCCCCGCGCAATTCCATAATCATCTGTTCAGCGAGGAATTTCATGTAGGTGTATGTATCGTTCCAGCCGCGCGAGCGTGCGTGGTGCAGTCCTGCTTCAACCAATCGGTTCTCAAGCCACTCTGCTTTGAGTTCTTCAACTTGTGCGTCGATGCCTTTGCGGGTTGCTTTTTTCTGTTGTTCGGCTTCTCGGTGGAAGCGTGCGAGGTTTTCAGGTGAATCCGCTTCGGCGCGAATAACAGCACTCAGGGATAACAATCCTTCAATTTCTTCAGGCAGTGTCTCAGGGATAGCGACCCCGGTTTTCTCGCGATGCTCCGCTGCGTACTGTTCATAGGGGGTTGGTAGTTCTTCAGGGACATGGCCCGGTTTGTCTCCTCGGACATAAGCCGTTGAGACATGTAAGAACACGACATCTTGACACCCGTTTGCGAAGTTGACGACGTGTTTTGCAGCGAGCGCGTTGCCCCACAGAGAGTCATCAAAAGGTGGATCGAAATCGACAAGTCCTGCGACGTTAATAAAGACTTCGACTTCGTTCTGGAGCCGTTGGTAATCGGTATCGTTGAATCCGAGTTGTTCGTCGGTGAGATCACCTTCAACAGCTGCGAGTTTTTGGAGTGCCCAGGTATCAAAGTTCGCGCCGTGTTTGCGCCGGAGGGTAGCAAAAACATGCGAGGTGAGCAGTTCATTTTCTAACCGTTCTTGGGCAGAAATGCGTTTTCCGGAGGTGTCGGTGCGGCTTCGGATGAGCAGATAAATCTTTTCGACATCGGGAAGCGCGGTCAAAATCTTGGCTACCAACGGTTGCCCCAAAAATGCGGTACCGCCGGTGATAAGTAGAATTTTCCCTCGAAAAAAATCAGTTATTGACATAATCAGTTATTGACATAAAGTTTGAAAAATATTAAGATATTCGTTAGCGGCGAGGCAACCTCGCCCCTACGAGTCGTCTTCTGTTAGACAAGAAAGTATTTGTAGTGCCACAGAAAAGTAATAGGGGACACCTTTTAAAAATAACACATTTTCTATAAAAAGTCAAAGGCTGAATAGATAATGTTACCAGAAGCAGAGAAATTACAATTTTTAAAAAAGACAGAATTATTTTCGGAGCTCCCCGAAACCGAATTAGAGGCGATCTGTCAGATTGCGAACGCAGTTGCTTATCCTGCCGATGCGACGCTATTTGAGGAAGGTGACGAAGGCGATTCCCTGTACCTGATGGTCGATGGTGAAGTCAGCATCATCAAGGCCGGTACTGAGGTTTTGTTCTTTAATGAAAAAGGGTACTGCCTCGGTGAAATCGCGCTTATTGATAACAAGCCGCGGAGTGCTACCGTCAAAACGGTGAAATCGACGAAGTTTCTGCGAATTACGCGGCACGATTTTTACAATGCGATGGCGCGCGAGCCGCGGATCGGTAGCGGTATGTTCCGCGTTTTGAACGATAAAATCCGGCGTGATCTTGAGATTCAGATGAGTGCGATCCGCAAGGAGATCGCCCAGGAAGAATCCATGCGTCTCGCTGCTGAAGTTCAAAAGTCTATTCTTCCGAATCAGGAAATCTTGCATCCATGTGTCTCTTCAGCCGGATATTGTCGCCCTGCCAATAGTGTCGGTGGGGACTACTACGATTATTTGCCCCTTTCTGATAACCGCGTTGCCATTTTTCTCGGTGATGTTATGGGACACGGTTACCACTCAGCAATGCTTGCGGCGATGACCAAAAGTTGCTTGCAAACGCAAATCCGTTTTGATGCTTCGGTGGCGGAAGTCATGAAAGCCCTTACCCGAGTCGCTGAAGAAGATTCGCAAGCGTTTATCTACATGACCTGCTGTTATCTGATTATTCACCCGGATAACCGGTTCGAGTTCGCCAATGCGGGTCATCCGCAGATGCTCCTGTATCGCGGCGATAATAGCGATCCTCTTGAGTTAAAATCCTCGTTTATGCCGGTGGGTTTCCCAAGGTTCGATGAATTGGCGAAATATTCACAGTATTACAGCACAGAAGTCGAGTGGTCGTCTGGTGATTTGCTTGTGCTGTACTCAGATGGCATCACGGAGGCGTTTAATCCGGATGCTGAAATGTATGGACTGGAGCGTTTCAAAGCACTTATCTCGGAGAAGCGTCACCTCCCTCCGACAGAGATTAAGGCGGAAATTCTGTCTGACCTTCAAGCATATCAGCAAGGCGAGAGTGCCAATGATGACATTACATTAGTTGTAGCGAAGTTTCTTTAGTAGTTGCCAGTTTCCAGTTACGAGTTACCAGTTAAGAAAAGTGCCTAATGAATCAAATCGCTCTCTTAACTGGTTACTGGTTACTGGTTACTATTCCTCTGATAACTACTTCAATTGGCTGACGGCATAATGCAGGATATTTTGTATAATCGGTTTGTTTACCGAAGTAGTATATTCGCTATCGTTGCGAAGGCTGGTGATAATGTATAACCCCTTGCCATATTGTCTTGCGCCGACAATCAATTCTTTTTTGTCCTTAGTCGTAGCAAAAATAGCGTCATCCCGTGCCCACCTGATCCATGCGTCATCAGCAAAAATTTTGCCTGACTCGATTTTATTTGGGGTGGAGAAAAGGGTCCGTCCGTCTTTGGTAACGACGAAATCCTGGGTGGGTGTACTCTCAACACCGACCAATTTACCGCCTTGTAACCACCCGATAGCACACGGTTTTTCAGCGCTGCTGTCCTGCCCTGCGACGACAACAATACCGCCGTTCTTTACGAATGTTTTAATCTTCTGCTCGGCTTCACTGGGAAGGAGGTAACGTCCGTAGCTCGAAATCTCTTCATATCCGATCCATAGAATATCGGCATTTTCTAACTGCGGTAGTGCATGTTTTTTGGTAAGTTCATAAACGATAGCACGTTTACGAATGTCTTTTACTGACCGCAATGCGTGATATTCATAGGTTGCGACGTTAGTATGAACGGGGGTTTGGCCCCATGTTGCGTAGGTGCTATTTCCTGTTAGGACTAAGACTTTCACGGCGTTTTTCGGGGCGGCGACCCACATTTTCCCTGCTAACATATCGCGAACAATTTTTTGAAACGCTTTCGTTTTACCCGCAAACGTCCGCGACATCATTGGGTCAATGTGGGTAAATGTCCACCACCCCCCGGCACCATATCTGCCGCGGTGTGCGCGCATCTGAAACCATGTGTCGTCAACGAAGCACATGCTATCAATGCCGTAATGTTGACGATAGAAAACGATGATCGGCATTCCGGGTTTGAGTAACTTTACCAGTTTTTGTGGCGAGGTACCGCGTTTGTAATGCCCAGTAGCGAAATTCATTTTGATTTCTTTGAGCTCGCTTTTCCCTTTGACATCTTTTTCAACAGTGACGACCCCGCGCAAACGGGCTTTATCAACGCTTTTTACTTTCCCGAAGACGATGTTCGTGCAGGCATCAAGGACTTCACGAATCGTATATTCTCGCTCAATAAAAGCAGAGGCGGTTGGCGTAAACAGCAAATTGATCAGACAAAACACAAGAAGTGAAGCAGTAAGGTTGGACATAAAGCGCATGGTGGAATCCTCTTTGTATATTTGGATTGTATAGGTTATGAATATTGTATTATATTTTCTCTAAATTTTTCAAGGAGTATTTATCGTGCCGCCAGGGTCATTCAATTTTAAGAAATTTAGAAAGGGTATAAGGATAAAAAAACATGAAAAAACCTCGGAAACGGATTGATCTGTCTGCGGTAACGACTTATCCACTTCAGGATCGTATCAACAAAGTCTCTGTTGACGATTTTGCAACACTGCCGGCATCAGAGATAGACCTGTCCTTGTTTTTAGGGAGCCTTCCGAAGATTCTCAAAGCTTCGGATTTTCTTGGGCTCGTTGACGACATTGTTGCTGCCTATCAGCACCAAAAACCGGTCATCGTGATGATGGGTGGACATGTCATCAAGTGTGGGTTAAGTCCACTCTTAATTGACTTGGTAAAACGGGGTGTGATTACTGGGTTTGCTTTCAACGGTGCGAGCAGCATCCACGACTTTGAGATCGCGCTCATCGGCGAGACTTCGGAGGATGTCTCCGCCTACCTTCAGACTGGCAAGTTCGGGATGTGGGAAGAGACTGGACGCTTGATGAACACTGCAATCCAGTATGCATCGGATACAGGGATCGGGATGGGTGAGGCGTTGGGCAGGCGACTGATAGAGCTGGCGGCACCTTATAATGCATATAGCCTGCTTGCTACGGGTGTTGAGGCGGATGTTCCGATTACGGTGCACGTCGCTATCGGCACGGATATTATTCATCAGCATCCGAGTGCGAAGGGTGCCGCTATCGGTGCGGCGAGTTTCACTGATTTTCAGTTGTTGACAGGGTTAGTGACGGAGTTGGAAGGGGGTGGCGTTGTGTTGAATTTGGGTTCGGCTGTGATTCTGCCGGAGGTTTTTCTGAAGGCGTTGACGATTGCTCGGAATTTGGGGCGGACGGTATCGCATTTCAGTGCTGCTAATTTCGATATGAATCAGCAGTATCGTCCCGTAGAGAACGTCGTCAAACGCCCGACCGAGATGGGTGGTAAAGGGTATACCTTTACAGGGCATCACGAGTTGATGATCCCGCTTCTGGTGCAAGCGGTCCTGTCCCGCCTGTAACCGAAAAAGAAGAAGCGCGTTTCTCAGTAAAGTTTGTGCCTAAGATCCGGTTCGGTTGCAAACCGAACCTGCGGGGCCTGGGGTTTCAAATTTGGGTTATTTTCGGAATGTTCTCTTAAGTTCTGCTAAGGATGCCCGGATCGCCCGTAATTTTGGCAACGATGGAACGCGTAAATAGATTCTTAGGAGTTTGCTCCGTTTGATACTATCCACGTCTTCGCATCCCTCCAAAATTTTCTGATATGTTGCGTAATTCATTTAGATTCTCCGATTTTCGTGAGGCAGGTGTCCCGCAATCGATCCTGATTTTTGCATAACGAGGTCGCTGTAGGAGACAGCGACCGGGTTGGCAGTGTCAAGGTGTAGTGTATTTTTAACGTGTTGATGTTCGTCTATTGCTTCGGTTTCAGTTTGTCCTTGAAACACCGTTTCCAATTCGATAAATCTCCCTAAATCGGTAACTGTATCCAGATGGATGCGGGTGTTGTTGAACATCCAGACTTCTCGTTGTTTTTGGACGATGGTTTCGATGCCCAATGCGGCGGTTAGTAACGCTTTAAGGGTTGACGGCTTGGTTACTTCGCTGAGTTGGTACTGGCTATAGCGTGACGCATTATGGTTCGGACGCTCATAATAGATGAGGCAGCCCTCACCTGTCTCACCGATCTCACGTAATTTAAGACGTGGTTTGCAGACTTCGGATATAGCGGGATTTTTTACCTGCGTCAGATAAAAATACGTATCAATTTGATTTATGGTTTCACGATGTGTTGCCTTTAAATCAGCAAGTCTGGGATAGAGGCTTTCAATTGACTGACATTGTGCTTTAAATTCTAAATTTGTTGCCATATTTATTCAATTTCTGCAAAATCTTCATCGGACTGGAAATCATCAACACATGAGCGGTTGCAACGTTCGCCGTGTGTTAGCAACCAGCAGGCGCGATGGTTCAATTTAATAGCACTTATGAGACATGTCCGGAGCTGCTCAGGGTCAAAACCGCGTCCTAAGAGGTAGCTGTAGCTGCCGGCTCTCATGACGCGTTGTCCTTCGTGATTGTTCCGGACAATGGAGACGATTTTGATATGGGGGTGATACCGTCTGACATACTCAAAGAGGCGTCCTCGTGTGCGGCGGGTGTAGTCGGCAATTATCATCTGATATTTGCGCATTTTCAACATCCCGATGGCTTCCGAACTTCGCTCTGGAAAATCACACCCGTAGCCTTCGGAGCGGATGAGGTTCCGAACCTTGTCCTGTAAATAGCCGTCCCGTGAAACGAGCATGACATCGCCTTCCAATTTAGAGACCCCGACATCCTCTTGAATATCAAGCGGGATACGTGCTTCTCGGGTTCGCCAATCCAAGGTTCGACGGGCTCGCCTGACCCGTTCGTTGACCTGATCGAGTCTTTCATCTAAGTCTGGGAGTGGTTTAAAGAATTTTTTCATTTATTTTCCCACTAAAGCTAAAAGATATTATAGTAAAGCCCCTAATTACTTGAACACCGAAAGAATGGCGGGGTTACAAACCCCGCCTGCAAGGAACACGGGTCTGGAGAGTGTTACTCTATTGTATCGTATATATGTGACAGATAGCAACCGATTTTTGTTGCTAAAAACCGCGAAATTCTATAAAATTCTCAGTATGCAGGAACTCGCGTTCAAAACTGGTACAGTAGTAGGCACGCGCCATGTGCCGTCACAGTTATAGATACACTACCCACAAAAAGGATAGAAAAAATGTCTGCACCACAACTTCCACTCCCACAACATTTCGATGCTGATCAGGTGGCCCAAGTCTGGCGGATCCCGTATCAAGAACGTCAACGTGAGGCGTTGGCATGGGCAAATCAACATTCAATACGTCCAGCATCTGCTGACGATTTTCGGACGTGTCTGCTCTTGGTGGATGTCCAAAATACGTTCTGTATTCCGGATTTTGAACTGTTCGTGGGGGGTAGGTCGGGAAATGGCGCGGTGGAGGACAATATTCGGTTGTGTCAGTTTATCTATCGCAATCTACCATATATTACCAAGATTGCTTGTACACTGGATACGCATACGGCGATGCAGATCTTCCATGAAGTCTTCTGGGTTAACGATGCGGGTGAGCATCCACTTCCGCTACAAACGTTGATTACGCCAGAGGATATTGAGACGGGGAAATGGCGCGTTAATCCTGCTGTCGCTGGTAGCATTGATCTTTCCGAGATTCTGCAGTCCGATCAATACACGTGGCTCAAAGCGTACGGTGCGCACTATGTCAAGACGCTTACTGCAGACGGCAAATATCCGCTCACGATATGGCCTTATCACGCCATGCTCGGTGGGATTGGACATGCCGTCGTCTCGGCTGTTGATGAAGCCTGCTTTTTCCATACGATTGCGCGTAGGACCCAGGTTCATTACGAAATTAAAGGGCAAAACCCGTTGACTGAAAACTATTCGGTTTTACGTCCAGAAGTGCTTGACGATGCGGACGGTCAGCCGATCGCAGAAAAAAATAGTGGGTTCTTGCAAATACTTCTTGAGTACGATCGGGTGGTTATCGCGGGGCAGGCAAAGAGCCACTGTGTTGCGTGGACTGTCAATGATCTGCTTGCAGAAATTCAGCGGAGCGATAGTGCGTTAGCGCGGAAAATCTATTTAGTGGAGGATCTGACCTCTCCGGTTGTTGTGCCGGGGGTTGTGGATTATACGGAATCTGCAGATGCTGCGTTTGCGAAGGCTTCGGATGCGGGGATGCATATAGTGCAATCGACAGTGGCGATTGGGGAGTGGGAGTAAGCAACAATCGTGAAGCCTTTTAACCAATTTTGGCATCAAATAAAGGGAGAAACCCATTATGGAAGATAGACGAAGAGAGTTTGGGACCTTCGCGCGGTTGTCGGGGATGATGTTTCTACAGTTTGCGATATGGGGTGCGTGGGCGGTGCTTATTGCTGGACACATGCAAAATCTTGGGTTCAGCGGTAAACAGATTAGCTATGTCTTTGGGACGACTGCGATCGGTTCGATAATCTCGCCTATCATCGCTGGCTGGATAGCGGATCGCTTGATGCCGGCACAAGTATTCGCGGCGATCTCTCATCTCCTGGGGGGTGTCTGCCTGCTTTTTGCTTGGAAGCAGACGACTTTTCCGGTAATGTGGGCGGCGATATTCCTGCACGCTGTTCTCTATATGCCGACGATCGCACTGACGAATGCCGTCGCCTTTCATCACATGGGACAATCCGATAAGTTCGGAAATATTCGGGTCTTCGGAACACTGGGTTGGATTGCGATTAACTGGATACTGAGTTTGTATCTCAGGTTTTGGGAAGGACAAGAGACGACACTTTCACAGATTGATATTCCCATCTTTGGTGCTATCCTTTCTTTTTTCATCAATGATGTTCTCCATAGAGGTATCTCCGACTGCCTCCTCTTTGGTGCTGTGCTTTCATTCATTATGGGTGCTTACTGTTTGACCCTACCGAACACACCGCCGAGCAGAGCGGCAAAGAACCCTTACGCTTTTCTCGAAGCCTTCTCGCTTGTTTCAAACCGAAATTTCGCAGTGCTTTTGATTATCTCCTTCGTTGTCGCGATTGAACTGCCGTTCTATTACAATTTAACCTATCTCTTTCTGACTGAAGCGGAACACGGCGTTGGACTTGCGGGCAGTAGTGCTAATTTTGCGATGAGCCTCGGACAGGTTGCCGAGGTTTTGCTTATGATCCTGCTCTTTCCGTGTCTGCGTCGGTTCGGCATGCGGTTCACTATCTTTTTGGGGATCCTTGCGTGGCCCGTTCGGTACGCTATTTTCGCGATTGGTGAACCGGTGTGGTTGGTTGTCGGTGCGCAAACATTGCACGGGATTTGCTATTCGTTCTTTTTCGTGGGGGGTATGATTGCAGTGGAGCGGTTGAGTGCGCGGGATATTCGTGCGAGTTCTCAGGCACTGCTTCTTTTTGTCACGAACGGGTTCGGGATGCTGGTCGGGCATATTGTTAGCGGGCGCGTACATGATTACTTTGCTTATCCGGAGGGTGGGCATGCGTGGGCAAAAATCTTTATGGTGCCGATAGTTATAACGGTTATTGCTGCAATCGTCTTCATTGTGTTGTTCAATGAACAGAAATATCAGGCGGACGCGGCGGCAGTGGACCAAGACACTGCGAATGCGTAATTGCGGAGGAATTATGTCAACTCAGAAAACACTCATATTTCAGGCAACTGGTGGCGATTTAGCGGTTTCAGCGATTCAGGATTGGTGTATCACTTTCTCCGATGACGCTTCTGCTTCTGAAAAATACGCTGCTGAGGAGTTCCAAAACTGGTTCAACCAAGCGACCGGATTGACGCTACGGCTTGTTACCGCAGGGGATAACGCCGATGCTGCTAACGGACGGATCGCCATCGGTGCGGTAGCTGCGTTGGGTGCTGAAGATATCCAAATCAGTGTTGGGCGTGAAGAGGTTCAGATACAGGGTGGCTTCCCGCGTGGTGTGCTCTATGCTGTCTATCAGTTTCTTGAGGCGCTCGTCGGTCTCCGGTTTTTGACCGCTGATCATACGCATGTACCTGATGCATCTGCGTTGAAAATCCCGTGTGGCAGTTATACCTATGCTCCACCTTTTTCGTTTCGTTGGAGTTATTATCGCGAGAACTCTGAGCACCCGGCATTCGCTGCGAAACGGAAAGTCAACACTGTCACGGAAGCTGAACATCTCGGTGGGAAGACGCAACAGCAGCTGATTAACCACTCATTTCACGCGTTAGTGCCTTACGGTACGTACGGCGAGAACCATCCGGAGTACTACGCACTCGTAGAAGGCAAGCGGGATACGAATACACACGGCGGCGGACCGCAGCTATGTGTGACGAATCCCGAAGTTATTGAAGTTGCAGCGGCATCGGCGATTCAGCAACTCACGGATCGACGAGAAGCCACCAATATCAGCGTGAGTCAAGCGGATACGGCGGCATACTGCCGGTGTGAGTCGTGCGAGGCACTTAACGCGGTGGAAGATTCACCGATGGGATCGCAACTGACCTTCGTCAATGCTGTTGCGGAACGTATTGAGAAAGCACACCCGCAGGTTAAAGTCGGGACCCTGGCGTATTGGTATACGCGCAAACCACCGAAGACGGTAACACCGCGGCACAATGTGCAGATTCAGCTCTGTAGCATTGAGTGTTGTACGCTCCACGCGATTGATGATCCGGCTTGCGAACAGAACCGGGCTTTTTGCGAAGATACTAACGCATGGGGCAAAATCTGTGACGATATTTGGATTTGGAATTATAACACGAATTTCCGATCTTACGATCTGCCGTTCCCGAATTTACGGAGTATCGCGCCGAATGTTCGCTACTTCTTAAGTAACAACGCCAAGGGTGTGTTTATGCAAGCAAATGGTAACGGGTTAACAGGCGAATTTTCGGATCTGCGGAATTACCTTATCTCACACCTTATTTGGGATCCGCACCTTGATGGTGAAGTACTTTTAAAGGAATTTGTGAATCTCCACTACGCAGCCGCGGCGCCTGCAATTCTCGAATATATCACCTTCCTTCACGATAACGTTGAGGCGAGAGGTCTCCATCCGCGGTGTTTTCCGACTCCGGAAGATGTTGGTTTAGATGCGGAGA
>JAJEGI010000007.1 GCA_022819945.1 Candidatus Poribacteria bacterium
TGCTACCCTGAATTGTGTAGTCGCGGTGGGCTACTGCGTTGACGATCGCTTCAAAGAGTGCCTTTTCACTGTATTGTGGTAGATCAATACGAGCGGGGTTCTTGAATGCTCCGACACGCATGTTGCGCACAGCAAAGGCAACTGCTTCAGCAATCTGTCGATTTAACGGTCCTGTAATTGTTTGTGCATCTATTTGTCCAGAGGCGCGGTCTGTGCCACGGTAACAGGTTGCGGAGATGCAAGCGTTAGGGAGCCATTCTTCGGGGGAACGGGTGCACAAGAGGACACCTGCTACGGTTGCTCGTGTTGTGCCGTTTTCGTCGTTTGCCAGAAGCCCCATTTTATCCAGTGCCAATTCAGGTGCAGCGGCACCTTCGGCACTCAATAGCGGTTTCCAAAGGGATTCATCTAATGATCCAAAACCAGTTCTTGGGACGGGTTGTTTGTCAAACCAGAGAAACCGCGATTGTGCGCGCTGTTGTGCGAGACGCAGCTGCTCATCGGTTGTCATTTGGCGTTTTGAGCTGCCGACTCGGTAGTAACTACCACCAGGACTGTCATGTTGGGTGTCCCCTCGCGGCACATGGATAAGCAAAAGGGGTTTATCTTCCTCTATTTCCCTACGAACGATAATAGGTCGAATAAGGGGCTTAACCTTATCGGTGCAAACCTCGGTCAAGAGTTGTTCGAGTTCATCCATCTGTTCGCGCGACATGGCTTGAATATCGCCGCTGTCGGTTACACCACACAATAGCACACCACCATCTGTATTGGCGAATGCGGCGAGTTCATCTGCCAGATCATCACGACGGGGTCCTTTAGGAACGTTTCCAGCGAACACAATTTCTTTGAATTCCCAACGGTTATCTTCACCTAAGCGCATTTGGCGTTTGATGTCTTCGTCACTGAAATTCATGACTCACCTCCAAAACCGAGCATTTGCAAATTCTTCGTGATAGCATCGTCTAAACGTCTTGCTTCTGTCATCTGTTCGGTCAATGTCTTTGTCAAGTGTGCTATTGTGTCCTCAAAAGGTTCGTCGTCCTCTTCTTGTATTTCTGCGCCGACGTAGCGGCCGGGTGTGAGAACGCTGCCGTTCTCTTGGACCTCTGCAAGCATTGTGCTTTTGCAGAATCCGGGCACGTCGGCATATTCACCGGTACCTTCATCGCCGCGCCATGCGTGATAGGTTTCGGCAATTCGCGTTATTTCGGAATGCGTTAGTTCTCGATGTACGCGGTCAATCATCTTGCCCAACCTGCGAGCGTCTATAAAGAGTGTTTCACCGGTGCGTTTCCGAAAATTCGGATTCTCCTTGTTTCTTGTAATAAACCAGAGGCAAACCGGAATTGATGTGGAATAGAAAAGCTGACCGGGCAACGCGACCATACAGTCTACCAAGTCTGCGTCAATGATATTTTTGCGGATTTCGCCTTCGGTTGCGGTATTGCTACTCATTGATCCGTTTGCCAACACAAATCCCGCAATGCCGTTTGGTGTGAGGTGGTAGATAAAGTGCTGGACCCAAGCAAAATTAGCGTTGCCGGTAGGCGGGGTACCGTAGACCCAACGTCTGTCTTCACGCAGTCTGTCGCCACCCCAGTCGCTACTGTTGAAGGGTGGATTGGCGAGAATGTAATCAACTTTCAGGTCTGGGTGCATATCGTCGTGAAAACTATCGGCGTGTTCCTGTCCGAGATTCGCCTCAATGCCGCGAATGGCGAGGTTCATGAGTGCTAATTGCCGTGTCGTTGGGTTAGATTCCTGTCCATAGATGGAAATATCATCGCGTTGTCCGCCGTGTGCTTCTACGAAGGCTTCGCTCTGGACGAACATCCCACCTGAGCCGCAGCACGGATCGAGAATCCGCCCTTGATAGGGTGCGAGCATTTCAACGAGGAGCTGCACAACACAACGCGGTGTATAAAACTGACCGCCTCTTTTGCCCTCGGCACTGGCGAATTGTGCAAGGAAGTATTCGTAGACTCTGCCGAGTATGTCCTTTGACCGGTTTTCTTCTTCACCTAAACCGATTGTGCTGATGAGGTCAACGAGTTCACCGAGGCGTTGCTTATCAAGCATTGGTCGTGCGTAATTTTTGGGTAGGACACCCTTGAGTCGTGGGTTCTCCTCTTCGATCGCGAGCATGGCGTTATCAATCAGTGTTCCAATTTCTGGCTGCTTGGCATTTGCTTGCAGATAGGACCAGCGCGCTTCCTTCGGGACGTAGAAGATGTTTTCCGCCAAGTATTCATCCCTGTCATCAGCACTGAGGGAGCGGAGGGTTTCATCTTTAATATAGTATTCGCTTTGAGGGTTGGCAAATTCTTGAATCAGAAAATTGTACTTTTCCTCAAAGGCATCCGAGATGTATTTGAGAAATATCAACCCTAACACGACGTGCTTATATTCGGCAGCATCCATGTTGTTTCGGAGTTTATCGGCGGCTTGGTATAATTTTGCTTCAAAGCCGAGGGTTGCGCCGTTTTTATTGGAATTTTCGTTTGATTTTTTTGTTGCCATAATCCTTTAGAGCGTCCTGTGTATAGTAGATTTACAATTCACTAAAGTAATTTGGTGGGATACAATCCCCGCCTGCAGGGGAACCTATATTTTGTTGCGTCTGATAGCACGCAAACTAAAAGTTTGCGGTACAAAAACGCCTTGAATAATGAATCAATTCGTTAAAATAATACCACATTTGGCTTAGGAATTCAACGGTTTTAATTAGGGAGTAAGGCCCGGTTCGGTTAGGAATGCAGGTCACATTTGGGCGTGTACGCCGCAAAACCGCACCTACCGGGCTTGGGGAAGGCATAGCATTACCGAATTATTTTCTTAAACTTCATGAAACCGCACCTACTACTTTTTGGGATATTATTCAACGTCCAGTGGATGGTTGTGGGGGCCAGTGGAGTCCGCGTTGGCCGGATAAGGCTCGGTTTGCTGAAGGTCGGTACTCACGGTCGGGTAGACCGACGAGTTTGCTATCTGCTATCCATTTTTCGTCGCTGCCGTAGAGTTCACCGATGAGGAGATCCGTTAATCGCTCAAGGATTTCGGCGTGCGCTGGCGAATTGGCGAGGTCGTTTAACTCTCGCGGATCTTCTTCCAGATCGAAGAGTTGTCGGTAGTTGCCGGTGGCGTAGTAGATAAGTTTGAAGCGTCCGTCGTGAATCATTCGGGTCGCACTTCCGCCTTCACCACATTCGCCGTACAACCACTCCCGTCTTTCATCACCGACCATCGGTATCCCGTCTACTGTATCTGGAATGTCGATTCCCGCGAGGTGGAGGAGCGTTGGCATAACATCTTGCCATCCGACAAGTCGGTCATCGACTCTGTGATGTCCTACGCGTTCATCACCTGCGGTGCCAACGAGAATCATTGGGACGTTGGCGGAATCTTCATAGTAAAGTCGCTTCGCCCACATCCCATGGTTACCGAGCATATCGCCGTGGTCGGATGTGAAGAGCAGAATGGTGTTGTTCAACAAGCCCTCCTCTCGCAAAGTACCGATAACGACCCGCAATTGATGGTCAATGTGCGTACAGAGCGCATAAAAGGCTTGGCGTGCCGAACGGACGAGATCTTCATTAAAGTGTTCGTCCTTTTTCTGCCGTCCTTTTATCGGTAAAGGCAGCTCATCGCCCTGCTTTGCCCATTCGCCACAATACGGCATATCCACGTCAATATCGCGGTACATGTCCATGTAACACTGTAGCGGTGCCAATGGCGGGTGCGGGTGGCAGTAGGAGAGGTACCAGAATCCGGGACGGGTGGGGTCTCGACGTTTAATCATCCGCACCATCTGTTGGGTGCTCCAGTTTGTAACGTGGCAGTCTTCGGGGAGATGCCAAGGCCTGTTGAGATAATCGTTGTTGCACATCCCGTGTGCGAATTGCTGACCGGCATAGCCTCTATCGCCGAGGAAGAGTTCATAGTCGTCAATTGCGCCGTATTGTAATCTGCCCTCCTCACCTAAGAGTACATCGTCAAATCCGATGCGGTCCCGTTGGGGGTAGACGTGCAGCTTGCCGACAGCGTAAGCCTGGTATCCGGCATCCCGAAATGTTTGTGCGATTGTGGGTAGTCCGTCTATTCCCTTTTTATCGTTGAAAACGCGGTCTTTGTGGGTGCGTGTTGTTGCGCCGGTCATCAAGGTTTTTCGTGCGGGGACGCAGACGGGACATTCGCTGTAGCCGCGCGTGAAGCGGGTGCCGGCTCGTGCGAGCGTATCCAGCGTGGGTGTTTGGATGGCGGGGTGTCCACTGACCCCCAAGAGTGAGTTGGGCCAATGGTCAGTCGAGATGAGCAGAACGTGTGGTTTATCAGCCATGGTCATTCCTTTTAGCGATCGTAGCGTGCGAAATAGAAAGTTTTGAGCGGTTCATCTGTGTCATTGATTAGGCTATGCCCTGGATTAGACGAAGCGACAGAGACAGCGTCGCCGGGCATCTGCCGATATACATTCCTACTGACAACGTGGATGCCGTTGCCTTCGAGCATATACCACACCTCGTCCATATCGGGTCCGTGCCCGTGTGTATCAGGCGTTTGCATCGCTTCAATCCGCACCATCAGTACGGAGTGGAGTGTCACCAAACCGTCGTCTGGACCGAAAATCGGATGTACGAGATGCGTCCAATGTCCCTGTCCTAACGGACGTTCGCGGTAGTTTCGGATGAGTGCATCCTTGCGTGGTGCCTCTATGCCGTCCGGAAGGACCTCTTCCAATATCAAAAATTCCAGCGGTGTGTTCTCCGAGTTACTCAACACATGGTTGAGTCCGGGTGGTATAAGGATAGCGTCGCCTTCGGTGACTTGCTGCTTCACGTCTCCTGCTTCAAATGTGCCAGCACCGTCAACGATATAAAAAATAAGTTGTCGGTCATCGAGTGCGGTGGGGACTGAGGCAATCCGCGGTTCAAGGTAGCACCGCGAGAAGCTATCGACATATCTTAGGATTGCGCCCTCTTTGTCTGTGGCGTCTTCCGTGCGTTTGCTAAAAATCTCGCGTTTGATGATGTTGCCGTGTGTTAGGCTTGAAGGACTCTGTAACCAATGCCGCATATACATTGTGAGTTACCTCCGATGTGTATATCAATTGGGTAGACAATGCTCTCAAAATTTGATTCGCATCATTTGCATCATCTTATCAGAAGATTTGATAATTGGCAAGGGAAAAATAGCGCTATTTAGTTTTAGATAAATTATCGGATTTTCTAAATTTTTGAATCTTCTTTTTCAAGTCCGGTGCGGTTCCAAACCGCACCATAGGTGTCAATTTAGCGATTTTCCACGACATTTTTGACAGGTCTCTGTAGATGCCGCCCCTACGGGGCTAAAGAATTCGGACAAACGCGGTTCTACACAGATACTGAAGAAATACCCAAGCAAATAAACCCTACGGGACTAAAGAGGGGTTCTGGCGTATCCAAGGTTTCCGCGTAGGATCCGGTTCGGTTAGGAAACCGAACCTACCGGACCTGGGGGTGGAAATTCGATTGAAACTTGATAAAGCACTATATCTGCATTACAGTGGTGTTTGTTAGATAGGGAGAATCAAATTCTGTCAGGCAGTCTGCGTTGCATCCGGGGACTGGAAACAGGCGTACGGATAGCGGTTTGTTTAACTGTGTGGAGAGCGCGGCAACGTCAGTCAAAATGGCGGCAATCTGAGTCGTAGCAGCATCGCCGGGTATAGGTATAGTATCCAACCCGGTACCGCAGACAGAAGAATAGAGGAGGAGGCTGTCCAAGTTAAAATAGCCTGCTTCACTGCGTTGTCCTAAACCGACATCTTCAAGGACGGGGAGCATTAATCCTGAATATCCACAGAGGGGTAGATCGAGGGAGCGGAGGGTACGTGTTAGACCTGCAGCGACTGTTAGCGTGCCGCGCTCGCCGAAGTACCCGGGGAGTTGTTGTTCCATGGCGTAAGCGATACTTTCATCACCCATCGGTGCGGGTGACACATCTATGCCGACAAACTTTATGCCCCACTCTTGTGCCAGTGTTTCAGCAAGCGCGACAATTTTCTGTCCTTCTGCTTCCATGACGGTTTTCAGGTTTTGCAAGCCGACTTCTAAATTCGGGGCATCCGTGAAAGCGTGTTGTACAAGGCCTGCTGCTTGCCATCCGATGCCGAAGTTCGTCCTCGTGTCGTGCCAGTATGCTGCTGGGAAGAAGGGGGTGTTCGGTGGGCAGTTCATCAGTGCTGCGAAACGGAGGTTTCCGTAGCCTGCATCGGTTTGATGTGCTATTTGTCGAATAACGTTTGCGGTGCTTTCAGTGATCTCTGGTATTACATTTCCAGATTGGGTCGTAAGGGTGACGGTAGCGAAGAGTGTCTCACTTTGGACGATCACATCAGCGACGTGTGCAAGATGCGTTTTAGTGTGCCGTTTCTCTGGTAGGATCGTTCCCAAGTTAAGAAAATCAATACCTAATGCCTGTGCATCAGATTCTAATTTGAGGATTGTCTCTACATCGCGTGCCTCATCCCAGATTTGGGAGCTGACCCGTGTTGTTTGGACTTCGTAACCATTGGCTTCAAAGCAGGTTTGAGAAGCAGCATTAAATTTTGCTGCACGTTGAAGTTGGTATGGTGAAAAAGGCAATGGGATGCCTGTCGTAATTGTTCTAATTTTCATGCCATATCTACGGGATCTTCGCCATAAAGCCCGATATGCCGATATCGTTCATATCTCTGTTGGACGAGTTGCTGCGGGGTCATCTGCATCAATTCGGTGAGATGTTTACGGACTGAACGTTTGACGGCACGTGCTGCCGCTTCGGGGTCTCTGTGTGCACCGCCGAGTGGTTCGCGGATGACCTGGTCGATGATACCCAACTTGAGTAGATCCGGTGCGGTCGGTTTATAGCCTTCGGTTGCCTCTGGCGCGTGTTCGCCTTTGTCTTTCCAGACGATACCACTACAGGCTTCAGGGGGTGCGACGCAGTAGACGGCGTACTCCATCATCAGTACGCGGTTCCCGACAGCAATTGCCAATGCGCCGCCGCTTCCACCTTCACCGATAATAACGACGAGGATAGGTACACGCAGCTGCATCATTTCAGCGAGATTCTCAGCGATAGCCATCGCCTGTCCGTATTCCTCGGAACGGAGATCAAAGTGTGCCCCGGGTGTATCAACAAAACAGATAATAGGACGGTTGAATTTATTTGCCAACTGCATCAACCTTCTTGCTTTGCGATAGCCTTCCGGGTGCGTGTAACCGAAATTCATCTCCTGCCGTTCTTCGAGGTTCGTGCCTTTCTGCTGTGCGAGATAGACGAGGGGTTGTCCATCAAACCATGCGAAACCGCCGATGAGTGCGCGATCATCGCCATAGAGTTTATCGCTGTAAAGTTCAGTGGGTTCATCAAGGAGTGCGTTAATATAAAAAGCGGCTTGTGGACGTTGTGCGTGGCGTGCTAATCTCACTTTGTCCCAGCGACTGAGTTTTTGGAACGTCTGCTTTGTAAGCGTATCGGCGTTCTGCTTTAGCGCGTCAATGCCATCCGTGAGATCTAACTCAGGATGTTCTTGTGCGAAGGCTTCGAGTTCGACGAGATGGTTTTCTAATTCGATGAGCGGTTTTTCAAATTCAAGTTCTGTTGCGTTCATCTTTTTTCTACCCTTTGGGCAATAATAGCAAATACTTTTAAGGTGTTCCCACCCATTCAATAGTATAATCTAAACCGAACTTAAAAAGCAAGCGGCAATGCGGCAATCCGAGGTAAAATGCCCGTTCTGTTTTTAGAAACTTTGACGTTTCATTTCGACATTACCGTTTCCAAAGTTGACTCAGCGAGTCGCTTTCCGAAGGACTATCCACGTACAGATTGCGATTCCAATAAGGATGAAGGCGAACGGTAAACCGGATACAAGCGTCGCAGCCTGCAGCGACCGCAGCCCACCGCCGAGCAAGAGCGCAATTGCAACAAACCCCTCGGCAGTACACCAAAACACACGCTGCGCTGCCGGCGTGTCCAACTTACCGCCAGCGGTGATCATGTCAACAACCAGCGAACCCGAGTCCGACGTTGTAACAAAAAAGGTGATAAGCAGGATAATACTGGTCAATGAAGTGAGCTGCGCCAACGGTAGCTCCTCAAACATTTCAAAAAGTGCGGACGCATACGCACCAGTTTCAACACTCTCCATGACGCCGGTGTAGCCATGGGTGAGGAATTGGTGGATGGCAGTCCCCCCGAAAGTGCTGAAGCAGAGTAGCGTAATTAGCATCGGTAGCAGTAGTACACAGACCAGGAACTCGCGAACCGTGCGCCCCTTTGAAATACGGGCGATAAACGTGCCAACGAATGGCACCCAAGTAATCCACCATGCCATGTGGAAGGCTGACCAGTCGTGTATGAAGTAGGAGTCCGTGCGTCCTACCCAGTTGCTGAGCGGCACAATCTCAACTACATAGTCGCCAAGTGCCTTAAAAAAGGTGCTGAAAATCACACCTGTCGGGCCGACGATGATAACGAATGAGAAGAGGGTTATCATAATCCAGATGTTGATTTGGCTCAGTCGTTTGATACCGACATCAATCCCACTGAGCACAGAAGCCGTAGCTACGATGGTAATCAACACGATTATCGCCACTTCAGTAGTACTGGTGGCGGGGATACCGAACAGCTTGTTGATCCCTGCTGCCACCTGTTGTGAGCCCAGCCCGAGCGAAGGGGCGAGTCCGAACAAGGTAGCGAATACGGCGAGTGTATCAATGATATGGCCGGGCCACCCCCAGACCCGCTCTCCGAGAAGCGGATAGAAAGCTGAACGCAGTGCAAGCGGCAAGCCCCGGTTATAGGCAAAAAACGCGAGCGCAAGTCCAACGACAGCATAGCCTGCCCAGGCATGGAGTCCCCAATGGAAAGCGACCGCTGCAAAACTCATCCTTTGCGCCGCCTTGACATCCGGGTGGTTGGGGTCAGGCAATAGATGCTGCGCATCATAAACCTGCGCAGCATCATAAACCTTCGTCATGTGAAACGGTGGCGTCTGAAAATGCTGGACAGGCTCTGCTATTCCCCAATAGACAAGCCCGATAGCCAAGCCAGCTGAAAAGAGCATAGCTATCCACGTCAGGGTGGAGTAATCCGGGGATGCGTTCTGCCCGCCGAGGCGGACCCTACCAAGCGGTGAAACAATCAGGTACAAGCAAAACAGGACCAGCAGACTACAAGTGAGGAGAAACACCCAGTCTAACTGCGAAGTCATCCACACTCGGATATCCTCAAAGACAACCGTTGCTTTTTCTTGGAACACGAGTGCCACGAGGACAAAAATGATGATGGTAACACTGGAAGTCAGGAATACCGGGGCGTTGATGTCTAGGCCGAATATCTGGAGATTATCTCGACCGACCTGGTGGCTCGTCTCTGTCCCCGGTTGCAATTGTTTCTCTTCTTTGTTCATATATCGTTGGGATTTGTATGGGCGGATAAGAACGCATGTCGTTCATATCCGCCGATCTGATACTCTCACAGCGAGTCACTGCGATTCACGCGATTCGCTACGTAGCCCAATCCAGACACAGACGCCCATGCCTAATAGTACAATCGCGAAGGGGAAGCCTGTCGCGAGAGAGGCAGCTTGTAATGCCTTTAGCCCTCCGCCAAGTAAAAGTGCGATAGCGACTAACCCCTCCACAGTACACCAGAACACGCGTTGCGGTACCGGTGCGTCAACCTTGCCGCCGGCTGCGATGATGTCAATAATCAAAGAGCCGGAATCTGACGAAGTAACGAAAAAAATGATTGTTAACATCATAGCGATGCAGGAGAGCAGCAGTGTCCACGGGAGCCCTGCGAACATTTTGAAGAGGGCAATCGGGTAATTATGGGTCTCAACTTCTTCGGTTACACCCGTGAGTCCGTCAGTGAGGAACTGATGGATAGCCGTGCCGCCAAAGGCACTGAACCAGATCAAACATAGCAGTGTCGGTAGAAGTAGGACGAAGATTACGAATTCTCGAACTGTGCGTCCTTTTGAAATACGAGCGATGAATGTTCCGATGAAGGGTGCCCAGGCGATCCACCATGCCCAGTAGAAGGTTGTCCAATCGTGAAAAAAGGCAGTGTCCTCGCGCCCGATCCAGTTACTGAGGGGTACAATCTTCATCACATAGGCACCCAGTCCAGCGAACAGACTTTTGAAAATATAACTTGTTGGACCGAGGAGGATAATAGCCGCCAGCAATAAAAAGGCGAGAATTATGTTGAATTGACTGAGACGTTTGATACCGACATTAATCCCTGTCATCACTGAGATCAGCGCGATGGCAGTAATCCCGACAATCAGCAGGACCATGGTGAGATTGTTGGCTGGTATCCCAAACAGATAGTCAAGTCCGGAGGTTACCTGTTGTACCCCTAAACCGAGCGAGGTTGCGAGTCCAAAGATACCTGCGAATATGGCGAAGGTGTCAATGATGTGTCCGGGCCACCCCCATATCCGGTCTCCGAATATGGGATAGAAGGCGGATCGGATGAGGAGTGGCAAACCTCGGTTGTAAGCGAAAAATGCGAGGGCAAGTCCGACGACCCCGTATATCGCCCATCCTTGTAGTCCCCAATGGAAGACAGTCGTTGCTATCCCCACGGAAGCTGCGGTTTGAACCTTGGGATCCCCAGCGTCGGGGACATTTTCCGCGTTGTAAACTGTCTCTGGATCGTAAATCGTTTCTATTCCGAGTGGCGAATAGCTGCCCCCTTGGAAGTAGGTAATGGGTTCTGACACGCCAAAGAAGAGAAGTCCAATCCCCACGCCTGCGGCAAAAAGCATTGCAAGCCAAGTTAAGTAGGAATATTCAGGTTTTGCATCTGCACCGCCGAGGCGGACCTTACCGAGTGGAGAAATTGCGACGACGAGACAGAAGAGAAAAACGAGGTTAGCCGTAATCATGAACAGCCAATCAAGATTCGTGGTGAGCCAGACTCGGAGCCCTCCAAAGAGTTTGGTCGCGCCTTCTTGGAAAATGAGAGACCCGATAATAAAGACGACAATAGCGATACTGGAGATCACGAATACGGGTGTTAAGTAAATATCTAAACCGAATAATTTCCTATATTCCCTTTCCCTCATGTGTTGCGGTTGTTTTCCTTCTTCGTGCATTTCAAAATTCTCCTTATTATTAGAGTTGATTTGGCGGTTTCCAGCCGCGCACGGAACGAAGGGCGCGTTTAGAAGCGCGCCTCTGGTAGAAGGTTGCGTAGCCGATTAGAAATAGTAGCCGAAGTTGAAATTGAGTCGCCAATTAAGTGCGTTATTTCCGTTGGCACCAAAGTCGCCGGCACCCGTATAGATATTACCGGACCCTTCTTTTTCGCCATCAGCCGTCCTATGTCCAACAAAGGAGTTGCCATCGGAAAGTGCAAAATCGCTATAGACATAAAGATCACCGAAGACTGTCCAACTGGCACCGAATGTCACGAGCATACTGGCGTTGTAGTCATCTACGGTTTTGAGAATAGTGCTCCACTCCGCGTAAGGCGTAACACTATCAATCCATGAGATGCTCGAGGTATCTATACCGCCGTAGCGGAGTGATAATGCGGGTATTAATCCTTTGGATGCGACGGGCCAGGCGAAGTCGTAAGCCCCCATTGGAATTAAATCACCGGTGCCCCAAGGGGTCTTGTCAGCGATATTATGTGCGTAGTAAGAAAATTGCGAATAGAGCGTAAAGTCGGAGACGGTATTCTTCATGTGTGCGGAAAGAGCATAGTGGTTACCACTATCATCGTCCCCCACATTCGTCCCTTTCAGCAATCCGTATTGGAGCGAGACCCCAACATCAGCGATGTTCTCCAGGGCATAGATTGCCCGAAGGTTAAATTGATGTTGCTCATTAAATCCGTTTTCATCGGCGGTGCCCCATTCAACGTTTCCCTTTGCGTCGATTTTTTCTTTCCATTTGACGATGTCATAGGCGTATCGCG
Source organism: Candidatus Poribacteria bacterium (assembly GCA_022819945.1). GTDB lineage: Bacteria > Poribacteria > WGA-4E > WGA-4E > WGA-3G > WGA-3G. The sequence continues at coordinate 11,962 of JAJEGI010000007.1, forward strand.
AACTCTCCAGACTACCCCCAATTGTCTGAGGTTCACTCATGAGGTAGTAGGCTACGTCAAGTGTCAGTTTATCAAGGGTATCAGTCCACCTGATTCCGAGATCCATGTCGTCAGCAAGTCCGACGTAAAAATGCTGGTCAAAGAACCAGCTCGTAGAGACACCATAGGCGGTCGGACCGAAGGGGACCCGCACAATCCCTGCTTTAACTGTGCCGAGATCACCGAGATTATAGCCTAACCATGCGGTGTGTATCATACTGTAACCGTGACTATACCCGAAATACCTGGGATACCACCGGTATTCAAGTCTACCAATGATGTTGTTATAGTCAAGGTCAGCATTGAGGCGGAATATCTCAATGTCAACATCACCAATTTTTTCGCCTGGTCCTCGATCGACGTAACTGCCACGAATGTAGTTCACGCGCATCGCCCCACCGATTTTAATGGGGCTTTTCTTGGGCTCTGGGGCCTCAACTGCTTCAACTGTTTCAACTGTTTCTTCGGTTGTATCAGCTATCGCGAACGCAGTAAAAATCAACAAAAATGCGATGCCGAAACTGAATATAAAACCTATCTGTTTATGCACTGATTGCCTCCTTGGTTAGCGTGAGTTTGACTTAAGCACGCGGTTGATTTGTTGGGTTTCGCTATATCCTATCTACGTGAAGGACTATTGAAAAGCAGAATGTTCCTTATAAGCACATTGCCCATCGCTGGCGGGCGGGGAAACCCCGCCCCTACGGGAGTTCGGATCCTCTCGGAAATCCGAAAATCTAAACTTATTATTTAATATTGCTTATAAGCAAGTTTCAGTATTAAATAAGCACATTGCCCATCGCTGGCGGGCGGGGAAACCCCGCCCCTACGGGAGTTCGGATCCTCTCGGAAATCCGAAAATCTAAACTTATTATTTAATATTGCTTAAAGGTAAAGGAAATGGATTTTAGTTTTCTATGCTTAACCTACTGCTCCTCGCGACTCATCGCGATGCAATTTTACACTTATTTAGTTATGATAACCTAAGTTGTCGCCTATTTATACACATAGCACTCGGCTGGAGTGCGGGCGTTTGAATATGCCGTTTGCGATAGATATGCCACCCCTCCAGGGTGGGGAAAGTATCTGAAACCCTATTGAAATACGCAGAAACACCAAAATCTGTTAAGAGCAAGTCGGATTATGATAGGTTAAATATTATTTTTTTCAAACAAAAATAAAAAAGCCTATATCTAACCATGAATTATAGAATACCTTCAGGAAAAAAGTAAATTATATCAGACCCATTCAATTATTTATCAAACTCAGGTTTACGTAATAAACTCCAATCCTCATAAGAAATTCGCCCACAACTTAGTTGCGGGCGAGTTAGAAATCCATCTATTGCATCTGTCCCATACTTTGCATCATCACTATCATTTGGATGGCCTGCTTGAAGTCGCCGAGTGTGAGCAGTAACTTTGTGTCAATCCCATGCTCTTGGACTTTAGCGGAAAGCCCGATGCTGTAGCTTTCTGGCATGTTCATAAACATACCTGTGAACATTTGCGCTGCTGCGGCAGCATTCGGATCTGCTTTCGATATAATAGGTATAAGACTTTTCACCAGAGTGATCGGTGAAAGTGCCAAAAGTAGATTATTGTCTGTCCCGAAGGTTTCGGCAAGTTTCTGATAACTCGGATTTCCGGCAAAGTTGTCGCCTATTCCGGATTTCCTATCCAAGGCTGCCTTAATTAGATCGGCACTTCCGACAGCAAGGAGGAGTTGATCTTCGTGAAAAGCATAGTACCAGTTCCATTCTTCCGGCATTAGGGTAGCGGCTTCAGGCGGTAACTCTCCAAAAATTGAACCGAAGTTTGGGAAGATGAAACTTTTAATCTCAACTTCATTATGCATAAGTGGCGGCCCTGCGTGTGCGCCGTCGTATATGCCCAACTGCGGCCGATCCCCAACTCTTTCGCGTATGAGCTGCATTATGGTGTGGAATTGCTCAAGGAACATGTCCGCCATATAGGTTTCCGCCTTTTGTTTATCCTTCACCTCATAGATGATTAAATAATCGGGCAGAAAAGTGTCGTTAAAATTGGCGGTAAACCCCCACTCTTCACCGAGAGATTGATAAAAAGTTGTCATCTGTTGGGTAAGTGCATCCAGTTCGGCTTGCTGTTCTTCTGAAGGATCTCCTGAAAACATCTTTAGCGATAACATGTTCATTTCAAGCATTAATTGTTGATTCCCTTGAAATGCGCCATTCACAAAGGCGAGATCTGGAAGATCCTTGAGAACTGTCAATTCATCAGGCATCATTTTTTTCAGGGATTGCTGAATTTCGCTACCGTTTTTGAATGCTAAGGATGGTGCAAGTTGTACGTCAGTTCCCTTTACTTTGAGCGTTGCGCTTAGGGATTCCAACTGTTCAAGTATATCTACAGCTGAATCAAACATATTAACAACAAAGGGTGCCATCGCCATAGCGGCGGGGTCGCTTTCCAGGTTGTCCCGCATTGATTCCGATTCTTCCTTAAGGGAAACACTAATGATGGGTGCGATTGATTTAAGATCAAAGTGAAGTGCGAGTTGTGCCTCACCCTTCATAATATTGGAGAGAAATGCGCTGTAGTCGGGATTGGTCACGACAGACTGTCTGGTTTTCTTATAAGCATCAATAGCACTTTCACACACTTCAGCGGATTGAGAGAAAACAAGTGTATTTTCCAAGATAGCGAAATGGCCGCTGCCGCCGGTCGCGCTCCAATAGGTTTCGCCATTATATTCGGTGGGAGCACTTCCTTCGCTTTCCGCTGCAATTACTTGTTTCATAGCTTCAGGGTTGGTTAGATGTACGATTGCGGAAAGGTCCGGTGGTCTCAAGTTGGTCATAAAAACTGCAAAATCTTGGTTTAAATCCAACCCGATTTCCTCTAACTCGGCGAGGTTTTCAAATCCGGCACCAAAGCTGTTTGCTAAGATTTGGGCAAGGATTTCTGGATTCTCGGCTGTCGGCATCAAATCTGTTGCCAACGTATTAATCCGATAATCTAACTCAAGTAGACTTGGGCAATAGATAAGTCCGATCGCTTGCTCTGGAATTAGGTGTAGTACACTACCACTCGGAATCTTCACCATTTCAGATTCAGTTTCATGGAGTGTTTCTTCGGCGGGCTCGTGTTCTGCGGTTTCTTCGGCAGATTCATGTTCTGCGGTCTCTTCGGCAGATTCGTGTTCCTTTTCGGATTCATGTTCTGCGGTTTCCTCAGCAGATTCGTGTTCCTTTTCGGATTCATGTTCTGAGGTCTCTTCGGCAGATTCGTGATTGGTATCTTCATCGGGTACTTCAACTTCGCGTGATTCTTGTTTTTCAGCAGCCTCGTGTTCTGCGGTTTCCTCTTCGGATTCGTGTTCTGCGGTTTCTTCGGCAGATTCACTTTGTTCGCGCATTTCTTGAGTTTCTTGTACCGGTGGTGCCTCGGCGGTAACTGTAGTTGTAACAGGGGGTGTCTCTTTTGCCCCACAACCGATGCATATAAACATCGTGAAGAGTGCTAACGCGATGAGGGGTAAATACAAACATTTTTTCATTTTTTATTTCTCCTGAGGTGTGGGGTAGTCTATTGACATATCCTCACTGGTTTCATGACATCAATTTTGGGTTTTTGCGATTTTTTCTTGGAGCGCATTGATCTCCTCGTTGGAGGTTAACACGCCGATTTCGACTTCATAATGTCTGCGGCCGCCGGGTTCAATGTGTTGTAGTGTGCCGCGTTCGCGTTCCTTTGCCCTACCTTCGACACCGCAGTTTGACGGTTCCAAACCGAGAACGTAGGTGCCTTCACCGCACATTTTCCATTGGACAAAGTTTGGAAATTGCGTTTTGTGATAACGTACGGATACACCGATGCCCTGTCCACCGTTAAAACTACGGTTTACGAGTGCGACATGGATGTGATTATCGACATCTGGCTCCATTTCATGATAGAAAGCTTGCTCTTGAAAATCGACGGTTGGTGGTTCGCAAAGATTATAATTATTCAGGTTTGCGGCAGCGGGTTCGTCGCGGGGTGTGACCTGTGAAGAGGGTGCGATCAGTTCACTGTCTTGGGTAAGAATTGGAAATCCAATGTTAATATGGAAGAGGTACATGTGTGGTGAATCTTGGTATCCCAAATTTTCAACGATATCTTCAATATGTAGCGTCCGCGAGCCCAACTCGGTCCAAATTCTACGGGTGCGGGAGAGGTTTTCGCCCAAAGCGGCGGTCTCTTTAACTTTGCCTTGCGCCCATAGCATGTAGCGTTGCCCTTCCCACCGGCTGTCGACCCAGACGTTTTTTGCGGGGATGTGTGAAACCCTGCCGTGAAGTCCTAATGCCTCATCGTCATCTTCGTTGGGTACACCGACTTGTCGCATCCCACAGGTTGTCAGTAGACCACCGTAGAAGCTGCGTAGCCATCCGAGTCCGTCAGGTTCATAATGTGCGGGATTAACATTGCCTGTACTTGAACGCCAACAGAGTGGAATCCCTTGATACTCGGCATAAGAGACGTCTAACCCGCGGCTCGGTAGTACGGTGAAATGTAAGCCGCTACCGGTTCGGAAGTCAATTGCGTCAACACCTTTTTCATTGCCATCCGTTAGTTGATACATTTTTGCGTGGGCGATTTGTGATATATCTCCGACGTGGCGAAGCAGTTGTATTCTGTCATACGTTGCTCCATATAGGTTCATTAAATGGGGTTCTCCTTTTGGTGCCGCTTGATGGTTTTAATTTTTTAAGGACGTTATTTTGAAGTCCATATTAGGAAAACGGATTAAAATCTTCTGTATACTGAAAAAAATTGTAGCATAGTTAGGAAAAAAAAGCAAGTTTTCGTTTTGACGTTTTGGAGGGTTAGAAGTGCTCACGCTATTCAATCTAATTTTCGGTTGTCTCGACTTCGGTTTTATAGTATGCTTAATAATACACACATGATTAAAAAAAGAGGAGTCTCATGATTGAAACTATGAGAGACAGCATTGAACAAATTGTTGAACAGGCTTGCGCCGCCGACACCAATATCTTTGGTTACGACATTTGGACCCATCACATTCTGAAAGTTATTGAAAATACCAAACGACTCGCTTCACATTTTGATGCTGATCCTGAAATTGTGGAACTTGCGGCGTTACTTCACGATTATGCCAGTATAAAGGATAAAGCACTTTACGTGGATCATCATATTCACGGTCCGATTGAAGCGGAGAAACTCCTTAAGCGTTTCGGCTATCCAGAAGAAAAAACGGAAGCTGTCAAGGACGCTATCGCAACACATCGTGCAAGTGTCAAAGTTGAGCATCGGAGTGCGGAGGGAGCATGTCTTGCCAACGCCGATGCGCTGTCGCATATTGAACAAATCCCCTCGCTTTTATATTTGGTATACGTTCATCATGGCATGGGAATTGATGAAGGAAAAACGTGGGTTAAAGCAAAACTCCAACGGAGTTGGCTGAAACTACGAGAAGACGTCCAAGACATCGTTAGAGATACATACGAAGCCGCGTTGCAGATACTCTAACGAGTGTTTCAATCGGAAATAGAGCAGGTTCTGGAGACACTTAATTCCAGCGAGAAGGAGGAGGCATGAAAAAAATTACAGAGATGAATCCGGTTGAATTCCGCGAGTTGCTACAGACCTTTGTTAACGAAGAACTCTTCAAGTCCCGAGAACGACTCATGGCATTGCTCGAACAGAACGCACCCATTGAACAATTGGACGCTGCATTTCGCGAATTTTTTGTGGCTTACGAACTCTTGGAACTTGCCTTGGAAGATTACCATTACGATCCAGATGAAGGGTTAGAGATGCAGCCTGAATTCGCAGAAGAGTTGGACCGGCGCATAGCAGATTACGAAGCTGGCAGGACTAAACCGGTCCCAATGGAAAAAATTTTCAAAAAATACTGTTCATCAAATTGGGCATCGGAGTAAAGTCTATTAGGTCGGTTCTATTTGTGACAGATTTAAACCATGCAAAACTTAACACAACTTCCCTTTTATGTAAGTTATATGACCATTGACAAGGTTCACTGGTTTCTCGATCTCTTTGATGAACTTGGTATCAAAGTTTGGATTGATGGTGGATGGGGTGTTGATGCGCTGTTAGGTGAATGCACTCGGGAGCATTCAGATTTGGATATTATTATCTCCTGGGAAGATTCAGCAATACTTACCGAGGCACTCTTCGCTCGTGGCTTTGTTGACATCTACACCGACGACCGTAAAGATCGAAACTTCGTGATGGGACATCAATCTCATGGAAAGATTGACTTTCATGTCGTCGAACTTACGGCGGATGGCGGCGCGATCTACGGTCCAGGAGAGATTGACTGGATTATTACCCAATCAGAGTTGAACGCTGTAGGTTTTATCGGGGGGCGGAAAGTTCGGTGCCTATCAGTGGATTATCAGGTGCGTTCGCATTCTGGATATACATTGCAAGATACAGACTTTGCTGACCTACGGGCATTGCGAGAAAGATACGGCGTTGCGCTGCTTCCAACGCAGATCAAGGAAGAACAATGACTAAATACGAATACAAAACGGTGACCCTTGTGCAGAAGGGATGGGGATGGTGGCAGTCTCGAACGATTCCGGAGATTCCGTACCTTGACAGTACACTTAATCGTGAAGGCAGGGAGGGATGGCGACTCTGTGAGATTGTCCTACCAGCTGCTGCCTTTGGGGCACCAAACAAAGTGATTGTGATTTTTGAGAGAGTTTTGGAACGAACTGAAGATTGAACCGCTCCAAGCATAATGTCTGAAACGGACAACATTCAGTTTTTTAATGTTTCAAGAAAAAGGTAACAACACCGGCAATCATCAAAGCGATAGACCACAGCAGATCCAAGTTAAACCATGCCTTGCGGAGTAGGGCAAGTCCCACGACCTCGTAAACGATAACAGCGACGGCCGCTGTCACAACAAAAAAACTGAGGGTATGTACGCCAACAGCAGACAGTAACATCACAGCGTTATCCGTCATCCCGGCGGATGCGTGGTGCATGTGTGCTGAAGCTTCAGCAGCAGGCATTCGTAAGAGGAGCGGTGCGAGCATCAAGCCTGCTCCGTGTGCAGATGCCATCAGAAATGACCAGATCGTTAAGTCTTTGAAGTTAACACGCATGCCGACCCATTTGGGATGTCGTGCGCTGAAAAATTTGTACACGCCAAACCCAAACAAGACAACCGCACAGGCGATGCGAAGCACATCCTTGGGGAGTTGCTGTTGTGCTAAAGCGATTACCAGAACCACGATTCCAATAGAAATCGCGTGTCCGAGTGCCATCGGAAAGAGCGCGCCGATCACCGCGCTTCTCCGTTTTTCCTGCATGCCCAGTGCAACTGCAAAGAGCCATCCCATCCCCGGATTAATGCCGTGATATGCTCCGAGACCGAGCATGCCCCACCACGAAATAGTGTCCATGAAGAAGCCTTTCTAATATAAAAACGTCAAATATGTTTTACAGTAGGGGTTGGATAATCCAACCCCTACGAAGTGCCTATAGATAGATTGGGTAACCCAACCCTTACGAAATTCCTACGGATAGCAAAAAGTATCGGAAGAACTATCGCCACCTTGTAACCGAATCTGATGGGCGCGACTCTCACCAAAGTCCACGAAGAAATTGGGATCGAATTCAAGACCGCCATCCTCTGTATTCACATTAGCCTTTACCATCCATCCGTTTGCGCCTTCGGGGTAGAACTGGTTATCCCATGCGACGTAGAGTGAATTAGTGAAGTATAGACGTTTACCGTCGCGACTCAATTCAACCATCTGGGGACCGCCGCTTACGGGACCAGCTGCTGGGTGCGGATGCGATTTTGTGATACCGCCTATCTTGAGGGTGCCGGTATGTTTGGGATTAAACGGATCGGACACGTCGTATTGCAACAGTTCTCCGGTGCCCCAACAGGAGACATACAAGAACCGGTCATCCAACGAGAGGATGTGGTCGGTGACAAGCGTTGGGATCATGCCGATATCCTTCAAAGCGGGTGGCAAATCATCTGGATTTTCGGGGACTTGTGCCGGAATATCAATAATCTTTTGGATGCCCCAACCGTCTCCATCTTTGTACCATGTCCAAATCGAACTGGAGAGGTCGTTCATATTCAACACGGCATTGACGAACCCATACGCCTTGGTTGGGTCGTGTGCGGGCCGTAATTCTAAGATCATCTGATAATCATCGCCCAAATCTAACGTTTGGATATTCTTGCGGTGTCGAATGTCCCAGATATGGATTTTATGCCCGAACTTGCGTTCACCTAAATCTTCGAGGCTCACGCCGTTTTCAATCATTGCCGGATATCCCCACTCACTGGTAACAGCGATGTCATAGCCTAAGTGCCACCAGAAATCGTAAGAGAGGGATTGTGAACCGCGTTCTACCTCCCACTGCCCGAGAATGTTGAAGTTGTAGTGATCCATGAGGAATATACCGCCGGGTCCTTCTTCCGAACCTGCCGAAGCGAGTGCACTGACGTAGATGCCTTCAGGCCCGCAGTGTACTGTATGGGGTCGGGTATATCCGGACCGATCTTCAACTTCATCAGCTGTCAGCGTCTTAACGAGTTTCGGTGCCTTGGGATCCTCTTTCACGTCAAGGATATAGATACTGGAACCCCGCAGTGCTGGCACAACGAGGTAACGTCGTTCTATATACGGGTGTGGTGCATAGGGACAGAGTGCAGCACTACAGGCGTTCCAACCGAAGTGGTGGATTTCGTCACGAACGCCGAGTTCCAGTTTATGAACAATCTGCCCGTAGGTATCAGAGGCTGTGTTGAGGTCAACGACACACATAGCGTCGGGGTTGCCGTCATCTCTCGGTGCGGCGACATAGGCGACATCTTCAATAGGTGCTTCAATCGCCATCTTAGGTGATGGATAAAAAGTCGGGTCAGGTTTCCACTGTTGTAACAAGTTTATTTCTCCTTTTTAACAGTTGTTGGTTATCGGTTGTCGGTTATCAGTTACAAGAGGGTTCTGATATTCCTAAAGTCTCTTTTTCTCACTGCGAAGCAAACTGAAAGGTTTTTGGTAGAAAACCGAACTGATAACTGGTTACTATTCCTCATCGTTTTTTGCGCGGTCAAGCCAGCCGGGTAGTCTAATGTCTTCGGACAGTTTCCACGCCGTTAAATAGAGCGAAGCCGTCCAACGCACGGATTCACGTGCTCGGTCATTCGTAAAATCAACCAGGGCGGGTGTTGGGTTTTTCAGATTTTTCCAATCTTCTGCGATAGCGTAAACACTATCTACCAAACTGAATCCGGCTTTGACCTGCTTTATGATCGCAGGCATCAAATCGCCGACAGCTTCTACTTTCTGTGTTTTCGCGAGTTCTGTTGGGTTCAGTTTCAACATCTCAATTGCTGAATCGACTTTCTCATGGATACCGGCATGTAGGCGCGTTCCGTCCTCTTGCCGAATCCCATCAAAATTAATGGTTAGGTGCAAAGGTTGACACATATCCTGTGCGTAGTGTGCAAGGAAGCCAGCATAGAGAAAGCATTTGTTTTGGATCATTAGATTATCGGGCCACTTGCGATGCTCTGCGAAAGCAACAGCGAGCCGCTCTGTCCATTCGGCGAGTGCGTAGGGGAGTGTGCCGACGGTTCGCGGTGCGAGTCCTAACTCTGCGCACAACTTGATATGGGCCTCGCGTCCCTCTGGAATCGGGTGGTCTTTTAGTAATTCCACATCAATGTAGTGTTCGCCGTATTCAGCCTGCCGTGCGTGTGGTGTGCCTCGGTCCTTAGATATATCGGGATCGTAGACGCAATGTGCGATCATTTTTTCGGCGTTACGGAAAAATTCGGGCATCTCTTCAGGAAGTGCCTTGACGGCTGCCTGTGTGAGGATATCGTGTCCGCCGCCCCACCATGCCGATACAGGTGTTGTAAAAATAAGTGAAAACAGAATCAATACATTACAAAAACGTCTCATAAATCTCCTTTCGTTAGTCTGCCGCCAGATATTCCGCGGGGCTTGCTTCCTGCCATTGGAATTGAAGTTCAGTCGTCTCATGTGGTTTAAAGGATGTTGCGACTGTTTCAATAGCGGGTCCAAGGATGTCAATCTCGTTTAGATCAGCGGTGCCGTAGCCCAATTCATTTGCGTAATGAAAAAGCCCAATTTCTAAGGGTTCAAATCCCATTGCTTTTGATGTGACAGCATCCGCTGCAAACACATCTCCGCTTGCGACAGCGATGCCGAGCGGAACAGAATCGGTGCCGCCGGGTCCGTTGCCTTGTAGCCCAACGGTGCCGTCAACAATAGCGATATCGGGTTTGAGGTAGCGTGAGAGCCGGAGCAGGTTGATATTAAGCGTTTGCGCTTCACGTGGAAGTACTCGGTCTGCGTGGCTATGGTACCCGTGCATTTTAATTCGATCCTCTTTATGCAGGGTCCCCATAATCATGTTCTTCATTGCGAGCGTTACAACGCCAGCATCATGGGTTTTGGCGATAGCGACAGAGATGGTACATGGACACTCCAAAACTGTCTTTGGCATCCGTACGGTATCTTCCTCACGCCCGGCAAGAAAGACGTTGGTCTCTGCCCATTCGGTTTCTTGATGTAGGTCTACAAGCCGGATCGGGAGATCGTATTCGGCTTGGAGTGCTTCATAGCCGAAAATTTGGAAGGCTTCGCCAGAAAATTTCTCATTCGCGCCTTCAGCAACGATTATCTCTTTCGGTGGTTGCGGTGTGCTCAACAGAAAATCCAATGCGCCCCGCATCGCGTCTACGTGTGACGAAGCGAGTTGATTTGTGCTGGAGAGAAAATTCGGTTTCAACAGGACCTGCTCACGGACTTTCGGTGTGAGTTCCTCACGTATATTGTTCAACGCTTCAAAAACGTTAGAACGTCGCCTGCCGGTTTTGGCAAGCCCGACTTTTGTAGCCATCAGTTTCTCCTTTGTAGTAGATTCCGAAAATATTTGCACACTTTTGTTCCAACGGGCGAGGGAACCTTAGAAGAAACACCCAAGCAAAAACCCCCTACGAGCCGCCTTGTGTTAGGACGGGTGTATAATTAATTACGGGTTTTACTTTAAATCGCGCCTAAAAAGCATACAAAGATTGATAAACTGTTAGTCAAGAATATGTCTCAGAAATCCAGAATGTTTTTGCAATAGTGCATTTGCGTCTGTTGCCTTCAACCGTTTAGTGAGCATTACAATAGCGAGTTTCGCTCGTCCGTCCGCTTGTGCTAAAGCTGCCTCGGCTGTCGCGGTGTCTACGCCAGTTATGGCTTGAACAATCCGAATGCTCCGTTCGACGAGTTTAGTGTTGGAGGCGTTCACGTCCACCATCAAATTGTTATAGACCTTGCCGAGTTTTATCATAGAGACGGTTGTAAGCATGTTTAGCACCAGTTTTGTGGCTGTCCCTGCTTTTAATCGGGTTGACCCTGTGATAATCTCTGGTCCGACGATCGGCGCGATAAAATGCGTTACCCACTTCTTTAATTGTTCAGGCGGCGGAACACAGCAGAGAAACATCGTCGTTGCCCCGATGGCGTGTGCTTCCTTCAAAGCCCCGATGACATAGGGTGTCCGTCCACTACTTGCGATTCCAACAAGTACGTCTTGAGGCGTAAGTTGCTGTTCTCGGATAGCTTGCGCGCCTTTTTCAGGTTTGTCCTCCTCACCTTCGATTGAGCGACGTAAAGCGACATCTCCACCGGCAATTATCCCTTGGACCATTTCTGGTGGCGTGCTGAAGGTCGGTGGGCATTCGGAAGCGTCTAATACCCCCAGTCTACCACTCGTTCCCGCGCCAACATAAAATAACCTACCACCGGTGCGAAACGCAGCGACACACAAGTCAATAGCATGTGCGATTGCATCGGATTCTGCTGTAACTGCTGCAACCGCTTTTTGATCTTCTTCATGGAAAATCTGAACGATTTCTGCGGTTGACTTCAGATCGATGTCGGTGGAATTCGGGTTTCGCTCTTCTGTTTTTTTAATTATACCTTGCGGTTCGGTGAGGTGGGTTTATTAAATATTGACTCGCCTTTCCGTATATCCGCCCTCCAAATGTAAAGCATTCTCACTGCGAAGCAAAATTATGCCATTTAAGGCATAATTTCATTACGGGCTAACGTTTTGAACTTCTTAATTTTTAAAACTAAAACCCATTGACTTGACGCGGTATCCTTCTACAGACTCGCTTGTGCTAACAACACGGCACCGTACGCGGGTTCATGTATAGGAAGCAGTACTGATGCTTTTGGCTGAATTCTTGCAAACCGATGGCGAAGTTTATCCGAAAACATAGGTTGATGGATAAGATTACCACCACTGAGGACGATATCAAACGGCTCTATGAATTCTAACTGTTTAATCACACTCTCTGTAGCACAGACGAGTTCATCAACAGCTGCGTCAACAATTTCCGTTGCAACCGCGTCCGTTGTTTGAGCGGTATCGAATATTACTTCTGCCAACTGCGCAATTTCATCTCGACTTGCGGCATGTGTCCAGCGAATCAGTTCACTCGGTTCGTTGCGTTCAAGCCTATGAAGAATTCGATTTGTCAATTCGGTTGGATTGCCTCTACCATCAGCGGCACGAGCGACAGCCCGGAGACCTTTTATAGCGATGTCGTAACCGCTGCCTTCATCGCCGAGCAGGTATCCCCATCCGCTTGCGCGTGCTTCATCGCCATTAGCGTTGATACCGTAGACGATAGCACCGGTTCCAGAAATGACGATTACACCTTGTTGTTTCTCGGTACCACCAACGAGTGCAATGTGTGCATCGTGTGTCAGGATTCTTCGGTTTTTGCTGATGCCGAGTTTATCACAAATTCTTCCTACTACTTTTCGATCTTCAGCACGCCCTAAACCTGCCATTCCGAGACAGAAGTGGATAGCACTTGCTAACCGGATTCCTACTTTTTCACAAAGTTCTCCGATGACCCTCTCCAAAACTGCTTGCGTTTTCGCTTCACCAACTACATGATAATTTGAGGGTCCCGACTGTACTTGTGCGAGGCATTGTCCTGTTTCTGTCGTTAGGATACCAACTGTTCCTGTCCCGCCGCCATCAATTCCGATGATATACATAATACTTAGTTTTCAGTTAGAGGATAGATAACGGACAGCATCAATGCTTTGTTAGTTCTGCCCTGTTTTGTGCAACTCGGAATTAAGGTATGCCCTATTTTGTGCAGGACTTTATGGCTACTCTGTAGAGAAGTCGTATCAGTGCGGTATTATTCCAATCGGCACGAAATTTGCTATATGCGTACAGAGGTTTGAAACCTCGTTTACCAATTACTGGCTGCTGATAAGAACTTGACAACTCTAACATAAATACTTTACAATGTAATTTATCACGATTCAAAAATAGATGCAATAAAAAACTTAATTGGGGAGGATCAAAATGCAGACCAAAAACTACCTCGCGCTTCTGATTTTATGTGGGACTCTTGTTTACCTCAGTTGTACGCAAGATTCGGTGCAATTTGAATGGCGGCAGATTGAAAGCGGTACCGGCGAACATCTTTATGGGGTCGATTTTGTAGATGGGGAACGCGGATGGGCAGTCGGAACTGCTGGTACAATACTATCGACCGTCAATGGTGGTATGACTTGGGCTACTGGGTCTGTGTCGAAAGAAACGATCACACAAGTGAGTTTCACGACCCCGAATAACGGTTGGCTTGCGAGTATCGGGAAGGTGCAATATACCGGCAGCGGTGGCAAGACATGGCGTGTGCAACACCAAGCTCGTGGTGAAGGTAAGAGACCTCCGGGGATTTTGGATTTATACTTTGTGAGTACAACCGAAGGTTGGGCAGTGGGAGGTTCAGGTACGATCCTCCACACAAAAGACGGTGGCAGTCGTTGGGAAAACCATAGAAACCTTTCAGATAAACATCTCTGGGGTGTCTATTTTATGGATCCGGCACACGGATGGATTGTTGGCGAGGAAGGTGAAGTGCTCCATACGCGAGATGGTGGCGGACGATGGGTTCGCCAGAGAAGTAATGTCGAGCAGCCGCTATTTGCTGTCCACTTTGCGAATCCGACGCATGGATGGATTGTCGGCGCAAACGGATTGATCCTGCATACTGCTGACGGCGGAAAAGTGTGGCATCGGCAGAAAACACCTGTGAATCAGAGTTTACGAGATATAGCGTTTCGTGATGAGAAACGTGGGTGGGCAGTCGGTGAAAAAGGGTTAATCCTTCATACAACAGATGGCGGTATCCTATGGAGTCGCTATCCGACACCGGCGCAACATAACTTGCAGGACATCCACCTTCACAAAAATGCGGGTTGGATCGTGGGTGCGAAGGGGACGATTCTACGAAGTTATTAGAATTCAAGTCCCGAATAAATTTTTATTATCCAGATAGATAAACAGCAGATAATCCCGCTGATAACAACCCAACTTCGGGTTATAGGCGAGTGGCGGGTCCAACTGTTTTTTAGCCGGATGGGGAAAAATGCCGTCGCAATTGCCAATCCAACGATGAAAAAAGAGAATGGATGGTAATCCCATGCGGTGCCGAATTTCCCTTGAACTAAAGCGATACATGCGCGCGTCATTCCGCACCCCGGGCACGGAATATCGGTCACTGAATGAAATACACAGGGAATCAGTGTAACCGCTGCAGGTGATATTTCAGACGTTGCGGTGTAAAGCCCTATTACTCCCAATGCAATAAGAAATAGACGCGCGAGCAACGTATGGTTAAACATTAGGCGTTCGTTCGTAGAGTCTGTTAATTTGGTGCTGTTGAACAGCAAGCGAAGCAACACCCAAACCGAAAATCGCTAACAGTACACAGATGATTGGTAGACTTGAATCGAATACTATATCATTGTCAGCTTGTACTGTATTAATGCCGTTTGCCATCTTGTACTCATAATAGATACCGTAGATGCCGCAGGTAATAATTGAAAACAAGAACCAGAGCCAAAAAGAATACTCATCTCGCTTCAACCACGCATTGAGCGTCGCCATCTGCTTGTACTGCCAATAAATCCCAAAGATACCACATGTAAGCAAGGTTACCAATATTCCAATCACGAGATTCCGTTTACCCTCGAATTCTGGGTAAGGGTATTCATTAGGCATAAAATCCTCCTTTAACGATGATATTACAGGGGTTACTCACGCGGCAGTGAAACTGTATCGGGAACAACAATTTCACCTGCAATAATTTTTGCTTTCAACGATTCAACGGTTGCTATGATGTCGTCCGAGAGCAGAGACTGATTGTGTTCGTCAACGGCATAACTCACCTCGCCATCTTCGAGTCCAAAGTATCGGACCCCTGCCATAAAACTGCCCTCAACGGCTTCTCGAACGATGCGCTGTACAGAAGCGGGAATCTCTTTTGTCATACTTGTCAAGACAATTCCTGGGGCAAGATGGTTACCATTGGAGTCAACCCAAATGATGAACTTTTGTTGTTCCTGTGCTGCTTCAAGTACGCCCTGCCCGGATCCGCCAGCAGCGACGTAAATTACATCTACGCCGCTTTCATATTGTGCTAACGCCAATTCTTTCGCCCTATCCGGTTGTCCAAAACCGGTTACATCTTCACTGATATATTCTACGGTGATTTCTGCATCTGGGTTGATAGCTTGGATTCCAGCGATGTATCCGGCTTCAAACTCGCGTAACAATGGAACATCCACACCACCGATATACCCGATTTTGTTACTTTCGGTTTTTAATGCCGCAATTGCCCCGACCAGAAACGATCCTTCGTTGGATTTATAGTTCACAGAAGCCACATTTGGAATATCAAGTACAACATCAAAGATTGCAAAATTGACATCAGGAAATTCGGGGGCTACACGGGCAAGCACGTCTCCCATCTGATAACCTGCTGTCAAAACGAGTTCTGAATTTTGTGCTGCATCTCTTATGAGCATCTCTGTTGCTACTGGATCATTTTCTATTCCGTTTACTTCGGTTAGCGTAATGCCAAGTTCTTCCTCTGCGGTCCGGACACCGATATGGAATGCAGTGCAGTAAGCCGTGGTGCCAACGCAATCGCTTGGATATATCATGGTTACGCGAAGTGCCGTAATATCCGTTTCGGTTGACGGTTCAGAAAGGATTACGTCCTGAATCGTACCACAACCAGAGATTAAAAAGAGTCCGAATGCTAAGAAAAGATATTTGCTCAAAACACTTAAACTTTTCATGCGTCCTCCGTAAAAATTTTTATGATAAATATGAAGTTTGAAAAATTTATCGGTAATTAAGGGTAGCCACAGATTAAACGCCTACTGCATATCCATCGCGACGCGGGTCAGCACCGCCCATGAAACTTCCTTCTTCAGGATCAAAGGCGATACCGTGCCCGCCTCCGACAGTTGCTGTCCAATCATCTAACACTTCTACCTCATGCCCGCGCGCTGCTAAGGCTGCACGTACCGCAGCGGGGATGCGTCCCTCCATACTGACATGCGTGCCGGGGTTTATTAGCCGAATGCGTGGTGCCTCAATTGCTGCTTGAACGTTCATGCCGTGCTCAATTAGGTTCAACACCATCTGTAGTGTCGTCTGAAGGATCCCGTGGCTTCCGGGTGTGCCGATTGCGGCGAACGGATTCCCATCTTTCCACACTTGGCACGGCGACATGCACATCTCTATGCGTTTATGGGGTCCAACAGCGTTCGGACTCTCTGGAATTCTATCAAACCAGTTCATGAAGTTGTTGAGGAACATCCCTGTTGAGCCGAGAATTACGCCTGAGCCGAAGGGTTGTCCGAGACTCTGTGTCACAGCGACGATATTGCCTTCCGCGTCGGCGGTATCAAAATGGGTTGTGCATTCGGTTGTCCAGTCATTAGCGACGATCTCACCGGGGCGTTTGTCCTTTGACCAGCGTTCACCGCCGCTGACTGCAGCTTGCTCGCCGATGCGTTCGCGTTGGGCACGTGCATAGTCTTTAGATAACAAGCGTTCAATCGGTGGGTTCGGGCGCGGTGCGTATTCGGCTCTATCCGCACTCGCCAGTTTAATCGCTTCAATCAGTAGATGCAAGTATTCCGGCGTATTGTGTCCAAGTTCACCAAGGGCATCGTTTTCTAAAATATTGAGGGTTTCGAGATACTGAAAACCTGAACATGGCGGCGGTGGACAGTAGACTTCATAATCTTTGTAAGTAACAGAGATCGGTTCCTGCCACTCCACCTCAAAGTCAGCCAAATCCTTTTCGGTAATCAGTCCGTCAGTTTCTTCGGAAAAACGGACAATCTCTTTGGCAATATCGCCGCGATAGAACGCCTCTGCGCCGCCTTCAGCAACCTGTCGAAATGTGTTTGCCAAATCCGCTTGCACCAATATTTCGCCGGGATGTGGGGTTCTCCCTCGCGAGGCGATCACCTCTGCAGCCCTTTCCGAAAAATAGTGGTACGCGCCTGCGATGAATTCCGCATTTTTGACGGTGACGGCGTATCCGTTTTCTGCGGATTCAATCGCTGGGGCAAAGATGTCTGCGCGATCCATGCTCCCGTAGCGATCTAAGAGTGCCAGCCATCCGCCACATCCACCCGGGACCATACCGGCACGGATGCCGATTTGCTGGCTTTCGAGTGTCGGGTAGACATCCAGTGTAGCGGCGTAAGGTGCAGTGCCCAGATAATCTATCACACGGTGCGCTTTTTCCTTTGCACTATAGATTAACATGTACCCGTTGCCAGCGATACCGGACATGTAAGGCTCAACAACATTGAGTGTTGAAGCGACTGCGACTGCTGCATCAAATGCGTTACCGCCCGCAAGCAATATACGCGCACCCGCGAGGCTTGCGAGTGGATGCGCGCTTGTCACCATTCCGCGTGTCCCTGTTACTGTGGATCGGTGCGTTGTACCATGAGATGGAAAAGCCATATTTATCTCCTTAGATTCTGAATCTGTGTCGGGATTACAAATCCCTCCTACCGATGAAGTACCTCCGAACCCGATGCCATCGGAGTTGCCACATCAACTTCCAATAGGTGGCACGATGTACAAAAAGTTGTTGTCCATCTAACTCAAGGACAGGAATCAGATGCTTATATTTTGTGAATAACCCCATATTTTTCGTGATGTCAATTTCTTGGACTTTAATAAACGCTGTCTTTGTTTCGATATTTTGCAACACCGCTTTTGCCGCTTCACAGAGCGGGCAATCTGGTTTCGTGTAGAATTGAAGTTGCATCGGTTCGGTTTTCAACAGCATCGCCTAAAGCTAAAATGAGACGTGTCAATAAATAAAAGGTAATATTGGAAAATCCATACGTTAGAGTTTAGCACAAGTCGCCAAAAATCGCACTTATTTTTTGCGTGAACCGATATGGATTCCATGATAGAATCATGTCAGACCTTATCCAATGTTTTTGATAATCACAGGTTTTAAAAATGAGACTATCTAAGGAGAAAAGGCGTAAAAATGAGACTCGCACAATACGGTATTTCCCACGACCACGCTTCGGGGAAAGCCAGCGTGATGAAGGAAAGCGATGAAATTGATTTCGCTGGTGTCTTCGAGCCATCACCAGAAGTTCGAGAGACCCTTGGTCAAAGTTCGGTCTATGAAGGCGTGCACTGGTTTGAATCCAAAGAAGAAATGCTCAATGATGAAACAATCGTTGGAATTGCGGCACAAGGGCGCGTATCCGAGAATCTCACCTTCGCCCGTGAGATTCTTGAGCACGGCAAGCACGTTTGGTTTGATAAACCTGCGGGTGATAATCTTGGGACGTTTCGTGAGGTTTTGGATCTTGCTCGCGACAGAAATCTGCTCGTTCAACTCGGTTATATGTTCCGATACAATGCAGGCTTCCAGTTTATCCTTGATTGGGTACACTCCGGTAAACTCGGCGAAATTTTTTCTGTCAGGGGACGCATCTCATCGGGACCTTCAAACGATTCCCACTGGCAACGTTGGGATTCGCTCGGTGAACACTCAGGGGGCATCATGTTCATCCTCGCCTGTCATCTCACGGATATTATCGTTGCCTTGTTAGGACGACCGACACGGGTGACACCCTTTTCGAGGCACGACGGACACGATGTGCCGTGGTATCGGAACAATACGGCGGCTGTCTTTGAATATCCGAGGGCATTGGCGATTCTTGAGTCAACGGCGTTGGAAGTCGATTCGGGGAAAGCGAGGCGATTGGAAGTCTACGGGACCCGCGGTAGCGCGATTCTTGAACCGCTTGAACCGCCAGCGTTGCGGTTGTGTCTTGACGAGGAACGGGATGGGTATGTTAAAGGTTGGCAGACGGTGGCTGTGGAACCAAGACCGCGTTATGTCGAAAGCCTTCGCGCGTTTGTTGCCGATATTCGGGGTGAGAAATCTCCTGATCGTTCACTTGACCACGAGTTCACCGTTCAGGAAACGGTGCTGCGAGCGGCAGGGCTGCAATAATCTAAGTTGTTATCTCAGGCACGACCACCTTCAGAAATAGAGGTAGTAGGCTCCCACTCCCTCTATTCATCTTCATCTTTGATCGGGATGATAGGCACAACTGTAACAGGAAATGCCGATGGTTTGTAGTTTCCATCTGGTGCTTTTTTGATCGGGAATCTGTACTGCGGGTCTGTTAGAAGTTCATAGACTGCAGCGTCCCCAGTTCTAACCCGTTCTCTGGTGTTCAGTTCCCATTCGACTTTGAGTGCCTCGTGTCGCCCGGGAAAGTCCTGTGTCCCCAATATCGATGTCAAAGCCCAATAGATATACTCTGTAACCATGCAACTATAGTCACAGGTTTCATCCGTATAGTGATACCACGCTTCTGCTGGGTAGCCGCTTTTGGGACCGCTTTTTGGCACTTGCTCGAAATATCCTCCGCGGGCGGCATCCATGCACTTCGCTACGATGGACCCTCGTACCTCCCCGAACACTTCGGGGTAAGCGTTGGCATAACCGTGTTGTGTGATGGGATGCAGAATTTCCTCTAATGCGCCGTCGTAGTAGTGACCATCGGGTGCGTTGATTTTGCCATCAACAAGGAAATCCGGTTTGGTTTCTTCACCATAGAGGTCTTGACCAAAGTGATAGCCTGCCTCTCTTACGGGTTCCATTTCTAACCGTTCCATCTCCGCCTCTGTTCCGGGCATAATGATGAAGACGTTCCGGCTCACCAAGTGACTGAGAACAAGCGTGTTGTCAGGAATACCATCTTCGTCGTTATCGAGGTATTGTGCCAAAACACCTGCGGCATGAGAGAGTTTATCTTCAGATGTCGTTTGGCTTGCGAAGATGTGAACGCCGAAAACATTGACGTATTTGTCGCAGCCGACTTGTCTGAAAGCAGAAAATTCGTTCGGTATTTCTACGATTTCGATTCTCGGCGTTACTTCAATGCTTCGCATTACGTTGTCGCCAATAATTTCGGATGCTGCAAGGCTCATTAAAACTAGCATGATACCGGCAGTCATGGCTTCACTTTCCTCCAAACTTATGCTTTTGCTTATCCAAAATAGGGCTTATGCGAAGCGAACGCCTAACTTTACATTTTCACCTGGGTCAGTTGCGATCTTCGGATACTCGACTAATAGATCGTCGAAATCGACAACCGGATAGATAACAGGTTCAGACTTCAAGCTGCCATTATAAAGGAGGCGCAAACTGATGTCAAAGAGTCTGCCTTCATTCCAATTTGGGTATTCGGGATTCGGTTCGCTACAGGCGCGTGAGAAGATAATTGTTGGTCGATTGAAATGCGCTTCGGCACCGAGATCTAATCCTGCTGGGTAGATACCGGGCCATGCGCCGGCGACAACTGTCCCTAAATACATCACGCCGCGAATAGCATCCTGCAGTGCCGAATGGTGTCCACTATATTCAATACAGACATCGGCACCGCGTTTGTTAGTCGCCTTTTTAATTTCCAAACCTGCATCTTCTGTCGTGGGATCGATAACCAGATCCGCACCACATTCGAGTGCCACATTACGCCGCAATTCAAGCGGATCGACCCCAATTACAGGATAGGCACCCGCGAACTTGGCAAGCTGCAGTGCCATCAATCCGATGCCGCCGAGTCCAAAGACTGCCACGGCATCACCGATGCGGACATTACCGTCGCGCACCGCTCCTAAGGCAAAATCTGTCGGGTCGAGACAGACGGCTGCCTGCCACGGGACACCATCGGGAAGTTTCCGGGTCCCAGCTGCGTTCCAAACATTTTCCTCGCGGAAGGAGCTGTGCCGAAAAACGCGTTCTCCAATCTCAAATTCGGTAACGTCCGCGCCAATCTCAGTTACTTCGCCGACACACATGTTCCCAAGTCCTGAAGGATAGTTCACCATCCCTGAGTTATTCGCTCGAAAGATTTTATATTCTCCATCGTAGCCACCACGTGGGCCCGCGTAGCCTTTATACGATGCCATCTCTGAACCGTGTTTGGCTGCACCAAACTGGCTCTTGACCCGAATTTCGTTCGCTTGTAAGGGTTGGCTCTCGTATTCTCTGAAAGCGACCTGTTCTTGGGCTGGTGCAATGAGTTCTCTTGGCATATTGTTTAAATTCCTTTTTTAAATTTCCTTGCGGTTCGGTAAGGTAGATTGGAAGATTCAATCCCTTTCCCGTATATCCGCACTCCACTTCGTTATGTGCTGCTGGGACCTATCAGGAACCTGAATTAAAAAATTCGATTTTAATCGGCGATTGCTTGGTAACTAAGGATGCGAATTCTCTCCGCCAGATCACTACCGCCTGGATGCAATTGACACATAAAGATACCGAGCATTTGTTCTTGCGGGTCGATGAAGAAACTGGTAAAGAAGAAACCGCCGCCGTTATACGCGCCAACTGACCCAATCTCTCTAAGCTCCGATGCATCTTGGACAATGCCAAAACCAAGACCGAATCCGTAGTTAACACCCATATTACCCAGCTGAGGGGTCGTCATCAATTCAACAGTTTTCCGGCTCAACAACCGGACACCGTCAAGTTCTCCACCGTTGAGCATCATTTGCGCGAAACGGGCATAATCAAGGGCAGTGGATACCAACCCGGCACCGCCAGAGAAATAGGTTTGTGGACCGTTGTATGGATAGTCCGTTGAATAGATCAGTGAACCGTTCACTGTCGGTTCTTTGGATTTTCGCATTATCGGCCCGGCCCCGGTTCGTTCATATACTGTTGCGAGTCGTTCGCGTTTCGCTTCTGAGATAAAAAAGTGTGTATCTGTCATACCGAGCGGTTTAAAGATACGCTCGGAGAAAAACTGATCAAGTGGCATCCCTGATGCGACTTCGACGAGGTAACCGAGTACATCTATGGATAGACCGTATTCAACGGCTTCACCCGGTTGATGCAGCAACGGAATCGTCGCTAACACTTTCATCTTCTCTGCAAGGGTGCTCTCATCCTGCAGAAGTCCGTGGGTGATACCCGCATCGTTGTATTGCGGGCCGAGTTGCTCATTCCAGTGATACGTTAGACCGGACGTGTGCGTGAGTAGGTTCCAAATGGTAATCTGCCGCGTTGCTGGTACAGGTGCTGCCGACTCGTCATCAGATTCCGGCGGCAACACGTGCATTTCCTTGAAAGCTGGAATGAAGTTTGAGACCGGCTCCCGCAACCGAAAATGTCCTTCTTCATAAAGCATCATTACAGCGACACTTGTGATCTGTTTCGTCATTGACGCAATACGGAAAATGGTATCGAGCTTCATCGGTTTTTCTGCTTCGACATCCATCATACCGTAAGTGCCGAGGTGTGCGGTCTTTCCGTGTCTCGCGAGCAGTATAACACCACCAGCGATTTTCCGATCGGAGATGTGCTTTTCCATGATTTTATCAATTCTTGAGAGTCTTTCGGTAGAAAGCCCAACAGTTTCAGGCACCACCACTGGAAGCCCGCGACTGAAGGCAGATGCCGTTAGAATCAACAAGAACGAGATGTGTACGAAGATCCTACTCGTTTTTTTTACATAAACCACTCTGCAACCTCACTATTTCTGTGTTGACGGCACGCGGCGCGTGCCTACTACTTTTAAGCCGCTTTTGATAGCAAGTTTTAGCTTGCAAGCTACGCTAAAATATCGCGGACGACGTGTCCGTGGACATCGGTGAGACGGAAATCTCGTCCTTGGAATCGGTAGACGAGTTTTTCGTGGTTGATCCCGAAGAGGTGTAGCATCGTGGCGTGGAAGTCGTGGACATGCACGATATTTTCAACGGCGTTATATCCTAACTCATCGGTATTGCCGTAGCTGATACCACCTTTAATACCGCCACCGGCCATCCACATTGAGAACCCTTGAATGTGATGGTCGCGTCCTGTGCCTTGTGCCATGGGTGTCCGTCCGAACTCGCCGCCCCAGATGACTAAGGTTTCATCCAACATCCCGCGTTGTTTCAGATCATTGACGAGGGCAGCGGTCGCTTGATCGACATAGCCTGCGGTCGTCTTGATAGCGTTTTCAATGCCGCCGTGGTGATCCCAACCGCGGTGATAGAGTTGGATAAACCGCACCCCGCGTTCGGCTAATCGTCGGGCAAGTAAGCAGTTTGAAGCATAGGAACCGTCACCCGGTTTCGCGCCGTACATGTCGAGAATGTGCTGCGGTTCTTTGGAGATGTCGGTTAATTCAGGGACACTCGTCTGCATTCTGAATGCCATTTCGTACTGACTGATACGTGTCGAGATTGCAGGATCATCAACGGTTTCATCAAGCATACCGTTCAAGGATTGCACGGCATCCACGACATCGCGCTGCTGTTCCGTGTTCACACCGTCAGGGTTGGAGACATAATGAACGGGATCACCGGTTGAGTGAAACTGGACCCCTTGAAATTGACCGGGTAGGAACCCGCTATGCCACTGTCGCGTTGCAATCGGTTGGTCCTGTCCACCGCCAGAGGAGACGAGGACGACGTACCCCGGCAAGTTTTCGT
The DNA here is from genome assembly GCA_022819945.1 of Candidatus Poribacteria bacterium. Taxonomy (GTDB): domain Bacteria; phylum Poribacteria; class WGA-4E; order WGA-4E; family WGA-3G; genus WGA-3G. The sequence goes on from JAJEGI010000007.1 coordinate 35,892, forward strand.
TTTCACTCCCAAGTCCATAGAGCAGCCACGACCCCATACTCGGTCTACCAGCGATAGCAGTGCCAGTGTTCATGAAGGTGTGTGCCGGATCGTGATTAATCTGCTCGGTTTTCAGGGAGCGGACGATGCAAATATCGTCGGCGAGACTTCCGATGTGTGGAAACGCTGTGCTCATCTCCTGCCCAGATTCACCCCATTTTTTGAATTCATGTGTGGGACCGAGGCATTTGAGTGAATTTGCTTGTCCTTGGAGTTGAGCAATCGGCTGCCCTTCAGTGAAAGACTTCGGCATCGGTTGTCCGTGGAGTTGTGCGAGTTTCGGTTTGTAATCCAGAGTCTCCAGATGCGAGGGACCGCCTGCCATGCAGAGATGGATAATGGTTTTCGCCTTGGGTGGCACATGTGGTTCGGTAACAATACCTTGCCACCGTTCAATCTCTGGTGCAGCATTGATAATTGATGGTGTTAGTAGGGATGCAAGCGCGAGGGATCCGACACTCCGCACTGTTTTTCCGAGAAATGTGCGCCTCGTGAGGCGCAAGTTGGTTTCTTCATGAATATCTATAGCCATACCTAATACCTCCTGTTCATTCAGATCGTCTGTGTCCAATTAGATTTCTCACAATAGGCTTAGCATTATCTTTTACTTGCAAAACCTCTTATGACAAAACCTATCGCGAAATAAATTAACCAAGTCAACCCAAAAAACACAAAAAATCCCGCCAAAAAAGCACCACCGGAATCATAAATCTCTGCATTGATTATTCCAGCAAAAATGCCCAATAGAATGGATAAAACAAGGGTTAGTCTGAAAAAGCCTTTTTTCCAGTTGATGAACTCAATTTCTTTTTGCATCTCCTCGTCAGATTCAGCATCCTCACCCGTAAACCCTCTTATGAAAGAACTGAAAATGGATGGGCGCAGCGCAGCCATAACCACGGCAAGAACACACAACACAAAAACCGAAATTATAAATACACCTAAAAGTGAAAGAGCCATGATAAATGCCTTGCCACAAACGGACTTTTCTTGTTAGATTCGTTCATCAATCTTCAACTTACGAAACCCCTTATGAGAAAATTAACAGCAAATGAACAATAGATTTCTTTCGCGAGAGGTGCCTACGGTGAATGCAGACCCCTTTAATTAATTGTCAGAGAATCCTTATCCTCCATTCTCCACCGTGTGCAGGATTATGAATTAATCCTTTTTTCATGTCAACACAGAGGTCAAGAGCTTCCAAAGCCATGTGTCCAACGAGGACAGGCATACTCTCAGGAAGGTCTGTTACCCGGATAGAGTCGCTTCGTTCCAAAACGGTATATTCCACCTCTGAATAAATGACGCGTTCTACCATACCATTGGCGGTTTCTGCTTGAACCCTTCTGAGCGGGGTAAGTCCGAGTTGTTTGATGAGTGGGGCGGGTAAACGAAGTCCTGTGGCCCCCGTATCAACGCGTGCTTCTTCGACGGTCAATCGTCGAACATCTTCGGGTTTCATAACACCCAATCTGACCGCAACCAGATCGCTTTGATTCGCGAGCTCTATTCGCGTTGTCTGTTCCATTTGTGAATGCCTCTTGTAAATACATATTAGCAGCGCGGTTGAAAACCGCGCCTGCCGGTTCTAAATGACCAAAGATCAATAGCGCGTAATCGTCTCATGCAAGTTCAGTATTACGCGTCCGATGGAAGTCCAAGCAGCGAGTTCAGCAGGTTCAACACTTTCTGTCATAGGTGCCTCACCTGCTGCTGCTAACGCGCCAGCAGCACCAAGATTATCGGTGTACTCGGTTTGGTGCTTCTCATAGAGACTCGTCATAATCTCCAATTCCTTCGGCTGCGGCGTTCGAGAGAGTGCCCATTGATATGCCCAGTTGATACGATCCGCAACGGATTCGCCCCCCTCGTGGATAATCCGTGTCGCAAAGACCCGCGCCGCCTCAACATAAGTCGGATCGTTGAGTAAGGTGAGTGCCTGCATCGGCGTGTTGGAGGTGGCACGTTCGGCGGTACACTCCTGACGGCTCGGTGCGTCAAACGCCATCATGCTCGGATGCAAGAAGGTGCGCTGCCAATGGGTATAAAGCCCACGGCGATACTGATTTTCTCCCTTATCGTGGACATAGGTACGTTTCGGAAAATTCAGGTTAAAATAGTACCCTTTGGGTTGATAAGGTTTCACACTCGGCCCCCCGATTTTGGGGACAAGAAGTCCACTTAATAGCAAAGCATTATCGCGGACAGTCTCTGCGTTGAGTCGCCAGTGTGATTGACGTGCGATTAAGCGATTGTAGGCATCCTTTTCGCGCAACACATCCGTCGCTTTTGAGGATTGACGGTATGCATTCGAGGTGACGATAAGTTTCACGACATGTTTGACGTTCCAACCGCTCTCCATAAATTCTACGGCGAGCCAGTCGAGTAACTCAGGATGTACAGGTGCCTCGCCCTGTGCCCCGAGGTCATCCAAGACGCGGGACAGTCCGGTGCCGAAATAGCGTGCCCAAAGCCGATTGACAAAGGCACGTGCTGTCAACGGATTATCTCTTGAGACGACCCATCGCGCGAGTTCCAATCGGGTCGGACGGCGATTTTTGATACCGAGATCGCCAAGGAACGTCGGTATCATCGGCTCAACGATCTCACCGGAATCGTCCAGCCAGTTACCTCTCGGTAGTACGCGTGTGGTGCGAGGGAGTGTGGACTCGGTGGTGAGCGAATAGGGGATTTCTTTTTCGATCTCGGCTTTCTGCTGCCGTAAATCCGCCATCTGATTTCGGATACCGTCAAGCGCGGGTGTGATGCGGCGATATTCCGCTGCAATCTGTTCGCGTTGGCTTGTCGTTCTGACGGAAGCATTTACCTGAATTGCTGCTATGACTTGTGGCGTATGCGTGTGTTTTACTGCGGATCCACGCGTTGTCTCGATGCCAGCAATGTCCCAATAAGCGGTGCCGCCAAATTGTGCGAAAGCCATCCCGTTAAGTACACTTCCGGATTTCAATCCGACATCTGCGGGATCTACCTCAAGCCGAACCCATTTACCAGTTTCTGGCAAGGGTCCCATCGGTTTGTGAGCAGGCGTGTCATTTCCGATCCCACCGAACTCAATTTTGTCTTCACCCCAAAAGGCGCGGTGATCCCAATTCCCGTCGTTCCATTGGAGCATCACTGTTTTTGGGGGTGCCTCTGGATCGATCCAGACATAAGCAAACAGTTGATCGCCTTCAGCGAGGGTAAACTTCCGATTGGCACCTTGGAAAGCGTGCTGGATGGTTTTTTCATCTGTGGTTGTCTGGCGACGTGATAACAATTTACTGAAAACAGGTGCTTCGTTTTTGCCGACAAACGTCCATGTCCCTTGATTCCTGCCGCCGTTTGCCTGTGCGTCGTCCACCCATGCGAAATCAGTAGGATCCGTTGATTCGAGAAGCGAACGAATCTCGTTCTCCCACTCCGTCTGTTCTGCTTCCAATCCTGGGGATGATGCTTTGAATATTTTTTCCAATTTTGTTAATTCGTCATCAATCTCCTGTAGGTCTGACGCTTGTGCGGGTGTGGGTAACATAACGACGGGTTCCCATTTACTACCGCCACCGTATACACCAGGTCCTTTAACATCAGCGAAGAAAGCGGCGAAACTATAGAAATCCTTCGCAGTGTAGGGATCAAACTTATGGTCGTGGCACTGTGCGCAGCCGAGGGTCGCGCCTAACCAGACTGAAGCAGTTGTCCGCACGCGATCTGCAGCATAGATTGCGAGATACTCTTTTGCTTGTGCGCCGCCCTCTGAGGTTGTCTGATTCAGACGGTTGTAACCAGCGGCAACCTTCTGTGCAGGTGTAGCGTTCGGTAGGAGATCGCCTGCGAGATTTTCGATTGTGAACTGATCGAACGGCATGTTATCATTAAATGCTTCTATTACATAGTCTCGATAGGGCCAGATGCTCACGTTTTCGTCAGCATGGTAACCGCTCGTATCTGCATAGCGGACGAGATCGAGCCAGTACATTGCCAACTGTTCACCGTACTGCGGTTTAGACAACAGCCTATTGACAAGCGATTCATAGGCATTAGGGGTATCATCCCTTAGGAACAGCTCCACTTCAGCAGGTGTCGGGAGCAATCCAGTCAAGTCAAAGTTCAAACGGCGGATGAGTGTCCGCTTATCCGCTTCCACTGACGGTGCAAGCCCTTCCGCCTCTAATTTGCCAAGTATAAACGCGTCAATAGGATTTCGGACCCATGCTGCGTTTTCGAGGGTAGGGGGTTCAACCCGTTTGGGTAGATTGTAGACCCAGTGTTCTTCCCATTCGGCACCTTCGGCAATCCACTGGATGATTGTGTCAATCTGTTCCTGTGTCGGCTGTCGATTGGATATCTGCGGCGGCATCCGTTGATCAATATCCTCGTGTGTTATACGGAGGACCAGTTCACTGTTTTCTGGTTCACCGGGGACGATGATCGGGTAGCCACTCGGTGCCGAGAATGCGCCTTCCTTTGTGTCGAGTCGCAGATCGGCTTGTCGTACTGCTGCATCGGGACCGTGGCAGGCGAAGCATTTATCCGACAAGATCGGTAGAATATCTCGGTCAAACCGAAGTTTCTCAGCATTGGCGGGTTGTAGTGTGATCGTAAGTCCCAGTAGGCATACTATAAAACTTATACACCCGGTCCGAACCCATATCGAAGCATTTAAACGTAATAGCTGTGTCTGTGACATTATAGGATTTTCCTCCCTTTCATCCGGACAGGCGATGCCACAATGCTCGCCCGTTGTCAGCACTTATATCAATGTCCATCCTACTATCCTCAAGGTCTATTAACTATTAATATATCATTTAAAGCAGAATACGTGCAAGGAAAATCTCGCGATATCCAGAAGTGTACAGTTGTCAATGCTCAGTTATTGGCTGTCGGTGGTCAGCAATTAGAAGTAGCGACCGGAAGTGCTTTGCAGTGAGAATCCTATAGTAAAGAGATCTTGATCAGGATCTGGAAACCGAGCTTTCAACAATTCTGACACCATAAAAATTTTATTAGATTTTTATTATACTTTAGCGTATAATACTTTAGCGTATAATACTTTGAAACGTGTTTAAAGGGAGAAAATCTATGTTTATCAATCGAGACCAAGAACTCGCAGCTTTAGAGCGAATGTTTCAGTCAGGAACAGCACAATTTTTCGTATTATACGGCAGAAGACGGGTTGGAAAAACTGAACTTTTACTGCAGTTCTGTAAAGAGAAAAGAAGCATCTATTTTCTCGCGAGTCAGTTGAAAGAACGTGATCACCTCCGAGAGCTTACCGAAATTGCGAGACATGCTATCAATGATCCACTGCTGCAAAATCTTGTCTTTGAAGACTGGGAATCTGCGCTCATTTACTTTGCGCAACAGACACAAAAAGATCGACTCATTTTGGTTCTTGATGAATTTCAATATCTTTGTGAGGATAACGCGGCACTTCCGTCCCTAATTCAACGCTTTTGGGATCTACACGGAAAAAACAGTAAACTTTTCTTGATTCTGTGTGGATCACAGGTGAGTTTTATGGAGCGAGAGGTGCTGGCTGCACGATCACCGTTATATGGGCGGCGCACCGGTCAACTTCGATTGATGCCGTTATCTTACCGCGATAGTGGATATTTCTTTTCAGAATATTCTGTCAAGGAGAGACTAATTGCTTACGGCATCCTCGGTGGTATCCCGGCGTACCTCAACCGCTTTATGTTGCATTCCTCAAACCATTCGCAAGGCACTCCTCAAAGAACGCTTGAACAGTGTCTCAAAAACGAGCTGCTCACACCCCAAGGGTATTTGTTTGACGAGGTCAATTTCTTATTACGCACAGAACTTAGAGAGCCCAGAACATACTCAAGTTTGCTACATGCGATCGCTGGTGGCGCGACGCGATTAAACGAGATTTCCCAACGGGTTGGACTTGACTCGACAAATACAAACAAATACTTGAGTGTGCTTCGAGATTTAGGTTTGATCAGGCGCGAAACACCGGTGACTGAGCGTGCCCCTGAAAAAAGTAGAAAGGGGCTTTATAAAATTGAGGACAACTATGTCAAATTCTGGTTTCGGTTCGTGCTACCGAATCGAAGTCTCATTGAATCCGGGAACGCAGATTTAGTATATCAACAGATGATTGTGCCGAATCTATCGCAGTATATGGGAGAAATTTTTGAAGACATTTGTCGCCAATACGTTGAACGCTATTGGGCGGAAAAACTGAAGATTGCCCCGAAACAGATTGGGAAACATTGGGAATCCGATCTTGAAATTGATGTGTTGACAAGAAACATTGACGGAAGCCATTGGTTTGGAGAGTGCAAATGGTGGAATGCTCCAGTCGGAGAAAACGTTCTCAATCATCTGATCGAAAATGCTACGAAAGTCCCTGATCAATGGAAGCGTAATCGGCGATACATTCTGTTTTCTGCAAGTGGTTTCACGGATCCGCTCAAACAGAGGGTAGCAGAAGAAGGAATTTTTCTCATTGCAGCAGAGGATTTATTTTAGTTCACCTGTTGAAAGAGAACATACTTTTCAATAACAGACGGAGAGACGGAAATGGCTAAAATCATTAGAGGACATCGGGTTGGAAAAAACGGCATAATTCGTGTCGGATGTTCGGCGGTTATTTTTGATAAGGACGGGGAAAAGATTCTATTGACAAGGCGTGAAGATAATAACCAATGGTGTTTACCAAGTGGCGGGATGGAGCCGGGTGAAAGTGCAAGTGAGACGTGTATCCGAGAGGTCGAAGAAGAGACGGGTTTGCAGGTCATAATAAAACGCTTAATCGGTGTTTACACAACCCCAGACGAATTAATCGTGTATCAAGATGATAACAAAATCCAGTTGGTGGCTCTATGCTTTGAAGCGGAAATTGTAGGCGGTGAACTTCGGTTGAGTACTGAAACAACCGAATACGGATATTTTTCCTACCAAGAGATACAAGAATTGGACTTCCTTTTGAACCACGTTCAACGGATCGAAGATGCCTATAGTGGCGAAATGGCGACCTTTATCAGATAAAAAATTTTAGGAATACGACACAGAGGTAACTCTAAAACGTGATGGGACGATATGGATCAATAAAACGGTTGTTTTCGTCTTTTTGACGCGGTGGCGGTAAAGCATCGGCTTTTGCACGCAGCTTCGAGAGCACGTCAGCGTATGCGGGTGTGTCAATTAGGTTGTTCCGTTCATCTGGGTCTTTGGAGAGATCAAAGAGTTGTTCGGGCCATCCCTTGTCGTTGTCAAATCGGAAATACTTTAGACTGCCATCTTTAACCATCACAGAGGGTCCGTTTTGGGCACGCCACAGTTCACTATAAACGGTATCATGCCAGTCAGGCGCGTTTCTGTCAATTAGCGGGACAAGCGAATGCCCATCAAGTTCATCGGGTGCGGGGATCTCTGCCAACTCACATATAGTTGGAAATAGATCGACCAACGATACGTTCTGCTCAATGACTTTCGGTTCGCGTCCGAACCGCTTCGGAGACCAGATAGAAAGTGGCACCCGTGCCGAAGCCTCAAAATAACTCTGTTTCTCCCAGAGTCCTTTTGTGCCGAGCATTTCGCCGTGGTCAGAGAGGAAAACGATGATAAAGTCGTCCAAGACGTTCAAGTGTTCGAGTTTCTCAATAACCCGCCCGAATTGTGCGTCCATCCACTCAATCATGCCGTAATATGCCGCGGTTGCCCGGTGTGCCTGACGGTAGGTAACATCTTGACCGACTCGAACTCTGAAGAAGTTGTCGTATCCAAACTGCTCGTTGGGTTCTTCAACGATCGGTTCTACGCGCTGCATGTAGTAGGTAAACAGGTCGAGTGGACACTGATACGGATAGTGGGGTGCTATAAGGCTTACTGCCATACAGAGTGGATTGAACTTCGGACGGTCGTAAGAGGCGTTGACGAAATACTCCTCAAGGAACAATAGCGCACCATCTACATTGTATTGGTCGTGGATCATCCATTGTCCCAAGCCGGGTTGTGCATCGCGGACCTCTTGAATCACCTTGTTCTGCTTCATACCGGTGCCGGGTTCAGGTGTAATTTGTGCGTAATGTTCATCCTTAACAGCCGGATATGGATAACCGTTATTTCCGATAATATCGCGCCCTATTCGTTCCCGCCAACCGTGCATGACATCTGTCCCGACGAAATGCATTTTCCCCGCGCAGCAGGAATAGTACCCGTAATTTCCCAACTGTCCTGGAATCGTTCGGACCTCTGTCGGCATCGGATCGCCGAAATTAAGGCTGCCGCAATTGCGTGGATAGCGTCCAGAGAGAAAGCTTTGGCGTGCGGGTACACAGATCGGTGAAGGCGTATAGGCGTTACGGAAATAGATACCTTCGTCCATAAACCGAGAGAGTGTCGGCGTACGGATAGCCGTGTCCCCTTCGATTGGCAGGACATCCGGACGGTGTTCGTCATTGATGAGGAGTAGAATGTGTGGTTTATTCTGTGGCATAGGTTACGGTGTACTTTTAATATGGGGACATCAAGCCTTCTGCACCGGGTATGGGTTTTCGCTCAAATTCGGGTGTAATCCATCTTTCACCTGGGTCTTTACCCGGTTTATAATATCCATAAACGACTGTCCATCTGGTGTCGCTCCCTTGTTTTCTCGGGGTTACAGCATGTGCTGCATGCGTCCACATCAGGACGACCGTTCCTGGCGGTACTGATAACGGTTCAATTTTTAATGGTTCATCTGTCTCGGGATGGGTTTTTCCTGCCAACCAACCTTCCCGTAATGCTTCATCTGTTGTTGCCTGAATTTTAGGATCGCGGTATAGATGGCTTCCGGGAACAGCCTTTAAACCGCCATCATCTGCTTCAAATCCGTTGACATAAAGAAAAATGCGGACAAAACCGTAGCGTGGATCGTCTTCAGCATATTGGTGGCTATGCCAATGGGCACCACCATTGCCGCCTGGACGATTGAGGCTTACGCAGTGGTCGTATCGGATTTCTTCACCAAGTACTTGACGGGTGAGTTTAAGCATTTGGGGGTGTCCGATCAGACTTTCGAGATAACTATCATATTCCGCAGCGAATCTATTCGGTTCATACCCTTTTTGGCAACCCGGTATCAGCGATTCAACCCGAGTCAGCGATTCTGTCAATCGTGCCTGAGCATCAATGGTAAGAAGTTTAGGCAGCACAAAATGGCCAACATGATCTAATTCTTCGCGTTCTTGATCACCGAAGGTGTAATCATGAAAAATTGGGTTTGGTGACATTAAAAACTCCGAAGTTTACGCTTTTCCGACATTCAATAAAGAGACATTAACCCTTCTGCACCGGGAATCGGTTTTCGTTCAAATTCAGGGTTGATCCAGCGGGCACCGGAGGGTCTGCCGGGGTTCCGATAGGCGTAAACGACACACCACCGTGTATCGCTATCCGGTTTTCTCGCGCTGACTGCATGTGCGGCATGCGTCCACATCAATGCGACTGTGCCCGGGGGTGCAGATAACGCCTCAATCTCTAACGGTTGCCCCGTCTCTGGGTGCGTTTTTCCCGCCAACCATCCTTCTCGTAGGTCGTTATCCGTTCGTCCATGGATTTTTGTATCCCGATAGAGGTGGCTTCCGGGGACTGCTTTTAAACCGCCATCGTCGGGTTCAAATCCGTTGACATAGAAGAAGATACGGACGAACCCTAAACTCGGATCGTCGTCGGAGTATCCGTGGCTATGCCACCCGATACCACCGTTGCCGCCGGGTCTGTTCAAGCTCACACAATGATCGTATCGGATATTATCACCCAATACCTTACGTGCAAGTTCAAGCATCTGTGGATGTGCAATTATACTTTCGAGATAACTGTCGTATTCTGCAGAAAACCGGTTCGGTTCATGCCCTTCTGTTGACGTGCGTGAGAGTTCAAGAATGCGCGACAGCGAATGGGTCAGGTTTTCCTGCGCATCGGGTGTAAGCACGCCGGGCAAAACAAAATGTCCATCCCGATCTAACTTTTCCCGTTCCGGTTCACCAAACGAGTAGGCATGAAAAATTGGAGATTGTGACATAAAAAACTCCGCCCATTTAAGTTAGGACTTACCCAACAGACAATAAAAGGACGTGTATTTTCAAAAGCGGTGCGGTTCGTAGGTGCGAAATTCCGCCAATGCGACGTGCCTTATTGCGCGTTGCGTAAGTCCTGTAGGTTTGGGAGTAGGTTAATGGGCTTTAATGTCAGCCCAGGTCGTCGTGAGCTTACCTGCAGGTTCAATATCAGCGGCTGTTTTTAATCCATCGTTCATGAGTGCTTCAATATCATCATTATCCAACGCCACATTGAAGATAGCAACATCGTCAATGATAGCACCGAGAAACTGCCCCCACTGACCATGCTGTCCAGTGGCGAGATAGATACCTATTAAGAGGGGTTTGTCGGTTAACGCGTTCCTTCCTAAATTGGGTCCGGTTACACCTGCCTGAATCTCCTTAGCGTCCAGATATATTATAAACTCTTCACCATCCCAGATAGCAGCAACATGATGCCAGTCTGTATCTGGGTTCCAAGGTGCGTCTATATAATGAAGCGTGGCCGGTGGGTCATGTGTGTGATGTCGGATGATAGCCCCATCCCACCAAAATCCAGGTGCCCAATCATCTTTGGTCACAACGCCCATGCCGCCAGCGGGTGCCTTATCTAATTTAAACCAGAGTGCGATCGTGTGTTCACCGCCAACGTTTAAAGAATCATCGTGTGCAATTTCGACGTAAGCATCCGAGCCGTTTAGACTCAAACCCTTACCAAATTTGCCGTTAACCCACTTTGCGCCCCCTTCAATCGTGCCGTCATTACCTGTTCCAGAGGAATCTGTGGCTTTTTTACCATTCCCCTCATCAAAGAGCCACATGCCGACACAATCGCCAAAGTCAATTGCAGCAGCGCTGATGCCTACAAACATCAGGCTCATCACCATTAAACTGACACATAATAGTTTTAATCTCGTAACCGTGGTTTCCATCTTTTATGCCTCCTTCATCATTCTCAAAGCGAAGCCAGCGAATTATCCACTCGCTTATACAATTTTATAGACCAAAATTTTCTACTGTATAGTGTATCACGATGGAGAATCTCTTTCAAATTAAATCTTGCTCTATCGAAACACAACTATCTTAGTTCAGGTCCCGGGTTCCGATTCCATTTTAGCGGTTCAACGTCGCTTTCACAGACCGGCGCGAGTTCGGCAATTCGCGCCCAATCTGCATCCGACCAAGCCATACTTTGTCGGAGTCTGCCGATATGTGCTTGCATTCGTGCAGGTAATAGTGCAAAAAATGGATGGTACCAAAGCGTAATGACAGTTCGGCGTTCATCTGATTGATTACCGTGTGAAGCGTGTAGCAGCCGCGAATCGCCGATAACCAAGTCCCCCGCTTTCACGGGTATATCAATTTCATCCGGAAAGTGTTGATAGGCGGGATGGTCAGCATCATCGACACGTTGGAGTGCTGCGCCGTGAGCGTCGGGCAAGATGTCATGTAGTGGGTGCCGATTCAGATGCGAACCTTTAATGACACGGAGGCAACCGTTATAGGGTGTTGTGTCTATCAGATAGTACATGAGGAATAATTGTTGGGGCAATGGCGTGTAGCTGCAGGGATCATTCCAACCCCACCAGTCTTGATGCCAAAATAGGGGTGGACTCTGCTGTGGTTTGCTGATAACATACCCGGACGACCATTTCGGTCTCAAGAACCCCAAAGCGTCAAGTGCCTGTAATGCCCGCGGGTAAACGACGAGTTTGGCGAACAGCGGATGCATATACACGCTAATCATGCTGCCAGATGAGCGATAGGCATCGCGTTCATCTTCCGTTTGTGCGTCAAGCAATTCGTCGGTTACTGTCCGAAGTTGAGTCAACATCTCTTCCTTCAAGACATTCTCAACAACACAATAACCGTCAGCGATTAACTGATCATATTTCTGTTTCGGTTCTTCGACTTTCATAACCACAACCTTTGATAAACTTCAATATTCAATTCAATACTAACAGGACTTAAGCAGCGTCCTTTGCTGGCGAGGTTTAAAACCTCGCCAGCGGCGTGCGGACCGTAGGCACGCATCAGCAAATTGCGTAAGTTCTAACTAAACTATAGGCAATTTTTGTTGTTATCACTTTTTAGCTACAACAGAGAACCCTTTGTCGTTCTCTGGATCGAAGTCTTCTAATCTGCGCTTTTTGTAGAAATGGAGATCCTTAAATCCGGCCTTCATCAGACAGTTTTTGACTTCATCCGGGGGGAGATGCATAACAGAGAAGTCGCATTTGTAGTGTTTATGTGTTTCTAAATCGATCTTAAGCCAAGCACATCTCTCTACATTATTGCTTTCGTCATACGCTCCCCTCTGCAGGACAAATACGTTTTTCTTGATTTCACTCAAATTATCTACTGGAAATTGCTTTTTTTTTATTGAAGGATTTGAATGCACAAAGTACATCCTGCCATTAGGTGTGAGTGCTTTATGGATTCGTTTTAAGAGTGAGATTAAACCTTCCTTGGATTGATAGAAAAATGAGCCTTCAAAGAAGATAACATTAAACCTCTCCTCAAAGTTCATTTCGTTATAGTCACCCAGGATAAACTCAATCTCTAAATTTTCACGTTGTGTAATTTTTTCAGCCTCAGACAGAAAGTTGGGTGATAGGTCCATACCAACAACATGGTAGTCACGCCGAGCAAATTCACGCGCGTAACTTCCAATTCCACAGCCTGCCTCTAATATGTTGTCACTTTTAGAGAGTTGTAGTGCCTTTTCATAGAAAGGGAAATGCCTTTCTACAAACTCTGGTGCCTCAAAATTGTAGCTGCCTTGCTCAAGATACCATCCATCGTATACCTCGTGCCCGAAATCGGTTCTAAGAAACTCGCGAGGGGGGTCGTTCATTCTTCCTCCAAAGGTGAAGATAAGTTATTCTTTGCATAGGTCGATTCACGACTTTATTCATCAAACCACATTTCTAAGCAAATGTCAATAAATTTCAGATAAATCATCAGAGCCATTCAATTTTAAGAAATTATTGGGTTTCACGTCTTTTTCTCAAGGATCCGGTTCGGTTAGGAAACCGAACCATAAGTGTCAATTTAGTGTGTAGATTGATTGTCTCGAATCCCGTAAGTTGGGTTGAACGGTGTTGAAATCAAACGTTGGTATGCTAAAATACATCAAATCCAACAGACATGCGTATACACCCAAGAACACAGTGAAACCCAACGCACTTTCTGTGAAACGTTGGAAAGATGGTGGTAGGTCTATCGTTGGGTTTCGCTATATTCTTGATTTATCTGACGGTATAGGGTGCTGAAATGTGCTTGAGTTGTTCGTATCGTTTTTCTGACTTCCGCTCAACCCAACCTACGATGCTATGATGCGTTTTTTCTTAAATTGACACCTATGGTTCGGTTAGGAAACCGAACCTACCGGGCCTGGGGTGAAAATTCGATCGAAAAATGGACAATTGAATGCCTCTGGATAAATCATCTGGCGATCTTGACTTTTTTCTCAGATATGCTATCATTGCATCAATACCAAATTAAATCAATCATATTGTCCACGGATAGGAGAAAAAATGCCAAACATTGTCAGCAGACAAATTCATCTTAAGAATCGGATTGTCGGGATGCCCAAGGAGAGCGATTTTGAAGTTGTAGAGGTGCCCCTCTCTGAACCTGGGGAAGGAGAGGTACTCGTCCAAAATCTTTATACGTCAGTAGACCCATATATGCGCGGTGGTATGCGATCTGCCGAGCTCGGTAAACCCCTGGAGGGTAGGTGTGCAGGTCAAATTGTGCAATCAAACAGCGATCAGTTTCAGGTTGGTGATTACGTAACAGGGATGCTTGGGTGGCGGGACCATTACATCGCGTCAGCGGAGAGCGTCACCGCCGTTGATACTTCAATCGCGCCGCTGCAGTCGTTTTTAGGTGCAGTTGGTATGCCTGGACGTACTGCCTACTTCGGTTTTCTGGAGATCGGTCAACCTAAAGCGGGGGAAACAGTTTTTGTCTCCGCTGCGGCAGGGGCGGTCGGTTCCATTGTGTGTCAGATCGCGAAAATAAAAGGGTGCCGCGTCGTGGCGAGTGCCGGTTCAGATCAGAAGGTCGCTTGGCTACTGGAGAAAGCGGGTGTTGATGCGGCTTTTAACTATAAGCAGGTTGACGATTTGGAAGCCGAACTCAGAAAACATTGTCCAGATGGACTTGACATCTATTTTGAGAACGTTGGGGGTAGACATCTTCAAGCCGCACTTGCAGTGATGAATATGCATGGACGTATTCCGCTGTGTGGCATGATCTCTCAATATAACGATGTTGAACCGACTCCTGGTCCGACGAATCTCAGTGCTGCTATCGGTAAACGGATTAGATTACAAGGATTTATTGTCACCGACTTCATGGCGCGAAACGCTGAATTTTACCGTGATATGCGTCAGTGGATATCCGAAGATAAAATACAGTGGGAAGAGACAATTATAGACAGTTTAGAGAACGCACCGAAGGCGTTTATAGCACTTTTCACAGGCGAAAAACTCGGAAAAATCATCGTCAAAGTTTTTTAATTTTCCTTGCGGTTTGGTAAGAGTGCATTAACAAATATACTCACATTCCATATATCCAGCACTGCCGTTGTCGTGCTTACAAGTCTTGAATGGATGTCCAAAAGGAGTTTACAATGGGAACCAGAACAGCGCGCGCCACTGTAATGAGTGGCAAAAATTTTGAAGTCCGAGAATATCCGATCGTTGACCCCGAACCCGGTACAGTCCTCGTGCGTCAGGAGTTAGGTGGTATTTGCGGTACCGACCTCCACAATTGGGAATTTCAGCGTATCAACCACGATATTATTCTTGGACACGAGAACGTCGGTGTGATTGAGACTTTAGGAGAGGGTGTCGAAACGGATTATCTCGGTAATCCGGTTAAAGTAGGGGACAGAATTGCGCTCTCTCCCAGCGGTGGTCTCGGTTTTTCGCCGTCGGAGGAAGCCCCGTATCTGCGCGGCGGCTTCAGTGAGTACATCTACCTATCGAATCCGTCAACAAATATGTTTCTTAAAACCGATCTGCCACCTGAAATTGCCGTGCTCGCGGAGCCTGCCTCATGTGCCGCACATTGCATATCGCGCGGAAAAATTGAATTCGGGGATACGGTTGTGATTCAGGGAACCGGTCCGATTGGGCTGCTTGCGCTTAATTGGGCGAGAGTCTCTGGGGCAGGAAGGCTTATCGTTGTTGGTGGACCTCCGGGAAGGCTTGAGATGGCAAAAAGGTTGGGCGCGGATCTCACCATCGACATTGCGGAAGTGCCAGACCCTGAAGAACGAAAGCGGATTGTCCGAGAAAATACGTCGCAAGGCGAAGGGGCAGATGTCGTCTATGAATGCACCGGTTTCCTTGCTGCGATTCCTGAAGGTTTGGATTACATCCGATACGGTGGAACTTACGTTGTATATGGTCATTTCGTGGATGTTGGCAGCTTTGACTGCAATCCGAACCAGATGCTAATGCGTAAAAATCTGCGGTTGGAAGCCGGTTGGGGTTTTGAGAGAAAGCACTTCCTCCGCGCCATCCCAATGCTGGAGAAGCACGCCTCACTCTTTGATGGGTTTGTGAGTCATATTCTTCCGTTAGAGGATGTATCTAAAGGGTTCGACGCGCTTCACGGGAGTTATCACTTGGATGGCAAGGATGCGATCAAGATCGCTGTTAAAGGCGGGGCTGCTTAAAGTATAGGCGCGCTTTGATGAAGATTAATTTATTCATTCGGTAATTTTTGATCGAAGTCCGGTGCGGTTCCAAACCGTGAAGAAATCCGCAGAAACACCCAAGCAATCCGCAGAAATACCCAAGCAAAAACACCCCAAGCAAAAACCCTGCGGGACCGGGGGGAACATGGAATTACCGATTTATTTTCGTAAACTTCATGGAAGCGCGCCTATAAGCAACTTTAGGCAAATGCGTCTTCTTCGACATCTGCCAGAAATACGCGTGCATTATTCTGCAAAGCCGATCTATGCACGGCTGCTTCAAACACCAGTTCATTCCATGCTGCTTCACCGTCTGCGGGAAACGCAGTGTCGGCGTGCATTGCCTTGATGACCCCATCCGCCATCCGTTTGAAAGATTCCGGCATCTCAGGTTGACCTTGCTCTGCTTCCCAGACTTCCTCTATTTCAGAGTTATTCGCTTTACGGCGGGTGTAAACGCCTTCTAATCCTTTTGCCTCCGCATAAAATTCGTCGCCAAGCACTTTGACACGGAGCGGATGATCATCGTAGCCCCAAAGGTTTGTACCACTCAAGGAACCGATGACCCCGTTTTCCCAACCGATATGAATTAAACGTCCCCATCCGCCGGATTCATTCGGATCACCGACAACACTTACCCACTCCGGTCTGCCGACTGTCCAGAGAATCTGATCAATGACGTGGGACCAGCAGTTAAAATGTGCACGTGCGTGTACCATCCGGATCTCACCCAACCGATTTTCGGCGACATCGTCATGCAATTTACGGAAATGGTGCATAAACCGGTAGTTGTAATCGATCCCGAATTTAAGACCGGAGTCACGCCATGTTGCGATAGCAGGTGCTGCGATTCCGAGGTCTTCTTCGCGAACGCGAGCCTGTCCCTCCAATCCACAGAGGGGTTTCTCTGTGAATACATTCTGTCCAGCTTCGATCAATTCTCGTAGCGGTGGAATGCGTCGGGTTTCGTTGACAATGAGAAGTACAAGGTCTGGATCACAGTTCGCTAAGAGTTCTTCAATTGTTGGATACCCCGGGACGCCGAAGTGTTCCTTTGCGTTCGCGAGGAGTTCAGGGTCCATATCACAGACAGCCACTACCTCCGCATCTGGATGGGCGTGGAAGTTTCCGCCGTGCATCATGCCCATACCTCTACCGCTGATTAGTGCACATTTTGTCATGGCTAAATTCCTTTCTATCTACTAATTTTTTAACTTTAAGTGTCCCCACAGCGTCGTGAGTTTTCCTTCAGGTTGAACGGCAAGCCTTGTTGGATCAAAGTTATCCGCGAAGATTTCCGCCTCATGTTCAGGTGTAGCAACAATAACATTATCAACACCATAAATACCGAATTTCCAGCAGTCAAAACTGATGTTTCCTGATTTGTAAGTATTGTCCTTGACCTCCCATTCGGCAATCTGTATCGGTTTTTTATCGGTGACATCCCATATATGAATGGTGACACGCTTTTCTTGTGTCATTAATGCTGCTTTGAGTATAAAATGGTCAGACACCGCTGGATAGTTACTCCTTGCTTGTCCGCCTTTCACTGGAAAGGGTTGCCAAGCATTAACAGGTCCGTCTTTATTCGTTGTCACTTTGACGTTGCTGCGTCCCCACCAGCGCATCCAATAAGAACCGTTTGGGGTCTGCCGTAACGCGCCGCCGCCGTCTCCCTGTCCACTCCATTCGATGATGAACCATTCATAATAGATGATGACATCGCTGAAGTGTTGAACAGACCGAAGACTCACGTAGTCTCCACCGGATTTCCCCTGATCCAAATAGAGGATACCGTCCTTTGGGTAGACGAATTTGGGGGTGTTTGTCTGCCATTTAGTGGTTAAGTTCAAATCATCCTCAAAATCTTCTGTCAACAAGATTTCCGCTGGTGCGTCAAACGCCACAAAAGCGAATATCATGAAAATCAAGGTATATCTGGTTACATGCATCATTTTCTAGCTCCTCTTGTTAAACGAAAGTTCAGCAAAACGAGGCAAAGTTCACCTGACGGAATGGTCCTGAAACCAATCATCGGCAGTATAACAAATGGAATAAAAAACCGCAAGGAAAACTTCACTACAGATGTATCAAACAGGACTTACGCAATTTTGACTGCAGCCTGTTCTGTTAGATGAGATTTCTCGGAAAACATAGCGTTCTGGTGGCACGATGCACTTCGCATCTGGGCGAGTACGCCGCAAAACTGGGAAGTTTGTGCTACAAAAGAGCAGCATGCGTAAGTTCTATCAAAACAAGTTTGGGTGTTTCGATTTCGCTTGTCACTTCTCTTCCAACGTGTTATTATACTCTGATCTTGTATGCTACTTTCGGCATAGTGAAGAATAGGAGGAAAATTCACGGCAAATGGACTCAACAACTACAATCGAAAACCTCCAAGAACGCATCGGACTTGCCCGGGAATTGCGGGAGTATCTCTCAACGGACTTGCACCGTCCACGCTATCATTTGCTCCCACCTGAAGGGTTCTTTAATGATGCAAACTGCACCATTTTTTGGAATGGACGGTATCACGTTTTCTATCTCGGACGGATGCCAAACCCAAACGCTATTGAAGGAGAATCCCTGAAACTCCATATCTTCTTAGACCGTTCGGTTATGGAAGTTTTTGCCAACAGTCGGTTATGCCTAACGCAACGCATCTATCCTACGCGAGGCGACAGCCTTGGTGTCTCAATTTTCGCACGCGGCGGCGAGGCGTTCTTAGACAGGTTGGACGCATGGATAATGATGCCAACTGTAGGGTGATGTAATCAAGGGAATGGTAAGAAATTATGCAATCTCAAGAACTCCGCACAATCGGTTTTATTGGACTCGGTAATATGGGCAGCAGGATGGCGAAGAATCTCCACAATGCTGGGTACCCGCTCATCGGATATGATATTGATGCTGCAAAATGCATGGCACTCGCTGCGACAGGTGCGGCAGTAGGTCAGGATACTGCTGAGGTCGTCAGAAACAGCGATGTCGTTATGACCAGTTTGCGGTCCTCTGATATTTTTTGTAATGTTGCAGAACAACACCTTATCCCGAATGCTCGTAAAGATCATGTTTTTATTGATTTAGGCACAACCGAAGTAGAGAGGACGCGGGAACTTGCGACAGCATTCACTGAAAGAGGTGCTGCACTGATAGACGCACCCGTGAGCGGTGGCCCGCACGGTTCTGAGACAGGGACACTTCGTATTTTTGTCGGTGGTGATGCTGCGGTTGTCGAAAAATGTCGTCCGATCTTGGAAATCCTCGGGGAACCGAAATATGTAGTCTACTGTGGTCCGAGTGGTTCCGGTCAGATCGTTAAGGGTGTGAACCAATTGGCAATGGGACTCGGTGCTGCGGCGTATATGGAGGCGATGGCATTTGGGGTTTGTGCTGGCGTGGATCCGAAGGCAATCCGCGAAGTTGTCGGTATGGGGGACGGTTGGCGTGGCGAATTTGATAGCATCGCGAAACGTATCATTGACGGCGGGGGTAATACGCTCGTCGTTAAATACCCTGAATTGCCGTATTTCCTCGCAGCGGCAGAAGCATCGGGGTTTGAAATCCCGTTGACTGAAGCACTCTACGAATTTTGTAAGAACGGAAACTACGAAATGTTTGACAATATGAACCGTCCTTCACGTTCGTTTTGGAGAACGTTAACGAAAGATTCGGATGCGGAATAGCGTTAGTTGGTGTTGAAGACTTGGGACATTTCGACTTGTAATAATTCCAAGAGTTCCCTTTTCAGGTGAATAAGGTCGGTATCCGTGACGTTCCGCGGGCGGGGTAATGGAACAGGGATCTCTGTCTTCAATGTTGCGGGTCGGGCTGTCAGTACATAGATTTTGTCTGCAAGTAGGAGTGCCTCCTCAACATCGTGGGTAATGAGGAGAACGGTTTGCCGTCCTTCTGTCCAGATGTCAAGTAGGATAGACTGCATGACGGTGCGCGTCATTGCATCCAATGCGCCGAAGGGTTCATCTAAAAGTAAGACTTCCTTCCGAAAGAGGAGCGTTCGGACGAGTGCGACACGCTGTCGCATGCCACCGGACAACTGCATCGGGTAACTATTTTCAAAGCCGCTCAAGCCGAGTTGCGCCAAACGCTGTTGTGCCTCTTCCTTTGCGGTGTCAAGTGGTTCCTGCTGAATTTCTGGACCGACGAGGACGTTCCTGAGAACCGTCCGCCACGGTAAAAGGAGATCCTTCTGTTGCATGTAGGCGAAACGCCCTGTGTTGCCACAGATTTGCTCGCCGTTGAGGTAAATTTCCCCAGTATCGGGCGCGAGTATCCCTGAGATGATATTAAAAAGCGTGCTTTTGCCACAGCCGGAGGGACCCAGCAAGGCGACAAACTCTCCCTCATCAACAGAGAAGTTCAAAGCGTCCAGCACCGGCAGTCGGCTACCGTTCTGAACGAAGGTTTGTGTTAGATTTTTTACTTTAAGTCTACTCATAACGCACAAGGACTTTAATTTCGGGTGGCACGTTGGCGGAAAAATTGGATCAGCGGTTTTACATACGGTTCATCTGTCCTGATATGGATAGCATCAATTTGGTTTGCTCGGAAAATCTGCCGACGTTCCGCATCGGCGTGTTGATTCAGTTCTGTGTATAACTGTCGCGCCGCCTCGGAACGTGTGTCAACGACCATCGTCTCTCCGGTCTCGGCATCTTCGAGTTCTATCAGTCCAACATCCGGCAATTCCAATTCGCGTCTGTCCTGTAGTGTGATAGCGATGAGTGAATGTCGCTTGCTGCTCAAACGTAACTGCTTTTCATACCCTGTATTCTTAAAATCAGAGATAAGAAACACAACGCTGTGCGGTTTAAGCACCTGATCGACAAACGCCAATGCTGTTTCAATATTCGTTCCGGACTGCTTCGGTTGAAAATGGAGGATATCGCGAACGACGCGTAGGACGTGTCTTTTCCCTTTCCGTGGGGCGACGAAGTGTTCAACGGTATCGGTAAAGCAGACAAGCCCGACTTTGTCGTTGTTCTTGATGGCAGAAAAAGCGAGGAGTGCTGCGATCTCGGCGGCGATTTCTGCCTTCGTCTCGGCGATACTACCGAAACGGGTAGAGGCACTCATATCCACCACTAACATCATCACGAGTTCGCGTTCTTCTACGTATTTCTTGATATAGGCTTGTCCCATCCGCGCGGTGACATTCCAATCGATGGTACGGATTTCATCGCCTGCCTGATATTCGCGGACTTCATCAAAGGTAATTCCTTGCCCTTTGAAGACGCTTTCATATTCACCCGCAAAGACAGTATTAACGAGGCGATTGGTAAATATTTCGATGCGTTGGATTTTTTTGAGAATCTCTTTTTCGTTCACCGGCTATAGTTCCTACTATATTCTTTTTAGAACAAGTTTCTGCTTGGAAGCGACACTGAAAAGACTTGCTTAACTATCATAATACCATTATACTATCACAAAAGCACAGAGGAATCAAAACCTTTTAATAGGTGTCGGCGGTCAGCAAACATTGAAGCCGATAGCCGAACAGGATACCCATGGAACACCTTTTTTTAGACAACACTTCAATTGAAATCCATCGCGAGATTCAAACTGGGAATATCCGCCACGTCGTTTTAGACTTTGATGGTACGATCTCACTTATCCGAGATGGTTGGCAGAACGTGATGGTCCCGATGATGGTCGAATGCCTTCAGACAGAAACGGATACCACCGAGACGCAAGCACAACTTGAGGCACTTGTGGTTGAATTTGTGGATAGATTGACCGGTAAACAGACGATCTATCAGATGATTCAACTCAGTGAAGAGATTGAGAAACGCGGTGGGACACCGAAGGCACCGCTTGCCTACAAAGACGAATATAATCGCCGATTGCTGCCTGTCGTTGAGGAACGGATCGCTGGACTTGCGGCGGGGACTTTGACTGCCGAACCGCTCCGTGTCCCGATGTCTCTTGAATTCCTGAAAAGCCTACGTGAAATGGAAATACACTGCTATCTTGCCAGTGGAACGGACGTTGAATTTGTGAAAAATGAAGCGTCACTTCTCGGTGTTGCTGAATACCTTGATGGCGGGATTTTCGGTGCGTTGCGGGAATACAAGAAGTTCTCCAAAGCCATGGTTATCCAGAAAATTATCACAGACTTTGAACTTAGCGGGAGTGAATTGCTTATCATCGGAGATGGGTATGTAGAGATCGAAAATGCGAAAGCGGTGGGGGCAATCGCTGTCGGTGTTGCATCCGTAGAAGATAATATGTATAATATGAATGCCGATAAGCGGGAACGTCTGATCCGTGCAGGTGCAGACATTATTATTCCTGATTTCCGTGAAGGCGCGCAGCTGCTCAACTACCTATTCAATTCGTAAATTTATCCCATAAACAGATTTACAAGGAATCTACTATGACAAAATACGCCAAAGCGTCTGTTCATCCTTCAGAACTACGCGAATTTCAAGACGACCAAACGGGCGCGCCTATTTATCAACTTACAAATGATACCTCTATTAACCATAACCTCTATTTTCTCACATCCTCGTTCACACCTGACCAAGAACACCTCATCTTTACCTCCTATCGTTCAGGAAAACCGAATTTTTTCAAGCTGGAATTCCCTAACGGTGATATTGTACAGTTGACGGATGCAGACGACATTCACGGCTATTCTGGCGTGATTTCTAAAAATGGCACTGAGCTCTTTTATACGCAAGCAGATGCCATAAAGGCAATTCATCTTGAGACATTTGCGGAACGTGTGCTTGCCGAATTCCCCGGTGGCGGTCTCGGCGAGTGTAGTGTCAGCGCGGATGAACGGTTTATCGTAACAGCAATGAAGCGCGACGACAAATCACACATCACCGTGACGGCTACCGATGGCAGCGGCGGTGAGGTTATCTATACGTCCCCAGATCAGACGATTATTCACCCACAGTTTCACCCGAAGCACCCTGATTTAATAGCGTATTCTGGGGATCCGGCACCTCGGATGTGGACTATTAAACGGGACGGTACAGAAAACCGTTCGCTCTATCAACACGATAACAACGAGTTTCTCGTCCACGAAACCTTCCTCGGTGCGTTAGACGCACTGATTGTGACGCATTGGCCCTACTCGCTTCGGCGGATGTCTCTGGACACCCTACAGATGCAGACGATTGCCGATTTCAATGCGTGGCACATCGCCAGCAATCGCGATGGAACGAAGGTGTTATGCGACACTGTCCATCCTGACATCGGTTTGCGGTTGGTAGATGTAGAAACTGGAGAACATACGCCTATCTGTTATCCAGAAAGTTCGTCAAGTGGAAGCCAGTGGAAAACGGATCGGTATGCGCTCGCTGAGGATTGGGCAGCCGCCCAACAAGCAGGCGATCGGGAAAAATCGCTGAGTTGGATGGAGATGAAGGTAGATACGGTCTATGGACCGCAATGGACGCATCCGCATCCGTCATTTAGTCCTGATGAAACGGCTGTTGTGTATACGTCAGATGTTTCCGGGCATTCGCAGGTTTATGTCGCTGTGATTCCGTCAGTCTAATTATAGACTGCGGGGCGATCCTTATGCTCACTTATTCTGTGTTCTCATCGGGGATCAGAGATTTACCATTGCAATTCGCCTACATAAATGTGTATAATTGGACTTAAATCCACCACTCGCGGGAGACAAAACAGTGAACGAAATCAGAGACAGACAGCCCACCAATGTCCACATCAAGGTGCAAAATTTCGGGCCGATAGAGAAGGCAGAGATAGATCTACGTCCGCTGACAGTGTTTGTCGGCGAAAGCAACACTGGTAAAACCTACTTCGCGGCACTTATTTATGCATTACACCGCACCTTTGAGGGGTTTCCACGATCATTGCTCCAGCAAGGACAGCAAAATTTGAAGGAGACTGAGGTTTTCAAGAAGCAACTTAAGCGATGTTTCAGTCTTGAAACCATATCAGATATGATACGGTTCACTGATGCGCTTCAGGGTGAAATGAAAGTTTCGCTACAGGTCCGCGAGAAAAATCAGACACACTGGACTTTCAACATGTGGGCATCCAGAACAGAAATTCAGGAAACGCTTGATATTGCAGATCGCGAGGGGCCTTTCTATGGAGATAGTCGGGAGAGACCAAACGTCTATTACCTGCCTGCTACTCGGAGAAGTATCCTACAAAGTTTTCGTATGGACGTTAAACCCTTCATAGCAGAGGGTATTCACCTCGGTCCGGAACTTTCCGCAGAAATCGCTCCGTTTTCGGCGATAGAAACGGATTTTCTCAAACAGCTTATTTCCTATAAGGAGGGGAACAGTGCTTCAGAGCAAATAATTCACATCGCTCAAGCTTTAGAGCGGGAGGTCCTACGCGGCGCGATAGAGGTCAAACGCGAGGTATCAAAAAGCCCCTTGGAATTCCGCTACCGTCCTCAGAAATCTGAACAGACATTGCCTGTGAACCGAGTTTCGTCAATGGTGTCAGAACTTGCGCCTTTACTTCTCTTTTTGCGCGGCGTTGTTCGCGCAGGCGATACGCTTATCATTGAAGAACCTGAAGCGCATTTGCATCCCGGTGCCCAAACCCAAATCGCTTTTACACTTTCCCGTTTAATCCGAGCCGGTGTACGTGTGGTTGTCACGACACATAGTGAATGGTTGCTCCAGGAAATCGGAAATCTGATTCGCGAAGGAGAACTGAAAAAACTCGCGAAAAACAGAGCAGAACCGGAAAGTTGGATGGCAAAGGAAGAGGTCGGTGCCTGGTGGTTCCACACTGACAAGCCAGTGACAGAAATCCCGTTTGATCGCATTGAAGGTGTAGAACCACAGGATTATTACGACATCGCTGATAAACTCTATAATAGTTTCGTCAGACTTGAGCAACAGTTCCTGGACGAGGAAGCAGCCGGTGCAATTGAGTAAAGTTCTTGACGAAATCCGTGAGCGGGTGGGTATAGAAAACCTGACAGATTCGTGTAGCGGTCGCGGCTGCCGCGTGGACATGACTGATGTCCCGCGCGACCGGATTGTGGTAGATATGGATCTGGCATTCAAAGCACATCAAAGAACCGGGAAACACTGTGACAGAATTCTCTTTTACGTGGACACCACCGAAAATAGACTCGTTGTGGTTTTAATTGAACTCAAAAGTGGTACCTTCAAAGTAACAGATGTAACCCAACAGTTGCAGGAGAGCGTCAACTTCGTCTCAAGTTTAGTTCCGAGAAATCTCAAAGCCACCTGCATTCCTGTAGTGTTCCACGGTAAAGGGATTCACGCTGCACAACGGACGAGATTCAGAGGTGCCAAAGTGCATTTCCGTAGCAAGGAATCTGTGATTCGGCGGAATAGATGTAGTGCGCCCAAGAATCTGTCGAATGTGTTGTCTGGATCTGGGAACCTTTGATTTCAATTTCGGCGTAGGTAGGAACTGTGGAGATTGTTAAGATCGGATGACCCGCAATAATAAAGGAGAATATTATGGTTCAGAAAACGAATGCAGCACTTCTGATAATTGCTCTGCTGTTTATGGCGGGCTGTGGGCACAGACTCACTGACTACCAAATAGAAATAATAGAAATGGCGGAGTCTATAATAGCGTCAAATGATGTCAGCGAGTTATCATCTCTTGATGTGCCCCACGTGATGTGTATGTTTTATTGGGATTATTATACATAGAATGCGTCAAACTTAAGGAATATAAGAAGGTTGGATCCCCCTATGATAAACTTTTCACAACCTTTTCCAATCTAATTCCAACCTACAGAAACTTGGTTGAACAAGAAACCAACGAAAAAGAATATACGAAGATGATACATCAGACAATAGAAATTATGGATATTATCAAGGAAGGGAAAGATCATTCAGAGATTATTATGGACCCTCAGTACAGCAAGATGAATTCTCAAGTCGTATCGCTGCTTGACACCAGAAAACAAAACCTCAAAAATTATGAGTCTAAAATAGCTGCTGATACGGAGGAGTTGTCCAATTCACTGCTGCGCATAACAAATGAAACCCATGAAGAACCTATATGGGCGAAAAACATAGCGGCTGGTTATCTGCAGGAATTCCACAATCTTATTGAACGAGAGGAAAAAGTTGACGAATAATATTTTGGATTTGGTGGCTGTGGCGAATGCTTTCGAGCAGTCAGAGCCATTCAGTTTTCGGTTTTTCAGACATTTTCGCGGACGGATGGCGAGCACAGCTCGCTCCTACAGGGGAGTGCTTTACGCGACAAATCGAAATTATGTGACAATTGAATGACTCTGTTCGAGCAGTAAATCAATATTGGCATGATATAATAGATGTTGTTATGATGAAAACTCCTTCACTGTTAAGTGGAAACGAAGTGTTCTTGCATAATAATAGCCCACCAATGTGCAGCTCATACATAGCCCATGCATATCAGAAATGAAGAAAAACTGACCGAATTTGCCCGGAGACATCCGAATACTCGATCAGCACTGAACAGATGGCGTGCATTGATGGAGCAAGAAAGTTTTGGTTCAATCGTTGAGTTGCGCGAAAAATTCCCGCACGCTGATCTAATCCAAGTGAACGTGCGAGAAAGGCTGCTGACAGGTTCGTACGCCCCTGTAAAGAGAACTTGGACTGCTTTCAATATTGGGGGCAACAAAGTTCGTCTTTTAGTATCTATGCAGTATCAATTCCAACGCGCCACTATTCGTAAAGTATTCACACACGCGGAATATGATGCTTGGAACAAACGGAGATAGGAAATAATGTTAACCGATATACAAACCACCCAAAATGTATCATCTCTATTAGCACCTTTCGTCCCCGTGGAGCCGGATATGCCTGCCCCCGAAAAACAAGATCCTTTTGTAACACAACAGACTCTACTTCAGAAAACTGTGAAGGCTGCTCCTTATTCAGAAAGTGATTATCGTTGGCTCGCCAGTGTATTGGAATTATTAATCGATATCGGGAATCGGGAAGAAACCCTCAGTTTCAATATAATATCAAGAAGCGACTACCGTCACCTTTCACCCTTACTTGAAGAATTAGTTGACACAGTCGGTGAAAATGTACACCACCCTGCTACCTCCCTGATGATGCTCGTTGGGTTTCTCGTTGAAAGGTATGAGAAAGAAAACATTCCAAAGTTATCGAATCTCCCTACAGAGTCGACAGAGGAAACAGAAGGGACAGAAGAAACATCGGTCGAATGGGACGACGAATGGGAGATCTTGGAGATAAAGGACCTCACTCCCGAAGAGATGAAGGAACTGGAAAAAAAACATCCACCGGCTGCCATCTTAGAATGGACTGAAACAGAGGTGACAATTCACGCTTTTTTCTCTATCGGCAATATTCTTTCAGAGGGGGGTTGGATACGGGAAGCCGTTTCTGCCTACGACATGGTGCTCCGCTTAAAACCGGATTTCGCTGAAGCCTACTACAACCGCGGCACAGCGAAAACGTTCGTCGCTGAATATCAACTTGCTATTACTGATTTTGATGAAGCCATTCACCTCAAGCCAGAATTTGTAGAAGCTTACTATAACCGCGGTCTAACGAAGTTTACCCTTAACCAGAGCGAAGCGGCGGAACACGATTTACGAACCGCGTTAAAATTGGCTAAACAGCAAGGACATGACAATATCAAAGTTAATATCAAGCAACGTCTCCAGGAACTCAATAACACAGAATAATGGGTTGTAGGAGAAGCCTTTTATCTTACCGTTTTCGGTCCTGATGAAAACACGTGTTACACGTGAGGAGATTGACTTATGTATTCCCGTTTGTTTGCATGGCTCTGTGTTTTGAATCTCGTTTTGAGTGTAATGGCTGTAGAAGCTGCTAAAATTGCTGTTGTTGATTTTGCTGATCAGTGGACAAAGGTTGATGCGTTGCGTCAGACCCTGGATGAATTCAAAGTTGAATACGATGATCTGACAAAGGCATTGGAAGGTGGACAACTCCGTTTCGAGGCAGAGAATAAAATTTTCTTAATTGGTAGCATGGTGACCAATAACGCTGGATTGCACCAAAATCTCGACAAGAATGCAAAAGTGATTCAGGATTTCGTCGACAATGGTGGTATCGTCTGGGAACCGACCCAAGCGGATCAGAACGAAGCGAATGTGGACTGGTTACCGGCTGGATTGAGTTGTGTTCGGAGTGATCGTGATAGTCCAGATTTTGAAATATTGCAAGCGGATCATCAACTCTTTAACGAACCCAACCGTATGGATCAAAAAACGTTTGAAGGCTGGGGACATCAGGGCTGGCCTACCGTCTGGGAAGTCATTGCTTCTCAAAAAGGCTTTGATGTGCTGATGGAGAGTTTGGGGCAACCTGTTATCATGGAAGCGGAATTTGGGAAAGGTAAGTTCCTAATGATGGCAATTGCCCCCGATAAATACTATATCGCAGGTAACGATGACCATACGAAAGATATGGCAAAACTTTTCATGGAGAATTTGCTGCTCCATGTTGAAGAATTTGCTGCTATCGAAGTAGACGGTAAACTCACAACAATGTGGGCAAATCTGAAAATGTGGTAGATGGGATATTGAACATTATCGTAACATTCAGGTTTTCAACGATCTGACGGACGCTGCAACCTGTTTGAGGTCGGGCGGACATCGGAATCCGCCCTTGTAAATAAAACCTAACTCCACAGCCTATCGTGTGAACGCTCGGCATCCCATTCTGTTGTGGGTGCGAAGTATGCCGTTTCATTCGGATGGAGATGCGCTTGGATGACCGCTTCGTTGAGATCTATACCTAAGCCGGGTGCTTCTGGGACAGTAATATAACCGTCCTCGATGATTGGGTTCGGCAAACCTGTCACCATTTCATCCCACCACGGGTTATCGACGGAATGGTTCTCCAGGACCATGAAGTTCGATGTCGCTGCGGCGCAGTGGACACTCGCCATTGCGCAGATAGGTGTTCCCGCCATGTGGAGTGCCATCGCGATGCCGTGGTCTTCTGCCAAATCGCCGATCTTCTTTGTCTCCAAAATCCCGCCTGAAGTCGCTATATCGGGGTGCGCTATGGCGATACCACGACTCTCAAACAGCGGCATGAAATCCTCTTTACAGTAGATGTCCTCTCCTGTGCAGATGGGTGTTGCACAGGAATTGGAGAGACGTACGTACTGGTCAGTGTACTGCCACGGCACCATATCCTCTAACCACGCGAGATTGTATTTCTCTAATGCTCTCGCGAGACGGATACAGTCTTCAATACCGATATGTCCGAAATGATCGACCGCAAGCGGTATCTCATAGCCGATACTGTCCCGAACGGTTTCTACGTACTCGCAGAGTATAGCGATGCCTGATTCAGTCAGACGGATGCCGGTAAAAGGGTGCATCAGGTTAGAAGTGTCCAAATTTCCGTGCGGTGCAGAGATTGTACCCGGGGTTCCACGTAATAGTCCAACACCGATGTCCATTTTCAGGAAGGTGAACCCTCTATCAATGCGTTCTTGGAGGACCTTACCCATCTGTTCGGGGTCTCTGAGAGAAGGGGTATCGCTATAGCATCGGATTTTATCTCGGAATTTACCACCCGCGAGTTGGTAACACGGTACGCCGTACGCCTTGCCAGCGAGGTCCATCAGTGCCATTTCAATCCCGCAGACACCCCCACCTTGCCGGGCATGGTGCCCGAACTGTTTAATCTGTCGAAAGATTTTATCAACGTTACACGGATTTTCGCCGAGAATACGGCTTTTGAGCATCAGCGCATACGTCGGACTTGCGCCATCTCGGACCTCACCAAGCCCGTAAATACCTTGGTTCGTGTCGAGTTTCAAAATGGGGCCACCTGTTTGCGTCCGAACGGTGCGCATGTCGGTGATCTTCAGATCCGAAGGCTGAGAAGCGGTATTAACATTCGATAGAATCTCTTGATCTTCCATTTATTTTTCCTTTCCCGATATGATGTTGAGCGCGGTATCTAATACCTCTAAATGGAGTGCGGTGCGTTGTTCAAGCTGCCAAACTGTTGGTGTCTCAGAGATGATAACATGTTCGCTATGAAAATGCAACAGGTAAGGTACTAACCCTTGCGTTCCCCATGAGGTAGCAACTTTGTAGACACCTTCGGCAAGGTCCGGCGCGTCTTCACCTGGATCTTCGGGGTCTATCGGACCGATTGCTTTGGCAGCTGCGGCGAGTTCGGTCCCGATATATTTTTCCTCTCGGTTGCCTTCATAGAGGTAAAATCCAGTGGCATCGTAGTCTTCGTGGAAGTCTATCGCGAGTGAAAATTGGGTCTGACCGAGTGCCTTTTTGATGATAGTGACTTCGGCAACATCATCCGTTTCAAAAGAGCGGTTGATGTCTATGTCATCACGGGTCTCACGCGTGTTGTGAAGATAGCCGTAAGGGTTGATACACGGGATTATTACAAATGAAAAATTTTTCAGGAGTGCGGTATTGTCCCGTTCAAGGAACTGTAAAACAGCCTCAACACCTGCGGGTTCATCGCCATGTACACCGCCAGTGATAAGTACCTGTTGCGGTTTACGTGCAGATGCATCTAATCGAATTTGATGGATTGGCAAACTAATATTTTCTTTGGCGTGGACGCTACCGATCAACTCTATTGGTACTTCCAAATTTTTCAAGCGTTCGGTGACTTTGGTGTAATCTCGCAAGCTCTGAAACTCCTCAGTAAGGTTAGCACAAAATGTTATTATAACAGGACTTACGCATTTTTCCATGATAACGGACGTATGACGCACTGCTGGCGGGGTTTTAAACCCCGCCAGCAGTGGAAGCAGCGTCAGTCCTATATAAGATACCTTAAAGCGGGATGACATGCAACCCGTATTTCAAAATCATCAGAGGTATTCAGTTTTTAGTGTATTAGCTGTCAGCAATCACAGCGGTTCTATATTTTACTATAATTGTGTCCGTTTTCTCCGATTTTTTTTAAAAATTAGGCAACCGTTTTGTCCATCCCTCGCGTCTTTATATATTGAAACTCGGATTTACGTGAACGCGAACAGAATCGCCTAAAGCATTGATCGTTACGTACGTTAATTGTAAGGAGATAAAAGATGAAAAGAAATTGGTTGATTTCTACAGTTTTGGTGACTTCAATTTTCGGCTTATGCATAAGCCTTCTAAGTTGTGCTAGAAATAAAATAAATCTGCGAAAAACACTGGATACAAAGGAAACCGTACAGGTGCAGGCATATTGGGATCCAATTGCGGATGCCTCGCTCGGTTTACCGGATCATACGCCGAAGCATGCCGCGCTATTTAAAAACCTTTCACCCGCGCATCCCAGTCAAGAATATGACGTAGACGCTTTCAAAGCCTTTTTTCCAAAAGGATCTGTTCCTGTCGGAGGCGTGTGGGAACTCGATATGAACGAAGTCCTCCCGTTTCTCCGCCAGTTTCACCCAGGGGCAACCGCGGAGATGCATATCAACCCAGGGGGAGAAGGTACCATAGAGATATTTGGTCGGCGTATAACTCTGATAAAGGTAGGTCTGGAGTCAGAGGGTGCCTTTGCCTGTCTTCGCGCCGTTTCGCCGACTTATGCCGAAATCGTTTTCAGAATCCATGCTGAATTCCTATTGGATGCGGAGGCGCGCGCCTACTTTACACCCGCACAATTCACTGGACGGTTGATACTCAATCGGAACAATGGAACGATTCGCGATTTTTGGCTCCATCTCCCGCCGCGTAAGACCAATGTTGACATTAACGCCTTTGGGGGTGCGGATATGGTTTACGTGCCGCGCATGGAATTGATCGCACAAAACGCGCATGACCAGAGTGATATTGTCTGGGAGACTGCTATTACCGAGAACGAGGCGAAAGACCTGTTGGAGGCTTCCTTTTATAAGTTTTCCGAAATTGAGAGGTTCCCTATTGAGGAAGCTGTTGCACAAGCACAGGCGGAGAACCGTCCTATTCATGTGGTTCTCACATGGGGTGTGTTTGACGACGAATCGTGCTGAGCGAGCGGTAAAACCTTGAGGGCAGGTGTCCTCACCGATTCAAAAATCGTAAAATTGCTCAATAAGCACTACGTCAATGTATTCCTTCTGATTCGGGATCTGCGTGAACTTCAGAACGGGCCGAAGGACGCGTCCATAAGTAAATTCGCAAGTACGGTTTCCACAACGTTTGAAGCGGCCGTCGCGGACGGAGTAGATGGTTCGGTCAACAGTTTTGTGCTATCACCGCAATTGGAGTTGATAAGTCATTTACCTTATCAGGATTTAACGCAGAATGATGCGATTAACGAGGCATACCTGACATTTCTAAAGGATTCTCTGACGAAAAACAGATAGGTGCGATTTGGAAGGAAATACAGAAGGCACACTTAAGCGAAAGGTAGGAAGCTATCATGTTACCAACACTCATACGTCAACAGTTCCTCTCTCATCTAATAAGTGCTCGTTTTTTTGCTGCCGTCATCATTACTCTCCTTCTTGTTGTTTTCAATACGCTTGTGCTTATTGATGAATACGAGCGTCGACTCGCTGACTACAACATTCAAAAAACAGTTCATCGCCAGAAAGTGGAGGCGGCAGAAACTTATTCAACTTTAGAACTGTTTATTGAACGTCCACCAAATCCGTTGAGTCTCTTTAGTACAGGATTAGAAAAACAGCTTGGAAGTACGGTTGAAATCTATTATAGCCTTGTCCCGTTGATTTCCAATGCTTCCGCGCGATACTTAGCGAACCCGTTTTTAAATCTTTTTTTAAAGATTGATCTTGCCTTTATCTTTCAGGTGGTACTGAGCCTACTTGCCCTGCTTTTTGCCTACGATGCCATTTCTGGAGAACGGGAAACTGGCACCTTGCGGATCCTTATCTCCCAGCCAGTATCGCGAAGTTCTCTCCTTGTTGGTACATATATCGGTGCTATGATTTGCCTGTTACTGCCATTGCTTTTGAGCCTGTTGTTGATTCTGATTCTATTATCAACAACCAGTTCAATTCAACTCAGTCCGGATGACTTCCTCCGAATCAGCGGAATTTTCCTAACGACAATTGCGTATGTATCCATTTTCTATCTAATTGGACTCCTTATTTCCACCATATCTCAACGGACCGCCACCTCTGCCATGCTCTGTATGTTCTCATGGGTAGTTTTGGTCATCCTTTACCCAACTTGGAGTCAATTTACCATGAATCCAGTCGGCGATACGCACGCTGAAAAATCCTCAGTAGAGCGAGAAATAAATCAGATTTGGGAAGAAGTTGACAGAGAAAAACGCCGGTTCGTAGCAAACAGCCCACTTATGGGCAAACCGCCCTGGTTTAATCTCACGGGAAAAGGCGCGGTCGCTTGGGGAGACGGACGATATAAGGTAAATCTGGAATTGGATCCACAATCAGAGGAACTCGTTCCACATGTCCAAGAGTATTATAAGACCATAAGCGCATTGGAAATCCGCTTAGCAAAAAAAACAGCTCTAATCCGAGAACAAAGTTTGGAAAGGACAGATATTCAACAATCAAGGTGGGATGAACTTTTGATGAAGCTAAGTCCGGCAAGTCTCTATAGGTTTGCAACAGCCGCTTGGGTGGGAACCGATTTGGATGGCATGCTTGATTTCGCTGAAGCCACACAGAAGTACCATCAAGCACTCATTGACTATTTTTATCAAGAGGATGCCTTTGCCAGTCGACTCTGGTTTGCTTCTGACAAAGGTATTGTGGATTGGTCGAACTTGCCCCAGTTTCACTTTGATCGTAAAGATGTCTGGGTCAACGCACATCGAGCGATTCCTGAACTTTTTGTATTGTTCGTCATGAATCTGGCTCTCTTTAGCGGCACAGTTCAGGTTTTTATCAGAATGGATGTATAGCGTATTCATTTAAATGCTGTAAGAAGGTAAACGTTTTCACATCTGTAGCAAATCACGTGGCATCGAAAAAAACACAAAGGCTGAATTTGGATGTGATTGTATTTGTGAACCATTTTAAAAAGCCAGACGTCACTATTTAGCTGGCATATCAACTACCCTTTATACAAGAGGAGATACCGAAAATGAAGGCACTAAAATTAGCAAGTTTCGTTCTGCTGCTGAGTGTTCCCCTGTTTCTGACAAACAGCGGCGCACAAAGCTTGTCTCAAACGGTTAAAGCCCGTATTGATGTTCAGCAAGGGGCGATAAATGATATGGCGTTTTCTACGGATGGCAGACATCTCGCGATTGCGAGCACAAAAAGTCTCCAACTCTATGATGCCAAAACTTACAAAGAACTTATCTCGTTTACCGGACATACAGATTCGGTGTTAGCGGTGGTCCTCTCTCCCGACGGTAAGCTTCTGATTAGCGGTGGTCAGGACGAGACGGTCCGGTTGTGGAAAACAGACACCGGGGAACTCGTTCGCACCCGCGAAGAACATTGGGGACACGTCAATGCTCTCGCATTCTCTGGTGATGGCGAAATGTTTTGGAGTGGGTGTAACAACGACAGAGAAATTCGATCTTGGTTTTCGTATGACGGCGGCAAGAGCAGCAAAAGGCAGGGTACCCTACCATACATGAAGCCTAAAGATGTATACACCGCAACCGTGTTTTCACCCAATGCCGAAATCTTGGTAAGGGCAAGCACCGCCACTGCACCTGAACTCGGAGATGGGTTCCTTATTTTCTACATTTCCCTGCAAGGCACGAGAACTTCAGCTATTTTCAGAGCAACGCATGCCGATCCGGTCAATGTCTTAACCCTTCATGCCGACGGTAATCTCCTTGCCACTGGCAGCGCGGATAAGACAATCCAGTTGTGGGATATAAAAGACACGACGCAACCGAGCCATATCCTCTCTAAACACACCGGAGGTATCACGGCTATAGCATTTTCAGACACCGGGAAACTGATTGCCAGTGGAAGTTCGGACAAAACCATTCAGTTGTGGGATGTTGAGACAGGGAAACCTCTTGATACCCTTACGGAACATACAAGCATGATTACTGCTGTAACCTTTTTTGGCGATAAAACACTTGCCAGTGGGAGCTCTAACGGCACAGTTATCCTGTGGAACCTAAAAGAAACCGATTATAAGGCGGATCAATGATGATTTGGCACATCCTTAAAAGAGAACTATTTGACCATATCAATAGTTTGCGCTTCGCATTAACTACGTTCATTATGATTGCATTAATGGTAACCAATGCTATTGTGCACCTCCAGAAATACGCAGACCAAATCCAAGCGTATTCCAAGAACGTTACTGTATCCACCAACAAATTGAAAGCGCAGACGCGGCTGTACAGGTTGGTCCAAAGGGGACCTGGTGAACTGTACAAACGTCCATCTGCGCTCTCCTTCATTGCCAATGGTGGTGATGCCTTTCTTCCGAAGCTTGTTATAGATGATGATTCTTGGACGGCAGGCGACGTGAAAAGCATAGCGACTGTAGGTTATCCCGAAACAAAACAGAAATCAAAAAATTTACGGCCGCCGGGCGTACCCCTGGATTGGGTATTTATCATCACATATTTATTCTCTTTTATTCCAATTTTATTTTCCTTTGATGCACTTTCAGGGGAACGAGAACATGGAACGCTCCGATTGTGTCTTGCCAATCCGATTTCTAGGTCCCTGATAGTGGTAAGTAAATTCCTGGGGATACTCATCGCCCTCGTTCTTCCATTCACTTTTGCCTTTTTGTTGAACATAACCATTCTTTCTACATCGCCTTGGATTCAATTTGCTCCTGCAGACTGGGCACGCCTTGGGCTGGTCTTTCTCATTGCTTGTTGCTATGCCGGCATCTTCATTGCAGTCGGGTTGATGGTTTCTGCTCGGTTAGAGAGACGAATGAGCCTGGTCGTGCTCCTGTTGATTTGGGTAATAGTGGTGGTTTTTATGCCCCTAACGCTGGGGACACTCGCAGTGAAATGGTCGACACCCATTCAAACGGTGCATCAGTTTCGCGCGACAAAGAGAGAATTTATAAATAACACCAGAACAGAAAATAGTCGTAAATGGAGCCAAATGAAACGAAACATTGACCGGAATATAGCTCAGAAAGATGAACTATTGCCTATGCTGAGGTTCAAGATGGAGTGGGTGAACTTTGATAGAAATATTCGAGAGGATCTAAATCGGGAGTACTTAATGGCACAAATTAAACAAGTACAGCAGGCACGATTCGTGTGCCGTTTATCTCCAGCGGCGACCGTTCAATACACACTCGAATCAATGGCAGCCACCGGATTGAATCGACACCGACAATTCGTGGAAAACGTGCAGCTTTATACGAAACGATTTCGACAATTCATCGTCGAAATTGATAGCACTGATGCCGAAAGTCTTCATCTCATTGGTATTCCCGAAGGCATGTCTAATAAGCCAATCACCCCTGAACAGATTCCGATATTTGAGGATAAACTGACTCTTAGAGACTCGTTCAACTCAGCCTTAGTAGATATGTTGTTGCTCGTTTTATTTGCCGGTGTGTCTCTTTCAGGAGCATGTCTCTTTTTCTTACGCGCAGACGTATGAACCGGTGATTGGACAATTTTACCCCAAGTTGGGAACCGACTGCGGATGCATCGCTCGGAATACCCAGTTACTCACAGAGGTACGAAATTCTTTTTACCGATGCACCCGAGTCAAGAATATGAGGTAGACGCTTTCAAAATCTTTCTTCAAACTGAAAACGCAAAAAATTAGGCAACCGTTTTGTCTGTTACCCGCGTCATTATATATCAAGATTAGGACCTACGCGAACAACATTTTTTGTATAGGGACGTTACGGAGTACTTTAGTATATTATGAAGGAGATTGAAAATGAAAACCTTAAGCGTTGCGCTACTCGTTCTAATAGTGATGAGTGGACAACTCAATGCCGACAACCACTCGGCAGCTAATAACAAAATTAAACTTAAGCTTGATGACACTTCTGAGGTGTCTGTCCAGGGCTTTATTGCGCCGATTGGAGATACCGTGTCTAATTCCGGTAGGGACTGGCCCGCTTTGACAAATATGCGGGTTGTTGCACCGGAAAAGCAATATCCGGCATCGGTCTTTCAAGCTTTTCTGCCAAGCCAACTGGCTTTTCTTCCAAGTAAACGGGTTTCGGTTGGCGAACTCTGGAAGGTCGAGCGGGATGGGGTACTGGAATTGCTGCGGCAGCTGCACCCCAATCCGAGTGTGAATATGCATATTAATACGGGAGATTCATACGGTTTGTGGGCATGCTTACGTGCTTATAATGATGAGTTTGCCGACATCGCCTTTCGCATCCATGCAGAATTTGTCTTTGAGGATGGTTGGTTTACACCGTCCCAGTTCGCGGGGCATCTTGTGATTGATCGAGTGAAAGGGCGCGTCGCGTTTTTCGTGATGCACGTTCCGGGGGGTCCGGTCAACTTTGATTTTAATCGGATAATAGATGGCAGCCGTGTAGCAGGTGCGGGTTTTTGTTC
Source organism: Candidatus Poribacteria bacterium (assembly GCA_022819945.1). GTDB lineage: Bacteria > Poribacteria > WGA-4E > WGA-4E > WGA-3G > WGA-3G. Next base: position 73,076 of record JAJEGI010000007.1, read on the forward strand.
GCAAGTTGAACTTCGCGCTGGTACGCGAGAGGTTCTGGAAAATGTCGAATTCACAGAAGCGATTACCCAAGAAGCTGCGGAACGCGCCTTGATACTCCGCTTCTATAAATCTCAACAAATTAATTGGGTACAACCGGACCAAGTCTTAGAGATGGCACACACCCAACAGAAACCAATTCACGCTATATCTATAGATGGTCCCTTGGATAATGAGTCGTGCTGAGGGAGCGGTAAAAGCCTGAGGGCAGGTGTCCTCTCCGAGAAGAAAAATATAGAATTCATGAACGAAAATTTCATTAATGTTTGGGTGTCGAATGTAGAATTAGAGCGCACACCTTTTAAAAAGAAACTCATGGGACTCAGACAACAACAAGGCTTTAAACCGTTTGACAAAACGCACCCGTTAGCACAAGCCATCATGAAAGGTTGGAAGAAAAATTCGCCAGCAGATTCTTTGGTGCTATCAACGGACCTTGAACTGATGGGTAGACTCCCCGTCAATGAACGTTCTTCACCCTATAATGGCGCCAAAGGGTATCGTTTATTTCTCCAAGAATCCTTGGACGGAAAACTTCCTGGGTTGGTCGAGAAATCCTCAGAACCGCAACCCAAAGATTGGGATACTCACCTCGAAACCGCCGTCGAATCCGGTGCTATTGTAGACACGGGTTTGAGCGTTGTGCTTACCCGTGAACATTCCGAGAAAGAAATTCTCAGTGTTTTTCGGACATCTAAGACTGAGTCTCAAGGTTACACGCTCATTGAGATTGATGCGACAGCCTTTAAAGAGGGTGGCGTGCTTATGATTGATGTCTGGGTCGGGGAATCCGAAGTTTCGGGTTCGTTTGATCTATTTACTGCGGATACTACAGAACTTGTGCCTGACAATGCCATTGCCTCCGTAAAGGATATTCCAACGAATCAAAGAGAAGTGATCCAATATCCTTTTGATCGCGGTCAAGTCTTTAAGTTAGGTGCTATTGGTAACGCCAGCGAGAAGGGAAAAATTAACGGGTTCCTCGCAAAAATTTCTGTAGAACCGACTCCTGATAAATGACAATTGATAATTGAAAAGGATACGAAAAATGAAGATAATCAGATTAGCAAGTTTTATGCTTCTTTTAACCCTTGTGATGTTTCTTGTAAACGGCTTTGCCGAGGGGTTGCCTAAATACGCCATCACTCAAATTAATACCGGTCAGGGACCTATTAATGCTGTGACATACTCTCAATCCACGAATCGGCTTGCGATAGCTGCCGCGAATAATATCCATATCTATGATGCGGATACCCACAAAGAACTGATGGTGCTTGCTGGACATGCGGATTCGGTGCAAGCAGTCGCCTTTTCTTTGAACGGCAAATTGATCGTCAGTGGCAGCGCAGACAAAACAGTACGGTTGTGGGAAGCGGAGACGGGAAAACTCAGACGGGCTCGCGACGAACACACAGCACCTGTTAATATTGTCGCCTTTCTCCGAACGGTAAAAAGTTTTGGAGTGCAAGTAGCAGAAACAACATGCTCAGGTCGTGGTACTCGCGTGATGGCGGCCGGTGGAGTGCCAAGACCTCCTCATCAGATACAACAACGACGACAGTGGCGTTTTCACAGCATAGTGAAACTTTTGCAAAGGCAGTTGAGTTGCCCATGACCTTTCAAGACATTAAATTCGCTGTTTTCGCATCTGAGACTGACACTGGTAACGATTTGACACCTATCTTCACAAAACATACACAAAAAATCGTTGCTTTAACGATTTCTCCCGCCAGTGAGTTTATCGCAACTGGGAGTTCCGACTGGACAATAGAGGTATGGAAAGTAGGGACGGAGCCACTGAAAGGCATGGATCTTGGAGATCCGCTGTGGATCCTCAGAGGACACGCAGGAACAGTCACTGCGGTGGCGTTCTCCCCGAACGGTAAAATACTTGCGAGTGGTAGTGTTGACCAAAGGGTCCGATTGTGGGATCTCACAACTGGACTGCACCTTCATACCTTCTCGAACCACACAAGCAAAATCAGTGCTGTGGCATTCGTGAGAGACGATATGCTTGCCAGTGGAAGTTCAGATGGCACCGTTTTCATCTGGAATCTGGATAAAATCGTCTCAGCGGATTAGCGTTTATGTTATACTACTGCTTGACAGGACTTACGCATTTTCCATGATAACTTACCTATCACGCACTGCAGGCGGGGTTTCAAACCCCGCCTGCAAGGGAGCTGCGTAAGGCGGGGTCAAACCCTGAAGAAATACGCAGAAACACCTTGTCAAAGACCCCAAGCAAAAACCCCGCAAGGGGGGCTGCGTAAGTCCTACCTGAAATAAGGAGATTAAAAATGAAAACCTTAACCATTATCTTACTCGTTCTAATAGTGATGAGTGGACAACTCTACGCCGATAAACATTCGGCAGCGAACAATAAAATTAAACTTAAACTTACGGATACTTCAGAAGTCTCAGTAAAAGGTTACATCGCCCCGATTGAGAATACTGGCTCCGATTTCCATGTGAGATGGGACGCATTAGCAAATCTGCGGGTTGCTGAACCCGAAAAACAGCATCCGACATCGGTTTTCCAATCTTTTCTCCCGACTAAACCGGTATCGGTGGGTGAACTCTGGGCATTAGATGCAACGGGTGTCCTCGCTTTGCTCAGGCAACTGCATCCGAAACCCAATTTGTTCATGCACATCAATTCAGGGGATTCGTATGGTTTGTGGGGGTGCCTGCGCGCTTACAACACTCAATACGCCGACATTGTGTTTCGGATTCATGGGGAGTTCAGACTCGAAGATGGGTGGTTTACGCCGTCGCAGTTTACCGGACATCTTGTGATTGATCGGAACAAAGAGAAGGTCGCGCTCTTCGAGATGTACGTCCCTGAAGGTGTGATAAACTTTGATGTTAACTGGAGGCAAGATCAAAACGATTCCCATTTTCATACGACTACCGGTTTTTGCTCGAAAATTGAACTCCGCGCTGGGGATCAAGAGCTTCTCGGAAACATCAAATTCACAGAGACCATTACCCAAGAAACAGCGGAACGCGCCCTGATACATAAATTCTATAGATCGGAACGAATTAACTGGGTGCCGCCGGAACAGGTATTGGAGACGGCAGAAGCACAACAGAAACCGATTCATGCGATCTCTATAGATGGGCCTTTGACAGATGAGTCGTGCTGAGGGAGCGGCAAAAGCCTGAGGGCAGGTGTCCTCTCCGACGACCGTGTTATTAATTTCTTGAATGAAAATTTTATCAATGTTTGGGTGTCGAATGTGGAATTAGGACGTACCCGAAATAAGCGAGCCTTCATTGCGGCGAGAATCCAGCAAGGCTTTAAACCATTTGACAAAACACACCCACTGGCTGAGGCAATCATCACGGGATGGAAACCAAGATCCCCTGCAGACTCTTTAGTCATCTCAACGGGTCTTGATGTGATGGGCAGGCTATCGGTCAATGAACGCACTTCGCCATACAACGGCGCGAAAGGTTACCTTTTATTTCTTCAAGAATCCTTGGATGAGAAACGTCCGGGATTGCCTGAGGTTGCCCGGCAACCGCCAACAATGGATTGGAATACTTTCCTCGAAACGGCTGTCGAATCCGATGCTATTACCAATGACGGTTTGCGCGTGGTGCTTACCCGTGAGCATCCTGCACAAGAGGTTCTCAGCATTTTTCGTGCACCCGGACAAGGCCTTCAAGACTATACTGTGGTGGCAATTGATACGACCGCCTTTAAAGATGGTGGTGTGCTGACCATTACGATCTCAGTAGGCGATGCTGAATCTGCTGGCTCGTTTGATCTTTATGACGGTGAAACTGAACTTCCCACAGAAGGGCCACCTCGTGATGCGCTTACCTCGGCATGGGATGTTCCCGCCAACACGCAGGGTAAAATCGAGTATCCTTTTGAGCAGGGAAAAGTTTTTAAGTTGGGGGCTACTGGCAGTTGGCTCAGTGAGAAAGGCAAAGTCAACGGTTTCCTCGCTGAATTTTCCGTGGAACCCACACCAGAAACGAGCGACGAAGATTAACCATAGGTAGCGTATTTTCATAAATATTTTGGATAATTGTGAGGAACTAAAGTATGAAAACCTTAAGTATTGCGCTACTCATTCTCATAGCGATGAGTGGGCAACTCAACGCCGACAACCACTCGACAACGAATAATAAAATTACACTTAACCTTGATGACACCTCAGAAGTCTTAGTGAAAGGTTCCATCGCTCTGGCTGAGGAGAGTTTGTCCGATACTTTTAAACAGTGGGATGCGTTGGTGAATCTACGGGTTGCTGAACCCGAAAAACAGCATCCCACATCGGTTTTCCAAGGATTTCTTCCAAAAAAGCCGGTTTCGGTGGGTGAACTCTGGGTGCCAGATATGATGAATGTAGTCCCCTTGCTTAAACAACTGCATCCGAATCCCAATTTCTTTCTTCATATCAATTTCGGAGATTCGTTCGGTTTGTGGGCGTGCCTGCGCGCTTACAACGAGCAATACGCCGACATCGTGTTCCGGATTCACGCCGAATTTAGACTCGAAGATGGGTGGTTTACACCCTCACAGTTTACTGGACATCTGGTGATTGACCGAATTGAGGAGAAGGTTGCTTTCTTTGAGATGTACGTCCCTAAAGGTGTCATAAACTTTGATGTTAACTGGAAGCGGGACAAGAATGCCTCCCATCATATTACAAGTACCGGTTTTTGCCCGAAAATGGAACTCCGTGCGGGGGCACAAGACCTTTTGGAACACATTGAATTCACAGAGTCCATTACGCAAGCGGAAGCAGAACGCGCACTGACACTGCGCTTCTACAAATCGCAACAAATTAACTGGGTCCCGTTAGCGCAGGTACTGGAAAGGGCACAGGCAGAACAGAAGCCGATGCATGTGATCTCTATAGACGGGCCTTTGACAGATGAGTCGTGCTGAGGGAGCGGTAAAAGCCTGAGGGCAGGTGTCCTCTCCGACGACGAAAATATTGAATTCATGAATGAAAGTTTTATCAATGCTTGGGTGTTGAACGGCGAATTAGAACCCTCGCCTCGTAAGAAAGCCGCTATGGCACTGCTACGCAAGCACGGCTTCAAACCGTTTGACAAAACGATTCCATTAGCGCAAGCAATCAAGAAAGGATGGAAGGAACACTCGCCTGCGGATTCTTTGGTGTTTTCGCCGGACCTTGAACTGATGGGTAGACTTCCTGTTAATGACCGCCATGCACCATACAACGGTGCAAAGGGTTATCTTTTATTTCTCCAAGAATCCTTGGACGGAAAACTCCCTGGGTTACGTGAGGATGCTCCGATACATTGGGATACACTCCTTGAAACGGCTGTCGAATCCGGTGCGATGGTAGATGACGGTTTGCGGGTTACGCTTACGGATGAACACTCCGAGCAAGAGGTCCTCAGCGTCTTTCGGACATCAGAGACCGACGCGCAAAATTATACCGTTGTTGAGATTGATGCGACAGCGTTTGAAGATGGCGGTGTGCTTGTTATTGATGTTTGGGTTGGGGAATCCGAAGTGTCTGGTGCGTTCGACCTGTTTTCCGGTGACACTACAGAATTAGCACCTGCGAACGCGCTTGTTTCCGCAAGGAATATTCCAACGAACCAGAGGGAAGTCATCAAGCATTCTTTTGACGGCAGTCAATTCTTTAAGTTAGGGGCTATCGGTAATGCCAGTGAAAATGGAAAAATCAACGGTTTTCTTGCAACAATCTCCGTCGAAAGTGATTCAAATTGAGGGCAAAAGTGCAAAAGCATGAATAGACCCGCTGTCATTCCTAAAGATTCTTCAGGCTCCGTTCTTTGGAGGTAACTATGAAAAATGATGATGCCCAACTGATTCAACGAGTGCTTGCAGGCGAGCAAGATGCTTTTGCGAAATTAGTGAAAAAATACCAGAAGCCTGTCCACGCGCTTGCCTGGCGGAAAGTAGGCGATTTTCACATCGCTGAAGAGATTACGCAGGACACTTTCCTACAAGTCTACAAAAAACTGGGGACTCTGAAGGATCCGCATCGGTTTGAGGGCTGGCTGTATAGAATCGCCTCGCGCCAATGTCAGGCATGGCTTAGAAAGAAGCGGATGCAAACGCAGTCGTTGGATGAAACCGACGTCGACCTGATAGACAACACGACCTATTCTCAATACATCGCCGAAGAGCAGGCGAAAGCAGCGGCAGAAGCCCAACGCGGTGTCGTCCATAAATTGCTCGCACGGCTACGCGAAAGTGAACGCACCGTTGTTACACTCCATTACTTCGGAGAGATGACATGTGAAGAGATTAGCCGGTTTTTAGGGGTATCCGCAAGTACGGTTAAGAGTCGCCTCCGTCGCGCACGATTCCGCCTGAAGAAAGCGGAACCGATGATCCGGGAAGCCTTGGAAGGTTTCCAAATTAGGGCGAATTTCACTGAGAATATCATGCAAGAGATCTCACGTATTGAACCGGTAATTCCGTCTGGCGGTAAACCGTATATACCGTGGGCGATCGCCGCTACAACCTTTGTCCTCATGGTGATAGCACTTGGAGCCAGCAATCAGTACTTAACACGGTTCCAACAACCTTACAACTTGGATGCGGCATCAGAGATGACGGTAGA
>JAJEGI010000009.1 GCA_022819945.1 Candidatus Poribacteria bacterium
AGAGAAGGCAGGGACAGAGGGCGCGGGCAGGTAGACGGGCTCACTTGGCAGGATGTCGAAAGGATTTGCCTTCTCGCGGAAATGAAGAATACGCTCGCGGACTTACGGGATGCTGCAATGATTCGGCTGATGTCGGATTGCCTACTGCGAGTCTCCGAAGTTGTCGCTGTCAACATTGAGGACTTCCAAGAAAAGACACTGATACTCCGATCGTCAAAATCCGATCAGGAAGGTGCCGGTGAAAGCCTCTACGTCTGTGATGCTACACGAAACGTGTTGGATCGCTACCGCGAACGTGCCGAGATTACAGACGGTGCTATGTTCCGACACATCCGCCGCGGTGACAACATCCAACCGAATCGGATTACCGCGCACTCTGCGCGCCGTATCATCAAAAAGCGGGCTGCGGATGCCGGTATGAAAGGCTTCATCTCCGGGCATTCGCTTCGAGTCGGGTCCGCTGTCTCGCTTGCCCAAGCCGGTGCGACCGTCGTTGATATGCAAGTCGCGGGCCGCTGGAAATCCTCGAAGATGCCCGCACACTACGCCAAAGCAGAACTTGCAGAACGCGGCGCAATCGCAAGATTCAAAGACGGAAAATCGGGATAGCCGCCATAGGGTTGTTGATTTATAGCGTATAACCCTATCAGAGCCATTCAGTTCTCAATCTTTTCGTCCAATTTTGGACCCCCAGGCCCGGTAGGTTCCGAAAGGACCTCAACACTAACAGTCCCGCATATCCAGACAGAAACAGAGTGAAACCCAACGTCCTCTTCTGAGATGGTGGAAACGTGCTGGTAGGTCTATTGCGTTTTTTTTGACATTTATTAACAAATATGTTAAACTTAATTTTAAAGCCTCACTGCAATCGGGGTATGAAACCCCAGCTCCATGCAGGCGGGGTTTGAAACCCCGCCTGCATATTTTTCGGGTTTTCAAACCGCGCCTGCAGTATCGTAGATATTTTCCCGGGCCTGGGTTAGATTTCACGTCTTTTTTTTTGACAGTATATCAAAAATGCTATAACACTTGAAAATGGTACCAAAATGTTTGAAAAACTCAAGGATATCGAAACTAAATACGCTGAGACTGAAAAAGCACTCGGAGATCCAGCGCAAATTTCAAATCAGCAACGGTTAATGGAGTTATCCAAAACCCACGCCGAACTCTTGCCGATCGTTTCTGCTTATCAGGAATACCAGCAATTAGAAACCGCGCTTGAAGATACGCTCACCCTGATGGAATCGGAAACAGACGAAGAAATGGTTGGATTGGCGCAAGAGGAATTGGACAGCCTCACCACGAAAAAAGAAGCACTGACCGAAGAACTCAAGCTCCTCCTCATTCCGAAAGATCCGAACGATCAAAAGAATGTTATCATCGAAATTCGGGCAGGCACAGGCGGTGAAGAAGCCAGCCTCTTCGCAGCGGAGTTGTTTCGGATGTACACCCGTTACGCAGAGCGACAAAATTGGAAAGTTGAGATCCTCAGTGCGAACCCAACCGGATTAAAAGGCTTTAAAGAAGTCATCTTCTCTATTGACGGAACAGGCGCATATAGCCACCTAAAATTTGAAGGCGGCATACATCGCGTCCAGCGGATTCCGACAACCGAAACCAGCGGACGCATCCACACTTCTGCCGCAACAGTCGCTGTGCTACCCGAAGCAGAAGCACTCGATTTGGCGATCGACGAAGCAACGGAATTGCGGATTGATACCTACCGCTCCTCCGGACCCGGGGGGCAAAGCGTTAACACAACGGACTCCGCCATCCGGATAACACACATCCCAACAGGATTGGTCGTAACCTGCCAAGACGAAAAATCTCAGCATAAGAACCGTTCTAAGGCGATGAAAATTCTCCGAGCACGCCTCCAAGAGCAAAAACAGGCTGAACTTAACACTGAAAGAGCCGAAACCCGACGCTCTATGGTCGGGAGCGGTGATAGAAGCGAGAAAATTCGGACTTATAACTTCCCACAATCTCGTGTAACCGATCACCGTATCCAATTTAGCTCCTATCAACTTGATGCCGTTGTCGATGGGGATTTGGAAGCCTTTATTGATCAACTAACAACTGCGGACCAAGCGGAAAAGTTGCAAGAGGCTTAACGCACGCCGACTAAGGAACACAAGACTATGTTTGAAACTGCAGTGGGGGCTGACTAAAGGACACAGACTATGCCTGATAAAATGTGGCGTGTGGTGGATTTACTCCATTGGACATCGCGGTATTTTCAACAACACGGCATCCCGAATCCGAGGTTAGACGCAGAGGTATTGCTCGGACATTTACTCGAAAAAAGTCGACTGCAACTCTATCTCCACTTTGAAATGCCGGTCTTCCAAGAACACCTCACACCGTTTCGAGAACTCATCAAAAAACGGATTGAGCGTACACCCGTTAGTTACTTGACAAATCGAAAAGAATTCATGGCCTTAGATTTTTACGTAGATGAACGGGTCCTCATTCCGAGACCTGAAACCGAACAACTCGTTGAAACCGTTCTCACAGCAAAAACAGCGGATGCCCAACGTTTATTAGAACTCGGGACAGGGAGTGGTGTGATCGCTACGAGTCTCGCCGTACATCAACCCGAATGGGATATTATCGCAACGGACATCTCTGAACCCGCACTCGCAGTCGCTCAAAAGAATGCCGAAACACACGCACGTACAGCGCAAATCAAATTTCTGTCCGGCGACCTATTTGAACCCATAAAGGCGATAGACCCTAATCAGGAAACCCGCTTCGATTGGATCGTCTGCAATCCGCCTTATATCAAAAAAACAGAATGGGATACCCTGAGCCCGGATGTTCGCGACTATGAGCCAGAGATCGCCCTGTTCGCCGGCGACGACGGCCTTGCTGTGATCCGTCGATTAATTACTGAGGCACCTGAATACCTCACACCAAACGGAAAGCTCGTCCTTGAAATCGGGGATACACAAGCCGACGCCATTCGGAGCCTGATTGATGCCGAACCTGCCTACTGCACATATCAATTGATCAAAGACTATGCGGAGAAAGAACGGATTGTCCTTGCCAGTGTTTCTTAGGTCTGGTTAGCGGATTCTCAAAATCCGGTGCGGTTGATGAAGTTTAAGAAAATAAATCGGTAATTCTATATTCTCCCTAGGCCCGGTAGGTTGGGTTTCCTAACTGCACCATAAGTGTCAATTTTAGAAAAAATAACCGCCTCCGCCCCAGGTCCGGTAGGTTCGGTTTCCTAACCGAACCGGATTTTACACAGAAACCTTGAAGCCTTCAAAAACCTCTTGAATCCCGTAGGGTTTATTTGCTTGGGTATTTCTTCAGTATGTTTATAGCAGCGTTTTCAAGCAAAATCCAAGCCCCGTAGGGGGTTTTTGCTTGGGGTATTTGCTTGGGTATTTCTGCGTATTTCTTCAGGGATTGTATCCCCGCCGAATTACGAAATAACCCCGCTCCGCTTTGTGTCTCCATCTGTGCTATTTTACCCAAATTTATAGAGAACCCCCCAGAAATTCGACGAAAATTATTTTTTCTTGACATATTTTGCTAAAATTTGTTATACTAAATACAAGAAACGTTGGTGGCGCATTAGTTTTCATGGCGTGCCATTTTTCCTGTTTTTTTTGAAACGCAATCGATTTGTTAACGTTAAAATGTGTAGCCTGCTGAATATTTTTTATAGGCGAAGGAGCAGATTATAAATGGGGCGCCAAACACCAAACGATTTATCTGCTGTCGAAGACACCTATCTCGCGACGCAAGCGAAAGCAGGCAACGATGCCGCGTTTAGGCAATTGTTCGACAAGCATTATAAATGGGTTTATAACAAAGCCTATCGAATGCTTGGAAACTATCAGGATACAGAAGAGGTCGCCTCGGATGTATTCGTCAAGGTTTGGCAGAAGCTAAACAAAAACAAATGGAACCCAGAAAAAGGTAGTTTTCAGGCATGGCTAAATATGGTGGCTCGAAACACCATTATCGATGCAATACGAAAACGAAACAGGATTCGGGAGCATCCACTCAGCGGTTCACCTGATGAAGATGAACAGCCGTTGAGTCAGTACGAGGACCCGTACGCAGACCCCGAACAAGAATTGGAAGCTGCGGAAGCACAACAAATCCTGGAAAGTGCCCTTGAACAAGTCACGAAACCGAATCATCGGATTGCGTGGATGCTACGGCATTTAGAGGGCTACAGTATCGCAGAGATTGCCCGCATTCTTAACCGGAAAGAAGGCACCGTGAAAATTTGGATCTTCCGGTGTACCGAAGAACTGCGGAAAATTCTGGTTGCCAAAGGCATCCAATGGATTTATTAATTTTTTTGGAGGATTAACTAATGCGCTTCTGGAAGAAATGGCGAAGAGCCGGGATTTCAGTTGATGATCTCAAAAGAGCAGAGATGTTAGAGGCTTATACGGGTTGGCTGAAAAACGAAAAGCTATCCCGTAAGCAGAAACGGCTCTTGAAAGAGATCAATAGTTACCCGGAACTTCAGCCGTTGAAACAACTTATTGATTTTTCACACTATCGTTTTGAGGAACGAGAGAACATTACGCCACCACCGGGGGCACAGCAGCGGGCTCGTGAACGCGTCATGGCAGAAATTCGGAGCGACGCTCCCGCCAACGATGGATTACAACCGCAATTCGGTTATAGCCCAGAAGGGATGGGCAACGAAACTACCGAAATTATGCAGGTAGACGCGGAACTACCCAACGCTGAGGCACTCCGACAGTGGGAAACCGAGCAGACAACGACATCCCCAGAAATGTTAGAACGCTACGATGCAATCCGAACCCTTTCCCGTTTGCACATGCGATTCGAGCAGAAGGATGATGACGTGTACGTTACAGATCTCGGGAGTTCCAATGCAACCTACGTTGATAACGAACGCATTGAAACATCTACCCGCATTCAAGACGGCTCTATACTGAAGTGTGGAAAAATTAGCTTCAAAGTTGTTGGTATTGAACGTTCATAGGTATATGGGGAGAAGGAGCAGGAGCGCATTAATGGACAAATATTTAAGGCTTTCCGCTCCTTATGAAAATTGTGCAGTTAAGGCATACCCACTCATTAGCATTGTCTCATTTTCAACAAGCAACCCTCAGTTACGGGCAGGCATGCTATGTTGAAGCGATCCAACACTACCTCGCTGGCTTGAAATTAGGTGCGGCACAGCATCACTATATCTATGCCGATCTGGCAAAAGCTTATGAGATGGTTGGAGAATGGGACACTGCGCTGGCATGCTTAGACATCGCACTTCGGTTATGTCCAGATTCGCCGACTGCCCTCAGACGTAAAGCACGTATCCTTGATGAGAAAGCATGCTACGACGGGTTGGTCCGTTTGGAGGATTTGCGCGAACCACCTCCCCAAACATTCCTTGAACAGTTACAACTCGATACTATAACACCCGCTAAACACGTTATAAATGCCGAATTTTTCAACCTAACTTGTCATTCGATGATGACCCCCCAGACAGTGTGGAACATCTCTCGACTTATTTATCGAACTTATACTGAATTGGGTGAAATGTTAGGGTATTATCCTATTTCCCCTGTACCCATCTCAATTACAAACACAAATGGCACCACAGCGTCGCAGCGTTCACTACCGAAGTGGGCGAGCGGCTGCTACGACGGAAGTATCCGTCTACTCTACTGCGCAGCGGGGGAGCCAGTCCTTGGTATTTTATATGCACTGCTTCGGCATGAATGGGTCCACCTATTGGTCTATCATCTCACAAATGGACACTGCCCGGTATGGCTTGATGAGGGACTCGCACAGAACATTGCACGCCCTATGTTCCAATCCGAACGGCTTGATTTGCAACAGGCGGTTCAAGCGAAACGGTTACTCTCGTTTGCTGCCTTGAGTGAGCCGTTCAGTCAACTTCCGACGAAATACCGGAAATTGGCATATATTCAATCCGCAGCGATCGTTGAATATCTGACGCAACAATTCGGTTTCCCCGAAATCCGCGAACTGCTTCATCAATTAGGGGATAGTGTACCGACAGAAACGGCAATTAAACAGGCTTTTGGGCTGACGCTGAAGGAAATTCCGATCGTCGGAAACCTTTAGCACGCAAATCTGGGGCTCCCCTACAGAATCACCCAACACATGACGAAACTTGATATTGCTATCCTTATCCTTGTTGGACTGGCTGGTGTGAGTTGTTACCGTACAGGGTTCACACGAAGCGTTTGGGGTGTGTTCGTAATTGGTGTCGGGTTTTTCATAGCATGCCAATTCTGGCACCCGCTCGCGACATTCCTTCAAAAACTTATAGCAAACCCAACTTGGGCGAAATGGCTGAGCATTGTTACCATTGTACTTGTCATTTCTATTCTCGTTGACTCGCTTTTCGAGCGTATCCAGCGTATCTTTGAAAAAGGGGTCTTGGGTTGGGCAAATCGCCTCTTAGGGCTCTGCTTCGGCATCGCTTCGGGTGGGCTTATTATCGCTTTCGCGCTCATCTTACTAAACACCTATGGTGGCAACGGTTTCAAAAGCGAGATTGAAAATTCTCGTTTCGCGCCACAACTCATAGATGTTGCTAATCGCGCTTGGGCAGTGAGTAAAGATCACGTCCAAAGACAACTTGATACCCAATGAAAACCTTCCTACCTCTCTTAAGGCGATACCGGCTCCTCAGTTGTACCCTATGCTTGGTCTTTTTCAGCACGGTTACGCCGTCTCCAGCAGTCGTAGAATCTGCTTTTGCAGACGCACTCTTCCGAGAAAGCGACTATCTCAACGCCGCCCACGAATATAAACGGCTCCTTTTCCTACATCCCGATGCACCCCAAAGCGATTTCATAGCCTTTCGCGTTGCCGCATCTTACCAGAATGCCGGTCAATTGAAAAACGCGATTCGCGCATATCAACACCTGATTGATACCTATCCGAAAAGCACGCTTGTCGCACGCGCGAAAAACAACATCGCCCAATGCCATATTCTATCCGGCGATCGTCAGCAAGGACTCACATCACTCAAACAATTTCTCACCGAACATAAGAAGAGTGATTTGGCACCACGTGTCCACTTCACAATGGGGATCCTACACATAGACAGGGGAGAATGGACAGCGGCAAACAGCGTGTGGACGCAGGTCGCTTTAACCTATTCTGAGAGTCCGTTTGCTGAGGTTAGCGATAGATTAGCACGGATGGTAAAAAATGCTGAGACGTTACCGCACCGCTCTCCAACGATCGCAGGCGCGCTCTCAGTATTGGTACCGGGCGGTGGACAAGTTTACACCGGACGAACAGTCGAGGGGCTTTCCGCATTCGCCAGTATCGCAATCCTCGGCGGGGCAAGTTTCTATTACGCGGATCAAGCGCGTTATGAAGTTGCTGTACCTATGGGTATACTCGGGGCGTTTCTCTATGGAAACAGTATTTACCAGAGTATCCAAACAGCGCGGGCTTTTAACCTACAGCAGGAAAGACTGTTTCGCAGTAAACTCCAACAGGAAATTCGAGATTCTGGCTTATTCGGGACAATCCCACCACCGACAGATGAAGTGAAATGGGTGCTGTGGCAATCAAGGTTTTAAAACGTCAATTGCGTGTCGATTAAAATTATGCACCTTTTTTCAACGCATTCGCGACATTATATAGTGAAATAATCAAACGTTTCTTCCTGCCTTTAAGCGTTCCTACCCAAAAACGTATTACCCAGTTATTATTATAGTAAATCCCATAATTATTTGCACACGCGGTAGGGTCGTAGGGGGTTTTTGCTTGGGTGTTTCTGCGGATTTCTTCACGGTTTGGAACCCTCCCGGACTTCGATCAAAAATTACCGAATTAATAAATTAATCTTCATCAAACCGCACCGGACTTCGATCAAAAATTACCGATAACCGAACCGGATTTTACTATAAAAAATGAAACCTTTCTGGAGATGTCAGATGAAAACAGACGATGTTGTGTTGATTCAATCTATACTTGCAGGTGATGAAACTGCCTTTGTGAGTTTGGTGAGCAAATACCAGGAGCAGGTTCACGCCTATGTGTATCGGAAAACTGGAGATTTCCACATTGCTGAAGACATTACACAGGAAACATTTTTTGAAGCATATCAAAATCTGGATAAGCTGAGAGACCCGACGAAGTTTCCACAATGGCTTTTTGCGATTGCTAAGTATCTCTGTATCGCGTGGTTTAGAAAAAATCAATCAACGTCCCAATTGCTACGTGAAAACTATACAATAAATGCAGAGACAGATACATATTCACGGTATGTGGCTTTGGAAAACGAGAGGGATGCTGCCGAAGCACAACGCGAATTGGCGCAAAAGCTGCTTTCAATGCTAAAGGAAAGCGATCGCCAACTCATCACACTCCACTATTTTGAAGAGATGACATCTGCTGAGATCAGTAACTATTTAGGTGTCCCTCAAAATACGATTAAGAGCCAACTTCATCGCGCAAGACAAAGGTTAAAACAATACGATTTATCAACGCAAGAGACAGTAGATATTCCTATTAGAAAAGGACACAGTTCCCCACTTCCGCGACAAGGAGAAATGAGTATGGCAGATAGAATGCGTGCAGAAATACTGAAAATGAGGTCTTTATCATACCGTTCCCAAATGCAACTTTCCGCAGATGGAGAGTGGCTCGCTTATGTTGTGATAGATCCTGAGCGAAAATCATCGTTTGAACAACAATCTGCAGAATCTTCATATCATCAACCGACTGGCGCGTTGACTGAAAATCATTGCCACGCTGTATGGGTTACCAACATCAAAACGAAGGAATCCCATAAACTCGGCGCAGAGACTGGGGTCGACTGGGCACCGCGATGGTCTCCAGATGGACACGCCTTAGCATTCTACTCGGACCGAAGTGGAGCACCGAATCTTTGGGTTTGGGATAAGGTTAAAAAGAAACTCCGACAACTCAGCGAAAAACCGATGAGTGCAACCCACGGTCTTGAAGTACCGCAGTGGACGTCAGACGGAAAACATATCATCACAAAGTTACGTCCCGAAGATATGGACCTTACTACAATTATCTCAACTGAAACAAGCCCACAAGCAATAAACGTTTGGCACACCGATTCAGAGGAACAATCTTTTTTAGAGGAAGAAGCGGAACACTTCGCGTGGGTCAAAGGGGATTTAGGTGTCTTTGACCTTGACACAGGTGAGATGTCAATTCCTGCACGAGGATTGTATACCAGAAGCATCACACTCTCTCCGGAGGGCACCACAGCTGCTGTGCTAAATCTAATTATAGGAGAGCAGTTGACATCTCAAGAACACCTTTTTGAGTTATTATTAGTGCCTTTAGATGGAAAACCAGTCCGAAGTTTGGCTACAAATATCAGTGAAAAAGTGTTATTCGTGAGTTGGTCGCCAGACGGTCAGCAGTTAATATATGCCGACCAGAGTGGGCTGTATTTGGTTTCAATCCAAGACGGTAAACAGAAGAACATCACTGAAAACATTGAAGAGAAACTCCGATTCTTCGCACGCCCGTTATGGACGCCGGCAGGCGACTCGTTTTTCTGCGGCATCGACGGAAATATATGGGAATTCGCAGCAGATGGCAGCAATCCACGGAAACTGACAGAAGCATTGGATAGACCCATCCTCGGTTTGGTGGCGAAAGGGAATACCCATGTCGTATGGCAGTCAAGCGATGCGGCGTCTATCTGCGTTCAGACGCATGAGCCAGAAACAAGGAAAGACGGCTTCTATTTGGTAAATACCGCGGCGGCACGTGCGACTTGTCTGTTTGAGGCACCCATTAGCGTAACCAGTCGTATGGCAGACGAGTTCGATTTAAAGGTTGTAGGTTGCGACACACAGATTGTCTACAGATCGCAAGATGCGACACATCCAGAGGACATCTGGACGTATGATATAGACGCTAAAAAACCCCAACAGGTGACCGAACTCAATCCACAGCTGCGCGACTTACAATTCGGTGAAGTCCGCTTCGTCGAAGCAAAAACGGAGAAAGGTGAACGGTTACGGGGTGCTTTGCTGCTGCCCGCCAACTATGAGGAAGGCAAACGGTACCCTTTAGTTACGTGGGTCGATCCGGGTGTGCCTCCATCAAGACTTATCTATACTTTTGGGTTATTTGATTACGTCATAAACTTTCAACTCCTTGCCGCGCGTGGCTTTGCTGTGCTTGGTATTGATCTGCCGCCTAAATCCGACACGTGGTTAAAGGAATTGCCCGAATATGTGTTACCGGCAATAGACAAGGTCGTTGAAATGGGTGTCGCCGATACAAATCGTTTGGGAATAATGGGATACGGCTCTGGTGGATACTGTTCAGCCGGACTGATTACACAAACCAACCGTTTCAAAGCTGCGGTTTGCGGTGGCGGTTTTTATAATTTGATCCAAGTTTATGGCGATCTTTCAAAACGGGGAGAAAGCCGTGGTATTGATTGGGTGGAAGGACGGCTTCAAATAGGTGGATCGCTCTGGGAACAACGCAAACAGTATATTGACAATTCACCACTATTCCATTTAGATAAGGTAGAAACCCCCGTTCTAATCTATTGTGGTGAGGGGTATAACGGTTATGATTACACGCAATCTGGTGAGCTTTTCTCTGGCTTACGCAGGCTTAAGAAGAAAGCCAGTTTTGCGTGGTATCGTGGTGAAGGGCATATCGTGACGAGTTGGCGACCTGAACACCGTGCGGATTGCTGGGAACGTATTATAGACTGGTTTGAAAAATATCTGAATTAGGGTAAATTTCATGATAACAACACTCATCCGTCGGGAACTCCTTGACAATCTAATGACGTTCCGCTTCGCTGCTGCAGTTTTTATTATGTTACTGCTTGTCGTTGCGAATACTGCCGTGCTCATCAAGGATTATGAGCGGCGGTTGGCAGCTTACAACACAGCTCTCAAAACGGAGTATCAGGAATTGCGGGAAAGGAAAACCTATTCGAGTGGAGGTTTGGATGTCGCCCGCCCGCCAAATCCGCTGAGTCTCTTCAATGTTGGGTTGGATAAACGGCTGGGCAACGAAATTTGGATATCTTACGGTTTTGTGCCGACGTTGTGGGATGCACGGATGCAAGGGACGACGAATCCGCTTCTCAACCTCTTCTCTGCGATTGATATTGTTTTTATCTTTGAGGTCGTTCTGAGCCTAATGGCACTTATTTTTGCCTATGATGCCATTGCGGGGGAACGCGAGCGCGGTACGTTGCGTCTGGTGCTAACGCATCCAATCCGTCGCGGGCATATCCTGCTTGCGAAATACATCAGTGCGATGACCTGTTTGCTTGTTCCGCTGCTGATGAGCCTGCTCCTCGCGGCGACTTTGCTGACAACATCCACCGCTATTTCTCTGAGCATCAGTGATTTCCTCCGTATGGGTGGGATTATCCTGAGCTCAATCGTCTACCTATCGGTATTCTACCTCATCGGTATGCTAATTTCAGCAGTAACCCGCAGAACCGGGACCGCGCTGATGCTTGCTATGTTCGTCTGGGGATTTTGGGTGTTGGTGTATCCAAACGTGATCCTTGCCGCGATTGCCTCGCCTCAGCCCTCGCAAGAACGTATGGTTTCCACTTACAACCAAATTAAACAGATCTGGGAGGAATTCGACAGAGAGCGAAAACAGTTCCTTGCCAACGACGCTGTTCCAGGCGAAGATCCACATTTTGGCATGGTAGGCGAGGACCCACATTTTGGCATCATAGGCGGATCCGGTTTCAACTACGCATACTTTTTTAACAATCCATCAAGACTTGAGTATTTCTACCTCGCGGGTTCAAACATCGGGAAACTTACTGAGGCATCCAAACCTCAGGTACCACACGCACAGAACTACTACCGCTATCTCGGGCCGAAGACCATCAACACCGCAGAACGCGCATGGCTCATCCGAAAACAGGCACTCGAAACTATCTTCGTTCAGCCGGCGATCGTTGATCGCATCCTTTTGAGGTGCTCGCCAGTCGGGATGTATGATGCCGCGACGCAAGCCTGGGCAGGGACAGATCTGCACGGACTCAGAGATTTTTTTCAAGCGGCACGAAGGTACCGACGGACGTTGATTGATTATTACTACGATAAGAAGGTTTTCGAGTCGCAACAGTGGTTTTCCGCCGATGAGGGTGCGGTGGACTGGGATAGTCTGCCTCAGTTTTCCTTTCAGAGAAGCGATGTCAGAACAAATGCAGCGCGAGCCTTGCCAGATTTACTCCTGCTGATCATGATGAACCTTTCTCTTTTTATCGTAATATTTTGGGTTTTCCAAAGAAGTGAGGTGTAGAGTAGTTGTCAGTAATAAAGTTGTGAAGTGTGCTAAAGACGAGAAAGTTGGCAAGTTGTGAAGTGTAGCTAAAGTGTTTTGCTTGGGTGTTTCCCATAGAAAGTTGAAAGAGGTTTCTTACCAACTTTAGAACACTTTGAAACTTTAGAACACTTTACAGACTGCTTTAACTGGTAACTGAAAACTACTCTTACTGATAACTGGTAACTGGTAACTGATAACCAATGTGGCATATCACAAAACGTGAACTCTATGATAACCTCAATAGCCTCCGATTTGCACTGGCAACAGTATTGCTTTTCGGCTTGATGCTGACCAACGCCGTTGTGCATCTTCGAGAACACCCTATGCGGATGCAGAAATATCATGATGCCGTTACAGAAACGCAGAACCGCTTAGAATCTCGGACGCATTTGTATGAACTTGCGCAACGGGGTCCCGGATTGCTTTACAAAAAGCCGTCATCTCTCCATTTCTGTGCGGATGGCGGTGCCATCTTTTTGCCAGATGCTGTCCATATACTCATTCGGCGGATCGCCAATGGCTTAGATGGATTCTGGCAGTTGGACTATCGGCCTGCGACTCATAATTCAAGAAATATTCGTCCGGACACTATCAAAGTAGATTGGGGATTTGTGATCGGGTACGTCTTGAGCCTCATCGCGATCCTATTTACCTTTGACTCGATTTCCGGCGAACGCGAGCACGGCACCCTACGTTTAATGTTGGCGAACGCAATACCGCGCCATACCGTGTTGATTGGAAAATTCTTAGGCGCGTTGGTAAGTATTAGCGTCCCGTTTACGCTTGCGGTGTTGATGAACCTGCTGGTAATCTCCACATCCAGCGATGTCCAACTTGGCACCGATGCCTGGAACCGTTTAGGCATTATTTTTCTTATTGCGATGCTGTACCTGTGCCTATTTCTGGCATTAGGATTGTTAGTGTCGGCGCGTGTGCAGCAAAGTGCAGCGAGTCTCGTGATACTCTTGTTGACATGGGTTATTTTTGTCGTCTTTATGCCGAGTACACTCGCTTCCATTGCCAGCGGATTTTCAACACCTATGACTTATGATGAATTCCGAGAACGCAGAATGCGACTTTATACTGAACTCACGGATGAATACACAGTTCGCTTGCAAGATGCACATGAGCATCCAGCGAAAAGAATAGCGTTAGACGGTGAATATGTCACTAAAGACGTAGTAGCGCGGGAACGTTTGAGCCAAGAATTTTTAGACCAGCAGCACGCCCAAATTCAACTGGGACGTTCCGTCACCCGTATCTCACCGGTTGCGATTGTGCAGTATCTTCTTGAGGTTTTTGCTGGCACAGGCTTTGAACGGCATCAACAGTTTGTGGAAAATGCGCAGCGTTACGCTCGTGAATACCGAGAATTTGTTACAGATATGGATAGAGCGGATCCCAAGAGTCTCCATATCATTGGGGTTCGTGAGGGAATGTCCCAGAAGCCTGTTAACCCACAAGCGGTCCCAAAGTTTGAAGATACACGCAATCTGAGCCGTGATTTCAATGCTGCGGCTATAGATTTACTCTTATTGGTGCTGTTTTTTGTTCTGCTGTTGTCAGGTGCCTATATGGTGTTTGTCCGCGTCGAGATATAACAAAAGCAGCGAGATGAAGTCCACATCTATTTAAGAAAAATAACTATCTCAGACTCCAGACCGGTAGGTTCGGTTTTCCAACCGCACATAAGTGTCAATTTAAGAAAAACAACCTTCTCAGGCCCGGTAGGTTCGGTTTCCCAACCGAACCGGATTTTACACAGAAACCTTGAAGACTTCAAAACCCTCTTGAATCCCATGGGGCCCGAGTTACCACTTGTAAATCCATGGGATTTCCTGTATAGTATTTTTAACCCAAATTGCTACTTAATGGATTCTAAAAGCCTTAACATCGATTAAACTTCCGATCTTGGACTTATGAAACATATTTTGATTAAATCGCTATATTGTCTATTAATCTCCATTACGGCTTTTGCAGCGGGCATCTCTGCTGAGACTGCGGATCAGCAATACCGTTACGCAGAGCAACTCTTTGAATCGGGTGATTACCAAGCAGCGAGACGTGAGTATAAACGCCTTCTGTTTTATCAATCTGATACGGAATTCGGAGATATAGCAGATTACCGGATCGCACAGAGTTATTACTATCAAAACGAGGCGACACGTGCCGAAGCGTTGTTTCGCAAGTTTTCAGCCATTTACCCGAATTCGCCTTTGCGTTCGCAGAGTCAATTGATGCTTGGGCAGCTGCATTTTGATGCAGGAGAGTATTCATTGGCACGGACGACCCTCTTTGAGCTCCTACACACCAGCGAGGCACCAAAAGTCGTAGCTGCAGCACGCTACTTACGCGGCTGGTGCTACATTCATACCACCGATTGGAACAAGGCGATCTCGGAATTGCGGCAAGTAGATATATCTCAGATCAATACACTCCAAAACAAAAAAGCACACGAATTAGCGGACACGCTGCTTGAGGAAACACCACTACCCTCCAAATCGCCACAACTGGCAGGTTGGCTCTCTACAGTCGTTCCCGGGAGCGGTCAGTTCTATGCAGGAAAAGTCAAAGAGGGCATGATCGCGGCAGCACTGAACGGGACGTTCATCTATCTTGTAGCAGACGCAATTCGTGACCGACGATATGTCGATTCGGCGGGTCTTTTTTTCATCGGCTGGCAATTTTATTGGGGCAACCGAACCAATGCGCGGCAATTCGCCACCGAATATAACAAACACCGTGAACAGAAATTAATCGAAATGTTGCAACGGCAGGCAGATCGGAGCCTACCTTAGCAACGTCGCATCAAACAAAGCCAACCTACCATTCTGCCTGCTTAAGAAATTCCAACGCCATCAAGGTGTGACCCTCTGCGTTTGGATGAACGCCATCTTGGGTTGTCCAGAGCGCGCCAGGACGGGCGGCGACTGCCTTATCAAAAGCGGCATTTGTGGGGATCAGCCTTGCATCAAACGCTTCCGCGAGCCTGTGAATGCTTTCATTGTAAGCGTCTACAGCCAAGGGGCGCGGCGCGTCAACATCTTCTTCAATATAGAAAATTTCAAAGAGAAAAAGGGCGGCATCTAATTCAGTTTTCGCGCGTGTGAGGATGCGTCGATAGCACGCCTCCCAAACGGGCAAATACTCTTCCGTAGCAACACCCTCGCCATGCTGGCGACTCGCGTTATTTATACCGATTTTCACCGAGAGCCATGTCGGTTTTTCGGCAATTACATCGGTGTCCCACCGATTTTCTAAACCCTCAACGATATCGCCACCGATGCCTTTATTGACATAAGTGATGTCACGTTCCGGGTATTTAGCCGTGATGAGTTCCGTTATTTTGCGGACATAGCCGTGTCCCAAAGGCGCGTGAGCGTCTCTACGTCCGCAATCCGTTATACTATCCCCAATAAAAAGCACCTTATCTCCAGGCTGAAACAACAAATTATTCACAAAGCATCTCCTATATGTGATATACTAAATTAGAGGTTGTCAGTTGTCACTTGCGCTCTTGTGGTAGTAACAAAGTTTGTGCCTGCCGCAAGTGGTCTCTTATAGTAGATCCCATAATTATTTGCACATACGGTGGTTCGTAGGGGGTTTTTGCTTGGGTGTTTCTTATAGGGTCACCCAGCCCTACGAGGGGGCGAAGTGTAAAGATATTTTCCGATTTTACTATAACTGGAAACTGATAACTATTTCCTCTAACAACCGATGGTTATAATTTATCACATCTTGAGTGACATGCCAACATGAAAAATATAGGTGTTCTTCACGTTATCACGGATACCGCACTACAATCACGATTCACGCACGCTGAACTCGCGGAACTCGCAATCGAAGGCGGCGCAGATACACTGCAATTCCGACAGAAACACGGAACGACGCGCGAATTGATAGCGATAGCACAAGGTATGCAGACGGTATGTGCGCAGCACAAGGTGCCGTTGATTGTAAATGATAGGGCAGATATCGCACTCGCTGTCAGGGCAACAGGGGCACACTTCGGACAAGACGATATGCCTGTCTCCATCGGAAGGCAGCTGCTCTCAACAAATGCCATCATTGGCGCATCCGCGAGAACCGAAGAGAAGATACTCGAAGCAATTACAGAAGGTGCTGACTATATCGGGTTCGGTCCAATCTACGGCACCTCTTCAAAGCCAAATGCGGAAATGCCTAAAGGATTGGAACGACTTCGCCGGATGTGCGACATCGCAGCGTGCCCGGTTATCGCCATTGGCGGCATCGGCATTCAGACCGCAGGTGACGTCATTCGGGCAGGCGCGCACGGCATCGCCGTAATCTCTGCTGTTTGTGCACATCTCGAACCAACTGTCGCAACACAGGCACTATTGAACGAAATCCACGGAGCAAAGTAAAACAAAGCAGATGGAAGCACATATAAGCGATATAACCAACATTGCCTATGCCGCTAAACTGTTCAGAGAGATTAACGAGACCTATCATCCAGATTTGGATAAAATTGATGAGGCATTAGTCCAGAAATGGTGGCATGAGCAACACTTCTTTGACACGAACATGGCGGCAATTGATAGACGCGTAATTCGCGTCCTAAAGCCTGGCATCTTGAACCATAATGAAGGTCCCGATTTTATGCACGCCGAAATTGACATTGATGGTAAACTTCATGTCGGTGATGTCGAAATTCATGTCCGGTCCTCAGAGTGGTACGCACATAAGCATCATCTCAATTCCAGGTATAATCGGGTGATTGTACACGCAGTACTTTTTAATGATGATTTCAATCTACGGACACGGCTTCAGAACGGAAAACGTGTGCCAACTGTGGAATTGCTGAAATGGGTTGCTGTAGATACAGGCGATCTGTATGATCATACCAAAGACACAACAGCCGAGGGCTTCTGCCGAATAACGGGAAAGCCGCTGAATATAGAAGTCCTAAAAGGCGTTTTTGAATCCCTCGGACGCGAACGGTTTTTAGAAAAGACGGAGTCAATGCGTCTGTTAAGGACACGCCTCGATTTCGAGCAACTCCTCTATGAAGGCATCATGGAGGCACTCGGATATGAACGCAACAGCAAGGCTTTGCGCGAACTGGCACAGCATGTCCCTTTTGCTGACCTTGATCAGAAATCGGAGTTGGAAATTCAAGCAACACTCTTTGGCGTTGCTGGACTTTTGCCATCACAGCGGGAAAAACCTTTACCCCCAGAAGCGACAGATGATCCGAGCATCGTCGCATTAGAAGAGTTGTGGCGTGCCTCGAAATACGCGGAACTGCCGCCACGCATGACAGCAGCGCGCTGGCGTTTTACGGGGAGACCTCTGAATTCCCCGACTCGACGTATTGCCGCGATGAGCCAGTTAATTCATCATTGCCAAGGCAGCTTGATGATGTACTTCCTACCGACATGTGAAAAAGCAGTAACCGCAGATACACCAAAGGCACTCAGAGCGATTGAAAAAGAGCTTGGGACCCTGCTAATGCTTGAACCTACCGGCTACTGGGAAACACATTCTAACTTCGGGACAGGCGGCACCCAAAAAGCAGGCTTGATTGGGAACGATCGCGCCATAGATATTATCATCAATAAAATCTTACCTATCGCCTATATTTGGGCAGTTGAAGCGGAGAGCCAGCAACTGCAAGACGCGATCCTACGACTCTATAGTGCTGGGCACAAATCCAAGGGAAACAAGATTACACGTAAGATAGGTGAGCAGGTTTTCAATGAGACGCAGCAGATGCGTCATCTGAAACCGACAGCTAAAATTGAGCAAGGGGTCATCCGTCTCTACAAAAACTATTGCGCTGACCAACTCTGTGACCTCTGTCCGATTTTGGAACACGATGCGGTGCTCCCGGAGGAGCGTTAGTAGAGATCCGCACGTTAAACCCTAATTCTAAACTTTACTATAGACCACGCTACATCGTTTGGTTCATAGTCTGTGGAGGAGGCGAGTGCTTACCGCCACAATCTAACAGAAATAGGAGAATCTTTCATGAAAACCTTATGTCTATTAACGATTATGTTGCTTTGTGTCTCAGTCGCTACAGCAGAAGAGACCTTCTTCTCTGCATTGGAGAGCAAAGCGGAAGTCGAAAAAGAGGGTGGCACCGTTGATGGTGGTAGTTTCGAGCCGGGTAAATTTGGAAACGGTTTTGTCAGCAAAGAAGTTGGCGACGTTATCCACTTCCCCGTAGAAGATCGGTTCGTCAACCTCGATGAAGGGACCGTTGAATTATGGATAACCATGGGGCTTGATGCCAGCGAAATCAACGGTGAACTTTTCGCGTTCATGACTTACAAACGCGGTACAGACGCAGTATTTCTACAGTTCAACAACGGCGGGATCGCACAGATGCGGATTAAAAGCGCGGGGTCCTGGCACAACGCCAATAGTGCCGCACTCAACTGGAAAAAGGGTGACCATCATCACATGGCAGGGACATGGGGACCCGATGGCTTGAAACTCTACTTAGACGGTAAACTTGAAGGCGAGGCTGATTTCAAAAAAGGACCCACTGTATTCGCGGAAACTTTTGAAGTTAACAACGCTTCCCCACCCGATCCGAAATTTCCAACGAATTGCGTCGTTGACGGACTCCGACTCTCTGATCATCAGAAAGACCCCGATGAATTCATAATGGATGACCCGGCACCGGTCCAACCGACTGGAAAACTCACAACAACATGGGCGCGGATTAAAAGAACGAAATAATAATCGCGGTGGGGACGGTTGTCGGTTAACAGCCGTCCCTATTCACGGGAGGCTATAAGCATGCACAAAACAGAGCGTCCACTTTTTGCAGCAGGGACGGAAGGATACCACACGTTCCGAATCCCTGCGCTTGTTCGATCAAATAAAGGAACGCTGTTGGCATTCTGTGAAGGGCGACGGCACGGTGGCGGCGATTCAGGCGATATTGATATTGTCTTGAAACGGAGTTTTGACAACGGCGAGAGTTGGCAACCGATGCAAATCGCGGTCTCTACAGGCACTGATACGGACGGTAACCCCGCGCCAGTCGTTGATCGTGATTCAGGCACAATCTGGCTCCTTTTCTGCAAGAATCTCGCGGACGGCGCGGAAGGGAAGATTGTTGCAGGAGAAGCACCGCGCACCGTCTGGGTAACCGCCAGCACCGACGACGGCGAAACTTGGGCAGAACCGAAAGAAATCACAGCGACGACGAAAGACGAGGCATGGACGTGGTACGCAACCGGTCCCTGCCACGGAATTCAACTTGCAAACGGTAGATTGGTGATCCCGTGTGACCATGTGCTTGGAAACGAGCGGGACTACGCGCAATACGGCTATTCACATCTAATTGTCAGCGATGACCGCGGTGAAACATGGCAGATAGCAGGCAAAGCACAACCCGGAACCAATGAATCCGTTGTCGTCGAAACGGTGGACGGTGGACTCTATTTCAACTGTCGGAACTATGTCGCACCGAAGCGGCGCGCCTATGCGCGAAGCAGCAACAGCGGCGATACGTTCACGGAATTCGGTTACGAGGAAGACCTTGTTGAACCGATTTGTCAGGCGAGCATGGTGCGGTATACAGATGAGAATCAGCACGATAAGAACCGGATCCTGTTCTCCAACCCCGCCAGTGAGAGCCGTGAACGGATGACGATCCGCATCAGTTATGATGAATGTCAAAGTTGGAGCAGGGGCAAGGTCCTACACGCCGGTCCCGCGGCGTATTCGGATCTCTGTATTGATTCGGATATGAATATCTGTTGTCTCTATGAACGCGGTGAGAATGGTGCTTACGAAACGCTATCGTTTGCCAAGTTCGATTTGGCATGGCTGACGGATGGAGAGGATTCGATTTGAAAGAAGTCATTTTTCATGTTAAAATATGTAACAATAAAACCGCGAGTTTATCTTGAGTCAACCGTTGTTAGTTACTTGGTAGCGAGACCCAGTAGCAATCCAATCTTAGCATCCCGGCAGAGAGCAAGTCAGCAGCTGTGGGAAGACTATGCCGATAAATTTGAGTTCGTTATTTCAGAAATAGTTCGCGCTGAAATCCAGAAAGGTAATCTAACCGCAGCACGGCAACGGCTTGCAGTGGTATCATCTCTAACAGTATTAGCAGTATTACCAGAGGTAGATGGGCTTGTACAGAAACTATTAGATACTGGTGCAATCCCATGGAATTCTGAACCGGATGCACAGCATATTGCTATTGCAACAGTACACAGTGTTGAATACTTGGTATCGTGGAACCACAAGCACATTGTAAATGAAAACAAAAGTGAACATATTAATCAGGTTTGTCGAGAAGCAGGATTTCAACCAACAACCATCTGCACACCTATACAACTAATGGAGGACACTCAGATGAAAGAATCTCCAGAAAAACACCCAGAGTACGATCCCGAAACGTATACAGATCCTATCCTCGAAGAATGCTATCGCATCAAAGCAGAAATCAGCGCACAATTCAAGAAACCGGGCGAACTTTACGCGTATCTGAAAGCAATGGAGGAAGAAGGCAAACGTAACGGTGTAAAATATGTCTCGTACTATGATCCATCGAAACGTATACCGATAGAAAAATCTGATGGCGACGACTAAACACGAATGGAACTCCGGCAAAACTAATGGAGGACACTCAGATGAAAGAGAAAGAAACACCTGAAAAACACCCAGATTTCGACCCTGAAACTTACACGAATCCGATCCTTGAAGAATGCTATCGCATCAAATCTGAAGCGGTTCATAAAGGGCACCCACTAAATCTCCCATGAAGAACGTCCCGCCGAACCTCCCTTAACTTCTTTAACCTTAGCCATTTTCGCTCCTTCTTCACGCATTTTAATTTAAACGGTCACCACTTGTGGGGCTTGTTCTAAATTCAGGTTGTGCGCCGTTGCCCATTCTGTACCAGCCCAGTGAACACCGTTCGGGTCGCGCCTACCCTGTGTATCCGTAGCGGCACCCAGAAACTGCCTGCCGAGATCGTCCAAATTTTCCACCAGCGAGTCATCCGGCTGCAAACTGTCGTTGTAATACCGTAGATAATAATCAGGTTTGATCCAGCGATAATGGTATCCGTAGATGACCACTTTAGACACGTTTTCCCTAAAATTCAACCCTGCAGCATGATAGATACGACTCTCAAACAGAAACGCATCACCTGCTTGGAGCAGCGGTTCATCATACACAGGCGGATCAACTTCACCTTCTTGGATACACAGCGGTTCACCCGACTTGTGGCTTTCCCGAACGAACCACGTCGCACCTGAGTTCGGCACACTGAAATCCGTTAAGCAATAACCGACCTTCAAACCGACGCGTGGACACCCTTCGTGCCCGACATCTAAATGCACACCGACATCCCGGTGCCAGTTACGGTTGTCCGGCTTCTCAGGTGCTTGCGGATGTTTATAAATCAGCGCAGTATTGGTAATATGAATATTTGTACCGAGCAGTTGAAGAATCAGCGGCACTGCTTTCGACTGCGTCGCAAGATCAGCAAATGCAGGCTCTTGCACCAATCCGTCCCGCCGATGCGCGTAATAGTTGTGATATTCAAACGATTCCATGAGCCGATCGCCGGCTTCAGTCAAGCGACCAATCATCTCGCTATCAATTGCAGAACGCACGATAAGGTAACCGTTCTCATCAAATTCATCGCGTTGGGCATCTGTCAACTGAACAAATTCCATTTTTTTAATTTTCCTTGTGGTTCGGTGAGGTAAGTTTCAGGTTTGACGTGCCTTTACGTATATCCGCCCTCCACTACGTTACGGGCTGCGTTTTCTTTAGACCGTTTTTAAGAAAACTCTTTTCATAGATGGATTCGCAAGCCACGTCCTGATAGAGGCTTGATAGATACGTAAAAGTATGCTATCATAAATGCAAAATCGTGTCTACAGATTAACAGAATAATGAAAACATACCTCTTCTTCTGCGCTTTTCTATTCATTTTCTTATCCGTAGTGTGTCTCGCGCCAGCAGAACAACATATATCTACTGAAATAGCACGCGTGTATCAGAGGGGTTTGCAAGCACTCACCCGGAAAGATGATCGTACGGCGCTCGCAGCCTTCCAGCAAGTCATAAAGCTCGACGCATCACACGCGAAGGCACACTACCAACTCGGTGTTCTTTACGGTAAACGCTCGCAATGGAAACCCGCGATTCACGCGCTCCAAACCGCAATCAAACTCGCGCCTGATTTCGCGGACGCCTACGTCTGTCTCGGTGAGGCTTATCTGATCGGTATGGCAAACGCGAAAGATGCTGTTGAACCGCTGCAACGCGCTTTACAACTGCAACCCGACCTTTCTCGCGCCCGCAGACGCTTAGGCACCGCTTACCTCCGTCAGGACCGAACCGATGCAGCGATCCATCACCTTAAACAAGCACAACAGGACATCGAAGCACGCTATCTTCTCGGTCTCGCTTACTTTCAAGCAGAGGATTTCAGGCAAGCGATACCACACTTTGCGGCAGTGATTAAACGTCAAAGCCGACACGCGAAAGCACATTTTAATATCGGGAACTGTTATCTACGCACCGGAAAAATCGCTGAAGGGCGCGCTGCGCTCCGCACATTCGAGAAACTCACCCGCGAAGAGGAACAATTAGCGACATTACAACGTCTGATTCTCGACAACCCGCAACGCCTACAACCCCGTTATCAACTCACTGAGTTGTACATCAAGCGAACAGAATGGGAACCCGCTATTGCAGAACTCAAAGCGTGTCTGACCATCTCGCCGCACGACGAAAAGGCATCTGAACTGCTCGGCTATACCTATCTTCAAACGGAATCTTACGCGGACGCACTTGAGGTATATGGCAACCTTGTTGAAGCACATCCAGAAAGTGCAGTATATCGGAATAGCCTCGGTATCGCCTATATGATGCTGAAAAAACCTCGACAGGCGATTACGCAATTTGAAACGGCTATACGTCTTAACACAACAAACCCGCAATTTTATCGTAATTTAGCAAACGCCTACCGAGAAATCGGCGAAGAGGCGAAAGCAAAACAGGCATATCAACGCTATCGCTCTCTGACAAAGTAAGTTTCAGATTACGAGTACACATAACACTATGAACAACTCACAATCTCAGTCCTCAAGTGCCACCAACAATTCCGGTGCCTCGCAGCAGCAACAGCAAGAACATGCCGATGTGTGCGTTATCGGCTCTGGTGCCGGCGGTGCAGTCGTCGCAAAGGAACTCGCTGAGGCAGGATTATCGGTGGTTATCTTAGAGGCAGGAGAAAATCACGATCCGAGTACCTTCGGCAGCTACGAACCGGAGATGCTGCGTCGGCTTTTTTGGGATAGTGGCTTACGGCGCACACGCGACGGTGCGATTGTTATCTCGCAAGGCAGAGGTGTCGGGGGTTCAACTGTACATAACCTCTGCTACGCTGTCCGTCCACCACAGGTACTACTGGACAGATGGGGGGTTCCAGACCTCTCCGCAAACTTTAAACGTGTAGAGCAGACCCTCGGCGTTACACAGATACAAGAGACAGACGTAAACCGATTAAACGCTGTTATCCGCCGCGGATGCGAATTGATGAAATGGCACGGTGTTGTCCAAAAGCACAATCGGGCTGCATGCCCTACGTGCGGATCGCAGTGCCTTTTCGGATGCCCACTCTCGAAATCAACGCTGGACAATCCAACAAGAAGTGGCAAACAGAGTATGGCGGTTACGTATATCCCTTTGGCACTCGCTGCAGGCGCGCAACTCTACAGCAACTGCACAGCTGAGAAAATCCATACCGAAAAAGGGAGGGTCGTTGGTGTTTCTGCGCAACTGCCATCAGGTAATTTGTCCGTTCAAAGCAAGGTGGTGGTTCTCGCCGCGGGTGCCATCAACTCACCACAACTCTGGTTAAAAAGCAGGCTGCCGAACACAAACCGATGGGTAGGAAGAAATCTTCACTTACATCCGGCTGTTTTTGTCGGTGGGGTTTTCAACGAAACCATTGACGGACACCTCGGCATCCCGCAAAGCTACTATATTGATGAGTTTCTTGACATGGAAAAGGCACCGGGCAGAGGCTACCTACTCATGCCTGCTTTCGGTTCACAGATGATAGTCGCCGCAAGTTTACCCGGATTCGGTGAGGATCATCGGGAACTGATGGAACGCTACCGCCACATCGCAGCACTCCTCGTCCTCTTACACGACCGAACAAGGGGACAAGTCTCAGTCAATCACAAAGGCGAGCCAAACATCGCATACCGGCTCCGACGGTCAGATAAAAGGATGTTAGTAGAAGGCGCGATTAACGCCGCTCGTCTACTCTTCACAGCAGGCGCGACAGAGATTGTGATGCCCTACACACAACACTTCCCTATCAAAACGGAGTCGGATCTTGAGATTGTACGGCAACGCGGTATCGTTCCAAATGACATCATGCTCGCTTCCAGCCATCCGCAAGGCACACTCCGAATGGGTGAATACTCGAACCGAAGCGTCGTCAAGTTTTCAGGGGAATCCCACGCCGTGGAGGGCTTGTTTGTCGCCGATGCGAGCCTCTTTCCGACCTCTATCGGCGTGCCACCAACGTTAACCATTGCCGCGCTTGCCGAACATGTCGCAAGCCAAATAATCGAAAGTGATATTGTGTAGTGTTTTCGTTCTGGAAGGATGGAAGGATGGAAAAAAAAGACCGGAAAACTGGCATCTTGGAAGAAAGAGACAGGAAAGATAAGAGGATGGATGGATGGAAGGAAAGTCTCCCATCCAATCTTCCACCCATCCAATCTTCCATTCCCTTCCTTCCACTCGGAAACTTCCCGACCCCCGTGCAGCGTCTCTCAAATCTTGAGCATGCCCTCGGTTTCAAATCACTCTGGATAAAACGAGATGATCTGAGCGGTCCCTTAGGTGGCGGCAATAAGGTCCGAAAACTGGAGTACATGTTCGCAGCAGCACACCCTGATGGCGAAAAGAAAAAAACACTCTTCACAATCGGTCCAACAGGCTCTAACCACGTTCGGGCAACGGCAGTCTATGGCAAAGCATCCGGATTCCGAGTCCAATGCCTGCTCTTCAAACAACCGCCTACCGAGTATTCCGAAACAAACTATCGCACCATTTGTGAACATGCTGATCAGATTCACGAGGTTAAACGTATGGAGACAATGTTTGCCCGTTACGCCTATGAACAAATAAAAACGGCTTTCGGCATTGGAGAGGAACGCTATTTCATTCCAGCGGGGGGTTCGTCGCCGCTCGGCTCTGTTGGTTACGTGAAAGCAGTCTCAGAACTGAAAGCACAGATTGAGGGGGGCATCCTCCCAGAACCACGATTCATTTTTGTACCGGTAGGGACCTGCGGCACTATGGCAGGCTTAGAAGTTGGGGTCAGGCTTGCGGGGTTGCGATCCCATGTTGTTGGTATTCGTGTTGCTGATCTGGTAGTGGCAAACACGTGGACAATCTCTCGAATGGTGCAGCGCATCTTGCGTCTTATCGGAGCAGTAGAGGCCGACAATATTAACCCAAGCGACATTGAACTCTGGCACGGCGATTTTGGTGAAGGATACGCAATCCCAACGGAAGCGGGTAAGCACGCAGTCGCGATAATGGCAGAACATGAAAGTATTACGCTTGAAAATACCTACACCGGAAAGGCATTCGCAGGCCTTATCCACTACGTAAACGCGCGAAGGCACAGCGACGAACCGATACTCTTTTGGCATACGTACGGCGGCGCACAATAAATTTAAAGTCCCCCTGATAAGGGGATTTAGGGGGTTAAGAGCGTCTGATAAATTTGCATAAGTCTTATTAATCATAAACACAAGAGGAAATATATGGGAACACAGAACGGCAAACCGAGTTTCGTTCAGGCGGGTATGCCTATCATCGACTGCGACCTTCACAACCGGCTACCCTCACACCAAATGCTCTATCCGTACCTACCCGATTACTGGTGCGACTATTGCGAAGAATCCGGCTTCCCCGGACCCGATGCAAACGACTATCCAGAGGGTGTACCGACCTCAACGCGCCCAGAAATTAAACATCCGTCGGAAGACCGTCCTGCCTCCGATTTAGCACGCCTACGCAAGCACGCACTTGATTTCTGGGAGGTCGAATACGGGATACTCACCTGTGGGTATCGCGTGCAGAGCGTCCACAACGAAGACCTTGCAGCAGCACTCGCCTCGGCAGTCAACGACTGGCAGATTGAGCATTGGCTCAAGCCCGAACCACGCTTACGTGCCTCACTGATTGTGCCAAGCCAAAACCCCGAACTCGCAGCGCGGGAAATTGAACGCTTGGGAGGACATCCAGGGTTTGTACAGGTAATGCTACCTGCCCGATCGCAAGCACCTTACGGCAATAGACGCTATCATCCGATTTATGATGCAGCCGTACGCCATCAACTCGTCGTCGGTATCCATTACGGCGGCGCACCCGGACTCCCACCAACATCCGTAGGATGGCCCTCAACCTATTTGGAGGAATACGTCGGCATGTCGCAAGTATTTCAGGCACAGGTGCTGAGTCTTGTATCCGAGGGAGTTTTTGACAAGTTCCCCGACTTACGCGTCGCGCTCATAGAAACGGGTGTCACATGGATGCCGTCGCTGATGTGGCGGTTCGATAAAGAATGGCGCGGTTTACGAAATTTGACACCTTGGGTCAAGCGACCGCCATCGGCATATATCCGAGAACATATCCGCATGACGCTCCAACCGATTGACGCACCACCCACTGCAGCTGAACTCCTGCAGATTGTCGGGCAGCTCGATTCAGAGGATATGTTAATGTTCTCCAGCGACTACCCACACTGGCATTTCGATTCCCCCGAAGAGGCGTTTCCAGCGCAGCTGCCCCAATTACTGACCCGCAAAATCTTGTCCGAAAACGCACGGGAATTCTATCGCTTCTAAAGGGAAATACGGAAGTCACCTAATCGTCAGTGTCCGTGCACATGTCGCCCTTATCTCACTTATTTTTCCATTATGCACGTTTTCTACCCGAAAAACGTATCTTTAATTATAAATGCTAATACAATAACCAGAGAAAGAGGATTTCTGATGTTTATTAATTATATAGTAAATCCCATAATTATTCGCACGTATAGTAGGCGCGTAGGGGCTGGGTCACCCAGCCCCTACGAAGATGCAATGTGGGATCCTACCGCGAAGTGTAAACATATTTTCGGATTTTACTATAAGTGCCTACTCAGTACGGTGCTATTGCTGAACTTAGTTCTGCCAGTATTTTCTTTCCAGCCTTCGGGGAGTGTTTTGGTGCTTGATGGTGAGGATGACTATGCGATCTTCTCATTCGCCAAACACGGCTATATTTTCCCAAGAAACACCGATGCGTTTACGGCTGAGGTATGGTTCTATCCGAAAGCTGATGTTGGACCGGAGCCAGGGACGTTAAATATTATTCTCAGTCAGCAAGTTCGCTTCGGATTGCAACCGGATAATAAGTGTAGGAGAGTTCCGCTCGGTGAGAAGGATGAAGTGTGTTCCTATGGTTCAGCATATCTTGAAGGCGCAGGCGCACACGGTGTCAGAGTTAGTGATGCTCCCATCAAAAAGGATCAATGGAACTATATGGCAATCATCTTCAAGGATAGCACGTTGCATTTAGCATACAACGATCGAATTGTTCGAGGACAGAAAGAGGACTTTCTGAACGTAATAGAAGGGGATCTGCGTTTCCCTGAGTGGTTTAAAAATTTCTGTGTGGGCGGCTTTGCGAAAAAAGAATTAGTCCAACATATACCTTACTTTCATGGCGAAATTGATGCGATAAGGTTTTCAAATATCGCTCGGTATGATTTACCCGCCGAAGGGGGTACCTTGCCTTTTGAACCGCCACACCATTTTGTTGCCGATAGGCACACGTTGGCACTCTGGAATTTTAATGAGAAGGAAGGAACAGATCGCTTTGAAGATACATCGGGGAATGGGTATACATTAATTGGCATGAACGGTGCCGTTACCAGTCGCGCGCTTGCTGTCAATCCAAGTAACACTTCCATAACAACGACATGGGGGCAAATGAAGTCCGAATAGTGAGTTTTGGAGTTTTGAAGGCACTTTAAAAACGAAACCTGCTCATTTTACTATAATCATGGAGTATCCTGATGGAAAGAGAAGACGATATTCAACTCATTCATAGAATTTTATCAGGCGACGATACAGCGTTTGAAGCCTTAGTTCAAAAACATCAAAATAGTATTCATGCCCTTGTGTGGCGGAAGATTGGGGATTTTCACATCGCTGAAGAGATTACCCAAGACACTTTCCTCCAAGTATACAAAAACCTCTCGCAGCTAAGGAATCCCAATCAACTCTCAGGATGGATGTATGTCATCGCCAATCGACTCTGCCTTAAATGGCTGGAAAAGAATAAAAAGGTCATGCAATCGCTGGAGGACACACCTGTGGAAGAAATCGAGAGAGCCTCTTATGCACATCACGTAACGGAACAGCGAGAAACAGAGCACACTGAGCAGCGCCATGAACTCGTCAAAAAACTGCTCGCGAAACTCCCGGAGAGCGAACGCACCGTCGTGACGCTCTATTATCTCGGTAAAATGACGACCAAAGAGATTAGTAAATTTTTAGGCGTGTCCGTACACACCATTACAAGCCGGCTTCAGCGAGCGCGCAAGCGTTTAAAAGAACAGCAAGAGGTGTTAATTCAGGAAGTTCTCGGTGGCATACAAATACCGGCAAGTTTAAGCCAGAACGTCATGCGACAAATCGCTGACATGACCCCTACACCGGCTCCGGCTTCTAAACCGTTCCTCCCATGGATGGCTGTAGGAGCGGCCGCAGTTTTGATCGCCTTGCTGCTCGGCGCAAGTGAACAATACCTCACCCGTTTCCAGAAGCCGTATAGTTTCGAGGCGCGATCTGAACCCACGATCGAAATCGTCGATGCACCCATTATCCTTGATGTACCAACAAAACCCGCTGTGCGAAACGAGGTCGGACGCGATACCAGTCCCGGTAAAATTAGTAGAGTCGGCACCCAAGTCTCTAATGTCACCTCAACATCTGTTACATCGGAAAATGCCGCCAAGTTTGCTACTGCACAATGGGCACAAGGAAACGGACCGCCAGCAGGACCTGTCCGCAATATTTTTGCTACGTCTGAAGGGACTGTCTATGCCGTTACACAAACAGGAATATATAGATTAACAACGGATGCAACCGCGTGGATACGCGTCAACACGAGTGTCCCAATTGGTGAATCTTTGATGCCGATGGCAGCGCATAGCGGTAGACTTTACATTGTTTCGACTAACGAGATATTTGCTTCAGATAATAGAGGTGAGACATGGAGGACACTGGGGCCCCGACCCAAGGGAGATGCTGTTGAACTCGTCATTACAGATGCCGAAGAAGCGTCCAGTTCACAAGTGCCTATTACGATGTATCTCGCACTTAGAGATAAAGGGATTTTCCGATCCACAAACGGTGGTGCACTATGGCACCCTCTTAACGACGGAC
Source organism: Candidatus Poribacteria bacterium (assembly GCA_022819945.1). Lineage (GTDB taxonomy): Bacteria > Poribacteria > WGA-4E > WGA-4E > WGA-3G > WGA-3G. Next base: position 29,790 of record JAJEGI010000009.1, read on the forward strand.
TGACGGTTTCCGAAAAGATTTCCGCAATGGCTGCTGTTGGAAAAACAGTTTTTGCGGGGACAGGGAACGGTCTTTATCGTCTCGATTCAGACCTCTGGGAAAAATTGCCATTGGATACATCCGGTGCCATCTGTTCCTTGACAGTCTCAGGGAATAATCTCTATGCTGGAATAGGACACGAGTTTTTGGTGAGATTAACGCCAGATGAAATAAAAGAGGTCATGTGGAATAATACGTCAGATTTTGTCAAAATTTTCCATTCGGCTGACTTGGGCGCGTCGTGGACTGAAATATGGCGTGAAAATCAAAACCTCCCCAGCGGTATACTGGCAGGTATAACGGTTTTAGCAGCTGATAAAACGCTCTTGGCATTGAGTCTCACACAATCTCGTTCAACTGACGGTGGACAGACTTGGACAAAACTTACAAAACTCAAAGATGACTGGAATTTTTTGAGCAATATCCGCCTGCCATCTGTGATCGTAAACGAGAAAACGTGTTACAAAGCCGATGTATCCAGCATTCATCGCACGACTGACGGTGGTGAATCATGGCACCTATTTATGAACGGGATAAGGGGAACACTGATAACCGATTTGGTCGCGCTTGATAATAGATTATACACCCATACTGGCTATGACGTTTATCAATCAACGGATGCGGGCGGGTCCTGGAAAAAAGTGCCGACGGATGGGCAGAAAGATGGATCCAATAACTCCAGTACCAGTGTGAAAGCTGATGCAAAACTGATCGTTGTTGGCAACATGCTTTACTCGCTTTCATGTTCAGGAGGCAATGTGAGAATTTGCCGTTTATCTACCGACAGTGATAAGCTCATTCCCATTCAAGGTGTCCCAATTTTTGATCGCGAGAAACTTGCTTTTAAAAAATATAAGTCAAAAGAACGAGAGGTTCTTCATGTATCTCGTCTGAGAACTGAGACGGCTGCGGCGAGTCGTGATACCTTTTATGTAGAATATCTCGGAGAACTTTTCAAATGGAAACTCGGTGATCCAGAATGGACAAGCACTGGATTGGTAGAGGATCATCCGCTATATTATGGCGCGTCCATTGAGGTGTTCAAATTAGCGGTTTTCGGAGAAACCGTCTACGCAGGCAAATGGGATGGGCAGTTGTTTCAATCGCTTGATGAAGGGGAGAGTTGGAGAAATATTACACCAACCTTGCCGCTCCGCTTCACGCACTTCAAAGATATCGTCTTTGCAGGCGCATCGGTTTACGTCGCAACAGATAATGGGGTCATGGCTTCGCAAACTGGGGAAAACTGGCGCGTGCTTACGGATCGAATAGGCACACGCATCATCATAGACAAATTGGCTGTGGATGGCACAACGGTTTATGGGGCTGGCGATGCTGGAGGGTATCGTTTGAATACCCACACGCGGTGGGAACAGATTTCTTCAGAAGTGCCAAATGTAATCAGTGATCTTGTCATCGCTAACGATAAACTCTATAGTGCTACCGATATGATTAGTAGTGCGGAAGAGAGAGGACTGTTTTACATCTCGCTTGAAGCGAATAAAAAGAAATAGCGGCAGACATGTGCCTAATAATAGTGTTTGCAAAAGGAATGTTTTATGTTTATTAACTGTAAATTGTTACTCAGTCCGGCTAACACTTCTCTAACCACGACATGGGGTCAAATCAAGTTGGAATCCAGAGACATTCAGTTTTCGGATTAACTGAAATTAGATTCCGGCCTACTTAACTTTCTGACCTAACACGCGGATTCCCAAAATCTACTTTCGCATTTTCATCGTCCATAAGGAGGCGAATTTTAATGAAAAAGTTTTACCAACTCATACTTACGATAGTCATTGTTTTTACATTGGTTATTGGAACTTCACATTTTGCATTTGCGCAAGGAGAAGCGAACGTTGACGATGGGCCTTTAAAAGAGGCAGATTGGTTCAAAAATCCCGACGCAGCGGCATTGAACGAATCCCACGCTGATAACAAAAACTGGATTACCAAGTGGTACGGACCCGACGGAAATTATGAAAACAATGAAGGTTTCCAAAAATCAGGGCGGAGAGACCTTATTGACGAAGGAACTAAAGGTAGACTCACAGAGCTATCACTCTCAACCCTTGCAGGCTTAAAGAAAACCCAAACTCTTAAGATGGCATGGGGCGGCGACCACGGCGGCACTCGAGATTGGACAGTCTTTGAACTTGATGCCGCAAGCCAAGACAACATGAACCGAGGGGGACCTGCTGATAACATTGATACCTACGTTATATGTGTCATTGCTGCGCCTAAAGATATGAAGGCGGTGATGTCGCCTGCACACGACGACCATGCCCAAATCTGGATTAATGGGGATAAGTGGTATAACAATACGACTTGGACAGGCGGCGCACAGGTAGTTAATTATAACGTTGAAGTCAAACTGGAAAAAGGTGCCAATGTTGTTCTTTACCGATGTGGCGAAACCGGTGGTGCTGCTTATATCAACTTACACTTTGACGATAACACGCACAAGGTCTGCAAAATCTATCCAGACAAATCGGAGGACCAGAAAGGTTTCTTTAGGGAGATTGCTGGTGTCCTTCCAGTTAACCCTACTGGAAAAGCAACAACAACTTGGGCAGATATTAAGCGGAATCGCTAAACAAATATCCGTGCTGTATGCGCTTGCAGCACGGGTTTTTGCCCAGTCGTCAGTCCCGAATTTTCAGTCCTGAGCCCCATCGGAGCTCACTGTCTACTGATAAGGAAACCTACGAAAATGAAAAATCTACGAAATCTGCCAATTTTTGCTTGCCTTTTTCTACTCGTTTTAATGCCGATGCGTGCTGAAGCGATGCCACCACCTTCACCTGCCGGTGGCAACTATTTAGCCCTTGATGGTGTGGACGATCACGCCATTTTGGACTTTGAGACCTTCGGTCTTCTCATACCAAAAGACACAGATGAATTCACCTTTGAAGCGTGGATATATCCAACCACGCTGCCTAATCAGATAGACGCAATAGTTCTCAGCCAACAGGTGCGGATATATTTTCGGAACCTTGGTCACGCCGGAGGTTTAAGACTAATAGGTGGAGCGCACCTGGCTCGTGCTGTCGGGCGCGGGGCAATGGCATCCGGCTTTCTGGAACTTTCTCCGAATCAATGGAATCACGTCGCCTTTCAGGGCGGAAAGGGACAGAAGACGACAGTTATTGCTAACGATTTCGTGCGCGCTTCACACGGAGAGCAAGGAATAACGCTCGCAGACGATATCGCACACGTCGAGCACCCACAGGACTTTACAATCGGAGGGTTTGGAGAGAAAATTCAGTCTCAGATTCACGGCGATCATTTTTGGGGTCATTTTGCCGGATATATTGATGAGGTCCGCATCTCAACGGTTGCGCGTTACAATACCGCCAAACGCAGTTTCACACCGCGCACAAAGTTCAAGAATGACGCAAAAACGGTTGCATTGTGGAATTTTGATGAACCGAGCGGGACACGGGAATTCTCAGATACATCAGGCAACGCCTACCATCTGGTGGGTAAAAATGGGGCAGAGACCGGGGGCGCATTCGCAGTTAAAGCACAAGGAAAACTCGCCACCACATGGGGACGACTTAAACAGTAGACGGAAATATCGGCAATTGACTGAACGCAGTGTAGAAAAATTGGTATTTCGCGTGGTTCATATCCACGAGGCTGGGGGTTCGAGGCCTCCCACTGCAATCGCTACCTGATATCCTATACATGGAAGTCCTCCAATGCTTACATGCTTGATCTCTCAGGTAGCAATTCTCTTAAAATATGTTTACAGTTTGTCGGGGAACAAAAACCCCACCCCGCTGGCGAGGATTGTATCCTCGCCAGCCCGTTAGTGTATAGATCATTACAGATTTTACTATAAAAAACTGACAGGTGCGGTGAAAACCGCACCTATATTTTTGTCTCAGCGTAATAAAGAAAAGTCAAAAAAATCTCAACTTTCAGCGAGATGTGTGGTATCATAGATTGCATCCATGATTAAACGCAACTACTGGCTAAACCCGTACGAGGTGCTGCGGAAATAACCTCAAAACCGCTGACTAAAAGGAATGGCTATGACAACCCACGAGACACTTGAAGCAAAAGTCGATCAATTGTTCGCAGAATGGAACAACCCAGACACTCCAGGTGCCGCCTTAGCGGTTACCAGAGACAGCGAAACCATCTATACACAAGGCTACGGGACAGCGAACCTGGAATACGACATCCCCATCACGCCGACAACTATCTTCGACATCGCTTCAGTGTCCAAGCAATTCGCGGCGTTCGCTATCGCTACCTTAGCACACGAAGGAAAACTTTCGTTAGATGACGACATCCGTGTGCACCTACCCGACCTACCGAATTTCGGCAACACAATCACGATCCGACACCTCCTGCATCACACCAGCGGACTCCGAGATTGGGTACAATCCCTTGTCATCGCCGGGGTCACAATGGAAGATGTGATTTCGTTCAAACACATCTTGAAAATGGCACGCCATCAGAAGGCACTCAATTTTGCGCCGGGGGAGGCGTATCTATACAGCAATACAGGTTACAATCTACTCGCAGAAACCGTCGAAAGGGTAACCGGAAATTCGTTCAGAGAGTGGACAGACGTTCACATCTTCAAACCTCTCGCTATGCCAAACACTCATTTTCACGATGACCACCAAATGATTCTGAAAAACCGAGCATATTCGTATCAAGCCGTCGAAAACGGGGCGTTTAAGCACGCCGTTAACAATACAACCGCCCTCGGTTCAAGTTCCCTCTATTCAACGGTGGAAGACCTGGCGAAATGGATTCTGAATTTTGATAACACACAGATTGGTGAACAGGTAGTGATTGAGCAGATGCACCAGCAGGGTGTGCTTAACAACGGAGAGCAAATTAGTTATGCCCTCGGACTGAACATCGGTGAATACAGAGGGTTGCAAACAGTCGGACATAGCGGATCGTGGCGAGGATTTCGGAGTCATCTCATCCGTTTTCCAGACCAGAAATTTGGTGTTGTCATCTTATGCAATTTGGATACCTTTAACCCGCTCCGTTTAGCAGAAAAGGTCGCAGACCTCTATCTTGTTGATGCGCTTGCTCCCGTAGAAGCATCCGAGCCAGAGAAAACAGCAGACCCCACTACAGAAACTAAATCTAAACCGCTGCCCCCCGAACAGTTGGCAGAATTCGAGGGCGACTATTACACCGAAGAACTCGAGACAACCTATAGCATTCGCGTGCACGGAAATCAGCTTGTAGCACAACACATACGCCACGATGACATACTGCTAACCTACACCGATGGTCATTTCCTTGGAAACACATGGTTTTTCCCAAAGATTCATTTCACACAAGACGACACTGGACACGTCACAGGGTTTAGATTGACAGGAGGACGCGTCAGAAACCTACACTTTGAAAAAAGACCCGTTAAGAATCAGCGGATGTGCAATCTAAGTACCAAGGGATAAACGGAGCGTAGATCAGCCCCTTTCCAATCCGTATTTGCTTTGAGAGACAGAGCCATTCAATTCTCCATTTTTCAATCGAATTTTCACCCCCAGGCCCGGTAGGTTCGGTTTCCTAACCGAACCGGATCCTTGAAAAAAGACGTGAAACCTAATAATTTCTTAAAATTGAATGACCCTGGATTACGCGAATTCTAAGGTTGACAGTTCATAAAATTCATGGTATACTTATCGGGATAGTCGCCCCATCAACCCAGTACCGAATCGTAACATGTTCTTGGGAGATAACTGAAATGAATCAGAAATTTGAGAAAAGTCAAAAACTGGAAAAGTGGCTCAGATGGATGGAAACGATTCACAACGAGATTCTAGCGCTTGTTGCGGATGCAAACATCTTCTGGGAAGTCCAAGACCTCATCCGTGAAAATCCACGTATCCAAAAACCTAATGCTTTCTATAGCTATCTTGCGAGAACCTACCTTTCTCATGCGTTAGTTGGGCTCCGGCGGCAAACAAAATTACAGAAGGATAGCATATCTTTTGTAAGATTGCTTGACGAAATTGCCAAAAATCCTGAAGAACTCTCCCGCAGCTACTTCAATTCCCGCTATCCACATTCTAATGGAGCCGACTTGGATCAAGTAGTGGGTAAGGCAGATCTTGAAGCAGTGGGAATTGCTGATGCCTCCCAACTGAAGGCAATCATAAAGATGAATGACTTCGCTCAATATGCAGATGCAAGTGGGAGGTACGTTTGTCCACAGATGGTAAAAGATGATCAGACGCGACTTGAATCCGCAGTAAAAACATACGGAGAGTTTGCCGATAAACGGATTGCGCACTGGGATAAGCGAAAACCGAAAGTTGTACCCACTTTCAAGGAGTTAGACGACTGCATTAAATTGTTAGATCAGACGTATGTGAAGTACCATTTTCTGTTTCATGCTGAATCAATAGATACTTTGATGCCAACCTATCAATACGAGTGGAAAAGTATTTTCTGTGAGCCTTGGTTGAAGATTGGCTTTGGAAGTGCCAAAGGACTCATTCGCGTCAGTGAAGATTTTGACGATGAACTTCCAGATTTCAAAGAGTATATGGAATGAAATATCTGCTGGATACGCATACCCTGATTTGGTTTCTTATGGGTGACAAAAAACTTAGTGACAAAGCACGAGGCTTAATCGACAACCCAGACAATAGAAAATTTCTCAGCATCGCCAGTCTTTGGGAGATAGCCATTAAGGTGAGTTTAGGGAAACTCGCTTTAAACAAACCGGTTGAGAAGTTATTTCCGGAACAACTCCATTTCAATCGTATTGAAATATTAGACATCACGGTGGATAACCTAATCAAGCTTACCACTTTACCTTTTCACCATCGAGATCCGTTTGACCGATTGATAATCGCTCAAGCACTCGTTGAGGGGCTTCCAGTAATTGGTGCAGATGTGATTTTTGATGCTTATGGGATAAACAGAGAATGGTGAATCCAATGGATGCTGACCTTAAGTTTAGACAGGAATGGTGTTTTACTTGTCGTGGTACACACTTTCAAACAAACGAACGACTCAGATGTGAGCATCCGTATCATCTCTGCTCGCAAGGCAACACGGAGGGAAATTAAACAATACGAGGAATTTAACCGATGAAGGCAGAATATAACTTTTCAAAAGCAGAACGTGGTAAATTCTACGATCCAAAAGCCGTTTTTAATCTTCCCATCTATTTGGAGAGAGATGTTGATGAATTCATACGCAAACTTGCCGATGAGAAGGGGAAGGATGTCGAATTTGATATAACTATCCAAAGACTTTACACCCGCCGCGAGGACAATAAAGATGTCAAAAACGAGAACACCTGAACAACAAAAACTTCCAGTCATCGACTGCGATATCCACAACACCCTCGCCTCCGAGACGGTGCTATACCCCTATCTCTCCGAACGTTGGCGCAAGCATCACGGCATGGTCGGCACAACCGATCGCGTCGGTGCATACATCCCACGCGCCCATCCCTTCGGTGCCAGATACGATGCATGGACACCCTCCGGACACCGTCCCGGTTCCGACCTCGGCTTCCTACGCGAGCAACTACTGGACACATTCAACATCGAATACGGCATCCTCAACTGCTTGACACCCGTCTGTGAGATGCCCAACCTTGCGTTCGCAGCAGCGTGGGCAACTGCCGTGAACGACTGGCAAATCGAAGAATGGCTGGAAAAAGAACCGAGACTCCGCGCTTCAATCATCGTCGCATGCGATGACGCAGAATTCACCGCCGCCGAGATTAACCGACTTGCAGATCATCCGGGGTTTGTACAAATCTTACTACTTGCGCGGACGATGGAACCACTGGGACGACGTAAATACTGGAAAATGTACGAGGCAGCCGTGAAGCACGACCTCCCGATCGGCATCCACTTCACCGGTGTTGGCGTGGGACCGATTACCGCTGTTGGTAGACCTTCGCACTACATCGAAGACCACGCGGGGATGACACAGGCGTTCCAGACACAGGTAACCAGCCTCGTCTGCGAAGGTGTCTTTGAACAATTCCCGACACTCAAGTTCGCTCTGATTGAAGGCGGATTCGCTTGGCTACCGCCGTTGATGTGGCGACTTGACCGTGCATGGAAGAAGTTACACGATGAGGTGCCAGTGCTGAAAAAGTTACCGTCTGAATATATCCGAGAACACTTCTGGATTACCACACAACCCATCGAAGAACCCCCCAAACAAGAATACTTCGATCAACTCCTCGCGCAGCTCAACTTAGATGATAGATTGATGTTCGCAACCGACTACCCACACTGGGACTTCGATTCCCCCGATCAGGCACTTCCGAAAAACCTTGCACCGACACTCAAACGCAAGATCATGGCGGAAAATGCACGTGCCTTCTACAAATTCTAAGAAAAGAGCGTTAAAGTCAATCAGATTGTGACGACGTGTGGTGCCTGCTCTAAGTTTAGATTATGTGCTGCCGCCCACTGTGCTGCCGCACCACCACCGCCGCCGAGAAACTGTTTCCCCAAATCATCAACGTTTGCCAGTACCGCTTCGTCAGGCTGCTGTCTGTCATTGTAATACATCAAATACCCTTCCGGCTTGAGCCAGGCGTAATGGTATCCGTAGATGACAATCTTGGCTGTCTTATCGGTAAAATTGAGTCCGGTTGTATGGTAGATACGGCTTTCAAAGAAATACGCGTCTCCTGCGCGGAGCAGCGGTTCGTCGTAAGGTTCAATCGGATCAATCGCACCCTCAGGAATCCCTAAGGGCACCCCGGACTTATGGCTCTTCGGAATAAACAGCGTCGCACCAGAATTCGGAACATCACAGTCCGTTAAGCAGTAAGCCACTTTCAATCCAACGCGCGGGCAATCCTTGTGCCCGAGGTCCAGATGCACACCCGCATCCCGGTGCCACCCACGCTGCTCTGGGAGTTCGTGTGGCTGCGGATGCTTGTAGAGAAGCGCAGTATTGGTAATGTGCAGATTCGTACCAAGAAGTTGAATCACCAAGGGGATCGCTTTCGTTTGTGATACAAGTTCCGCGAAGGCGGGTTCTTGGACCAACCCGTCTCGCCTATGTCCATAATGTCCACCATTGAGATCCAAAGATGCCATTAATCGATCGCCTGCCTCGGTTAAACGACCTATCATCTCGTCGTCAAGTACTGAGCGCATGATGAAGTATCCGTTCTCTTCAAATTCCTGCCGTTGTGCGTCTGTCAACTCGACGAATTCCATGGTATATGCTCCTTTTCCTCAAGAAATCGGGGTGATAGAAATGTCTAAATATGGTATCATAGATTAAAATAGAAATCTACTAATACCGAGAAAGTGTCTGAAAATATGCACCCTTTCTTTCACAAAATAGCGTCTTTAACTGTTATAGTGGGTTTCCTTTTACAAAATGACATGAAAAGTCGCATGGTCTTCTATAAAAACGTTAACATCCCCAAGTCAAAACTTACGCAGTGTCTTTTGCTGGCGAGGTTTAAAACCTCGCCAGCGGCTTGCGGACCGTAGGTCCTCATCAGCAAATTGCGTAAGTCCTATAGTGCTAAACTACGAGGGCAAGCAAAAATATGATACAAGTTTCGCATCTGACGAAAAGATATGGACAAAATACGGCAGTTGACGACATTAGCTTTGAAGTACAACAAGGCGAAATTGTCGGTTATCTCGGTCCCAACGGAGCGGGAAAAAGCACGACGCTCAAAATGCTCGTCGGTTTGCTGCAGCCGACATCTGGAGAAATCTCTGTGGCAGGATACGATGCCGAAACCGAGCTGCTCGAACTAAAACGGCATATCGGATACGTGCCTGAAGAAGCGCAACTCTACGAACACCTCACCTTAGTAGAACACCTCCAGTTAATCGGCAGGCTCTATCATTTAGAAGAACGCCTCATCGCACAGAAAATAACAGAACTCGCGCCGTTGTTTGATATGTCGTCTCAGGCGAACCAAAGGATCAGCGGTTTCTCACAAGGCATGCGTCAGAAGTGTATCATCATGTCTGCCCTGATGCACAACCCAGATGTCCTGTTTTTAGATGAACCCTTCACCAATCTGGATGTCGGAACGGTAACCCTCATGAAAACGTTACTACAACGTTTAGCCGGTTTAGGTAAAACGATTCTCTATTGTACACACATTCTCGAAGTCGCTGAAACGCTCTGCCCGCGGATTATGATTATCGATGCAGGGAAACTTATCGCCGATGCACCAGTGACGCAGTTGCGAGAGCAGACAAATCAAACAGCACTCAATGAGATTTTTACACAACTAACCGATACAACAGGGATCGATGAAAAAACTGAGGAAGTCATTCGGATTGTGATGGAGGACACCCCGAATGCTTGAAAAAATCGTAGAAAGATTCTGCGACGCACCAACCCAGTACAGGCATCTCCTACAGACAGAAAAATTAATGGAGAAGCGGGCACTTGAGGGAGAAAACAAATTTGCTAACTTTTCGCTTGCTGCGGGCTGGTTTTTCCGTTTTATAATCAGCACCCCACTTGCGGCTATACCATTTTTTTCCCCTATAGACATATTCTCTTATGCACTTATGGGGATGACCTGGTCTATGATGATGATAGTCAGTTGGACGCTCCCATACTTCAACATCCTTCTTAGTCCGATAAACTATCCTGTCATTGCACACACGCCAGTAGCATCGCGAACCTACTTTCTCGTAAAACTAACGCAGCTCCTAAAGTATACAATATTGTTATTAGCTTGTCTAAATCTGATGCCTGCTATCGGTGGTATCTGGATTCGCATGCACGAATCTTCTCAGTTCCAATACTTTTTTCCTCTGGTTTACTTGCCTGTCGCCTTTATGTCAGGTTTCTTCACAGTTGGTGTGGTGGCGACATTCGCAGGGTGTTGGACAAAATTATATACCAAAAAGACCTTCCGAAATATCGCGCAATACGTCCAGTTTATAGTTCCGTTCTGCTTCCTTTTGCTGTACCTCCTCCTCTATTACCTATCACCAGATGGTTTAATAGATAAACTAACCTCGATCCTGAAACGGTTCAATGCGCTGCCAAACGCCTGGTTTGCTGGAATAGTTGCACTTGCGCTCGGACAGATAGAACGGCATTTCTTGATTTCAGCAGGATTGGCTATCGCTTCGACGCTCTTTTTCGTGATGGTTCCGCTTCGGAGTATCGCAAAAAGTTATTCGGAATATCTCTCTTACTTGCTGGAATCTGGCAGTAAGCAAACATCTAAACTCCGCGTGAAAACGCCGCTATTTGCGAGAATGTTCCGAAACCGTGCCGTTCGTGCTGGACTTTGCCTCAGTTTTGTGTACATACGTCGTGATAGAATCTTATTAGGAAACTTTTTGAGTTCACTGGGAACTGCTATTATGTTCACAGTTCTTTTTGCTCTATCGTTTGATCAGAGGTGGGTTGGTGATTCCTTCCCCATTGGATTCAGTCCAGGTTTTTCTACGATGTTTTTTACTATCGGATTCACCATTGTTTTCAGTTTCATGTTCCTGGTCAAGTATTCGGAGCACTGGAAAGCGTCGTGGCTACTAATGCTGGCACCCCTTTCAGCACCAAGGGACTTATGGCGAGGTGTACAAGCGGCTGCTTGCCTCTATCTTATTGCGCCGTGTACACTCCTTATGCTTTGCATTGCTACAGTGATTTGGGGCACTTTAGGCATATTTTACGTCCTACCGGTATTAATCATTTTACTCAATCTCGTGATTTTTTACCCAAAACCGCGCGCGGGTTTGCCACGCACTGAAGAACTCGTCCAAAAACGGTTAAGGCGTGTAGGGTGGATCGCTCCCCAACCGCGCGCGGGTTTGCCACTCGCTGAAGAACTCGTCCAAAAACGGCTAAGTCGTGTAGGGTGGATCGCTCCCATCAGTTACCTCCTTGGCACAGTCTTCGTATTGATCCAATTTATCGCTTACATGAGTAATATATCGGTTTATTACGGTTTTTATTCTGTTATCGTCGCCGGTGGACTTATCAGTTTTACATGTTTGTTTCAAAAAGAAAAGCGGAGGAAATTATAGATGCTTGAGAGAATCACGGAAATGCTGGGTGCCTCTCCAACGCAGTACAGATACCTCCTGAATACAGAGAAATTGGTAGAGAAACGGGCACTTAAAGGAAAACGCTTCGTCAACCTGTCGCTGGGTTTGACCTGCGCACTTTTCTTTTTCATAGGACTTTCGACCGCCACCATGCTATTTCTCTCTCTGGATGTGTTCACCTACGCACTTATCGGGATAACTATGTCTATGGCGATGATAGGCATCTGGACGATCCCATATTTTGACATCCTTCTTAGCCCGATAAACTATTCTATCGTGGCACACACGCCTGTGTCATCACGAACCTATTTTCTTGTGAAACTGACGCAGGTCCTCACTTACGTCCTGCTATTGTTGGGCAGTTTGAATCTACCACCCGCGATCGCTGGTATCTGGATTCACGCTAAGGCGTCTTCTCAACTTCTATACCTTTTTCCGCTTGCCTATCTGCCGATCGCCTTCATGTCGGGCTTCTTTACGGTTGGCGTGATGACGGTTTTCGCAGGGTATTTAACGAAACTTTATACCAAGAAGAGCCTCCGAAATATCGCACAATACGCACAGTTTATATTCCCAACACTTTTCCCGATGCTATGGATTCTCCTCCCTCACTTATTTTCTGGATCAGTATCAGATGGCACAATAGATAAAGCAATCTCGGTTCTGAAATGGTTCTACGCGCTTCCAAACGGCTGGTTTGCTGGAGCCGTCTCGCTTGCCCTCGGAGCCACAGAACGGCAGTATCTGATTTTAGCAGGGTTGGCTGTTGTTTCAACACTCTTTTTGGTGTTCGTTCCGCTGCGGAGTATCGCGAGAAGTTATTCGGAATACCTCTCTTACTTGTTAGAATCCGGTGATCGTCGGACATCTGAGTTACGCGTGAAAATACCGTTATTTGCGAGAATGTTCCGAAACCACGCGATCCGTGCTGCACTTTGCCTCAGTGCCACATATATGCGCCGCGATAAGCACATGTTACGGCAGCTTTTCGGTATGTTTGGGGCTATCATTTTCATCGCTGTGGTATTTACCCAGGACGAACTGTTTTCTCTCAACTGGATTCAAGACGCTTATGCCATCGGATTAAGTCCAGGTTTTTCCATGATGTTCTACTTCATCGGTACAGGTTTTATCAATTGTTTGGTTTTACCCGTCAGATACTCAGAACACTGGAAAGCATCGTGGATATTAACGCTCGCACCCGTTGCAGCACCGTCTGATTTATGGCGCGGTGTGCAAGCGACTGCCTTCCTCTACGTTGTTGTGCCAGTTACACTCCTGACGCTTTGCCTCGCTACCATTATTTGGGGGGCTTCAGGGATATTTTACGTCCTGCCGGGATTCACCGTTTTACTCTATTACATTATCTTTTACCCAAAACCGCTGTCTAACCTGCCGCTCGCCGAAGAATTCGTCCAAAAACAGATGGCTACTGGCGCGTGGATCCCTTTCGTATGTAGCGCGCTTGTTGTTGTAGTCTTCGTAGGCATCCAATATCTAACTTACCTGCTGAATATATGGGTTTATTACGGTTTCTATTGCATCACAGTCGTAAGCGGTCTTATCGGTTTTGTCTATCTGTTACGAGAAAATAAGTAGGACTTACGCAGCTCCCACTGCAGGGTTTTTGCTTGGGGTCTTTGATAGGGGTCTTTGATAGGGTGTTTCTGCGTATTTCTTCAGGGTTTGAAACCCCGCCTGCAATGCGTCGGACATCCCTTATCATGGAAAAATGCGTAAGTCCTGATAAGGAGAGAGAGTCTTAGATGCTTGAGAAAATCGTGGAAAGATTCTGCGACGCACCAACCCAATACAGGTACCTCCTACAAACAGAAAAATTGGTGCAGAAGCGAGCACTTAAAGGGAAACGCTTTGTTAACCTGTCCCTGGGTTTGAACTGCCTATTCTGTTTTCTTATAAGTATACCCATTGCGGTTATGGTGATCCTCCGAGTGGATGTGTTCACTTACGCACTTATCGGCATAATCATGTCTATGATGGTAATAGGACTCTGGACGATCCCATACTTTGATGTGCTTCTCAGTCCTACACACTATCCGGTTGTGGCACACACCCCTGTGTCATCACGAACCTATTTTCTCGTGAAACTGACACCTGTCCTCACCTACACTGTTCTGTTGTTGATGATTTCAAATCTATTACCTGCGATCGGCGGCATTTGGCTCCGTGGAGAGGCATCTTCCAGTCTCCGATTCCTTTTTCCTGTGATTTACCTACTTGTTGCTTTCATGTCAGGCTTTTTCACCATCGGTGTAATGACGATGTTCGCAGGATATTTGACGAAATTCTACAGCAAAAAAGGACTCCGAAACATCGCGCAATACGCACAGTTTATATTCCCCGCGCTTTTCCCGACGCTGTGGATTCTTTTCTCTCAATTATCACCTCGCATGTTACCAGAAGATTTCACAAAGGATAAATTGACCTCGGTTCTGAAATGGTTCTACGCGCTCCCGAATGGCTGGTTTGCAGGGACAGTCTCGCTCGCACTTGGAGAAATAGAGCCGCAGTTTCTAATTTTAGCGGGGTTGGCTGTTACTTCAACGCTCTTTTTGGTGTTCGTGCCGCTTCGGAATATCGCGAGAGGTTATTCAGAATACCTCTCTTATCTATTGGGATCTGAGAGTCGACGAAAGTCTGAAGTGCGCGTGAAAACGCCGCTATTTGCGAGAATGTTCCGAAACCACGCGATCCGGGCAGGACTTTGCCTCAGCACCGCATATCTATGTCGGGATAAGAGAATACTGCAACAGTTTTTTATTTTCCTTGGGAGTATGCTTGTAATCATCGTTATATCCACACAGGATAATCTATTTTTTCTAAAATGGAAATGGATTCAAGCCTCCTACGCCATCGGACTCAGTCCAGGTTTTTCTATGCTGTTCTGCTTTATAAGTATGGGATCTGTCGATAGTTTCATCGTACCAGTCAGATATTCGGAGCACTGGAAAGCAGCGTGGATGTTAAGGCTTGCACCCTTCACAGCATCAAACGATCTGTGGCGAGGTGTACAAGCGACGGCTCTCTTTTACCTCGTTACGCCGTGTACGCTCTTGATGCTTGGCATTGCTATCGTTATTTGGGGCGTTTTAGGCATATTTTACGTCTTACCGGGATTCACCATTTTACTCAATTACGTCATCTTGTATCCGAAATCACAATCGGGTTTGCCGCTCGCCGAAGAATTCGTCCAAAAACGGACAGCTGCAGCGATTTGGCTTCCTTTCATCTGTACCCTGCTTGCTATTGGCGTTTTCGTGGGTATCCAATTTCTAACGTATCTGATTAATGTGCGGCTCTATTTCGTCACATATTGCGTCATGATTGTAGCGGGGATTATCAGTTTTGTCTATTTTTGGACGAGAAGGTGATAGAAAGTATATCGAAGAAAAAGACAGCCTGACTCAAGCAATGGGGAGGCAAACGCAGATCAAAAACAGGACGGGAGTTGGACGGACAGACTTACGACGAGATGCCGGAATAAACACTCACCGAATCCGGCATCTTGCTGTATGAACCTTAAATTCTCGGTAAATCGTCAGCCAGTAAGGCTTCAGAAACAGATTTTTTCGTTGACTCTTGTTCAGGACGTTCGACATGAAAATAGCGGAACCAGTCTTTAAAATCTTCAACGGGGAAATTTCCGTCATAACTTTCCTTAAACTTATTATGAAAGTCTTCCATATAAAGACGCAAATAACCACTCGTGCGTTCAAGTGCCTTCCAGTCAAAAATATTTGAGGGAATCTCAATAACACCACCCTCAAGCATATTGCGCCGCATCTCCAAGTAGTAGGAGTAGCGGGTTCCGACTATAAAATCAACAACTCTATCAAAGATTTTTGAAGGAATCTCAGGGATCCGACCCTTAAAAAGTTTCTGCCGACCGCCCATCTCCCTTTCCAAATCTCTATTGAGCATAAAGCCGATGATAAGATCAAAAATTTTGTCTAACATTTATTCGTCCTTTACAGATAACAAAGTATAAAAATAACACCCGACTCGGGCACAGTTCGCGTCAATTTGCATGACTATAAAAAACAATTATAACATTAATACATAAACACGTCAATTCAAAAATTTCGGTAAATACGCGCACGGAATTTAGATTGCAATACAATCTGAATTTTGTTATATTATACCATGCTTATATTTTATCTGGCAATTGCAGTGGTGGCGGTCCCACTCGGTGCTGGCATTGCTTTTGTATCCCAAGTCCAACAGAAACATTTTGGAAACATTTTTGGCTTAACCGCTGGTGCGGTCCTTGGGGTCGTTTTGGTAATGATGATACACCTTTACACCGAGGTAGGGTACGTCACAATCTTCGTAATGTGGGGCGGATTCCTCCTAATTTCAGCGGTAGAACGCCTCACAACACACCGGCGCGATGAAACTGAAGGACACACCTATAGGAGAGAGCGCGATTGGGGAATTAACTTAACAGTGTTCGGTTTATCGCTGCACTCGCTTGCGGATGGACTCAATTTAGTCATCGCAGCGAGAGGCGAGGCTCTCGGTAGCGCACTCGCTTTCGCTATATTGATCCACCGATTGCCAGTCGGGATACTTATCACTGTCGCGCTCCTGCGTGATCAGAAATTTGTTAAAGCATTGATGCTGCTAACACCACTGATAGTTGGCCCCGTGGTCGGTGCAGCATTAGGAGAGCAGCTGCTCCGTGGCGTTTTCGCGGAATTGACAGATTACCTAACAGCATTCGCCGTAGGTACGCTTTTACACGTCGTGATGGATGGGTTCCGTGGCAAGTATACCGCCGAAGCGACCGGTTTGAGTCGCTTCGCGAAAGTGCTGTTTGGCATCGGATTCCTGCTGACCTTTTGCGCTATCTACTTTCTTCAGGGATTTGAAGGTAAACATGTCCATTAAATGGCTATCGGCTATCTTCTGCTTTGTGATATGCGTTGCACCCGCAAAAAGTAATGAAATCCCGATTGCAGTATCCGGCGAACCGAGGGCAACACTTCAAGTCGGGGCAAACGCCTCAGAACAGGAGCAGTTCGCTGCCGAGGAGATCCAAACTTTTATCCAGCAATTCACAGGTGCCAAACTCGACATCCTGACCAACAGACAACAGACAGAAACCCCAATAGCAATTGTGTTGGGCACCCCGAAATCAAACCCGACGATTGCTGGACTACAAGCCAACGTAGAACTTATACTCGGAGAAGAACTTGGAGACGAAGGCTACCGTATCAAAACCGTAGAAGTCGGCACTGAAATCGTTATCGTTGTAACGGCACACACTGAAAGAGGCGTTATCTACGGCGCGTACGCCTTCATCGAGAAATGTATTACGGCACTCACCGGTTTAACACCCGTTCACCCGGAAATAGCAGTTGCTAAAGCACGGGCACTGCTGGTGCCATTCATAAACGAGACATCCGCCCCATTTTATCCTGTGCGGGCAGTATTAGAGATAGAAGATCCGAATTGGCTCGTACGGCATCGCGTCAATATGAGTGGCGGTGAAGGTGTTTGGACCGGCACAGGTATTGAAGACGGATTCGGGACGGCTTTCAAATACGTAGATACACCCGCATTTGACGCACTACAAGACGAACCGATAGCACAGCGGCGGGAACGTATCGCGACACTACAAGATCGGTTTGATGCACTCAAACGGCGCGGGGTGGATGCCTACCTCTTTATGTATGTAACCGGTGAACCGACTGAAGCATTGATTCGACAGCGCCCTGATGTCTTGGGACCGGAAGTATTTTACGGAGCATCTCGGAACGAAGTATCTTATCGACCCTTTTGCTGGTCTAAACCTGAATTTCATACGCTCGCAAGGGAACTGATTCAGGCGATTGTGCGTACATATCCGACACTTGCCGGTTTCCATCTCAGGTCCTGGGGACATGAAACCCGCGCATGCGATTGCCCGGATTGCGGAGATAGAACAGAACAGGGACAGGCAAAACTCTGGCAAGTCTATTTTACGATTATTGACGCAGCACGGGAGGTGCGTCCAGATTTCAAATTCTACATCTCTGGATATGATAGCAGCTGGCTTAAAGATGCTACTGGTGTCTACGCACGGCAGTTGCCAAAAGGAACCATTTTCTCGCGAAAATGGGGCGCGGACGGCGAACCGGTCGCGGATGCAGGCGTGCCTATCCCACAAATCAGAGCACTCGGTGAAATTGGGCATCGCTTCATAGTCCTATCCCACGAAGTAGAGGAGGTAATGCCGCTCTGGATGCTGGAAAGTGATACGTTCGTACAAGGTGTGCGGCGACTCGCCAACGACCCTGAAGTCGTCGGTTTAGGCGGGTTTACCGTTCAAGGCGCAACGCAGGGATTAGGATATCTCGACCGACTCGTGAGTGCCCGTCTCAATTGGGATATCGAACTCGACTATTTTCAACTACTCCGCAATGAATTGATCGCCCGATACGGCACTGAAGCGGCACCACACATTCTGAACGCCTTGCGGGTAAATGGTTGGAACATGACGAGTTATTTTTCTGATTATGCAGGATCTCTGACCGTAGGTGGCACTTATGGGAGCGGCTCTGCTGGACTCGCAACACGGTTCTGGACGCTGATCGGGCCCCGCGCCGTGGAAGATACACTCGCCATCCCCGAATTGGAGATCGCCAAGTTTGCTGTTAACCGGTTCACCGCACTTTTGGCACCCCAACAGCAAGCCGCAAACGAGATAAGGGCAGCAAGCGAGATCGCAGAACCCTTTGACCTGGAGGCAACCGAAGATTTAAGCGACGCTATTCACGTCATGGAGTTATGGGTGTTGTTGTTTGAAAGCCGATCCAAATTAGTAGAGGCGATAGTACTCGGTTATGAACCCGGAACACAAGAGACCATCCGTGCCAAACTCATAAGTGCAACAGAGTTTTCAAAGTCCATACAACCCCACATTAAAGGAATTAAGGAATTTATTCCGCTTTTCGGGTATTCACATCAGACGATTGAAGCGGAATTGCTGAGCACGCTAAACGCGGAAGTCGCTTGGTTAACAGATTTCGATTATCAGACGCTTCAGAAACACGATGCAGATTTCTCGCCAGAGGAGACACCTTTCCGAATTTGGGATGCACATAACTACCCGAATCCTATAAGACGGGAAACAACATTTACCTATAATTTAGCACTGGATGCCGATGAGGTCTCTATCACAATTTACACGGCATCCGGTAGGAAAGTAAGAGTCTTGGAAAAGGCTTCTGGAAACGAAGGCTACAACGAGTGTACATGGGATGCCCGAAATGATGATGGCATGTTGCTTGCCAACGGTGTCTATTTTTACAGAATACGGGCTGTCGTTGGAGAACAGACCGCGCAGCTGCTCGGACGTTTGGCAGTGCTACGATGAAACGAAAAGGGAGGTCGATGATGCTTCGTGTCTATATTGCATGCCTGATGCTTTTACTTGGGATAATCAGTTGTAAATCGCAAACTTTGCAGGAACATCTTTTAGAACCACCACCACCGCTCACCAATTTCGCACTGAGCCGTAACGGGGCAACCGCGGAGGCATCACAATCCGTTCCGAATCACCGCGCCGAAGAGGTCATTGATGGCGATACCACCTCTGAAACATGGGACGAAGGTAGCGGGTGGGGCAGCAGTTTAGAACATCTCCGTACCTCGGACCTCAACAAACGTCCGTATGTGTCCGTAACGCTCGCTAAACCCATTGACATTCGTAAGATTGTTATGTGGACAATCGACTCTGAGAAATACCCAGCACCACAATTCGGGTTGAAGGACTACCGAATCGAATATTGGCACGGCACCGGCTGGGGACTGATTCCGTCAGGTGATACGAAGGATAAACAGTATACTGCCCGAAATAACACGAAAGGTAAGCGAATCCATGAAGTCCAGCAACGGCTAATTGCCAAGAAAATAAGACTGGTGCCCGTATCCTCAAACGATACAGTCCGGAATTATCAACACATGGCAGGTAAACGACCTGTATACGATGTGGAAGGTATCGCTCGGGTAATGGAATTAGAAGTATGGGGCTATGCCGCGCCCGAGGTGTATACCCTAAAACAGATTGTGCAGGGCATCTCTCCTGAATCAGTCGGACATGCCGTGCTGACAGAAACACAAACCGGTAAAGGTCAAACTGAACCGACAATCAAGGAGACAATCCAGAGCGTTTTAAACCGATATGAACTCGGATACGATATGGCGGATCTCGCACAGGTGATGTCTTGTTTCTCAGAGGCATATCTATCAAATGGTCGTACATATCAAGACGTTAAAACCAAAGCGGCACACTTTTTTGAAACGCATCATCAGATTGACATGACGCTGACCGACATCAATATCCATCCGAACATTGTTGATGATACCGCAATCGTAAAGGGTGGATACACCTTGCAATACGTCACGAAAACCGATGGACAGGTTAAACAAACGGCGGGCAAGCTGACGCTCGTCTTCGCCAACGAAGCGGAGACATGGCGGATCATCCGAGCAGAATAATGGACGGTTTCAGACCGCATCTACAAAGGATCTGAAATGTTACAAGAACACGCTCAGCTTTGGGCAAAATCATACATCAACGACGGATACTTGATGCTGCCAGATCTCATTACATCGGAAGAATGTGAGGCGTTGAAAGCAGAGATGTTGAAAATCTTTCGGGGGGATTACGCCTGCGACGCGATTCCACCGATGCCGAAGACAACAACTGAAATGGAAGTATTAGACAGAATCATGTGCGTCGGCGAACCGCACGTCTATAGTCCACTCGTCCGCCGCTACATCGAGCATCCCCAAATTTGCGAAGTCCTTCGCGTGATTGTTGGGGCACACATCCCGTTTTGGGACGGCGGTGTAAAATGTATGCAGTCGATGATGCTGAGCAAAGTGCCAGGACATACCGGTAACCCATGGCACCAAGATGAACACCCAATTCCGACACGCGATAGATCGCTTGTCGGCGCGTGGATTACATTAGACGATGCAACGATTGAAAACGGATGCCTCTGGGTACTACCGGATAGCCATCGCTCTGGCGTGATCTATGATCGCTTGCCACACGATAAACGCCATGAATTCGATAGTTGCCACGAAGCCGTAGGTTTTGATGATACTGAAGAAATCCCGATTGAAATGTCAGCGGGCAGTGTCCTCTTTTTCAACGGCTACCTTTTACACCGATCTAAAAAGAATCGCAGCAATACATACCGACGCATTCTGGTGAGTCACTACTGTTCAACAGCATCGTGGCTAGGCTGGAAAGGACAGCGGAATTACCGAGGGGTTATCACTGTCGCTGGCGAAGATCCGTATATTGATGAAGGATATGTCACACCAAACACCTGGGCGCGATGGGAGTAGCCTGAACAACTCGTAGCGGAAACGTACTACTTAACCGAACCGCACCTAACCGAACCGCAAGGTTTTTTAAATATTGGGGTTCTGCTCCGATTTTTTCCGATTTGATCATCAACTCGTGCCTTTCTATATTATGTTCGGAGTCGAGTTGATGGTCAAAAAATCGGGTTTCCGCCCAAAAGATAGCAGCAGTGCAACAGCGGTGCACTGCGGATATACCGAAACGTCCTGCTTAACCGAACCGCAGGGAAGGATTCTTTCCTTCTTTATAGAGTATCTGTAGTCCGTAATGAAATGGAGGACGGTTGTACGGAAACGGACTGGTTAACCTCAACGTACCTGACCGAACCGCAAGGAAATTTAAAAATATGAAACTGACAGAACATCAAGTCAATTTTTTCAATACGTTCGGCTATCTCGCAATATATAATATGTTTTCACCAAGCGAGATGGAATGGATTACCGAAGAATTTGAAATTTCGATCCAAGAATTCGGGGGCGGTAAAAACCACGACGGAACAAGCCGGACAATGTTCGGCGGTCCTATAGAGCACCGTCCGAAACTTTGTACTTTACTTGACGATGAACGCGTCACAGGACTTATCGGTGGCGTGATCGGTGAAGACTTCAACTACGCTGGCGGTGATGGCAATTATTACACTGGCGACACAGGTTGGCATCCTGATGGCAGTTGGGGACAACTCTTCGCCTGTAAAGTAACTTTCTACCTCGATGATCTGACAAAAGACACCGGATGCCTGCGGGTTATCCCCGGCAGCCAGAATCCTACGCATTTCGTCAGAACCCAGAAGATTGATCCGAATCAATCAGAGACACTCTACGGCATTCCGCCGCGGGACTTTCCAACCAGCATCGCCTTGGAAACTTCACCCGGTGATATTGTGATTTTTAATCACGATACCTATCACGCATCATTCGGCGGGGGCACCCAACGGCGGATGTTCACGATGAATTGCACTCGACATTGCACAACCGAACCCGATTTAGACACCTTGCATCAATATTTGAGCGTCCATTCAGCAGGCGGATATCAAATTGAGACAGGGGCGGGTATGTTTTTCCCAACGATGGTTGACACCGCAGATGAAAACAGGAGAATCCACCTCCAGCAATGTAGCGACATCCATGATGAAATGTTCCCACAGTATGCTCGACGCTCTTAGTGTGTAGTGTTTGAGACTTACACAAAATTCTTTTGTTGGTGAGGGCTCCAACCTCACCAGCAACACCTAATATGTAAAAGATATGGAAAAATTGTGTGAGTCGTAGCGTTTTTGTTGCAATTTTTGCCGTTTTGTGATAGCCTATAGCATACTTTAAAAAAACTGTGAGTTGGCGTAATCCGCCTGCCCGCGAACCCACATTAGATGAGAAATATATCTATTGTTACACCCTCGTTTGATAAATACTTAGGGTACATCAGGAAGGCTGTCATCTCAGCAGCATTCATCTACGGGCTAAGCACGCTTTGTGCTGCCGACGCACCACCCAAGGCACATTCCCATTTACCTTCCAGTTCCATCGCCGTGAGCGACGATGCCTTAGCTACCTTTTTTAACCCCTCAGGGCTCGGTATGGGACGCAGTTTAAACTTATACTATCTGCGAACATATCAAAGTGATTGGGCAGGCGACGACGCTTTCTTCCTGGCTCTGCCGGGCGCGGGGTTCGGCATGGAGTTTGTT
Source organism: Candidatus Poribacteria bacterium (assembly GCA_022819945.1). Lineage (GTDB taxonomy): Bacteria > Poribacteria > WGA-4E > WGA-4E > WGA-3G > WGA-3G. The sequence goes on from JAJEGI010000009.1 coordinate 52,915, forward strand.
ACCGCCGACGCTGACACGGACTTCACACGCTATACCTTCTCTGGTGGACGGCATCTGAGCAACTCCCTCTATTGGGGCACGAGTTACAGCTGGATCAATTCAGATGATAAGGACTACGATGCATTCCGTTCTATCTCCCTCGGCTTGATGTACCGGCGACGGTACTTCTCAATCGGGGCGATGGCGCGCGATCTCAATCGACCTAAACTACTCGGCGAAAAAATCAGGCGCACCTACGATTTAGGATTAGCACTCCGTCCCGGAACGTGGCGAACTACGCTCTCAATTGATATGCAGAAAACGCAAGGTGTAGAGGACTTAAAATTTCGCTACGCCTTAGAGGTACGACCTATCCGCGAACTGATGCTTCGCGGCACCTTGAATAATGACCTAAGCTTTGATGTGCGTTTCGGTATAAATATCGGAAATTGGGGATTCGGGACAGACAATGCCTTCGACAAAAACCAAGAAGCACAAACCGGGGTCGGCTACTTCCATTTCTCCAACGTCCCCAAAACGAAACCGATCCCTCGCCGTCGTATGTTTCTGGATCTACCGATGCGATCTCTTAAAGAAGTCCTCCCGATAGCAAAATGGGATGAAAATGTTGCAGGGGTCCTCATTCGCATTAATGGAAGTAGTTATGGGATGGCACAACTCCAAGAGATGTCAGATGCAATCTTGAATTTCAGGGAATCCGGGCGCGTTGTGCTCTGCTACCTCTCAAGTTGTTCCACCGGCGACTATATCGTCGCAGCCACGTGCGACGGGATTTTGATTCACCCCTCCGCTGAAGTCCGATTGATCGGGTTGCGGACAGAGCGCGCTTTTTACAAGGGCGCATTAGACATGCTCGGTATTAGAGCCGATCTTGAACATATCGGCAAATACAAATCAGCGCCCGAAGCATTCACAAGGCAAGAGATGTCTGAAGCACATCGCGAAATCCAGAATATTATTCTTGATGATCTCTATGAACAACTTGTAGATGCAATTGCAGAAGGACGCGGATGGACACACGAAAATGTGAAAAAACGGATCGATGAGGGACCCTATACAGCACGTCAAGCACTCGCTACTGAACTCGTAGACCGATCCGTCTATGAAGATGAACTACCGGAGGTTGTAACCGAACTCACAAACGATCGCACCGATTTGGTAACATTAAGCGACTACGCAGAAAGCGGACTCGACATGCAAGATTGGCAGGTACCACAGCCGAAAGTCGCAATTATTGAGGCGAAAGGTTTGATGTTAACAGGCGATAGTTTCGTCGATCCATTTCTGGGCACGCAAGTGATGGGTGCCGATACAATCACACGGATCGTTAGAGAGGTAAAAGATGATAATGACATCAAGGCGGTTGTATTGCGGATTGACAGCGGCGGCGGGCTTGTTACCGCAGCCGACACTATATGGCGTGAATTGGTGCGGCTGACAGAGGTCAAACCGCTTGTGGTCTCAATGGGCGATGTCGCAGCATCAGGAGGGTACTACATAGCAGCACCCGCAGATACCATCGTCGCCGAACCCGGAACAATTACCGGCTCTATCGGTGTGATCAGCGGCAAGTATAGCTTCAAAGGACTCTATGAAAAATTCGGTGTCCATAAAGAAATTATCAAACGCGGTGAACACGCCGATTTTTACTCAGATTATGGCGACTATCCACCGTCAGAACAAGCGATCGTGCAGGAACAGGTCCAGGAGATTTATGACGACTTCATCAAAAAAGTGGCACTCGGACGAACGGAGTTGACGGTAGAAGATGTCAACAGACTCGGACAAGGGCGCATCTGGTCAGGTAGACAAGCACAGGAAAACGGGCTTGTCGATCAACTCGGAGGTTTAAGCCTCGCACTTGCAATCGCACGAGAACGCGCAGGACTCGGAGAAAAATCATTTGAAATAGTCCAATTTCCTAAAAGAACCTGGTTGTCCCAAATATTCGGCACGTTCCAGTTACCATTTACAACTCGGTTTAAAAACAGCGACACGGAGAATGCTGTAGAAGAAAACGGATCTCTGCTACAGTTTATTGCGAAGTACAGAGGATTGAACACAACTATGAGGCTCCTAAATATAATTAGAAAGCAGCGGTTTTTTCTACTTATGCCTTATCATATAAGTTTAGGGAATTAAAAGTATAGCATCGTCAACTAACTCTCAAAACTAAGGTTCGAGAGGCGTTAAAAATGTTGTTCGCCAGAAACCATTCAACACTGCGCCAAAAAATGGTCCAAAACCAAATTGAAGCGCGTGGTATCCGTAACCCACGGGTGCTTGCTGTCATGCAAAAGGTAGAACGACATCTATTTGTAAAACCCCAATACCACAATGTAGCATATAAAGATGGAGCACTACCGATCGACTGCGACCAAACAATCTCACAACCCTATATTGTCGCACTGATGACAGACCTGTTGGAGCTCACACCAACTTCAAAAGTGCTTGAGATTGGCACCGGATGCGGCTATCAGACAGCAGTCCTTGCAGAATTAGCTAAGGAAGTTTATTCTATTGAAATTATACCCTTGCTTGCCAAAACGGCGAAAACACGGTTGGAGAAACTCAATTATCAAAATGTCCATCTCAAAAAAGGGGATGGTCATTATGGCTGGCAAGAATACGCACCTTATGATGCAGTACTCGTCGCAGCGGCACCTAAGGACATACCGAAACGACTCATTGATCAACTTGCTGTAGGCGGGCGAATGGTGATACCAGTTGGCGGCTCCGAGCAAAATTTGCTTTTAATCCAGAAGAGACTTCAAAGTAAAGAAAACACAATCCCGTCTCTTGAAACAACTGAGGTCATTCCTGTTCGCTTCGTACCAATGACAGGCAAGGCAACGTAAACCTAATATCAAAATCGGACTACCACTTGCAATCCAACCGGTATCGGTTCGGAAATAAAACTACATGATCCACTGTAAAGGAAATAATAACTTGAAACGTATACTTCAACTAATTCTATCCATCACTCTACTTTTACCAGTTGCGACTTTCGCTGCATTTAACGACATCGGTGTTGGTGCAAGACCGCTCGGTTTAGGCGGCGCATTCGTCGCACTTGCCGATGATAGCAACGCAGCGAATTACAATGCCGCAGGTTTAGGGTATATTGATGCAATCCACCTCGGTGGAACACATGCGCAGCGTTTTAATGGACTCATTACTTATAACGCCATCAGTGGCATTGTTCCGTTCGGAAAAATAGGTTCAATTGGCGCGAGTTTCGGGGACTTAGCAGAAGATTCCGACATTTATCATGAACAGGTGGTGCGTATCTCTTACGGAAATGCACTTTTCAAACAATTCGCAATCGGCGCGAATCTGAAACTCTTCCGTACTTCTTTTGACGCGACAAACGAATTCGTCGTCGAGAACCCGTATTTTGCGCAGACATCGAGTTCAGCCGTTTCTTTCGATCTCGGAGTGATTGTAAAACCTTTCAAGAGTCTAAGCCTCGGCGCGTCCGTAGAGAATTTACTTCCCGCAGATATGAGTATCTCTGATACACCTGTTAACGACACACCCATCGCTCCGATACCACTGAACATCCGAGCTGGCTTGACATACAGACTTGAAACCATCGCAGAGATGAGCGCACAAGGCGCAGTGGTCAGCAATTTGTTGAAAGGAAGTTTAGGAACTTGTGAGGTCGCACGCCGCAACGGCGAGACTTATATACGCACAGGCATAGAAGCCTGGTTGAATAAATCCATCGCTGTCCGTGGTGGTTACGGAGTAAAAAATGGCAGCAATTCCGCAACAACTCTCAGTTTCGGCGGAAGTGCCAAGCTCCCGATCAGTAAAACCTCCATCCAACTCGACTACGGATTTCAGCTGTTAAGCGGGGACTTTCAGGACAATATAACACAGCGATTCTCTGCCAATCTACTATTCTAAAGAGAGATTTTCCCAATGAAAAACATAGTGATTATTTTCCTATTTATTCTTAATCTATTGATTACCACAAACGGTTATGGAGCAGTTACTTCTGTCGGCGAGATAAACGTCGTTGGTCAAACAAAAGGCATTGTGCCTGCCAGTTCAACGGTCCCATTGATTGTGACGCTCGTAATAGACAGGTCACTCGCAGAACCCGGGGAAGAAATTAAGACCATCGAAATCACAATGCCATCTGGATTTCTAACACAACCTTCCTACTTCAAAGGTATCTTGCGGGACCGTAACCCAATCGTAGCCCGAGCTGTCGTCTCCGGTGGAAATGTCCTACGCGTTGAACTCGCAGATGTCATCAACGATTTCCAAAATTCAATCTACGAAATTACCTTTGACTGCCAAACACCGAACACTGTCACATTAGAGGCAACCTTCAGAGTACGTCTGCGAAATCTTGATGACGCGCCTATTGGGGAATTTATCCGACCCCAACAAGCAGATGGGAAACTCAACAACGACGATTTTACATTGCAGGTAATTCCGAATGTACCGCCCGACCCAGTTATAGATTTTACGGTTGAAGCCGATACGACTGGTGAAAATGATGTGACGCTCCGCTGGCAGAAATCAGATGACCCGGATGTCAACGGGTACCTCATCTACAGAGACAAGGAAGATCCTATTAATGTCGAAGACCGTTCCTCAACTACATTTCGTGATGTAGACGTTCTCCCGGGAGATCATACATATCAGATCGTTGCTTACAAGACACTCTTCTTACAATCGGAACGTTCCGCGATACAGACCGTGACTGTATCAGAAGATACTGCTGCGCCCGAACCCCCAACGATGCTCAGCATTAACACCTCAAGCGACGGCGTAGAAATTATCTGGAAACCGAGTGTCAGTCGTGATGTAGTAAAGTATCAAGTTCAGTTCAGTTCATCAGGGACCGCAGCACTCGAACCTCTTCCGGATGGCGAGATAGACACTAAACCAGAAGACGAACTTACAGGATACATATTTATTGATAACCGTCTATTGCCTGAAGGCAGTTTTACTTATGCTGTCATCGCTATTGACGAAGCAGATAACCCATCCGCACCCATAGAGAAAAAACTGCGTATCTTTGATGAACCGTATCCAAATCCGTTTACGCCACTCTCTTCAGACGAAGATTTCAATCAGGTTGTATTCCCCGCACGTGCACTTGAGGATGCTTCGGGCGAATTCACAGTGATCATCTACGACATTCATGGAATGCTTGTTAAGTCCTTAACAGCACTGCCCGGTGAAACGAAATTGGTCTGGGACGGTCGCGATGAAGCTGGCGAAATTGTGGAAAGTGGTGTTTATGTCTACCAACTTCAGATAGGGGAAAGTTTTAAAACAGGAACGGTAATCGTTGCTAAATAACGGGACAACATAAAGAACTACCATCATATAAGCAGGAATCAATTATTTTTTTTACGTATGCTACTGCCTACAATACACGACTGCTTTGCTAACTCCAGAGCCATTCAGTTTTCCGTTTTTCAGTCTCGGTTTTACCCCAGGCCCGGTAGGTGCGTGTTTCTAACCGCACCGGATTTGTAACAGAAAGCGTAAACCCCGAGGATTTCTTAAAATTGAATGGCTCTATGCTAACTCAAAAAACTGTTGACTTAATTCTCAATTCAAGGTTATATTATAATTTTAATTAATTATCACAAATTTCTGGCTTGTTAAGCCGCATTAAATTTTTAATAACAGCAAGTTTTTAGAAATCTACAAACGCTATCAAAAAGCACCTGCTGTTAATCCAACATCGAAAAGGAGATACAATAACAATGAACAGGTTTGAGTCACGCCCATCATGGCGGATAACCCTACTCGCAATCGCCGGTATTTTAGCAATTGTTTTACCGGTGGCAGGAAACTGGAATATTCTACAGGAACGCGACCCAGAAGTTAGGGATTACATGTCGATCGTTTTTACGAGCGAACAAAACGGTTGGACAGTCGGTGTCTCTCCGTTTGAATTAGACTATCCCGGCTTTATCGGATATACAACAGATGGCGGAGCAACATGGAATAGAGCAGAGATCGATATCAAGGACCAGCTCGCCGGCCTCTATTTTTTAGACGACAAACACGGCTGGGCAATTGGCGAAAATGGTATGATTGCTGCCACTACCAACGGCAGAGATTGGGAACTTCAAACAAGTAAGGTCGGCAATGGACTTAAAGGCATCTACTTCATCAATAAGGATGTCGGGTTCGCAGTTGGAGCAAACGATACCATTCTCTCAACGATAACCGGTGGGCGTTCTTGGAAAATTCTTCAAGGTGGGGTTCTCGGTGCCGTTGGCGATGATGAAGCAACAATGTACAACGCCATTCAGTTCATTGACGACTCCACAGGTTGGGTCGCCGGTGTCCATCTCGTGCCGCAGGTGAGTCAAAGTAGCGTGATTCAGAAGACAGTGGACGGTGGACAGACCTGGGAGCCACAAGAAACTGGAGCAGAAGATGTACTTCAAGACATCTTTTTCTTAGATGACAAGCACGGTTGGGCGGTCGGGGAGAACGGACTTATTCTTCACACCAGTAACGGGGGCGGAAGATGGACACCACAGGTGAGCGGCACCGAAGAAACATTACGAAGCATTCGATTCGCTGATAAATATATGGGTTGGGCAGTCGGCGGAGATCTCGGCGTCGGCGTGATTGTACATACCAATGACGGCGGTAAAAATTGGGAAATTCAGGATCCCGGCAATGACATGGTCAGCAAATTTCAAATGAACAGCGTCTTTATTTTCGGCAAGCAGGTCTGGTTAGCAGGCGGAAATGGTGTAATCTTGCAAGGAAAATAAACAACGCGTAGCGGAAGCACACCTGACCGAACCGCAAGGTAAGATGCTTGTTTTCTTTATAGAGTCCTTGTAGTCCGTAATGAAAAGGTAAGATGCTTGCTTTCTTTGTAGAGTCTTTGTAGTCAGTAATGAAATGGAGGACGGATATACGGGGGTGTCATGTTTAATCTAAATACACCTGACCGAACCGCAAGGTAAGATGCTTGTTTTCTTTATAGAGTCCCTGTAGTCCGTAATGAAATGGAGGACGGATATACGGGGTGTGATGCTTAATCTAAATACACCTGATCGAACCGCAAGGTAATTTAAAAAATAGTGGAGGTATAATTTTGGAAACATCCACATTCGCAACGCGGATGAGTCGATTGGGAACAGAGTCCGCATTTGAGGTACTTGCCAAAGCCAAACAACTTGAGACACAAGGCAAGGACATCATCCATTTAGAAATCGGACAACCTGATTTCCCAACACCGATTAATATTATTGAGGCAGCTTACAAAGCGATGAAGGAGGGGCATACCGGCTATTGTCCTTCTGCAGGGGTGCCAGCGTTTCGAGAGGTCGTCGCAGACCATATAACGGAAACGCGGGGCATTACAATACACCCAGACGAAGTCACGGTAACCCCCGGCGCAAAACCTATCATCTTCTTTACCATCCTCGCTCTAATAGACGATGGCGATGAGGTGATTTATCCCGAACCGGGCTTCCCAGTTTATGAATCCGTTATTGACTTCATCGGCGGAAAAGCCGTCCCCTTGCCCCTTCGTGAGGATGTCGACTTTCGGTTCCGACTTAGCGATCTCGCAGATGCAATTTCTGATCGGACGAAACTCCTGATTCTCAACTCACCGCAGAATCCAACAGGCGGCACGCTCACCTCCGGAGACCTTGAAGCTATTGCTGAACTCGCTCAGAAACACAATTTTTATCTCCTGACAGACGAAGTTTACTCTCGTATCCTCTACGAAGGAAAACACCACAGCATCCTCAGCCTCCCTGGTATGAAGGAACGGACAATTCTAATCGAAGGACACTCCAAAACCTACGCAATGACAGGATGGCGATTGGGGTACGGTATCGCCCCCCAACCAATTGCTGATAAAATTACGCAGCTCACCATTAACTCAAACTCCTGTACGGCTACCTTTACACAACTCGCAGGGATAGAAGCACTCACAGGACCGCAAATCTTTGTAACGGAAATGGTCGCAGAATTTCAGAAGCGGCGTGATGCAATTGTAGATGGACTGAATGCAATTGACGGAATCAGTTGTATTAAGCCCCTCGGCTCATTTTATGTCTTTCCGAATGTAACGCAATTGCCCCTTTCATGTGAGGCACTCGCCGATTACATCATGGAAGAAGCAGAGGTCGCACTTTTACCGGGAACCGCTTTCGGTAAGTACGGTGATGGTTACTTACGGCTTTCATACGCCAATTCATTGGAAAATATCCAAGAGGCATTGGGCAGAATCGAAACTGCTATTTCAAAATTGTAGACGAGAATGTACATTTTCGTAGGGGTGTTTTTGCTGGGGTATTTCTTCAAGGTTGCCTAATCCCTACGGGCGAGAAGACCTCGCCCCTACTATAGTTGAACACTGACAACCAATCACGGGAATTTCTTATATGCCTCGTACTTTTAACCAAAAAGTTACCGCACGTATTCCAGCAAGTACAACAAATCTCGGGCCCGGGTTTGACGTGCTCGGGCTTGCCCTCCAGCTCTACAGCACAGTTACGTTGGAAACCATTGAAACCGACACACAAGTCGTTATTAGCGGTGTGGATGCCGATAAAATACCGAGTACGCCAGAGCATATTGCATTTCAGGCAGTAGAACTTGTCTTTGACCAAAGTGGTACCAAACCTCCAAAAGGCTTCAAATTGCAGATAGAGAATGGAATACCAGCGATTCGTGGATTGGGCGGTAGTGGAACAGCAATTCTTGGCGGGTTGCTCACGGCAAATGTGCTCTGCGACTCTCCATTTTCTGACACGGAACTCCTCAACTTTGCAACAGAATTAGAAGGACATCCGGACAATGTAGCTGCCTCGTTGTATGGTGGCATCGTCGTATCAGCGCAAGAGAATTCAGAAGTGCATACCGTTCGGTTGGAATGCCCACCAGTGCTTTCGGTTGTGCTGGCAATCCCGGATTTCCCACTATCAACGGAACAAGCGCGCGGGGTCCTGCCCACATCAGTAGGTTTCGCAGATGCAATATATAATACGAGCCGAAGTACCCTGTTAATTGCAAGTATTGCCACCGGTCAATTCGAGATGTTACGCGTCGCTATGAAAGATAGGTTACATCAGCCATATCGCTCTTCGCTGATTCCAGGATTTGACGATGTCGCAGAAGCAGCTACTACCGCCGGCGCACTTAGTGTGGCTTTAAGCGGCGCGGGACCGACTGTCGCAGCCTACTGTTTAGATCATACAGATCAAGTGGCTGAACAGATGCAGTCTACCTTCAAAAAACATCAGATCGCATCTGATATTAAAATTCTAAAACCGGATGCCGATGGCGCAAGCCTTCACATTGAGAATACCTGATACTCAACAACTAAAAATTGATTTGACAACTACCGTCTAAGAGGTTTCGTTTAGAAATTCTCTCTTGTAACTAAATACTAAATACTGAATACTGAATACTCATAAAAAGATGGCAAATTTTCATACAGAAAACATTGCATCAATACTGAACAAATTCGACGCTAACATGGACGAAGGGTTGAGCGCAGAGACGCTTGCGCAAGCGAGAGCGCGGTACGGCAAAAACGAGTTTAGTTCGGAAGAAAATGCCTTTCCCCTTAAGGTGTTTCTGGTGCCACTACTGACATGGCGTATTATCGTTTTAGCACTTACGACAGCGATCCTTGTTGTTTCTTTTTTTAATGGCGCGAGTAGCATCAGCCTTCATACAGCGGGTATTGTCGGAGTAGTTTTGGTCATTCATATCGTGTATGCCTGCACAACGGAGTATCGGATTCGCAATCGGGATGCCAGCATCAACAAACTCATGGTGCATAGTATCAAAGTCATTCGACAAGGGAAACTTGAAAAATGCGAACCGGAGGACATTGTACCCGGCGATTTACTCTCCTTCACCCCAGGAGACTATGTGCCTGCTGATGCCAGGATTATTGAATCTGAAGGGCTTACCATTGACGAATCTGTACTCTTTGGGACAGAAGGACCCGTCGAAAAAACAAGCACGGATATTCCTAACCCTACTTTACCGCCAGAAAAACAGAGAAACATGGCGTTCGGGGGGACATACGTTGTCACCGGACATGGTGCCGCAATTGTTGTAAAAACAGGAAAACAGATAGAAATATGGAAACAGCGTCAAGATGCACGTCCGATGCCTGTAGCGAATACCTTCGCTGAAAACGAGATAGCCGACTTACAAACGATTATAAAGATAACAGGTGTGATCATCGCGGCTGTAGCCGTAGCAATCGCATGGTGGTTCGAATACCAGAATCAGATTACCGATTGGCAGTCCTTAATCCATCTCGGTATGCTATTCGCCGTTGCCGCAGCACCACACGATGTTATTAGATTGCTCCGATTGTCATTTTCTAAACACGCCGAAAAATTAATGGAGAAAGGGCTCACCTTACGCAATTCACGCAGTCTTGAAAAATTAAGTCGCATCACCACCTTTTGTGCAAATGAAAATGGACTTGCTACTACACGGGCACTCACAATCTCTAACCTTTTTGTTGATGAACAACTCGTTGATGGTAATACATGGCAAACATGGTTGGACACCCTGAAGGACCTTACGCCTACAGAGCGACAAAAAGCGGTCGAAGCGATACCGCCGGGTGGGAAAATTCCACAAGGGGCACCACATTTGATCTTCACTGCTGGCCTCGGCACCTCTGGCGGTCAACGTATGGACAACACGGTTGCTTCCAATATCGCAGCAACTTTGGAATCCACAGGCGACGGGATAGTACCTTCACCCAAGGTTACCATCCAAAAGAACATGGAAAGCCTCGGCTATCAACTCGATAGTGTCAAAGCTAAACTCCCTTTGGTGGACGCATACCCTTCGGCGCGGACCTACGGATACCAGATGCAGGTGTTTGAGTCAGCACCCGAAGACTATCTCAACATCATTTTTGGAGATGCCCGGATAATACTTAATACCTGTGATTCAGTACTCATTAACGGAGAAATTACACCACTACTTGATGACAAGCACGAAATGTACCATGAAATCATAAACTATCTGCTCAATACCAAAGCTCAGGTCTATGGAGTCGCTTTTCACTCCTCTGATGTTATTCTGAAGCCACAGGAAATGGAAAATAATCCTATCTTTTTAGGGTTTATGAGTTTCTCTGTCAGCAATGACGAAGAGACGAAAACAATTTTGAAATCCAGTCTTGACACGGGTCTTAAAATTATCCTTATCTCCGAAAACAAAGAGCAAGAAACTGTTGATGTAGCAAAAGATCTCGGTCTTATTCACAACCGAAAAGCAGTCGCATCAAGAGAAGAACTTGAAGCAGTTCCCCGTGAACAAATCGACACTGAGACAGCAAAGTGGCTCGCTTATTCGCAGCCAACCTGGGAACAACGCCGGAATATTGTACTAAGCCTAAAACGTCAAGGGCATGCCGTAGGGTTTTTGGGGCAAAATAGAACCGATCTACGCGCGATGACCGTTTCGGATATCACCCTGGCAAACAGTACACAGGCATCACACGTCGTGCAAGCTGCAGCCGACGGGCTAATTAACAATAAAGGCTTCCAGGCTGTAAGGGATGCCTTACTTCATGCCCGCGAGGCATACCATAATGCAGCAGGCTTTCTCCGTTGGAATTTTTCCTGTACACTCGCACTACTCCTCACGCTCACCATCGGGACGGTGCTCCACTATCTCTATAAAATGCCGATGCCGTTAACATTAACGCAGATAATTTGGGTACAGGTTCTCTCAACCTTGCTACCCTCATTCGGGATAGGTACAGAACAGATATTTGCTGATGAAAAGCACCATCGACCAACCCTCTTTTCAAGGGCGCGTTTCTTTTCTAAAACGACAGGCGTGGACATTATTTGCCGGTCCGTGACCATCAGCCTAATGACAACCATTCCGTTCTTCTTTATGCTGTGGCGTTCCCCTGTCTTATCAGACACACTCGGCGTTTCAACACTAATGAGAGAGGTGTTCTCAAGCGGAGATGTTGGAACGCTAAATTCCCCAGATATCGCGATCGCACGCACAGTCGTATGCACGACACTGATCTTCACACAGCTCGCTACATGTTGGCAAACGCTACGCTATCCATGGGAATCACTCTTTCAAAGAATGTTCGCGAATTCCCAGTTTATCGTCATCTCTATCATCGTTATTGCACTTCACTTGACAGCACTCTATGTTGAACCCGTCGCGCAACTTTTCGGGATGGCACCCCTTAAATGGGAATGGCAATGGACGCTTCTGTTTAGTTTGACCCTGTTCCTACTGCCGCTAAATCTGGCAATAAGCTCACACCCTGACGACGATTAAGAGCGGAAATTGAACCGCTACACCCAAAATCCGTAGGTAGGAATTCCAGCGATAATTCCCAAGATTGTCCAGAGACTCCCGATCGTAAATTCCCCCAAGATTAACCCTAAAAAGAAGGGTGCTACCTTCCGATGCCGCACAACACCACCATATTGAAGAATTAACCATTTGATTAACCAACTCATGAAAAGGCAGCTCCACGTAACATGCATGCCCCAACTCGTAGAGATCGCAAACCCCGCAGGGTGAAAGGGCCACCATACAAATCGCATCCGAAAGAGCATTAACACTGTCGTCAGTACGAAACCGATCCCCATAAACCCACTTTCAGCAATCAGTGTCTCTTCAGGGGCTTGTAACCACCCCGCAAGGCGGCGATACGGCTCTATCCCGAAGGCACTCAAAGAGGGCCAATAGGCGCGTACCTCCATGCCGAGACGGTAACCACGGTCAATTAATGCCCAAAACCCCGCCAACGAACCTAAAACGGTCGCCAGCGTTAGTGCAAAGATAATACGATGCATCGTCATGTTCGTGCGTTCCATGATTTTAAAGCCTTCCAACTGATGCGGCATAGGATGACTCCGATGCGCACGATTAATAAACCAAAACATGGAAAACATAATGAGGTTGTCTCTTCCCAATCGACGGGTGCCAACTGTCCGAGTCAGAATTTCGTCGGGACCAGAATAGTGCAGATCATGTACAGGTGTACCGAGCTCAGCGCGCATCCGGGTTATCGCGATTGAAATCATGTAATAGATAACGAAGAACGCGAACATCACCCAAAGCTCAGCACCGCCATAGTAACAAAAAAGCACAAGGAACACCATTACAGCGATAAGACCGATCGTCGCCCCGCGATAGGACATCGCTTCCTGCGTTTCGCGCCCTGAAGCACTGACAACAGTGTTGCCCTGGCGCGTGGTGAGGCCCACAACCGTTTTTGAAACGTGCAATAGATGTCTACGACTCGCCCAAATTGCCAAAACGCATAGGGCAAGGTAACCCCCCGCTGCTTGCTCATTCATGTACGGAAAGCGAGGTAAGGTACGTAGACCCAGTGCAGCACCAAGCACACGCATAAATCGCCAATACCAGAAGAAAAACCAGCATGAAAACGAAAGGTCTAACGGGATAAAAAAACCAAGCCCGATTGCAAATGGATACAGTGAAAACGGAATTCTGCCCATAGCGTTCCATGGACTCTCCGTAAAGACTTGAAAACTTCGTATACGCGTTCTGAACTCGGGTAAGATTGGATATAAAAAGTTGACCCCGTTCCAGAGGGCGAGACCGCCAGCAATCCCAAAGCCGAGCCACATCAACTTATTCTGAAAGAGACGCGTCCGTGGTGTCTCCGTTAACTGAAGCGGGAGTTGAATGATCGGGTAACTTAACTTTTCGTGTTCGATCCACTGCTTTCGGACAATTATATTGATGCAAAGCATCCCAAAAATCAACACAGTAATAAAAGCTGTCCACCAAAGTACAGGTGTTGCCCATCCGAGCAATGTCTCAGCCGTATAGAGCGGTAATTCCCCTTCATAATAGCCGCTTAAAAGCGACGTATCGCTAACAGTGAGCCACTCAGGAAGAAACGGTACGAACAACTGTTGCCATTCATTTTCTGGGGTCGCGAAGCGAAACGCATGCCCTAACATCGGCACCAAAATCTCAAGCATGTCGTGTCCAGTAATACCCGAAGCAATAGACAGCATGAGATAAACAATCACCAACTCGCTCTGGACCAACGCCAGACTCGGCACAAAACGGCGTAACAATTGGTTCACACCAATAACCAAGAACAGACTGAAAATTACGTTGAAAAAGAGGGAGATCGTCACAGGGTGACCCGAATACCGAATAACCTCCATCTCAATGACCCAATAGCAGTTAATCGGTATGAGGATAACGGCAATAAAAATAGATTTGAGTGTGACACCGTGGGCAGGAACTTGTGATGATGCTAACGAGGTGGAAGTTCCAACTTCCATATAAAATCTGGCTCCAATGAACGTCAAATGATTTCTGTTTATTTCGGAGGCGAACCAAGCGGTGGGTGATACTTTTAAATTTACGCCTTACAGTGCACCAACAAATATTTTTAGATAAATTTATCATAATCCCTACAACATGTCAACTTTTTTAAACCATAACTCAGCAGTAGACTCAAAACTGGTAGTCAACCCAGACAATCAAAGAAAATAGACTTTATTTTTCTCACTTTTTCATGGTATAATAAAATTCGTTATATATGCATGTAAGTTGCCCGCTAATAGCAGCTTGCGAAACAAATCGGGACGCAAAAATGAAGCCATTCCGCTATATTAAAAACCAGATTGAAAAATTCTTTTATAGGACTTACCAGCGGCGTTTGGAAGCCCAAGCAAACACGTGGACCATACCCCGTCATATCGGCGTAATCCTTGATGGAAACCGCCGCTACGCTAAAGCCAGTGGACTTGAGAACGTTATTAAAGGACACCATGAAGGGGCAAACAAATTAGAAGAGGTACTCCACTGGTGCGACGAACTCGGTGTCGAAATTTTCTCGATCTGGATCTTCTCGCTTGACAATTTCAAACGTGCAGCGCATGAAGTCGAAGGAATTCTCGGACTCATTGAAGGAAAGATGCGGGAACTCGTTACGATTGAGGGACTTCATGCCAACCAGATTAAGGTTCGCGCAATGGGGCAAATAGAACTACTACCACCAAGCCTTCAAGAAGCGATTCGGGAGGCGGAAGAAGCAACGCAAAATTATGACAAATTCATCTTAAACGTGGCTGTTGCTTATGGAGGACGAGAAGAAATCATTGAGGCTTTTCGCGGGCATCTAAAAGCCGAAAGTGACAGTGGTAAACCGGTGCGCCAAATTGCAGATGAACTCACAGTGGATAAAATTACACCCTACCTATACACCTCAAATCTCCCAGACCCCGAACTCATCATTCGTACCAGTGGCGAGGTCCGATTATCAGGATTTTTACTCTGGCAGAGCGTCTACTCGGAATTTTATTTCTGTGATACATATTGGCCCTCGTTTCGTAAAATTGATTTCCTCCGCGCACTACGAGCTTACAGCCAACGCAAACGCCGATTCGGAAAATAGAGCAGGAAACATTATGCAGAACATTAACTGTTAATTATTGGTATTGAAAGTATTTTACATTCATTTATTCCTATTCTTTAGGCACACACGTCAGAAGGAGCGGATACATGCGATTTGGGATCTGTACAGGTTTGGAAAATGTGCATCGGCTCGCGGAAGCCGGATATGATTATATTGAATTAGGCGTGCGTTCGGCGTTGATACCTGAATCAGACGAAGCCGAATTCCAGAAAATCCGCGAACAGGCAGTGAATGCCCCTTTAAAACCGGAGTCTTACGCAGGGTTTATTCCCGGCGATCTACGCGTGGTAGGTGACACAGTTGATTTTCCACGTCTATCTCGCTATGTGGAGACCGCGTGTCGTAGAGCCAATGAAATCGGCGGTGAAGTGATCGTCTACGGAAGTAGCGGTTCTCGAAACGTAGAGGAAGGCTATTCAAGGGAACGAGCACTGGCACAAATCGCCGAATTCCTCGATATGGCGGCAGATCATGCAGAAAATCATAACATGATCATCGTAATTGAACCGATCTGTTTGCGAGAAGGGAATATCCTCCGCACCGTTGCAGATGGGGTCGCGATGGCAAAACGGGTGAATCGCAAAGGCATTAAAGCACTGGCGGACCTTTATCATATCTGGCAGGAAGAAGAGCCGATGCAAAATATTGTTGAGGCCGCCGAGTGGCTCGCGCATGTCCACATCGCGGAACCCGTTAAACGTTCTTACCCGGGAAACGACGATTTCGATTTTACCGACTTCTTTACCGCACTCCAACAGGCAGGCTACGACGGTCGCGTCTCATGTGAGTGCAAATTTGACAACTTTGACGATAATATTGAGGTAGCTTTGAAGACAATGAAGGCTTATATTTGACGGATTCCATGGAGGTGGCGTTTATCCTCACACGTGAGCAAGGCAGAGTCATTCGCGCACGAACTGGGTTTTATGACGTTCAGCACGGCGAGACTATCCTTAGATGTACACTCCGCGGCACACTCAAACGGAGACATCGCTCTGAAACCGGACGCAGAATATACGCAGATCCAGTTGCTGTTGGTGACCGTGTTATCTTCACACAACTTGACCCTGAAGAAGGCGTGGTAGAGGACATTCTGCCTCGCGAGACAAAATTCTCGCGGCAATACGCAGGAAAACAGGGCGACATCGAACAGGTTATTGTTGCCAACGCAGATCAAATCGTAGCCGTCGCATCTACATTCATGCCACCCCTGAACTTTCGGACGCTCGACAGATTCCTAATCTTGGCTGAGGCGGGGGACATGGACGCAGTGATATGTCTGAATAAGATGGATTTAGTGGACGCAGCCCAACAGGAAGAACACACCACCATCTTTACCAATTATGAGAAGTTAGGCTACCAAGTCCTCTATACCAGTATCTATGTACCTGAAAGCCTTGACGCATTTCGGGAGGTCTTAAGGGATAAATTCAGTGTTATTATCGGTGCGTCCGGCGTAGGAAAATCCAGTCTGCTGAACGCGATCCAACCGAATTTAGGTTTGCGAACCGGTGAAGTCGGCATCAAAACCCAAAAGGGACGACATACAACGACACTCGTCGAACTTTTCGCACTGGATATCGGCGGCGAGGTCGCGGATACACCCGGCATCCGTGAAGTTGGATTGTGGGGCATTGATACAGAAAATCTTGAGTACTATTTCCCAGAAATGGAACCCTACCTCGGCACCTGCAAATACAACGATTGCGCCCACGTTGCGGAACCCGATTGCGCTGTCCAAGATGCTGTCGAAACCGGTGAGATACATCCTGAACGCTATCGGAGTTATGTCGTGTTGCGAGCAGGTGAAGCGACAGAAATCTAAAGCCTATCGCATAAATGCCAATCCGCATGTATCTAAAGAAACCTTTCACCTGACCGAACCGCAAGGAAAGTTAAAAAAAAGGAAATGTTTACGCGCGTAGTCTAACCGCTCTGGCACCCCGATATCGATCCACCCCGCATCCGTTTGCAACGCATAAAGATTGGAAACGAATGGAAAAACGTCTCGTTCCATAGAAAAGGTTTCTTGTCCATCGGGGAACGCGTCAGCGATGCTTCGGTCAAAAAGATACATCCCGCCGTTGACATATCCAGCACGGTGGATAGGTTGTTTCTCACGAAACGCCTGAATCTTTCCATCGCAATCGGATACGATCTCACCGTAAGGACGGATGTCAGACACATGCACACTCAAAAGCACCCCCGCCATTCCTTGACGGAAGTGATCTAACATCTCTCGGAGTGAAAAGTCGGCAAGCAGAATATCGCCGTTCATCACGAAAAAAGGCGATGTGTCAATCTGTTGCATCGCGTTCTGAATCGCGCCGCCGGTGCCGAGTCTTTTCTCCTCTTTCGCATAGCGGATACGCATCCCAGCGTAATTGTCACCCACCTGCTCATAAAGCGCATCGTGAAGGTGTCCCGACGCGAGGACAACCACAGTAACACCTGCATCCTTCAACAATCGGATCTGCCACGCCAGCACCGTTTTCCCAGCGATCTCCAGTAAAACCTTAGGAACCGTTTTCGCTGCTTCACCGAGCCGAGTCGCAAGACCGCCACAAAGAATAATCGCTTGCATCGTTGTTTCTACAAACCTCTCGTCCACTGAGACTTGTGGCTTTAGTATCTGTTAACTGATAACTGGTAACTGACAACTATTTACACCGACCTATGTCCTGCGAAGCCGCGCGGATTTTCAAAAGCATCTACCCATAAATCACACCACGCTTGGTGTTCCGACAAGACAGTCTCAGGATCTTTACGGCTGCGCACAATGAAGTCAGGATGCGCCGTCCGTCCAGTATGATGTCCCGTGGTCTGATAGCGCAAATCCAACGACCAACGGCACCGGTCGGACGTATTCGGTTCTGAACGGTGCGGCGTGAATCGGCTCAACAAGATAACATCGCCGCGGTAACATTCCAACATGAGCGGTTCGACTTCCGGCATCAACTCCGGTTTGATCATCGTCCCACCCTCTTTCTGGTGAATCAGGTACCCTATATCCTCAGTGATACCCGGCAACGCCTGAAGGCACCCCATCTCTATCGTGCTATCGCCTAACGGCAGCCAACACGTGACGATCTCGGAGCCTTCCGCCTCCGGCATCATGACGCCAGCATCCTGATGCCACGGCACACCCCCTGCCCAACTCGCGTTGCCATCTATAACCGGCGGTTTCGCACGCACATGCTGGATCGGATTGCAGGTAATCTCCGGCCCAACAATACCCTCAATGACATCTAAAAGGTTATCGTTCTTCAGAAATTCAAAGATGGCTTTACCGCGGTAGTGCATAATATCCAATCCGCCTGCCATCTCGCCGGACTGTGCCAGCAATTTGCCAAATCGCTTATCGAAGGGTTCATTTTCATGCAGGTCTTCGATCTTACCTTCCTGTTTTAAAGCAAGGGCGCGCTCCGAAATCCAATCCGAAATCTCGTCAATCACTGGCTGCAGGTCTTCGTGGGTCAAGGCATCTTTAACGATCAACACGCCTTGTGTCCGATAGGTTTCGCACTGTTCTTGCGTGAGTCTCATAAGAAATCTCCCCTCTTAAGCGATACAGTTCTGCATCTGAAAGTTATAAAGAAAACGTAAGTCCAAACAACGTGCTGGGCTGCCACTACGTCAAGGAGCGTCAAAATATCCAGCCCACTTCACCGAACCGCAAGGAATAATTAAAAATATAAAAAATCTTGCAAATATGATAGCATAAGAGAGAAAATTCAACAAGGAGCATTACGGCATGAAAGGCAAACAGATTATAATGCCAGCGAAGCGTTCAGCAACGCTGGAAGATTTTGAACTTGACGAGACGCTCACACCCAACCAAATTTTGCTCAAAACGCACTATAGTTTGATTAGTCCCGGCACCGAAGGCGCAGGATATACCGGACTTGAAAGCGGCACGAGGTTTCCGCACGGCTCTGGCTACACAGCAATCGGTGAAGTGCTCAAAGTCGGTGAGAACGTAACGAAATGTGCTGTCGGGGATCTCGCCTTCTGTTATAGTCCACACGCCTCCATCGCTAAGACAGAAGCGGTGCTTTTAGCATTTAAACCCCCTTTAGATATAGACGAGAAACTGGTGCCTTTCGTCCGAATGGCAACGGTCGCAATGACATCTCTACGGGTATCGTCTGCTGAATTCGGAGATACCGTGGCTATTATCGGTTTAGGATTGGTCGGCAACTCCGCATCTCAACTTTTCAATCTGGCAGGCATGAAGGTCATCAGCATTGAGCGAGTCCCACGCCGCCTTGAAATCGCGCGGCAATGCGGTATCCAGCATCTGATTAATCCTGACGAAGAAGATGTATTGGAACGGGTCATCGCGTTGACAAACGGCGAAAAAACGGCAGTCACCGTTGAAGCCATCGGAAACCCACGACTCGTAGAGACTGCGTACCAACTGACCGGCAGAAAGGGTGAAGTTATCTTACTCGGTTCACCGCGTGGCGAATATGTCACGGATGCAACGGCGATCTTGAACTATAGCCATAGCATCGGTTTAGGCGCGATTACGCTCAGAAGCGCGCATGAATGGGTCTATCCGACGATGCACTCTGGCGAATCGAAGCATTCCCTTGAACGAAACTCGCGTTTGGTGTATTCGCTCATGTGTGAGGGCAAATTCAAAGTAGAAGAATTACTGACCCACGTCATTGACCCAGAAGATGCAAAATCCGCCTACGACGGATTGACAGATCGGAAAGATGAATACTTAGGCGTAATCATGGACTGGACGTAGTGCTTCATTATTGCCATCGCTCTTGAAATTGGGCAACCATTGCTTCAGGGGCACCGTGCTGTGCCAAAAAGTCCAAAAATGCTTGGTAGAGCCGACGTGCCTCCGCCGTATCCGATTCAAATCGATTGTTCAACTGTTCCGGATCAGATGGTAAATGGAACAAAGACTTTGGGGCACCTCGGTTTTCTAAAAGCAGAGACCAAGTGCCATCGGTGATGCTGCCGTGCGGACTGCCACCGTCAGGACTCCATCCACCGACCCAAGCACCGTGCGTAACAGCGTATTCACGTCCGGTGTCCGTATCTCCCATAATAACAGGGAGGAGACTGTTGCCCTCTACCTGTGCCCCGCGTTCCGCGCCGAACACATCTATAACAGTCGCGGGAATATCAGCGATACTCGCAAGCGCATTGGTATGGCGTGGTGTCGCATCTGGATGATAAACCAGCAGCGGAATGTGAACAATCTCCTCATACATGCTCAGATTCTTGGCAAGCAGTCCGTGTTCACCCAATAGAAAACCGTGATCCGCCATAAAAATCACCATCGTGTTTTCCATCAAATCCATATAGTCAATTTTCCGTAAAAGCTGCCCGATCCAATTGTCAACAAGCGACGCTTCCGCACGATAGAGCGCATTGAGGCGTTCCGTCTCGCGTTCATTCATCGGGTTTGGACCGTAAGGCGGATAAATCGGTTCCGGTCCGTCGTAATCACTCGCATCAAAACGTTTTAAGTACCATTCCGGAGCATCCCACGGTTCGTGTGGATCAAAGGTATCCACCATCAAATAGAAGTTTTCATGTTGATAGTTCCGTTCCAGCCAATCGCAAGCCGTTTGCACTGTCTGTGCGACGAAAGTGTCCTCCTCGGTCTGCCGAAAATCCGTATTTCTAATATGGTTTCCGAGACCGGCGGGTAACCTATTCGGGTGTGTCCGTGTATATTCGCGATAGCGTAATGCGTCTTGAGATTCATAATCGTACGGATGTGTCTCCAAGCAATCGCCTTCCTGCCCGCGAATCCACTTCCATCCGGTGAAACCACGATTGTAAAAAAAGCCGTTGTTGATATGGTGGGGTGTATCCGCAATCATCATACTGACAATGCCAGCCTTCGTTAAATCCGTCGCAATGACAGGCACATCGCGTTTGAGGGGTTCCCAGCCGCGTCGGCAAATGCTGACCTGTCCTGTCACCAAATCCCCTCGAATCGGCACAGTGGGGTAACTACACACGTAGGCTTTGTCAAAAACGACACACTTCTCAGCGAAGGCGTTTAGGGACGGTGTGTATCCTTTTTCGCCATAAATAGCGAGGTTATCGCGTCGAAACGTATCTGAAATAATGTGGATAATGTTCATATTAATGTCTCCATGTTGTTTCCAAATCTAAGAAGAAAATGGTTGTCGGCTATCGGTTGTCAGAAACCTCTTCCGATGGCTGACTGCCGATGGCTAATTCTATCATACACCCTCTTCGGTTTCTAATGAAGTCTTTTCGCGAGAAGCCATCTGCACGACAGCCGGTAGCAGTCCGTAGATGCACCAGAAAGGTACCCCAACGGCATCGCCGTTCAAGAGGTTATTCACCGTGAAATGCACCATCAATGAAATCTCTGCTGCCATCAATCCGATGACGATAGCACGGTAAAAGCCGTCGTCTATCGTTTTGAGTGCCCGAAATCCGTAACGTAAAAATGCGAGATTCAGCCATACCCATACACCCAATCCAACGATCCCCAATTCCGCCATCACTTGAAGGTATTCACTGTGTGCCCCGAGTTGATACTGTGCTGTGTAACTTCCAACGAGTGCCACATCTTCCTCATAAAGCATCGCGAACGCACCATAACCTTTCCCCAAAATCGGACTTTCAAGGAACATCACAAACGCTTGTCCCCACCGCAGGAGACGCGCCCTGTTTGAAGCATAACCCAAATCCACTGTGGACACAATCCGTTCAACAAATATGTTATAGATGCTCGGTAGACTCAGACACGCCAACAAGATGAGGCACGCGGCACCCATAAACAGAATTTTTTTGTGCGTAACGCCTCTTCCGAGTTGCAGCAGCATAAAGCCGACTGCAACAATGACCGAAAGCCAGACCCCACGTGAAAAGCACATCAAAAGTCCCACACTGAAACAGATGAACCATGCCGTCCATAACACGCGATCGTACCGACTGTTGTCAAATAGCAGACGGCTCAGACAAATTAGAAAGAAGATAGCAGTGAAGGCACCGTAAACAGAGTAATTCGTAAATGGGGCACTCCGATAAGCACTCGTCCACTGCCACGCGTCAATATGGTAAATCAGGACAATAATCGTCCAGATAACAGCAACAGCAGCGGAAGGAAAGATGGCGATAAACAACCGCTTCAGAGCAGTTCTGTTTTGGATAACAGCATGCACGATTACGCTAAATAGCATGTACATTGTCGCACGAAACGCCCCTTTGAGTGTACCAAAGAGATCGGGCGTGTTGATTGCTGAAAGAAAAGTGATGAGGATATAGAAGCAGAGCGGGACGAAGAAAGGGAAAGGATCTTCCGACTTCTCTTTTCGGAGCACGCGATCCACTATTTTTTTCACGCAGTAAACCGCGACCAGCATGCCTAATAACGGCTCTGTGGGTGTCTGGATCTCAAAGCGACCGGGGAGGATATAACGGAATGAAAACGGCAGGGCAATTAATAGCAGATAAACGGCGAGCTCCATGCCGAGGAAAACGAAAGCACCGGTTACAACCAATAAACTGAAGAGTGGAAACGGAGTGTCCGAGTAACCTCCGATAACGCCACCGACCACAAGACAGATGAAAAAGGGGAGGATTCGCTTGCCAAATTTCAAATTTCAGTGGTTCAAGGACTTACCAAGTTTCCGAGATTAAAACCTCGCTTTTCGCAGCAGTGGCTATCATATACCTCAGAAACCTCTTTAACTGATAACCAATAACCGATAACTGAAAACTAAAATCGCATTTTCACACCGAGTCCGATTGCCGTGCCATCTAAAATCAGATTAAGCGGTGTCGTACCTGTTGTCTCTATTGTTTTGAGTATCCGCTTCAATTCAAAATTGAGTGCGAGGTTATATTCCCACTGAATCAGTTCAGCACCGATGAGGACATACCCAGTTGGACCCGGGGAACTGTCGTCGAAACTGATACCTTGTTGTTCAATCAGCTCCACCGCGCTGCCGCTAAAATCTGTTCCTAAAAAACCGATACCACCCCCCAAATAGATCGGGAAAAATTCGGACAACAGAACGGGTCGGTAGATGAGCTGATATGAAACTGGAATAAGTGTGGTAGAGAGGTTCGCAGAGGTAGGCGGTGGAATCTCAAGTTCCATCTGCCAATAGCCGATCTCAAAACGTGAATCCAATTCTGGCGTATGTTCAAATACAGCCGAAAGCGTAGGCAACAATGCACTCGGAACCCGAGAAACCCCGACGCTCTGAAGAATATCAGTCAAGCCGCCTAACTCCGGTTTGTATGAAAACAGGGAGAATTGAAACGATGGGAAGCGAAAATGTTCGCTCAAAAAATCTCGGACAGGTGAGGGGCGCAAGGGCGGACTATCGACAGCATCCGCTGCTATTAGACAAGGAGTCAGGAGCAGAAAAGACATGAAACATGCAAAAATCAGACGCATAAAGAGAGAGTCCTTATCCGACAGGTGCTGTCGGAATCAATATAACAACGGTGGGCGGGCAAAGGACCCGCCCCGACGTTGGAATATAGTGCGGCTACATCATCGCGCCTGCGGGGAGCAGAATGACTTCAACCCTGCGATTCATCGCTCGGCCTGCAGCAGTGTTTTGCGGGGCGATAGGTTTCGTGTGCGCCATGCCAACTGCCTCAATTCTGCCAGCATCAATACCTTTGGATTTCAGATATTTTACCGCTGAGTTGGCGCGTGACTGCGAGAGGTCCCAGTTGCTTCTGTGACTGCCGCGCAGCACCGGCGTGCCATCGGCATGACCGACGACCACGATCTTTGCATCTGATGCCATGAGTTGATCAGCAACGCCATCAAGCGTCTCTTTCGCTTTGCTGGATAAACCTGTCTGCCCACTGCCGAAGTTAACAGTAGCCACCAGTGTCGGTTTTGCGGAAGCCTTCATATCCACCATGGCAACCTTTTCCTGCAAAGCCATAAGATCAGATTGTATCTGCTTTATCGCTGTGCCGTTAGATTTACCGGCTGCGCCTACAGCATCAATCTGTTTTTGCAAGTCGGCATCTCCGCTTTTCGCAGCATCCATCGCCTCGTTGCCTTTCATGTCAATAACCTTCGTTAGATCGGCACGGAGTTGGGCATCCCCTTCTTTGGCTTTTTGCTCTGCAGCAGTGATCGAGTCAGCATCACCTTGCTGGGACGCGGCAATCGCTTCATCCTTCGCTCTGGAGATTGCCTCTGCCGTATCTTGACTATGCTGATCGACTTTGCCCTCTAACATCGTGATTTTGGTTGACATGTCAGAGTTAGTCTGCTCCATTTGCGAGACATGTTCATTCTTCCACATTTCAAACTCTGCTTGGTTTAACTTGCCGCAGCTACTAACAACAAGCACAACTCCGAGAAGAGCGATAATTGTGAAAGCGGTTCTACTTAGCATGGGTTCCTCCTAATTCTTTACAACAATTTAAGGCGTCGCTTGCGAACCGGTATTAAAACATCGGTTTTCAAGATACGCAAAAAAATTAATGGATTCTATTTCTTTGGAATTCTTCTCAAATCCCGTTTTGAACGTATGTATGCAAACAGAATAATTACCTGCGCGCAGACAACAGTTTTCTATGCCCGAAACTGCATCGCGAACTTGCAAAATATGGGAGACCTGCAAGCAATTTATCCTCACAAGCACTTCTAATATAAATTATATCACTTTTCTCCAAAAAAAGTCAAAAGTTTTTTTCAAACGTGTTAAAAAGCGCGAATCAGATGCTAAAAGACCCTTGATTTTTGATGCAAAATAAGGTAAAATGCAGTATCCATTCTTTTTACAAACTGACTATAGTCAACATACTTTGTCGCGCGTTAAGACCACTTATCACAGATTAGGAACTACGAACAGCATGGGACAGATAAGCATCATCCTCATCGCAGGTTTACTCTTTCTTTTCTCCTTTGAACCCCCGCAGACAAACATAAACATCAGCGATATGCAGGTGGTTCTATGGACAATTGTATTAACAGGGGTTCCTGTGCTCATCACGTGCTTTGTGACATCGTATGTCGCGCGAACTTTCCCAGCAGACAAAGAGGAAAACCTACCTAAACTCTATCACCTGCGGCGTTTTATGATTGTTTTTGAGTGTATGAGTTTAGCGGCGTACTTATGTAATCTATACTTGCTGAATTTGCCCGCTTTAATCAATAAACACTTCGCATTTTTCACAATGGAGCACTTACGCCAAACACTCGCGTTGCTTCCGCTTCTGATCGGGCTTATTTGTATCCGACTGGCGTTCTATCAAGTGAACCGACCTCGACCGGGACATTACCGAGAGATTACCGCACTTCAATTCAAGTTTCTACTCTTTCCATTGCTGCCGATGTTTGTTTACTTCGCTGCAATAGACGCTGTCCAGTGGCTGCCCTATTCAGCGAAAGTGTTCATTTTCGAGCGACCCTATGTACTAATAGGGTTGATCTTGCCTGTAATCGCATCCGCTTATATCCTCGCACCGTTACTCATGCAGTTTCTATGGAAAACAGAGCCCCTGGCGGTGGGTTCGGCATTGAAAGGAAAGTTGGACCAACTGACAAGACAGAGTGGTATCAAATATCGGGACATTGTTGTGTGGCAAACCGGTTCATTGTCGATCGCAAACGCCGCAGTTGCGGGGACCTTTCCATGGAACCGAAGAATTTTTTTGACAGACGCACTTCTCGAATACTTTACGGATGAAGAAATCGAGACTGTCGTTGCCCATGAACTCGGACATATTCACTACAGACACATTCCGACATACATGCTTTTTTCGCTCTTCTATCTATTGAGTTATCCCTTCTTCTATGTCTTGGTTGAGGAACCGTTGGTAACATACTTCGGAGGCTCACAAATCCTGCCGACGTTATGCTGGCTAACTTTTCTAATCGTCTACTTCGTGTTCATCTTTCGGTATTTGTCGAGACGCTGTGAACATCAAGCAGACCTATATGCCGCTGCACTTACAGCGAAACCCGAAGCATTCAAAACAGCGTTAATGAAACTCGCAGTGCTAAATTCAGTCCCGAAATCAATTCGACGATTTTTTGAGATGTTCAACACACACCCGTCTATCCATCGACGGATTGATTTCATCAATCAGTGGATAGAACGGCGCCCCACAATCCAACGTTATGAAAATTATCTGCTTGAAGTCAAAATTTTAATCGCACTGCTCCCAGTATTCGGCATTCTCGTATTCATGCTGTTCCGATAGCAGGCAAACCCGATACTTCAAATCTATAAAAAGTGCTACTATAACGCCTTAATCGGGAGTTTGTGCCTCGCCAGCATCTTCAGGAACGGGTGGCGGTTCCAGTTCCGGATCCTCTTCAATCGCAAATTGTAACCGCTCTACCATCCGGTGCAACGGCAATTCAAACTTTTCTTGAAGACGACGTTTTTCATCAGCGATATGGAAGGCGACGAGCAACGGAACCCTCGCTTCGTCAAAACCTCTTCTGAGATAGGATTCAACTAAACTTTTGACATATTCGATCAATTCAGCAATCGCTTCCGCTGTTAATTCCTCAGTCGGTTTGATAGTATAAGGTGTGCCGAGGATAACGAATCGGATCGGCTTAAATTCTTGTTCTTGCTGTTCCATTATGTTGTTATTGACCCCTTTCGTATTTCTTAGAGACCAGACAAAATTATAATAAAAATTAATCTACAACGCCTATATAGAGAGTGCTTGGCGCATTGTCTCCGTACACGGCGCGGTACCTGTCCATTTCTCAAAAGCGATAGCCCCCTGATGAACTAACATCCCGATGCCACCAAGCGTCTGGCAGCCATGTTCAGCAGCAGCTTGCATCAAGGGTGTCACCGGCGGCGTATACACAATGTCGTAAACGATGGTATTCGGTTGAAGCCAGTCAGTGGAAATTAACAATGGATGTGTAGCATCCATGCTCGCCGTTGCAGTATTAATGAGGAGTGCACTCTGACCGACAACAGCAGGCAAGCGCGTATCCGTCAGTCCCATTCCGTGTATAGCGACATCTGTTTTTTGATCCATCTCTTTGGCTAAAAAGACAGCCTTCTCCACTGTACGATTAGCGATTGTGATGGAGGCTACACCCGCAAGTGCCAACGCAACGACCACGGCTCTTGCAGCACCGCCTGCGCCTAAGACGACAACGGTTTCACCTACAGGGACGGACATATCTCTATTTTCTTCCAAAGCTCTCAAAACCCCCGGGGCATCCGTATTATCGCCGTGTATCGCATCTTCAACAAAGGTCAGCGTGTTCACCGCGCCGATGAGTTCCGCTTCTCGCGAAACCGATGTCAGATACGGGATGACGGCTTGTTTATGCGGAAGCGTTACATTAATGCCAACGACGTTCAGTGCTTTAAATCCCGCGATTGCGGCCCCTAAATCATTCGGGCGCACATGAAAAGGAACATAGACGTAATCCAGCCCCGCTTTCGCAAAAGCGGCGTTGTGCATTTGAGGTGAACGACTGTGTTCAACAGGATCACCAATAACACCGACGATCCGGGTATGTCCTGTCAGTAAATGGCGTGTGTGCATCGTTTTATTTCAAGTTTCCAGTTTCCAGAGGAACAGTAACCAGTGACCAGTACGGCGAGTACGCCTTCCAGTAACCAGTTAAGACCTGATGAATTAGAGACACTCTTTAACTGGTAACTGGTAACTGGTAACTGGAAACTTCTATGCTGGTTACTGACTCAGTAGACTTTCAACCGTCTGTCTCGCCGCTTCCATCTTTGGGTAGCGAATCTCCCGATAGCCACGGACTTCCTCCACACATTCTAAGGCACGGAGATGCTTCTCATACGCCTCCGCATCCGTCGGCGCGAAAGTGTCAATCACACGCGTAACATACCACTCCCTGAATGCTTTCTCTCTGGCGTGCCATTTTGAGAGCCATCGTCTGAGAAACTTCATCCGCTTCATTAGGTTCAATTGCCAGTTGTGTGTGTCAATATCCGTCTCAAGGTCAAGTCCCATGACTGTGAAATGCGGTCGATTCAGATGGACATACTTGATCCTATCGCCGTTTTTCGTATCAACCTGATACAATTCCTTGTCACGTTCCAATTTTTCCGTACTCGTCAGGAGGTGTGCAACGTAGACTTCGTCCTTAATCAGCATCACTTTATGAAGGTATCTGATAGCGGCTTTTGTGGCACGATAGTTGTATGTTTCCGAATCGTGAGCATGAACCTGTTTCACTTTTTCAACATACATCTGTGCGTAGTTAAGATCCTCAAACTGAACAAGATCATAGACATAAAGTGCCAGCAGTCGATGAATAGAATCCGAACCGACGTTCAGCATCTTCACCGTACTTTCGACGAGTGCTATATATTTCTCTGCTAAACGTTTCCCACCGCGTTTTTTCTCTAATATCTGTCGTTTTGCGGAGAGCATCTCGGTGTAGTTTAGGTGCTGCGGGTCTTCATTCTCTATTTGTTGAGCATCAAGCGCAAGCCGCCGTCCAACGTTGAACGCTTTCATATTGGTATCCAAATCGGCATGAGGCACCATCTGCTTCAGTGCCAATTGGAGCGGTTCCAGTTCGAGAGGTATCAATTGGCGTTGGAAGGCAGTACCAAGAAGCATCATGTTTGCATACAACTTATTGCCGAACAACTCCTCAGAGACCGCAAACAGATCAACACCGAAATACGTGTCGGCATTGGTATGTGTTTGAAGTACCGTTTCAAGTGTGTTGGGATCAAAACTATCTTTGCCAATGAGGGTAGTTATCGTTTCAGTCTTTGCGGTATTCACCACAGCAGTGGTACGCGCCGGTGATGCGATACGGAAAAGTGATTGCGCTGTGATGCCGCGTGCCGCTTCCAAGATGTCGAGTCCTAAGAGTAGGTCCGCCTTGCCATACGGAATCATTGGGGAAGCGTGAACGCCGGGCTGTGTATATGCGATATGTGTATAAACACCGCCGTTGCGGATCGCTAAACCTTTCCTATCACAGAAGTTGACATCATAGCCTTGAAGATATCCGCCAACGACAAGCACCTTAGAAATCGTTCCGATCCCCATACCGCCAACACCTGCAGCATACATGTTCCAGTCTCGCTCAAACGTCAACAAGGGCGGAGGCGGTAGCGGTTCATCGCTTAAGAGGCCTTGGTAACCGGATACCACCGCCTGCTTTTGAGGCGGACGTTTGCGTCTGACGATAACCTCTTCAAATGCTGGACACGCGTATTTAATCCGGGCACACGCGCCATCAGAGACGCAATTGGACTGGTCGATAGCAATCTTCGCACCATAATCGGTATCAACAATTTTTAAACCGGGACATCCGGTAACTGTGGTGCATTCTCGACAAAATTCGCAGACTTCAGGTGTGATATTGATATGTTTTTCGTATTTCAGGAAACCGTCTTTGGCTACGGTTTGGCGTTGTTCACGACGCAGGCGGCGATGATACGTAATGGCGCACTCCTTATCAGCGATAACAATTTTGACCCCCGGTTTAAGAATGGTTTTTTCGAGGTGTTTTTTGTAGTTTACCCGATCTTCCGGGTTAGTGCGCACAATATCTATTTCGGAATTACCGGCGAGTCCTTGGGCGACTTGCTCAATATCTTGGGCAAATGTCGGATTGCCAAGCAGGTCAAGTTCACCAGCAGGCGTGGGTTGATGACCCGTCATCGCTGTAGTTTGGTTGTCTAAAATGATATAGGCGATGTCTTGGTTGTTTTTGATTGAATCTGAAATCGCTGACATGCCACCGTGAAAAAAGGTTGAATCCCCCATGAAAACGATCTGCTTATTTTCGATAAACGGGTCAATCCCCGCACCCGAACCGCCGCCTAACGCCATCGCGGAGAGGTTGTGCATCAAACGCGGAAACGGTTCATATTTCAGCATCGAATAGCAACCGATATCCCCGTGAAAAACAAGATCCACTGCACCTGAATTGTGGTGCTTCTTCATATAGTCGGCATCCATAAATTGTTCTGTGATTTCAAGGAAGACACTCGAAGAATCACGGTGTGGGCAGCCTGGGCAAAAGGTGGGGGTCCGTTGTGGGATGTCAATCTGCTGTTCGGAGACCGCTTCTTGGAGGGACTGTTCACGCGCGAGGTGTCCCAAATCAACAAAAGTATCAGTGCTCTCAAGACGGTGTTTAAAAAGTGGGATTAGTTTCTGGATGAGGATAGACGCATCTAAACCGGAGGCGGCTGGAATCCCTACAAGACCATCGGGGAATTGTTTGCCCCATACGTTTACATACCTCTCAATATCTCCGTTCTGATACGCATGAGTGAGCAGTGCTTTGATTTCATTCTCTAAAAGCGGGCGTTTCTCCTCAACGACGTAGATTTCATCAACCTGTTCAGCAAACTCGCTAACGATGTCCGCATCAAGTGGATGGGTCATACCGAGTTTGAGAATCGGGATATCGCCGTGTAGGTTCAATTCTCCGAGGGCGTGGAGGAGACAGCTGTGTGCTAAACCTGCACTGATAAATCCGAGCGGATGCCGCTTTTTACGTGAGATCCCGTCTACGAACTGAATCTTGTTGAGTCCAAGATCTCTTGCAGTCTCAAGCGCAGTAGGAAGCCTTTCTCGCAACGTTTCTGTCTCAATTTGGGCAGTATGCGGCGGTAAAACAACCCGCTTATCAGCATCAATGAGTTCGGTATCCAAGTTAACGCGTTTCAACTGGGTAATGTCAGGGTAGATGTTGGGGTGGAGTTCAACGTTACCACCGCCACTCGCCTGATTTTCAGTGGTTAGATAGCAAACATAGAGGTCCGCAGCAGCAGAAATTTGGAAGGCGGCGTTAACCCAGTCCTTGAGTTCCTGAAATGTGCTCGGTTCAATCAAGGGCGTATAGACATGTCGTGCCAGAAATCGGGAATCCGCTGGCACCTGTGTGCTGTGCGACCAAGTATCATCGCCCACGACAACAACAGCACCGCCGGTCGTCCCCGCTAAATTACTAATCGCCAATGCATCCGAGGCGACATGCAAGCCAACGCTTTTCATAAACGCAATCGCGCGGACATCCGCCATTTGCGAACCATTCAGGCGTGCGATACTTAACGCCTCATTGTTGGCGATTTGTGCCACGATACCGTTGCTTTTCAACAACTCGGCATTACGTTGGATTACGTCAAATACTTCGGCAAGCGGGGAACCAGGATACCCCGTGAGAAGGCTAACACCGCTCTCTAAGGCACCTTTGACTAATAACTCGCACCCCGTATAGACATGCGTTCCGCTGGCTTGTGTAAACCTGTCGTCCATATTTTTTAAGTTACCAGTAACCAGTACGCTACGCTTCCAGTACCGTAGGGGCTGGGTTACCCAGCCCTTACAGATTGATACATCAATTCTTTCTTTTTAACTGTTAACTGGTAACTGGTAACTGGTAACTGGTAACTACTCCTCTAATAACTCTCGCGCGTATGCAAGTCCTATTTCGGTTTCTTTGCCACCGTGCATTCGGGCGATTTCGGCAACTTGCTCTTCTGCCGTTAAAGGTTTCGCTGTAATCAAGGTACGTTCGCCAACCACCTTTTTTTCGACTCGGAAATGCTTGTCCGCAAAACGGGCTATCTGAGGGAGATGCGTAATACAGATAACTTGTGAAAAAGCTGACAACTCCTTCAATTTTTCGCCAACGACATCCGCAACTTTACCGCCGATACCGCTGTCAATCTCATCGAAAAGTAGGGTCGGTATCTCGTCAACTTGAACCAATACAGTCTTTAAAGCCAGCATGATACGCGAAATTTCGCCACCTGACGCAATTCTGGTAATTGGGCGCGCTTGAGAACCAACATTCGGGGCAATCAAGAATTCAACAGCGTCCATTCCATCAGAACGGAAAGCATAGGACTTACCATCTATCCGAAAGGGCCCCCCTTCCTCTGGCATAAGCTGCACAGATGCCTGAAACTCTGCTTTGTCCATACCGAGCGTGCGCAGTTCCTTCTCAATCCGCTCCGAAAGATGTTTAGCGACGTGTATCCGTTTCGCAGAGAGCGCAGTACACAGATGTTGGGCTTCTTGGATAACTCTCTCGATCTCCGCTTGGAGCGACACCTGTTTTTCTGAGCCGAGTTGTAATGCCTCCAATTTCTGTTCTGCTTCAGCGTGGTGCGCCAGTATTTCGGGGATAGAGTTACCATAACGCCGTTTCAATTTTGAAATCAACGCCAATCGATCGGTAACCTCGTCCAACCGCATTGCGTTAGACTCCACCGTTTCTGCATAGTGACGGACCTGTAAAGCAACATCTTCGAGTTCGTAGAGCGATGATTCCAACCGATCTCGCAATTCTGAGAGACTGTCGTCGATCTCCGACAATTTTGTCAGTTCTTTCGTTGCAGCCTTCAAGCGTTCAACCGGACTGCCAAAACCGCCAGCCCCGTCGCCATCCAATTGTTGATAGACAAGCGTCGCCGATTCACGCAACGCCTCTGCATTCTTGAGGAGGCGCGCTTCATCTGCCAACGCTTCGTCTTCACCTTCCTCTAAATTCGCCGCAGTGAGTTCCTTAATTTCAAATTCAAGGAGTTCTTTTTCGCGTTCTGATGCAGCCAAAGTGTCCGCGAGGGATGCTGCCTCTTGTTGCAAGGCTCTTAGTTGCGTATATACCTTACCAATCTGCCGCTGCGCCTCACTGTTCCCCCCAAAATCATCCAAAAGCCTAAGATGTGTTTCGGTCCGAAATAAGGATTGATGCTCGTGTTGACCGTGGATATCAACAAGCAAAGTACCGAGTTCTTGCAGCTGCTTTAAATTCACCAAACGTCCGTTGATATGGCAACGGCTTCTACCGTTCGCACTGATCTGCCTTGAAAGAATGGTCACATCGGAGGCGTCCAATACATCGCTAAAAGCAAAGTCAGTATGCCACATCGGATGCGTCTCATCGGGGACAACGCTCGCTTCCACCTTCGCAAAATCAGTCCCTTCGCGGACAATATCGGCGGCGGATCTTTCACCCAACACCAATCCGATCGACTTGAGGATAACTGATTTACCAGCACCCGTCTCACCCGTAAAGATGTTCAACCCCGGTGCCAGTTCCAGTTCGAGTTCATCTATGAGAGCAACATTGCGGATAGAGAATGTTTCTATCATTGTATTAGTTACCAGTTACCAGTTACCAGTTACCAGTTAAAGAAAGAACTTGATACATCAAACTCTCACTGCCCGGTAACCCTCTTAACTGGTTACTGGAAGGCGTACTCGCCGTACTGGGTACTGTTAACTGCGTACTCGCTGTATTAGTTACCAGTTACCAGTTACCGTAGGTACTGGAAGGCGTACTCGCCGTACTGGGTACTGTTAACTGCGTACTCGCTCACCTAACATTAGTTTTTCACGCAAGGTTCTGTAGTAACTATGATGTTGCGAACGGATCAACTGAATCGTCCGCTCTGCTTTCTCCACTTTTATGACCGCACCTGCGGTGAGGCTGTGTGTCTCGCGTTGCCCATCCACAAAAACATCGACACTCTGATACGCTGCATGCATCTTGACTGTTATCTCCGCATCACCATCGGCAATAAACGGTCGTACTGTCAAACTATGCGGCGCGATAGGCGTTAGTAGAATCGCCTCCAACTGCGGGGCAACGATAGTGCCAGCACAAGAGAGCGAGTATCCGGTTGAACCGCTCGGCGTTGCGATGATCAACCCATCGGCGTTATACGGTATAAAAAGCTCATCATCAATATAGGCATCTAACTCAATGAGACGCGTATAGTGCCGAATCACAACATCGTTGAGTGCAAACGCCCGAAAAGGTTGCGGAAACCCTTGTCTGTCCACAACAACCTCTAACATCATCCGATGCTCTATCCGATAGTCGCCTGCCAAGGTCGCCTTCAAAGTCGGATAGAGTTCATCAAGTGATGCGTCCGTCAAAAACCCAAGCGTTCCAATATTAATCGCCAAGATCGGGACATTCTCAACCTGTGGTGTATGCGCTGCGCTCAGGAGCGTTCCATCTCCACCCAGAACAAGTAGAACATCTGCTTGTTCTACCATCTCCGTTTGGGAAATACCAGTTGCGAGATGCCCCAATTCAACCGCTTGTGCCTCTGGTAGCAGCGGGACAATACCCCGCTCTTCGAGCCACGCAGACACACCTTCGACGATCCCTGCCGCGTTCGCTTTGGTCGTATTGACAAAAAAACCGACGTTTTTTATTTCTTTCATTTTCAGTAACCAGTAACCAGTAACCAGTGACCAGTTAAAGAGGAGATATAATTCATGAAGTCTTTCTCTTACTGGAAACTGTTAACTGTTAACTGGTAACTATTCCCCCAGACGCGTGAATAAAAGAATGACACCACCACCGACGAGAAAAGCACCGATAGTGATGAGCAGATTCACATCAAGTTGTGGTAAGACGTGAGCAGTATCTATCCGTTCTCCATCAACCATTGAGAACTCACGAAATGGCCATAATCCATAAAGTGAACCGACCATCAACCCGATAAGAAAGGCGATTGTCAGATTGCGATAGCGTTCCAGCAGATAGTTAAGCAACCGCGTGAATGCAAGGAGACCGAACACGCACCCGAGTGCAGCGACAGAAAGTATCAGTAGACTGCCTAACATCGGCTCGGTTAAAGCACCCTTGAGCAATCCGGGAACACCCTCTATCAAGGTATTGATTGCCGTTAAGAGCGGAAAATAGACCCCGAGCGCAAGCATCAGGAACGAACCGCTGATGCCGGGTAAAATCATCGCCGAAACCGCTAACGCACCGCTCCCAAAAAAGAGTCCGAGTTGCCAATACGTCGGAAATCCAGTTGTACGTCCAGCACTGTCATCCATCATCGCCGCGCTACCGGATTTGTAGGCAACCCGCTCTAACTGCTTTTCACCCATACCGACAGAGAGGCTTAATATCAAGGCAACGGCAATCAACAGCACCACCGATTCTTTCCAACCGAACCCCTTTAGCATTCGCAGCGGTATGAGAATAGAGACCAAGATCAACCCGCTAAAGAAGCCATAAGTCGCATCATGCTGGTTGTTCAGCAGATAGACGATTAGCTTTGATGTAAGCAATAAGGCGGCGATCGCGCCGATGCCTAACAGCGCAAGAAAGCCGAAGTCAATACGGCGAAGTTCGGCACCTGCTGCCGCGAAAGCCTCTTTTTTGAATCGGATGACGCCAAGTAATTTTTTAACCGTTGAAAACCCGATACGTCGTAATGCACCGATGAGCCGTTCATAGATACCTAAAACGAGTGCAAGGGTCCCGCCACTCATACCGGGGATAATATTAGCAATACCTATTAGAAAGCCGTTAGCGAAAAGCCGGAGTGAATTCATGTATTAGTTATTGGCGTACCAGTTTCCAGTTACCAGTTACCAGTTAAAGAAAGAACTTGATACATCAAACTCTCACTGCCGGTAACCCTCTTAACTGGTTACTGGAAGGCGTACTCGCCGTACTGGGTACTGTTAACTGCGTACTCGCTCATAAACTCCGAAATAATAATTTTGTAAAGAGCCACATCTCCCGAAGCGGTTTAATATGGCTGACTTCATCGCCGTAACGCGTCTGAATCGGTAAACTCTCAATACGGAACCCGAGCCGTCCTGCTTTTATCAGCAGTTCAGATTCCGTCTCATAACGCGCTGTCTCTAAACGGACCTGTCGCAAAACATCCGCCCGAATGAGTCGATACCCTGATTGAAAGTCCGGCACCCGTTGCCCACACAATTTGGAACCGACATAAGAAATTAAACGATTACTGATCCGTCGATGAAACGGCATTGAGGTTCGCGAGTTTTTTGTCTCCCGTGCCCCAATGAGTATATCGGGATGCGTGTTGTCGAAATGCGCCAAAAATCGTGGTATATCCGCCGGGTCATGCTGTCCGTCACTATCCATCGTGAAAACCAATTCGTATCCGTGCTTAAGCGCGTAAGCAAAGCCTTTTCTTAAGGCGTTCCCTTTGCCACAATTTGTAGCGTTTACCAGACAGACCACACCATACCCCGATGCAATCTCCGCTGTTTCATCCGATGAACCGTCGTCAATGACAACAATCTCGCTGATGAATTCAGATGTTTCCTGAATTATCTGTCCAATCGTTTTAGATTCATTGTAAGCCGGTAGCAGCAAACATACTTTCATATTTTTCAATTATTATACTACAGAAGTGATTTTCTGTCAAACGATTATTATGTAAATATCCTCAATTTTCACTTGCAATCCATTGCAAGTTTGTGTATAATATACTTCACATAAATTGACGAATTAGGGAACTAACACAAGGATGCGAAACATCAAACCGACCCATAAACCGATAATAAACTTCTACGCTGAACTCAAGCAATACGAAAATCTCGGCGCGACAAATGAAACCGAAGTCCGACTCGCTTTTGCAACCCTCCTCCAACATTACGCCCGACAAAATAATCTAACGCTTATCTGTGAAAAATCGCTCCGAACCCCACAAAATACCATGATCTACGTCGATGGCATGCTTACCGATAACGACTTCGGGTTGCCGCGCGGCTACTGGGAGGCGAAGGACCTCCACGACAACCTCGCCACTGCCGTTAGACAGAAATTCGAGGCAGGCTACCCACAGGATAACATTCTCTTTACAACCCAAGAACGCGCCGTCCTTTATCACGATGGACAAGCCGTCATGGATGTGGGTATCGCTGATCCAGACGCGTTTATTCGGGTACTGCACGCCTTCTTCGGTTACGAACAAACGGATATTGCCAATTGGGAACGCGCCGTGGTTGAATTCAAGGACAAAGTGCCAGCACTCGGACAACGCGCCGCAGCACTCATCCAAAACGAAGAGAACACCAACCCTCGGTTTCAGGAGGCATTTACCGACTTCCACCGCCACTGTCAAGAAGCGATTAACCCCAATCTCGCTAAAGCTGCCGTGGAGGAGATGCTCATCCAACACCTCTTAACAGAGGAAATTTTCTCCACTGTTTTTGACAATCGCGATTTTACACGCCGAAATATCATCGCACGCGAAATTGAAAATGTGATTGACGCGCTTACAGAGCACGCCTATAACCGCGCCGAATTCCTCCGAGAACTGGCGCCCTTCTACAGTGCAATTCAACGCGCCGCCGCAACTTTTATCGACTTCTCCCAGAAACAACATTTCCTTAACACCGTATACGAACAGTTTTTTCAAGGTTTCTCTGTCAAGGTTGCCGATACACACGGCATCGTCTATACGCCGCAGCCGATCGTTAATTTCATGGTGAAAAGTGTTTCGCATCTGCTTGAGACCGAGTTTGGACGTTCACTTTCGGATACGGGGGTTCATCTCATTGACCCATTCGTCGGCACTGGCAACTTCATCGTGCGACTTATACAAGAAATCAGCAAAACCGCGCTCAAAACAAAATATAGCGATGAACTCCACTGCAATGAAGTGTTGCTGATGCCTTATTACATCGCGAGCATGAACATTGAGCATGAGTTTTATGTCGCTACAGAGCAGTATCAACCTTTCTATAACCTCTGCCTTGTGGATACATTCGATTTGACGGCCGAGCGTCAGTTATCCATGTTTGCACCAGAGAACACACGGCGGGTTGAACGACAGAAACAGACAGAGATGTTTGTGGTAATTGGCAACCCACCCTACAACGCACGGCAGATGGATGAGAACGATGCCAATAAGAATCGTAAGTATCCTGAACTGGACAGACAAATTCAAGAGACTTATGCCCAAGCATCCAGTGCAACAAATAAAACCGCGCTCTATGATCCCTACGTCAAAGCGATTCTCTGGGCCTTGAACCGGATTGAAACAGACGGGATTGTCGCGTTCGTGACGAACCACAACTTTATCACCGGTCAAGCGTTTGATGGGATGCGGAAACACCTGTCCGAGGCGTGTGATGCGATCTATCTGCTGGATTTAGGGGGCAATGTCCGTAAAGGGCACCCGGGCGATGCCAATGTGTTTGACATTCAGGTAGGCGTGAGTATTAACCTGTTTGTGAAAAAGGGGCAAGATGGTGAGGAGCCTGCCCGTATTTTTTATAACGGTGAGACAGCGGAGCTAAATAAAGAGGCAACGTTTGAATTTCTGGACAAGTGCGAACACATCGGCAATGTCAATTGGCAAACGATTGAACCGGATGCCCGACAGACGTGGCTCACCGAAGGGCTGCACGAAGATTTTGAGACTTTTATGCCAATCGGGAGTAAAGCCGCAAAAGCAGCGAAAGGTGAGGTATCAGGTGTAATTTTCCACCAATTTAGCAATGGTCTAAAAACAAATCGCGATGCTTGGGCAATCAATTTTGATCGTGACACACTCACGACGAACGTTCAGCGAATGATGGATACTTATAACACGCAAGCACTCAAGTGGCAGCAGCAAACGGCACAGAATGTTGATGATTTTGTCGTGTATGATAACGAGAAAATCAGTTGGAGTTCAGGTCTAAAACAGAAATTGACAAGTGGACACATTGCAGAATTCGATCCAGAAAGAATCCGACAAACGCTCTACCGTCCGTTTACAAAATCTCATCTTTACTTTGATAGATTTATGGCAGAAAGGGTGTACGTGTTTCCATCTATTTTCCCGACACCTCAGACTGAAACTGAAAATCGGATAATCTGCGTCAATGTCTCACGAGAGAAACCCTTTACCTGTCTCATAACTGATTGCATTTCTGAACACATTATGACAGGCGGTTTTGGCTCAGCTGGGCAATACTTTCCTTTCTACATCTACGATGAAGATGGCACGAACCGACGGGAGAACATCACAGATTGGGCATTGGCACAATTCCGTGAGCATTACAAAGACGCGAACATCACCAAATGGGACATTTTCCACTATACTTACGCGCTCCTGCATCATCCCGTGTACCGCGAGCATTATCAGATGAACCTTAAGCGGGATCTGCCGCATATTCCTTACGCATCTCAATTTTGGGAATTTGTCAAAGCAGGAAGGCGGTTAGCGGAGATTCATGTCCATTATGAAGACCAACCCAAATATAAACCTGAGCTAATTGAAACTGAGGGGATGTCACTGGATTGGCGTGTAGATCAGATGCGGTTTTCTAAAGACAAGACGCAGCTAAAATAC
Source organism: Candidatus Poribacteria bacterium (assembly GCA_022819945.1). Classification (GTDB taxonomy): domain Bacteria; phylum Poribacteria; class WGA-4E; order WGA-4E; family WGA-3G; genus WGA-3G. Next base: position 92,425 of record JAJEGI010000009.1, read on the forward strand.
AACGATTTTCTGACATTGGCAGGTATCCCGGCGGAGGTGTTTCAGTATCAGTTAGGAAATCGCTCAGCGTTGGAGTGGGTGGTGGATCAGTATCGTGTGAAAACGGATAGACGGAGCGGTATTGAAAACGATCCAAACCGTACAGACGATGAAACCTACATCGTGGATTTGATTCGGAAGGTTATCGGTGTGAGTTTGGAGACGGTGGAGATTGTTGAGAGGTTGTCTGCGTTGGATATTGGTAGGGAGGAATCATAGTGTATAGAAAAATTAGGATTATGGCAGTTGTATTGGTGTTAGGCGTGATGTGTGCAGGAGAATTGGTGATATTGTCTGCACAGAATTCGCCGAGATCTGCTACCTCGCAAACGCAAGTTCCGAATGATGCATCAAAAGGGAAGGCATCGCCGCAAACACCGCAGGATCCTGTTAATCAACAAACACAATCTCCTAAGGATGCGATAGATGGAGAAGCATCAAATGATATTCGTATATTGGGAAGTATCCGTCTTGATCCTACAATCAACGTCGGCACACTCCTTAACGTTATTATTGCGTTCTGTAGTGCTATTATTGCATTCCTTGGTGTTATTATTACGTTCCTTATGTTTAAACGATCCAAACCCCCTCTGGAATTGACGAGTGAAGAAGTAAGCAAGCCCGAGAATGCTAATGAGGTTGAGGGATACATCAAGGCTATTGAACGAAATTCCAAAGCTTCTCTTATAGACAAAGCTGTGGCAGACGCTTATGTGTTGCAGCGGGCCGAAAAAATTGAAGAAGCGATTAAAAAGTGGCGTTCTATTGCTAACATAGCAGAAGGACACGATAAAAATCTTGCAGTTCAAGCTTGGGGATCTGTAGGTTTTTTCTACATCAATGAACGTATGGGAAAAGAGGCACTCGTTGCCTTAGACAAGGCACTTAATTTGAAACCAGATTACGCTGAAATTTACAATGGTAGAGGCATGGCGGAACTCACACTTGAGAACTATCACAATGCCCTTGCTGACTGTGACGAGGCGATTCGACTGAAACCTGATTATGCCGAAGCTTATAATAACCGTGCTTTGGTAAAACAGCTTCTTGAAAGGTATCCGGATGCGGTTGCCGATTGCGACAAGGCGATTCGACTGGAACCTGATTATGCTTTAGCTTACAATACCCGCGGTGGTGTAAAGTTGTCCCTTAAGAATTATCAAGATGCTATAGTGGATTATAGCAAAGCGATTCAATTAAGCCCTGATTATGATAGTGCCTACGGTAACCGTGGTACAGCTAAGATGTGCCTTGGGGAATATGAGGATGCGCTTACTGACCTTAACGAAGCAATTCAACTGGAACCCGACGACGCTGGTTTTTATAAGACTCGAGGATTAACAAAAAATCACCTTGGGGAATATCAAGATGCGCTTGTTGATTTTAACGATGCCCTCCGATTGAAGCCAGATGATGCCGAGATCTATAACAATCGCGGTATTGCACACAAAGATTCCGACAACTATGAAGATGCACTTGCTGATTTTAATAAAGCAATTGAGTTGAAGCCAGATTACGCCGGGGCCTATAGCAATCGTGGATTCACAAATGCAGGCCTCGGCGACTACGAGGCTGCGATTGCTGACTTCAATACAGCAATTGAGTTGGAACCTGACTATGCAGGGGCCTATAAGAATCGAGGAAATGTAAATAGTAATCTTGGTAATTATGAGGCTGCGATCGCTGATTACGATAAGGCAATTGAATTGGATCCAGATGATGCTGGTGCCTATAACAATCGTGGGAACACAAATCGCGATCTTGGCAACTACGAAGCCTCGATTGCTGATTTTAATAAAGCACTTGAATTAGAACCCAATGATGCCGGAGCCTATAACAATCGCGGGAACACAAATCGCGATCTTGGCAACTACGAAGCCTCGATTGCTGACTGTAATAAAGCGATTGAATTGGATCCAGATTACGCCACCGCTTACAGCAACCGGGGGGTTACGAAGAATTTATTTAACAAGCCTGATGAAGCTCTTATAGATTTTGATGAAGCTATCCGCCTAAACCCAGACTATGCGAGCGCCTATAACAATCGAGGTACCACAAATCTAATTCTTGGCAAATATGAGAGGGCCATTGCTGATTTCAATAAAGCGATTGAGTTGGACCCGAATGATGCCGGTGCCTACAAAAATCGTGGGAATGCAAACACAGGTGCGGGAAACTACCAAGCTGCTATTGACGATTATAACAAAGCCATTAAGTTAGACCCCAATTATACTGGAGCATATAGGAATCTGGGGAATCTACAGTTCAATCTTGGACAATATGAAGAGGCTATTGCCACCTATGACGAAGTAATTCGCCTCGAGCCAAATGATGTCAATGCTTACAACAACCGAGGCCTCGCAAACGGAGAGCTTAATCAGCACAATGAAGCACTTACCGACTTCAGTGAAGTAATTCGCTTAAACCCAAATGATGCCAATGCTTATAACCATCGAGGGAGCAGAAATCAAGCCATTGGTGACTATCAAGCTGCCATCGCTGATTTTGATAAAGCGATTGAATTAAAACCGGATGATGCGGTTGTCTATAATAACCGCGGGGTTACAAAATGGGGTCTTAAGCAGCTAGATCAAGCCCTTGCTGATTTTGATGAAGCTATCCGTTTAAAACCAGATTACATAGGTGCTTATAATAACCGTAGCATCCTGAGGTTTGAACTTAAACAACACGAAGAAGCTGTTGCTGATCTCAATGAGTTAATCCGCATAACTCCAAATGCTGCTAATCTCTATCATCGCCGGGGAGATGTAAAGTTGGTATTGGAAAATTTTGAAGCTGCTATTGAGGATTATAGCACGGCACTGCGTCTTGACCCGAATTACGTCCCTGCTTACCAAAACCGAGCAGTAGCCAGACTGTTGAACAACCAGACTGATGAAGCAATCCTTGAGCTGAATGAAGCAATCCGGATCAAACCTGATTTTGCAAATGCTTTCGCATTTCGAGGAGAAATAAAGGCTCTCTTGTTTCGTATTGATGAGGCAAGATCGGATTATCAAACTGCATTGGAATTGGCTGAACAGCAAAATGACACAGTGCTTAAAGCCGATATAGAAGAAAAGCTTCAGCAACTCAACGATTCAACACCACAAACCGATGAAACATAGTAAACAGAAATAGGAGTAAATAATGTCAACATTCGGATTTGCTGAGAACAATCTTTTGTTAATAGACATAGTGCCCAGTATGCCCCAATTGTTGGATAACTCCAAACCGCTACAAACGCGCACATCCGAATCAGCTGGACCCCTGCCCTACCCCGAAACTGCTTACCAGTGGTTAGTGAAGGTATTAGATGGACTAATCGATTTCGGACAACGGCACGGGCATTACGGAGTTATCAACTTGAGTGATGGCGAGTATGAGTGGCTGGATGATGTATTAGAAGAATTAATCTACTCCGTTGGTGAGAATAGAAGTCACCCATTGGTACCACTGATGGACTTTATTATTTGGATTATTGCTAACTATGAGGATGCCTACGTTCCAAAACTCACCGAACGGTTTCCAGAATTGGCAGAGGAAGCACCTATCAAAACAACAAACGAAAACAGCAACCCACCACCTTACGCCTCAGAACTGAGCGATAGCAAACTTGCTGCGCACGGTTTTTTCGCAATCGGTTGTCTCCTCTGGGAAGGAGGGCAATCAGAAAAAGCACTCTCCGCTTACGACACCGCAATTCGGTTGCAACCAGACTATGCCGAAGTCTACAACAACCGAGGCAATATCAAAACTGGATTAGGTTCTCATGATGCTGCTCTTGACGATTACGATGAGGCGATCCGTCTCAATCCAAATTTTGCCGAAGTCTACAGTAACCGAGGGGCATTAAAGTTCAGGCTCGGTAAACACGCTGAGGCTCTCGCTGAGCTAAACGAGGCGATCCGTCTGCAACCTGATTTTATGAACGCTTACATCAATCGCGGTATAGCACAGTTAAGTTTGAACAAAATTGACGAGGCGAGATTAGATCTTCAGAAAGCATTGGCACTAGCGGAACAGCAAGAAAACATTGATGCTAAAGCCTTTATAGAAGCAGAACTCCAACAACTCAATCGGGCAGCCTCAAAGCAAAATAACAAGCGACCACGCCGCGGTGGACAGTGGCACGGAAAAGTCAAGATAGCCGAGGACTTTGATGAACTCCCTGAATTTTTTATAGCATCCTTTGACGCGGAAGACGAATGAATCTGCTATTAGACACTTGTGTTCTGTTATGGTGGCTTGACGGTCCAGTAACTTTGTTATCCAAAGAAGCATCAACAGCAGGCCACTTCACAGTCCTTGTAGCACAAACTTTATAGTTTGTGTGCTATAGGCGCAAACTGGGAAGTTTGCGCTACAATGTGCTTTTATCAAACTCACGTTAATTTGGCATTAGTGATTTTTGTTTGTTTTGTGCGTAAAAATGTGGTATGATTTAGTATATGATTGTTGGTCTATAGCTCTGCTGACCAAATTTCAAAGAAAGGAGCAAAAAGATGCAAACGCATGTTGTGACAAGAGTCATTGATGGAGATACACTTGAGATCAGCCCTGAAATTTCTCGACAGGCCGCACTACAGACTCCGATGGAAAGACTGATGGGAGTACCTCTCGTTGAAACGTCTAGGCACCAGTTGGACAGCCCGAATACGTTCAATAAGATACGTTTAAGAAACATAGATGCCCCAGAAAGCGGCACACCTCAAGGTGAAAAGGCTATCCGCTATCTGAAACAATTTCTGGAAGGGAAACCGGTCACATTCAAACCGGTAGATATTTCTCACGATCGCGTAGTCGCCGATGTATGGCGATATCCGGACCACGCGTTTATAAATGCAATCATGGTCTATAGCGGACACGCCAAATGGACGCATCCTCCGCGTTAATATTCTTCCGCCACCCACTTAAGATTTAGAAACGCGACAAGTGAGATCTTAATGCCTGATTTAAATGCTGATGCTCGGCAATTTCACAACCCACCCGCAACAGACGCGATCTTGTGGAGGTATATGGACTTCACGAAATTCGTCTCGCTTTTGGAGAAGCGTGCTTTATTCTTTGCTCGAGCAGACAAGTTGGGGGACCCTTTTGAGGGGGCCACCCCTATAAACAATATAAAGTCACGTTATACAAGTTTAAAACCTAAACTTTCTGATAAAGAGATGTTAATGTATGAGTACCTGAGGGTAGAACTGCGTCGCTTTACATTGATCAGTTGTTGGCATGAAAGTAGTCACGAATCAGAAGCTATGTGGAAAGTGTATGCCAGTGCAAACAGTGGTATTGCCATCAAAACTAATTTTGATTCTTTTTTAGCAAGTTTCATAACTGAAGAACAAATACATATAGGGAAAGTTAAGTATATTGATTATGATAGCGAAAAGATTCCCGAGGATGATTTACTATCTCCATATTTACATAAGCGAAAAAGTTTTGAGCACGAGCGAGAAGTAAGAGCCATGATTCAGCGTATACCTCCCGAGGCCAGTCCGGAGAACCTTCCGAATTTTCTTACCGGTGAAATCCCTATGTGGCCGGATATATGTGATGTTGGCATTTACTATGAAGTTGACCTTAATCTCCTAATCCAAGAAGTCATTATCGATCCTTCCGCTCCTGACTGGTTGTTAGAGCTCATCAATTCGGTATCTAAACGCTACGATTTGCAAGCACCTATTAATAAATCAGATTTAGCAGCATTACCTATATGGTTTCCCCCTGACAGAATAGATGAAACTCCACCTGAAGAAAATGAATGAAACAAGTACTGTAATAGAGCATAGGTCCATTACGAATAACATTGCTGTGGACAGAATGCGTCCTGTTTGAATCACGCTCCTTTAGCCTAAAAAATTTGGTGAATTTATTGTCTATAGAATAGTTGACTAATCTGACCTTGGGCGGAAGCTGCTATGAAACCGACTACCGATATTGGAACGACCACAGTTGATGAATGGACAGAAGAAGAACGGATGGATAAGGCCTTTGAACAGATCCTTGAAATTGCCTTTGATGCCGGGCTTCTCGTCTTCATGACAGACGAAGACAATGCCTACACACAACGAGTTTTAATTGAGCGTCCTGTTGAAGACGAAAGTGAAGAAGTATTGGATGATTAATCAAGCCAAGCAAATAGTAAGAAAAGGTTGAAGGCGTATAATATTCCCATCCTCAAAGCCTAATAATAAATCCCCTATCTTTTTCCAAACGTGCTATACTAAAGAAAACACTCATTTCACAAGGTCAAACCGCTTATGAATTTTCCGACGCTGTCAGAATCAAAACGCCTTGAGATGCTCCAACCCCCGACGGGACAGGTGCAAATGGTGCTTGACACTGACACCTATAACGAAATCGACGATCAGTTTGCAGTCGTCCACGCACTACTCTCACCCGAACACCTCAACGTTGAAGCACTCTACGCCGCGCCCTTCCACAACAACCGCTCAGACAACGCCGAAGACGGCATGGAGAAAAGTTACGACGAAATCCTCAGGCTATTGGACTTCCTCAATGTCCCCGCCGACGGTTTCGCGTATCGCGGTTCGAGAACGTTTCTCTCCGATAAAGAGGCTCCTGTACCCAGCGATGCTGCCACCGATATGATTGAACGGGCAATGACGAGAAATAGCGAAGATCCACTTTACGTCGTTGCTGTCGGTGCTATCACAAATGTCGCCTCCGCTATCCTCATAGAACCCGAAATCATCAACCGCATTGTCGTTATCTGGCTGGGTGGCAATCCGTTGTACTGGCCACATACGCGAGAGTTCAACCTTATGCAGGACCTTCCGAGCACGCAAGTCGTTTTAGATTGTGGCGTGCCCTTCGTTTGGCTACCAGCACGCGGGGTCGTCTCACACCTACATACGACGGTCGCAGAGATGGAACGCTATGTGCAAGGTCGGGGCAAAGTTGGGGATTATCTCGTAGAGATCTTTAAAGATTATTCAAGCGACCATTTCGCTTGGTCAAAGGTAATATGGGATCTCTCCGCAACGGCATACCTCGTCAACCCCACGTGGGTCCCGACAGATATTGTCCACTCTCCGATTTTGACGGAGGCAATGACGTGGAGTTTCGATAACAGTCGTCATCTCATGCGCGTCGCGACGAGTGTCAATCGGGATGCTATTTTCCGGGATCTATTTGAGAAATTGCAGCAGCACACCGCCTAAAGATTATGATGACATTGAACAAACCGGAAAAGATCCCAACAGGAACACGCTTTGAATTCGGTGAGCATCGTTTTCATTTCGGTGAGGAGATCGTCGAGTTAGCGGATTCCACCTTACTTCTTAATGATCTCGGTGCATTGCACAGAAAGATGCGTGAGGATGGATACCTCTTCATTCGAGGTTTCCATCCGCGGGCGCATGCGGAGAAAGCTGCGCATTGGACTTTGCAAGCCATCGCGCAAAACGGTGGATTGAAGCCAGATACGCCGGTCGAAGAGGGTATCATCAGCGAAGCGAATCAGACATTCAGTTTCTTTCGGCAAACCGAGGTGGCGCATGCCATGCCGATTCTTGATGTTGTGGATAGCCAACGGACGATGCAGTTCTATGAAAAATTTCTCGCTGGTCCAGTCATTACGTTTGACAAGCGATGGCTGCGCTGCATGGCGAAAGGTGGACACAACCATTTTCACTACGATAGCGTCTACGTCGGGCGCGGCACACAGAACCGGTACACGATGTGGAGCGCATTGACAGACATCGCCTTGGAAAACGGCCCCCTCGTTATCTGCCTCGGTTCCCATCGGCACGATCGATTAAAATCCACATACGGGGCAACGGATATGGATCGCGATTTGACGGAAGCCGTGTTCAGCACGGATCCACGCGAAATGGTTGAGAAATTCGGATTCACGCTGGCAACAGCGCATTTCCAACCGGGTGACGTTATTATTTTCGGGCTTTATATGATGCACAGCAGTGCGCCGAACCGCTCTGACCGCTATCGTATCAGCATTGATACACGATACCAACTCGCTTGCGAAGATAAGGACGACCGCTTCTTTTTCAATGAAGACGGCAGTTGGCTCGGTAATTTTTATAACAAAGGGGCAAGTTACAGACCTATGACGGAACTCCGCCGAGAGTGGGGATTGGAATAATGTCCCTATTGCAGTGCCTTCATGGAAGTGGAAGTGGAACATTCCATTCGTCAGCGCAAATAACCTCAAGCTGATCGTGCGGTTTGAAGTAATCGGTTGGATGATGGTTTTCCCCCATATCACCGAACAACCGACGACGGCGTGGCGTCATCCGTGCCAGCACCTCTGCAGGAAGTTTGTCGTAATCGTAAGGACGCGACCACATCTGTCCATAACGGAAGGTAACGCTTTTGCGGATACGATCCGTCTGATTCGGACCGACACCGTGCCACAATGCCCATGGGAAGATGACAGCGTCCCCTGCCTCCGCAAGTACCTGAATCGCACCTTCAGGATACGTGCCTTTTTTAAACCCGTTCTCAGGGAAATCTACCTTGTGGCTCCCCGGCACACACATAAAATTTCCCTGATCCGGTTCAGTCAGATCCGTCAAGAAAAACTGGATTTTAAATTGCAAGGGCAAACTATCTGGATGCGGATGGATGCGTTGCAATGAAGGCCCAGCATCCGTATGGAATCCCATTAAAGCCTCAACATCCGAGTGCCGGACGTAGATTTGCGTGCCCATGATTTGGAGATAGGGTCCCATCAAAGAAAGGATCGTTCCGAAAGTGCGTGGATGATCGGTGAGTGGATCCAAGGCATCCGTCCGTTCAATCGCTCGGATAATCGTATAGGCACCCTTTCCGAACCGATTGTTGCCTTGTAGATTCGGTGTCTCTTGGACATACGTCTCAATCACTGAATCCACAGCCTCCAAAAGCGTCTCAATCTCAGCAGACGAAAGTACCTTCTTAATGAGCAGATACCCTTCCGTCTGCCACCCCTTCTGTTGGACATCTGTCAAGTATGGAGATAACATACATCGCTCCTTATGGTAACTCAAATAGAGTAAAGCCCGTTATATTGATTTAAGGAGATTATAGACGGTTTTTGATGCTGTGTCAAGTCTGCTTTGCCAATAGAACTCAACGTTTAGGGTGATTTTGCGTCTAATATCTCAGAGTTTATAGGGATAATTCGCATATTCGCAAGGTTAAAGGATTTATCAAGATAATAGCATTTAGGACTGATAGAAAAAATATGAACAATTTCGCTAAAATTCTTACCACCATCCGCCGTCCCTTTCAGCAAGAACTCCGAAAGGGGTGTAAAGACGATGTCGTCGTCAATGGATTGGGAAGTTATGTCCAGTTATGGGCAAAAAACGGTGATGCCTTCACACAAGAAGCAACTGAAAAAGAGGTGCTAAACGGCTTGGCAAGTCTCTTTAAAAATTACGCAAGCGCATCACCCACCGAACGCCGACGGACGCTTGAAGAGGCGACGAAACGCATTGATGCCGCACTCGGACAAGAACAGCGAAACCCTACACATACAGACGCTACAAACATAGAACCCGCACAGACACGCCAGCAGCCAACTACACAACGTCCACGTTCCAAGAAGAATACACAAACGGAGATGTTGCCGCTTTTTGGGGGAACAGAAACCCGTTCTGAAAGTGTCCCTACCAAGCGAGAACCAATCGCGGCACCGATAACACCTCAAAAGCAGACGGAGCCTCCATCTCTCTTTGGAAATGTAGATACCATCTCACAGCCATCAGAAAATCCGCCAGCAGAAGAAGCCACAGCCTCTGTGCCGATCTCTAATATCCCTGTCTCAACTGATCTTGCCTCGCTTGATTTCCTCTCTGAATCACCGCAATATATCAAAGGGATCGGTCCGCGACGTGCGGCAATGCTTGCGGCAGAAATCAGCATCCAAACGGTTGGTGAATTGTTGGCATACTACCCTCGCGATTATATTGACCGTTCCAAAATGGTAGAGATATACAGGGTAGGGAGAGCAGAAGATGATGAGCCAGAGACAATCCAAGGGAAAGTCGTCAACCACACTTCATCGCCGACTGCAAAAGGAAAACGCATCGGTAAAATCTCAATTTATGATGGCACCGGTATTGCAATGTTAGTTAATTTTGGGAGACGCATCGGTATTATGAAGTCACTGCTTCCCGTTGATACCGAAGTGGTTGTCAGCGGTAAATTCTCGCGCCGTTACAATGAAATCCAGGCAACCGACTATGAGTTTGAGCTGTTTGAGGAAGACAACCTGATTCACACAAATCGGATCGTTCCGAAATATCCACTTACAGCAAAACTTACGGCGAAAATGCTGCGGATGTGGATGCGAACCGCGCTCGATGAATACGGGCAACAGATCCCTGAAATCTTTCCACTCGAACTCCGTCAACGTCAAAACTTGATTGACAGACAGTCGGCTATTAACGAAATCCATTTTCCGACCTCGGAGGCACATCGAAAAGCCGCCCAGAAACGACTCGCTTTTGAGGAGTTTTTTCTCCTCACCATCGGCATGGAGATGAAAAAGGATCGCAAAATCTCACAAGACGGTATCGCTTTCCAAATTGGAACCGAACCGCAAGAGAACGCACCCTCCCTGTTGCGAGATTTCGTCGCTGCGCTGCCTTATGAACTCACTGGTGCCCAAAAACGGGTTTTCGCTGAAATCCAAGACGATATGCGACAGAAAAGCGTCATGAACCGCCTTATTCAAGGGGATGTCGGTTCCGGGAAAACTGTCGTTGCAGCGATGGCGTTGCTTCGTGCTATTGAAAACGGGTACCAAGGCGCGCTGATGGTACCGACTGAGATCCTTGCCGAACAGCACTACTATAACCTCTCCGAAATGCTTGAGCATTTGCGCAAGGGTGCGCCTCAAGAAGAGGATGAAGGCATAAACGTTGTGCTTCTCAAAAGCGATCTCCCGAAAGCGGAACGTGATGCAGCGTTGGCAGCAATCGCCGATGGCAGTGCAGACCTCATCGTCGGGACACAGGCATTGATACAGGAAGGTGTGGATTTTCATAAACTCGGACTCGTGATCATTGACGAACAGCATCGGTTCGGTGTAATGCAACGCGCGACACTCCGCAACAAAGCGCGATCCGGTAACGGCGACCCAAAACAGCCTACCGCTGCCCCACCAGCACCAGATGTCCTCGTCATGACAGCAACACCTATTCCGAGAACGCTCGCTTTGACACTCTACGGCGACCTGAACGTTTCTGTCATTGATGAGATGCCGCCGGGTAGGCAGACGATTAAGACCACCTGGATAAAGGAGAAGGACAGGGAAAAGTTATACGCTGACCTTCGGAAAGAGATTCAACGCGGTAGACAGGCGTATGTTGTTTATCCGCTCGTTGAAGAGTCCGAAAAACTGGAAGAACTCAAAGCCGCTACAGAGATGGCAGAACATCTGCAAAATGCGGTTTTCCCTGACCTACGCGTCGGGTTATTGCATGGACAGATGAAATCCGTTGAAAAACGGGAGGTCATGGCACAGTTCAACGATAAGCAGATTGATATTCTTGTGTCAACGACGGTAATTGAGGTAGGCATTGATGTCCCGAACGCAACGCTGATGGTGATTGAGAACGCAGAACGCTTTGGATTGTCCCAGCTGCACCAGTTGCGTGGACGGGTCGGACGTGGCGAACACAAATCGGCGTGCTACCTCGTCGCTACCCCGAAAGGCGACGATTCTTATCAACGAATTTTAGCGATGATCCGGACGAACAACGGGTTTCAGATTGCAGAGGCGGACCTGAATATCCGCGGACCGGGAGAGTTTTTCGGGACACGCCAATCGGGGGTCCCGAATTTCAAGATCGCAGACATCATCCATGATACCTCGCTTTTAGAAGCAGCAAAAAAAGAGGCGGAACTATTGGTCAAAGCCGATTCCGGACTGAATGCACCGGGGCATCAATTGCTGAAACAGATGTTACAGAAACATTGGCGCGGCAATTTGGAAATCGCATCTGTTGGTTAGTTATAGTTAGAGGAGAGACCGATGAAACACAATATAACAGGCATGACGCATGCACAATTTAGCGATTGGCTTACACCGATTGTAAACTGTCCGCTTTTTGAATCCCGCGAACGACTCGTTGTTTTGCTTGCCGAGAATGCAGATAGGGCGGCATTGGAAACTGAGTTGCAAGAGTTTTATGAAGGCTATTGCGGACTGGCATTCGAGTTAGAGGAACCTGAGGAATCACTGCTTTCAATATTGCGGGCATCCGACATATTCGCGCCCCTGCAGAAGCGCGTCGCAGCCGTGGAAGTTGTCCGAAAAACTTCGCCTGCTGGATGGATAGCACGGCGGATGAGTGATAGACCCTTAATCACGGATCCGCAACCTGAGATCAAGGTGACAGCCTTACCGGATGATGTGTTCCGCTGGCTGATGGAGACGCTCGCGAATTCGGAACTTTTCGCAGCACGCGCGCAGGTTGCGAAGCTGCAAAAGGTGGCACCATCGGTTGACCACACAGAGCAGCTGAAATCGGCATTCCTTGAATTTTTTGTGTGCTATTTGGAGTTGGAGCAGTTTCTTGAGAATTACTATTATGACCCAGATGAGGGATTAGAATTGCGTCCAGAGGTGGCTGAAAGACTAGAACGCAGTGTCGCAGAACATGAGTCTGGTAAAGTCAAAGCAATTCCAATAGAGGTAGTAGCGAAAAAACTGGGACTGAATTGGACAGCAAAGCTATGAAATTTTTAACTACGTAGATGTGGTTACCAAACGGTATAACTGTGGGACAGTAACAGAAAAATCGCCGGAGATATGGTAACCCTCACCGCCGTCTTTTACTGTCCGAATGAGGATCGTCTTTTTGGGGCGGTGGTAGTAGTGGGCATCGGTAGGCGCGCCTTCGTCTCGGAAATCGGGGAAGTCAATGATGTCAAAGTTCGCAGTCGTGAAATGCCGAATCTCCTCGCCGCGCTGGGTTGCGATGTTGCGTGCCATTGAGAGGCTTTTGAGGTAGACTTCGGGGCCCATCACAGCAGAGCCTAAATTAAGAAAAACGCCACCTTCCAATTGAGAGACACTGTGAGCAAATCGGAGAAAATCCTCACCTGTCGTCCATCCCATCGCAGCGTAATCGGCAGCGGGATGCTGGTCGATGATGTCAAATCCGATACCTTTGTGAACAGTGAACGGCACACCTAAGCGAAACGCCGCGGCAAACATGCTCACATCGCGATGCGGAAAAGAGATGCCCTGTTCGCCTTCTTGGATGAGTCTGCCGACTGCCTCCCCAAAACCGATTTTATCCCGGTATCCCCGAACAATCGCTTCATTTAGGTAGCGTCCGGTCTCCTCCCAGTTGCCGAACTTACCGTCCCGAATATAGTCTTCCACATCCTCAAGCGTCGCACCGATGTGCGCGAGTTCAAAATCGTGGATGGCACACGCACCGTTAGTGGCGATATGCGTGATAATACCGCGTTCCATCAAATCGATGATGAAGCGAGAATTACCACGTCGCATGACGTGCGCGCCCATCATCCAGATGACCTGTCTTCCCGCGCGATGTGCTTCAACGATTCGATCCGCAACAATATGAAGGTGAAGGTTTTCGTAGGACGGCGGCTCCGCATCTAACGCGTAGACATCTGCCACCGTCATTTTGTGTCGGCGTTCGGAGAGCGGGAGAACTGTGAGTCGCTCACGATTCAGTCTATCCATATACCGTTACTCAGCAAACTTGGCGGAGACAATCTTTGAGATACCCGCCTGTTCCATCGTTACACCGTACATCACATCAGCGATTTCCATTGTGCGACGGTTGTGCGTGATAATGATGAACTGCGTATTCTCGGCGTAGGCACGGATGAGATTTGCAAAACGAAGAACATTCGCCTCGTCAAGTGCAGCATCTACTTCATCAAGCACACAGAACGGACTCGGTTTGATTCTGAAGACAGCAAACAAGAGTCCAATAGCAACGAGTGAACGTTCACCACCAGAAAGTTGTGTGATGCTCTGCGGACGTTTGCCCGGCGGACGCGCAATAATCTCAATGCCTGAATCAAGCACATTCGACGGATCGGTCAGTAACAATTCCGTTTCACCGCCCCCGAAGAGTTGTGTGAAGACCTCTTGGAAGTTCGCCTGTACCTTTTCAAACGTTTCCATAAATACGTCTCTTGAGGTCTGGTTGATTTTTTCTATCACCTGATAGGTAGCCTGAATCGACTGTTGGATATCTTCACGCTGGGAAATAAGGAAATCGTGTCGTTTCTTATGTTCCTCGTAAGCCTCAATCGCTTTAAGGTTCACTGCACCCATCGCTGAGAGTTCTGCTTTCAACTTTTCAATACTATCAAGCAGATCGATCTCATCCATGGTTTGGTCGTCAGTCACCAATGGCGGCAAGGCATCAATTGAAACCTGATATTTCTCATGGATACGGGTTGAAACCGATTTGATCCGCATCTCAAGTTGCGTCGTTTTAACTTCAAGTTGATGGCGCGCTTTGTTCTGTCTTTCAAAGTTCCTGCGGGTTGCACGCATCTCCTTTTGAAGAACGGCTACCGATTCAAGAAGTGTTTCCCGTTCTTTATTGAGTTCATCAACGCGGGATTCGGCTTCAGCGCGATCACCTTCTAAACGTAGGAACTCGCGTTGTGCCGCTGCTACCTGTTCTCCGAGGTCGATTTTGGTCTGTTCATCTGAGTCAATAATGGCTTGCTGTTCAGCAATCTCTTTTGTTGCCCGCTGTCGCGATTCCTCAAGTGCTTGTAACTCAGATACCATGCCTTCCAATTTCTGATGCTGTCCCGCTAAGAAGACTTGCATCTCTTGGCAGTTCTCCGCAACTTCAGCACGTTTCCGGTCTTCACTCTCAATCTGTTCGGACATCCGCTCAATCCAGCGTCCGGTGCGATCTCGCTTTTGTGTTAATGCCAAGATTTCAGTTTCAAGGGTCTGCTGTGCCTCACGTGACACAGCGACGACATCCCTTAATTCCTTGTTCTCTACCTCAACTTCAGCAAGCTGGTGTTCAAGCTGGGTAACTTGGAGATTCGCCTGCTCCATATCCTTCGTCACAGAGGCTTTTTCAACACGCTTGTCTTGCCACTGTACGGTGAGGGTCTGCCGCGTTTTTTGTAAATTCGCAATTTTCGCGGCGTATGCCTTGCGTTTCTGATCTTTTGTATTCGAGTGCTGCGTCAATTTCCCGATCTCATCTTCAAGGGTCTCAAGTTCGCGTACCCGACCGAGCAATCCGCCTTGTTTCTGACTCGTTTGACCCCCAGTGATAGCACCAGACGTATCAATAACTTCTCCATCTAAAGTAACGAGACGGGCCCGTGGACGGAATCGACGGGTAAGCGCGACCGCAGCATCCAAATCCTCAATGACAAGCGTATTACCCAATAGGTGTTGCATGGCAGGCTCATATTTACGGTCATAGTCAATCAACTCCTGAGCGATACCGATGACACCGGGTTTGTTGAGCAGTGCCTCATCATAGAACCTGCGCTCCCGGATAAAATCAAGTGGGAGAAACTTCACTCTACCGGCGCGATGCTTTTTAAGGAAAGCGACACCGCCTTGCGCGGCCTCTGCAGTCTCGGTAATAACACTCTGAATATCACTACCGAGCGCGACTTCTATTGCAACCTCATATTCAGAATCCGTCGAGAGCAGCTCGGCAACAACACCGCACACGCCTTGAAATTGATCAGGATAGTGCGTTTTCGCACGCATGACTGCCCGAACCCCGGCATAGTATCCTTCATAAGCAGATTGTAGTTCCTGCAGCGATTTAAGCCGTGAGACGTTACTCCCTAAAGTATTCTGCAAGCCTTGAATCTCGGCTTCAATTTTGCGGAGTGCGTCCTGATTTTCCTGTAGGTCGCTTTCTACCTGATCTCGCTCGGTTTCAATCTGAACCAATTCCGCCTTTAGTTTCGTTTCCGCGCGTTGGACCGCAGCGTGAGTGTCAGTCGCAGATTTGAGCTGCATTGTCAATGCATCTGTATTTTCTTTAATGCGATTGAGATTGCCCTCAGTGCTTGTCAACTTGTGCTCGATTGCAAGGCGTTGACGTTCACGATCCTCCAGTTCCGTCGCGGTTTCCTGTAAAACGGTCTGTGCTTCTTGCACGGATTCCTTGGAGCCGTTGATGCGATCGGCGAGGTGCGTCAGCAGCTGCTGGCGTGCCGCCAAGCGGCTTTCCTCTATCTTGCAGGACGCCTCAAGCTTTTGGTGTTCTTGCGTCCGTTCCCGTTTTTTTGTCAGAAGGGCTGTCTGCTCTACCTTTAAGGATTCAAGCGTCTGGAGTGCACGTTCGCGCTGCTTTTGGATATTGAGTTGCCGTTCCTTGTGAAGCACGATCTGTCGCTCAATCTGTTCAATCTGTGTTTCAATCTCGCGAAGTGCTGCCTGTCCGACACGTATTGCCTCATCCAACTCGGACTGACGGTTCGTGGAACTCTCGATGCGCTCTTCAGCGGCTTTAAGCGTTTCAGAAGCCGTTGAGACGCTGGTTAAAATCTTATCCAAGTCGGTCTGCGCTTGGCTATAATCCGTGTGAAGTTTATCGTATTCCCGACGCGCGATGTCCAACTCAAACTGCTTTAACTGTGCCTGTTGCGTATTATAATGTTTTGCTTGCTCCGCCTGTTCTTTGAGTGATTCGGTCTCGTGTTGTAACTCTTGAATCACATCGTTGATGCGGACGAGGTTTTGCTCCGCCTGTTCGAGTTTACGGAGTGCCGTCTTCTTTCGGTGCTTATACTTGGTAATACCAGCGACTTCGTCGAATAGAAAGCGACGTTCTTCTGGACGGACGTTCAGAATCAGATCGATTTTGCTCTGTTCCATGACGGAATAAGCATCAACACCGATACCCGTATCCATAAAAAGTTCACTGATATCGCGGAGCCGACACGGACTTTGATTGATTAAATAGCGGCTCTCGCCATCGCGAGTGAGATGACGACATACTTCAACTTCGGGAGAGCCAAGCGCAATGTTAGGAGCATCTTGTGTGGGTGTATCCGGATTACCATTAACATTTGAAAAGTGTAATGCCACCTCTGTTTTCTGTGCAGGCGCGAAACTGGCCCCCCCGTTGAAAAGCAGATCACGCATAGAGGTACACCGAAGTGAACGCGCACTCTGTTCTCCAAGCACCCACCGAATCGCATCAGAAACATTACTCTTCCCGCAACCGTTGGGGCCGACAATGGTAGTGATGCCGGGTTCAAGTACTAATTCAACGTCTTCGGCAAAACTCTTGAATCCTCGAATTTTTATGCTATTTAAGTGCAAAGGTTCAACCCTCCCACTACAAGTTTAAAAAATAATAATCGCAATGACAAGTTGTTTGCAAACGCGCCCACACCTTACAATGTGAAAGCGCACCTACAACCTTGTCTCAGCGTGAACGTTCATATATACGTAGTACAATGGAAAAAGTTTCACGATTCTCATGCGTCCAAAGTTCTCGCCAGTGTCAAAACATCGACTTCAGCAGGATCGGCAGTCCATAATTCACTGACCGCCTCGCGAATCGTCGCACCGGTTGTGAAAACATCATCAATCACCAAGAGCCGTTTGCCACGGATAACATCCGGGTTACAGATTTCAAAAGCACCGACGATATTCTGTTGACGGGCTTCTTTGTCCAAACTGCTCTGTGCGATCGTATGTCGCTTCCGAACCAACACATCCGCAAGAACAGGCAAACCTTCTATTTTCGCAATCCCATTGGCGAGTAGCATCGCTTGGTTGAAACCGCGTTCCCGCAGCCGTTTTTTATGAATCGGGATGGGCAGCACAAAGTCGTATTCTGAAATGTTACAGTCTACAGGGATATGCGCGTTCATCAGCTGAACCAAGTGCGGCGCAAACACCCTTTTCTTCCGAAATTTAAAGAGATGTATCTCCTGTTGAAGTGTTGTCTGGTAAAACGCGATGGATCTCAATTTGCCGTAACGAGGCGGGGAAGTGGCACAATCGTCACAAAGTTCATTCATATCTGGAGTACCACATATAGCGCACCAAGGTGGCTCAAGGAATTGAACGTCCTGCCAGCAGTTCGCACAGATATAAGGCATAGACGCAACCCCAAGAAAACCTTTACAGACATGGCATTCTGCAGGATAGAGGAATGTAATTGCTGTTTCAATTGCCTGTTGCAACAAGGACGGTACTCGTAAACTGATTGATCTTAGTTCCATGAGATTAAAACCGACGCAAATAAAAAGTTATTATATAATAAGTTTATCATATATAAATTCCAATGTCAAGAAAAAGGCAGAAGTGTCTGATGCCTTCTGACTGCTGATAGAAACCATTTTGCTGACAACCATTCCGCAATTTAAATCCTTTCTCAAAAACACGAGAAGTGATATAATAATATATCAAAAGATTGCAGAACAAAACTATCTGGTGCGCTGTCAGATTTATAAATGCCGTATAATCAGGTGCTCTAACAGGCGCACCGAGTTAAACATTAAGACCTTTTTCAGCGTCTTAAGCAACACACGTAAAATACACGAGGAGGAACAGAAATTTGCGTTACCCGAAACCGATCTTTTTGGCGAAACTTGTGAGCCAAAACTTGCTATTCTTTTTAGCGAAACTTGTGAGCCAAAACTTGCTATTCAAAAGTCGGTTATTCATTTGTTTAGTTTTAGTTGCCGTTCCTATGTCCGCTCTGGCTGGCGACTGGCCAACGTGGCGCGGTCCGAATCAAGACGGCACCTCCGCTGAAACTGGACTAATATCTACTTGGTCAGTCGAAGGTGAAAATCTGCTCTGGGAAGCAGAATTCATCGGACGTTCCACACCGATCGTCCTCAACGGCAGAGTCTACGTCATTGGACGTATCGGCAAAGACATCACCGAACAGGAACGCGTCGCCTGCTTTGACGCAGAAACCGGCGAACGCCTATGGAATTATCAGTTTAACGTCTTTCATACGACGATCACCTTCAACCGCGTCGGCTGGACAAGCCTCGCAGGCGATCCTGAAACAGGGAATATCTACGCACACGGGGTCCAAGGACTCTTCTTCTGCTTCGACAAAGACGGCAATATCCTCTGGTCGCATTCACTCACAGAGGCGTATGGACGGATATCCGGTTACGGCGGACGCGTCCACACCCCTATTATTGCTGGCGACCTTGTCGTTATCAGTTATCTTAACTCAGGATGGGGCGACCAAGCCGCAACACGCCACCGCTACTTCGCTTTCGATAAACGGACCGGTGAACTCATTTGGATCTCCACCCCGGGTGGTAGACCTTTAGACACAACCTACTCTACACCCGTCGTTGCCAATATCAACGGACAACAACTCATCATCGGCGGTAATGCTGACGGCGGTATCTATGCCATGAAACAAAATACCGGCGAGAGGGTCTGGGGATTTAAACTCAGTCAGCGCGGTATCAATACATCTGTCATCGTTTCTGGCACAAAAGTCTACGCCTCACATAGCGAGGAAAATATAGATAATACAGAGATGGGACGCGTCGTCTGTATTGACGCAACCGGTGCTGGTGATGTCACCAAAACCCACGAACTCTGGCGCTATGACGCCGTTAACGTCGGATACGCATCGCCTACAATTCACGACGGACACCTCTATGTCGTGGATAACTCCGCTAATGTTCATGCTGTTAATGCGGACACAGGCGAGTTACTTTGGATGCACAATATTGGTAAAGTTGGTAAAGGTTCACCTGTCTGGGCAGATGGAAAACTCTATGTCACGGAAGTCAACGGCGGATTTATCATCCTTCAACCCGACGAGAACACGTGTAAAACGCTAAGTACCCAAGAGATAAGTCGAACTGATGAAGATCACTACGTCGAAATTTTTGGTTCACCGGCTATCGCCAATGGACGCATCTATTTCACGACAGAAGAACGCCTTTACTGTATCGGGGGGAGTAAATAATGAGAATTCCTATTTCAATGTCCGTTATACTGATTGTCTGTGTACTCGCCGCTGGTTGTGCCAGCAAAGAGATGGCACCCGAACCCGTTGAGATGAGCACGGCTCCAGCTGTCTCGTTACTGCTTACGCCTGCTGAAAAACTCACATCAGGCGATCCCGTCGAATTCAGTCTCATCGGGTTCGATGCAAGCGGAAAACAGACGAGCGCAATCGGTACCATAGAATGGATGAAAACTGGATTAACTGGAACACTTCAAGGCAACACATTCACACCCGATAAAAGTGCAGGCGCGCACGCGGGGACTGTCACCGCACAATCCGGTGATATGAAAGCGACAGCTCGCGTCCGGGTCGTGCCACTACTCCCCTGGTCAGAAGATTTTGAGGCGATTGAACTCGAAAAGATACCGACACATTGGATCGGCGCGACCGGCAAGTTCTTTGTGCGTGAGAAGGATGAAAATAAAATTCTTGTCAAGCCACCCCCGCAGCGCGGGTTAGACCGCTCCAATGTCTACATCGGCCCCGCTACAATGAAAGGCTATCAGATTCAAATTGATCTAATGGGCACGCGGAATAAACGCAGAATACCGGATATGGGGCTCATCGCGAACCGATATACGTTGGATATGCAGGGGAGACACCAACGCCTGCAAATCCGTTCGTGGGCATCAGATTTACGGATGGCGAAGACAATCGACTTCGCTTGGGAAACAGATGTCTGGTACACAATGAAAATGATGGTAGAAATTACGGAGGATAAAGCGGTCATCCGTGGAAAAGTATGGCGAACGGGCGAATCTGAACCGGCAGAATGGACGATCACTGCTGAAGACCCACTGCCGAATCGCGAAGGAAGCCCCGGTATCTATGGCAACTCCCCAGCTGATATCTATTATGATAATCTGAAAGTTTGGTAGTCCTCTAAAGAACATTACGCGTAATATCAAAATAAAGGAGTCGTTCAATTGAAACTTTTTTGGAAATCACGATTTACCTACATCATAAAACTCGCGATATTTCTCGCTTTTGTCGTATCTACCGCCGCCGCGGAAAAAGAGATCGCCTTGTGGGGCGGGACGCTAAGCCGCAACATGGTCTCCGATGAAAAGAATATCCCCGCAAGTTGGGATTTGGAAACCGGCGAAAATATCAAATGGACAGCAGAACTCGGTTCGCAGAGTTACGCAGGTCCTCTCATCATCGGTGGAAAGGTCTTCGTCGGAACGAATAACAAAGCACTCTACAACCCGAAACTCACCGGCGACCGCGGGAACCTTATGGCATTTCGCGAATCCGATGGCAAATTCCTCTGGCAATCGACCCATACCAAGCTCCCCGCAGGCAGGGTTAACGACTGGCCCCTGCAAGGTATCTGCTCTACACCGTATATTGAGGGTGACCGACTCTACTATATCTCTAACCGCTGTGAAGTCGTCTGTGTTGACACCGAAGGCTTCCTTGACGGTGAAAATGATGGTCCCTTTACTGAAGAAACCGAAACAAGTGAGATTGATGGCGATATCATCTGGAGTTATGACATGATGGATGAGTTGGATGTCTTTCCGCATAATCTCGCCACCTGTTCACCACTCGCTGTCGGTGATCTGCTATTCTTGGAAACGAGTAACGGCGTTGATGAAGGGCATATCCACATCCCTTCTCCTGATGCACCGTCTTTCATCGCTTTGAATAAAAACACTGGAGAACTCGTCTGGGAAGATGCCTCCCCCGCTGAAAATATACTACACGGACAGTGGTCGAACCCAGCTTACGGGGTCATCAACGGAGTACCACAGGTTATTATCCCCGGCGGTGATGGCTGGGTCTATGCCTTTGAACCAGAGACTGGTAACATTATCTGGAAATTTGACTGTAATCCAAAAGAGTCCGTCTGGGAACTCGGTGGACGTGGCACACGCAATAACATCATCTCAACGCCTGTCGTTTATGATGACAAAGTCTTTATTGCTGTCGGACAGGACCCAGAGCACGGTGAAGGCGTAGGACACCTCTGGTGCATCGATGCCTCTCAAACCGGCGATGTTACCGAGACCGCTGGAATATGGCATTTCGGTGATGAACAGTTCAATCGCACAATGTCTACCGTTGCTATTGCCGATGGACTTCTCTACATCTCAGACCTTAGCGGATTCCTCTATTGCTTGGATGTCAAAACCGGCGACCTCTACTGGAAGCACGACACCTTTGCCGCAATTTGGGGGTCGCCGTATGTCGTGGACGGCAAGGTCTACCTCGGCGACGAAGATGGCGATGTTGTTATCCTAAAAGCAGGCAAAACTGAACAAGTACTGTTTGAAACCAACATGGCCAGTGCTGTCTATACCACACCCGTAGCAAAAAACGGTGTGCTTTACATCGTAACCCGTAATATGCTGGTTGCAATAGAAGAGAAGAAGTAAGGTAATCAGGATAACACATGCGTATTAGCCGATTAGATTGGGATGACTATCGCATTGAGCATGTCGCAAAGCATGATGTAGAACCTCATGAAGTGTGGGAAGCCTGTAATGATAACTTCCATTTAGCGCGTCGTCAAGGTCGGAATCGTTATCTCGTTTATGGACAGACCTCGGACGGACGTTATTTATTTCTCGTATTGGAGCGGGTCCAAGAGTCTGTATATAAGCCTATTACTGCCCGAGATATGACTGACCGCGAAAAACGAAATTTTAGGAGACTCCGAAAATGAAAGCGTTGCAAGTACCAGAATTTTCGACTTACGAGGAAGAAGCTGCTTTTTGGGATAACCTTGACACCGCTGATTTTATGGAAGATGATGGAGAATGGTTTCGTTTCGATACCAATCAAGCAATTCGTGTTGCAATTCTTCCCGAAATCGCTCAAGAACTTACGAAAAAAGCGCGTGCTCAAGGTGTGTCAATTGAGACTTTGATAAATGTTGTTTTGGTTGAACATGTTAGGGAATCAGTTGAACACGTTGATTAGTTAAATTTGAAAGTACCAAGTAAATGGTGCTTCGTAGAAAGTTTTTATACAAATGAATCTTACCCGAAAAATTGCTGAAACCCAGAAAGCACTTGATGCACACGTCCGGGAAATCGTCAAATGGCACTTCAGTCCAAAGACCGGATGCCCCTTCTGGCTGGAGTTCGCAGAGAACCTCGATTTTGACCCACGAAAAGAGATCGGTGGCTACGCGGATCTCAAGTGTCTTGGACATTTCCAAGACGAATGGCTCCGCGGTGGACCCGTCCGACGCTGGGTCCCGAAGGCTTACGCCAATGAACCCATCTATGTCTTTGAAACTGGGGGTTCAACAGGCGTACCCAAAACGCGGATTAGTATCCGTGATTTCCATATCGATTATGAAATCTTTAGTGAAACGCTCTCTGAGGAAAGCTTTCCACCCGGTAGCGATTGGCTTATGTTGGGTCCAACGGGACCGAGGCGGTTACGACTCGCTGTTGAGCATCTCGCCCAACACCGCGGCGGTATCTGTTTCCATGTGGATCTCGACCCGCGCTGGGTGAACCAACTCGTGCGTTACGGGAAAAACGAGGAGTTGGACGCATATAAGAACCACGTCATCGGGCAGGCACTCAACGTGCTACGCGCCCATGAAAACGTCCAATGCCTCTTCACGACCCCGAAACTGCTCGAAGCACTCTGTGAAAAAATTTCCCTGCCAAAAGCCGGTATCAAAGGCATCTTTTGTGGCGGGACCGAGATGGACGCACAGTTCCACCGATTCGCACGTGAGGAACTCGTACCCGGCATCGATTTTATCCCGACCTACGGCAATACGCTCATGGGGTTAGCTGCTTGTAAACCCTTTAATCCGGAGGATAACTACGCGATTATCTACTATCCGCCGCATCCGCGCGCTGTCATTGAATTGGTTAACCCAGAAAATCCAGAGGAAACTGTCGATTATGGCGAAACCGGACGTGTCATGCTTACAACCTTGACGAAGGAATTTTTTGTGCCGCGTTTCCTTGAACGCGACGAAGCCGAACGCGCTGAACCGATCCCAGAATACCCATGGGACGGCGTTGAAAATCTCCGCCTACTCACCGAACTCCAAGAAAGCGTCGTCGTAGGTGTTTATTAGTTTTAATCAAAGGAGATAAACATGGAAAAGATTCAAGTTGTTGAAATACGGGACCCAATATATGAGGAAACCTATACCGCTCACATTCAGAAAAATGGGGCTGCATGGATCGGGTGGATACCGGAAGTCCCCGAAGTGAAGTGCGAAGAACACACGCAAGAACTCTTGCTAAAGACTCTTGTGAAAACACTTCATGAAACCTTAGAAGCTGAAGAAGAGGCATGGGATAAGCGGATTGAGGAAGATGCTAAGGCAGGGAGACTGGATCGTTTTGCTGAAAAAGCACTTGAGAATTTCAGAGCAGGTAGGTATTACGAGATAGAAGATCTCCAGAAATTATTGGAGAAGTAGTCTGTTACATGAACCATATTCTTGAAGCAGATTTTTGGAAATTTTGCGCGAGACTTCCACTGAATATTCAGAGACGTGTTCCTCAAAAATTTCAACTCCTCAGGCAAAATCCAAGACATCCTTCTCTCCGTCAACTGCTCTCCGAACTCCAAGAAAGTGTTGTTGTCGGTGTCTATTAACCTTAGGACTTACCTATTTCCTCTCAAAGTCCCCCTGATAAGGGGGATTTAGGGGGTTAAAATTATTATAGAGGAGCTTGAACATGATAACGAAAATTGAAAAAGTTTTCCGATCACCTTACTCGGTGCCGAACGGTTTGCAAGTTACAGACGAAGGTCTGTGGATCGTCGATCAGATTACTGATAGAGTCGCATTGGTTGAAATTACATCAGACCCGGACTATACCGTGCCGAAACTTATCCGCGACATTCCGAGCGAATCCTCTAACACAAGCGGGATGACGTTCGGTGACGGTGCACTCTGGTTAGCCGCAAACGGATCTGGAGAACGCTGGCGACCCCTTCGGGATACAGATGCCGAGACAGGTGAGGTTTTCAAAGTCGATCCAGCTACCGGTGAAACCCTCGGACGCTATCCAATCCCCGATGGCGGCGGCACGCACGGTATCGAATACGACCACTACGATGAAGGACATCTCTGGGTCCAGACACTCAAGGATCAAGTCACGCATAAAGTCAGAATTTCGGATTGGTCTGTGCAAAAGACGCTTCCATTACCGCATGGACGTGGACACGGCATGGTTCGCGTTGAAGATGGACTTTGGTCAACGCATACCTCTGATAGAGTCATCGTCAAACTCGACCTTGAAGACGGCACGCCGCTTGATGTGATTGAGGTGCCTGAAGACTGCCCTGAACCGCACGGATTATCTCTCTATGGCGACGATTTCCTCTATTGCGATGCCGCCTCTGGCTGGGTCGCGAAGATTACATGGTAAAATGGTTATTCGTTATCGGTTATCGGTTTTCAGTTAATACCCTTGTGGTAGGTGAAGCATTCTGCTCACTACGAACTGTTCTCTTTAACCGACGACTGACAACTGACAACTGAAAACTGAAAACTATAAACAATGATACACATTCCAATTCTACGCGCCGGACGTTCCTACAGAAGTCTGAACACCGTCCAAGTGCCACATATCAAAACAGGCGAACCGTTGGTCGAGGTGAGTCAAGCCAATCGTGGCTTGATAGCAAAGGACCTCGTTGACATCGCGCTCCAGAAAGAGGCACTCGCGCAACGTCCTATCGCCGAAATGATCGCTATCTGCAAGGATGCAGCACGCCTTTTCTCAACAGCAACGCTGCCACTTGACGGAACTGAGCAATCCCCGATAGACTACATCCAACAGGTCTCTGGGACAACCGGCTTGCCTGAAGCACTCTGTCAACAGAATCTGCTCAAGATTCAAGGGGTCATGGAAAACATTGATACCGTTTTAGACGGACTCACCCGTGGACTTGATTTGGAGATCCTTGATACCGGATGGGGTGTTCAAGACGGACGCACGTTAAGTTACGTCTGTGAAACAGATTCACTGGGGGCTATTCTGCCGAGCAATTCGCCGGGTGTGCATTCGTTGTGGGTGCCTGCCATCGCCTTGAAAGTACCAGTCGTCCTGAAACCGGGGCGCGAGGAACCGTGGACACCTTATCGCATCGCACAGGCGTTTATCGCAGCAGGCGCGCCAGCAGAGGCGTTCAACTTCTATCCCACCGATTATTCCGGTGCCAACGAGATTCTGACCCGATGTGGACGCGCCATGCTTTTCGGTGGCGGTTCAACGGTTGCCCCGTGGGTGAACACACCGCGCGTCGAAATCCACGGTCCCGGACGCAGCAAAATCATCATCCACAAAGAAGGTAAAAACAATTGGGAACAGTCCCTTGATCTTATCGTGGAATCGGTCGCCAAAAACGGGGGTCGGTCTTGCATTAATGCCTCTGGTGTGTGGGTAACAGCACACGGGCGCGAAATCGCTGAAGCGTTAGCAGAACGCCTGTCGCACATTGAACCGAAACCGCTGGATCACCCTGATGCAGGCATCGCAGCGTGGGCAAATCCGAAAGCCGCGCACGGCATCTCATCGCTGATTGATCGCCACCTCAAGGAACCCGGGGCAACGGAATTGACAACCGGAGACCGAGTTGTTGAATTAGATGGCTGTACCTTCCTCAGACCGACCGTGATATGGTGTGAGGATCCAGAACACCCATTAGCAAATACGGAATTCCCGTTCCCGTTTGTGAGTGTTGTAGAAGTGCCACCGACGGAGTTAGTCAAAGCCATCGGACCAACGTTGGTTGCTACCGCCATCACAGAAGATGCACCACTTACGCGCGATCTCATAGCAACACCCCTTATTGACCGACTCAATTTAGGGGAAATCTCGACAAATCAAATCTCTTGGGACAGTCCACATGAAGGTAACCTGTTCGAGCATCTCTATCGGCAGCGGGCTTTTCAACGCGGGTAATGTTCAAAAAATGTAATTTTTCAAACGTTTGGTATCAGAGTTATGACCGATAACCCGAATGTTATTCTCATCTTCGCAGACGATCTCGGACGCGGGATGCTCAGCTGCTATGGGCAGCAACATTTCGAGACACCGAACATCGACCGCCTCGCAAACGAAGGTATGAAGTTCAATCACGCCTACGGTTGTGCATTTTGCGCGCCTTCCCGTGCCAGCATGCTGACGGGAATCCACGATTGCCACGAGGGCACATGGACGTATACCCAAGGCGGACTCTACCACAGATTGAGTGCCGGTGAATTGACACTGGATCAAATTACGGAGTTGATTCATACAACCAGTCTTCAGGCGGATCCCGACGATGTCTTCTTGGCACAGATCGCCGAGGAAGCGGGTTACGTTACCGGACAGATCGGAAAACTCGAATGGGGTTTCGCGACAACCGGCGCACGTATCCGTCGCCACGGTTGGCAGTATCACTACGGTTATTATGACCATCAGCGTTGCCACGGTTTTTATCCACCTTTCCTCTTTGAAAACGGGCAACCCACGCCTATCCAAGGCAATACGCACGCCGACTGTGCCGTGAATCCAAATACAGAATCTCCTGAAAATATGGAGTTTCGCAGGAATCGTCAAGGCAAAGCGGTATATTCTCAAGATATTTTCAACGAGAAAATTATCGAGTTCCTCCGCAGCCATCAAGACGAACCTTTCTTCCTCTACCATCCGTCTCAGCTGCCACACGGACCGATCGCTATTCCTGACATCCATCCCGCAGTGAAACAATCTTCGGCGTTGACGACGTATGAGAAAGAGTACGCCTCCATGATCTTAAAACTTGATGAGACCGTCGGGATTATCTTGGACGAACTCGAACGCCTCGGAATAGACGACCGCACCATGATTGTCTTTTCCTCTGATAACGGACACGAGGTGTATTACCGTCAGGAAGGACGAACGACAGGTCGGCAAGTGGATTTGGAAGGTAACCGCTTTGACGACATCACAACGAAATTCTATTCGGAGACAGGCGGCGATGTGTTCAACGGAAACGACGGTATGGGAGGCTTGAAGTTTTCAAGTTGGGAAGGCGGCACGCGAATCCCTTACATGGTCCGCTTGCCCGGAAGGATTACACCCGGTAGTGTCTCCGACCATATACTCACGAACTACGATCTCATGCCGACCCTCGCAGACTGCATCGGCGCGGAGATGCCACAAGACAAAGACGGCGTATCGTTCCTACCGACTTTGCTTGAAAGGTATGAAGACCAGCAGCACCACGAGTGGGTCATATATGCCTCACGACTCGGTCCGGCACTCGTAACAGCAGATGGTTGGAAATTGCGATATATCAACCGCACAGACAACTTCCAACTCTATCATCTCCCGTCTGATTACCGCGAGGAGAACGACCTTTCAACGGATCACCCTGACCTCGTTGCCCGACTCAGTGGATGGATGCGCAATGCGTGTGATGGCGATTATCAAAACGGCACACCCGGCGCACATCTCGCCGCGTACCCAGATTCTTAATTTATGGTCCCTTGGACTGCCCTCCGCAAGGAAAAATTAAAAAATGCTTATTATTGATGCTCACCTTGATCTATCTATGAATGCCTTACAAGGCAACCGAGACTTACTGAGTTCCGCCTATACGATTCGCACCCAAGAGGCGCGGACATCCGGTAAGGGACGTACCCAAGGCACTGTCGCACTCCCAGATATGCGTCAAGGTCGAATCGCGCTGAGTTTCGTCACACTCTTCGCTCGCTCAACCGGTAGACCTTCCCCGCATTCCGATTTCGCTTCACCTGCCCAATCCTACGGTATCGCACACGGGCAACTCGCCTACTACCGCGCTTTAGAAAGAATGGGATACGTCCGCATCATCACGGACCGAGAACAATTAGACAGACATATCAACGCTTGGCAGACGTGGGAGAACACAGCGGTAGGCGACGCCAGCGACTACGATAATGCACCACCTTTAGGATTTGTAATTAGTATGGAGGGTGCCGACCCGATTCTTTATCCAACACAATTAGAAGCTTGGGTTGATAGCGGGTTGCGACTGATCGGACTGACGCACTACGGGCCCGGACGCTACGCCGGTGGAACAGGCACAGAAATCGGATTGACCGAACTCGGTCGTCCGTTGCTCGCTGAGATGGAACGTTTAGGCGTTATCCTCGATCTTACACACTGCTCCGATGAAGCGTTCTGGGAGGCGTTAGATCACTACAACGGATTAGTCCTCGCCAGTCATAATAACTGTCGCGCACTCGTTCCGCATCAACGCCAGTTCAGCGATGAACAATTGCGTGCAATCTTTGAACGGGATGGAGTCATCGGTGCTGCCTTTGACGCATGGATGCTCCAACCGGGCTGGATTACCGGCGAAACTCCTAACGACAAAGTTACCTTAAACAACGTCGTTGATCACATCGACTATGTTTGTCAATTGGCAGGTAACGCTCGGCACGCGGCTATTGGGACGGATTTAGATGGCGGTTATGGACGTGAGCAGTCTCCCAGCGATTTGGACACGATCGCTGATCTACAGAAAATACCGGGCTTGTTGGAGGCACGCGGCTATAGCGAGGATGACATCGCCGCCATCATGCACGGCAACTGGCTCCGATTCTTACACGACGCATGGGCTTAAACGAACTCGTAGAAACGGACTTACAAACTGCTAATATGAACAGATTCATCAGGTCGCTTGTGAATTTATCTCTTGGTATTCAGTTCAATTTTATGTTACACTTACCAGAGAGGCAAAATATTTATAATCGCTCGTCTCTCCTTTTTTCAAACGCTGGGAGGATTATAATGCCGTATCCGAATTATACACCTGAAGTTGTCACCACTCGCGGCGAAGAAATCTATCAGCAGCAGATACGACACAAAGTTGAACCGCAGCATAAAGGCAAATTCTTGGTCCTTGATATCGAAACTGGAGACTATGAAATTGACGCTGAAGATTTGGAAGCAACAATGCGCCTGCTTGCCAAGCATCCAAAGGCTATCACCTATGGTGTTCGGATTGGATACTCGGCTGTCTATGGAATCGGCTTCAAATTTACAGCAGACACAATCGGATTTTCATATAGGAAAGGGTGGAAATAAATACTTAAACCTCAATCCTAAACGCCAAGGTGCCAAAATTTCGCTCTTGAAAGAAAAACAAAAATCGGCTATAATACCGTTCTAATAGAAAAGAACGTCTGTTCGGATGATAATAAAAAAATGGCAAGGGAGCAATTATGCAAGTCAATATCCAAAACAAAAATTTCACACTCTTGGAGATTCGGGGAAAAGTTATTGGGCAAGATGCACTCGTACTTAAAACCATGCTTGAGGAACATATTCAAGAACTTGAGGCACAAGGCGGCACCCCTACGCTGATTTTTGACATGTCGAAAGCACAAACAATGGATAGCGCAGGCTTAGGTGTGCTTATCACCACCAGCACCCAGATCCGTCAAAACGGAGGACAAACATTGCTTGTTAACGTCAATAAAGGTATCAAACGCATGATGATCCGGACAAATCTGACATCACTTTTCGACTTCCCGAAAAACCTCACAGAGGCAATAACCAGCACGTTGTAATTTTTCCCTGGGTCATGTCTATTCCTGATACCCCGTTCTATCCGTGTTCCCGCCATATTTCAATGCATAAATCAACAGATTCGACATGAACCGATAGACATCCGTGGAACGCCGGAGCCGTAACATCGTCCGGCTTTCAATCTCCGCGGTCTCCATCGCGCACATATAGTCCTTTCGGTTATAAACCACCGCCAACCGCTTGTCGATAATTATCCCTTTCTGATAACGGAATTGCGTCGGCTGTGCGTTGTTCTCATTGCCCCAGAACACATCGCCACCCGTTGGAGGTTTCGGCAGATGATAGTAGATACTGTAGATTTCATGATCGTGCGGTATAATCTCAAGTGGATACTCTGGAAAAATATGGTTGAGTTCATCAGCGACGATATGTGCGAAAAGCCCGTTGAAACCGCAGTCGTCAAAGAATAGCATTCCCCCTTTGTTAACGATATATTCCCGAAGCGCGGCGCGTTCTTCCGGTGTGAATCCCGTCTGCAATGGCCCGTCTTTGGCGAGACCTCGTCCAACGGTAATATCCTTATCGTGTCCCGTCATAATGATGAGCGGTGCATCCATAATCTGTGGATCGGTGAGGTGTAGCGCACCCCCCGCGAAACTCATATCGGCGCGAATCGGCGTATGTGTCTCTAACCACTTGATAAGTGCCGGAATCGCAGTCGGGTCCTGCCACCAATCCGAAAGCGAATGTTTAAGTCGAATCAGGCGAATATGCCCCTGAATCTCGTTTCCTGTTCCCTCAAGAATGCCTCCCAATTTTTCTTTCGGCATTTTTATAGAATACCGCAACGCAATCTCAGCACCATCCCCTAATTTACCTGTTGGTAAAGCACCATCAAGAAATTCTGTGAATCCCGTATCGGGTGTGCCTGCCCCTCTACTCCGTAAAATAGGCGAAGTAGATCTTTCGATCGTTGGTGCGCCACCGCCAGAAGGAATAGATGTATGTGCCGATGCAGCGTCCGGTCCCTCAACATTAGAGGTCGTCGGGACATCCGTTGCCTCTACAGGCTCCAGCGCATCATCAAACCGGGGTCCTTGTCGCACAATCGTTGTCTGCGCTTTCGGAAGTTGCCCGATACGCGATACCTGTGTCGGTACGCGAGATGTAGCGGTATTTGGGAGGAGTGTTGGATTGACGGTGACGGTTCGATGGGTCGGACGGATTTCTATCTCCGTTCTGGTGGGATTGAGTTTAACAAGGGTCGCCTCAAACGCTTGGTTATCTAATATTTTCTGTTCAGATAACAATAACGCCACAATTATAGCAAACAGGAGATGTAATCCGATTGAAGCAGTAACTGCATAAAAACGTCTCTGTCTCATTTTATCTTCAGAGATGCCGCTGAATTTGCTGATAACTCTGGGCATCCAACTCCCGATAGTCCGGAATATCGTACCGATTTCCACGTACATCCGTCACAAAAAGCCGTGCTGGCGGTACCTGTTTGATGTTTTGGTTCAACCCACGCACCGAGAATATCACACGTCCGCGCGCCGTTTCAACTTCCCATTCATGGATACCAAAATGCTCCTTCACGCGGTAAATCCGCTGAATTGTCGGTGTGAAATATCGTTTGTCCAACTCTTCTCGTAGAATCTTCAAACTTTCTGGAGCAAGTGCCGACGGGTTCACAAGGATACCAATTTCAGTATCCTCGTCCGATGCAAGCGAGATGTATGCCTCAGGATGGCTGAGCGGCGTAAGCCGCCGTGCCACCACACGCAGATGACACGCCTCATTCCGAATTTCGAGCCGTGCTGTCCCGACTTCAGAGCGCGTAAACGTAAGTTCGGCTGCATCCAAGTAACGCGGCGTAAAATCATCCATCTCAAACGCGTCTGGTTTTGTTGTCCCATCTGTCATGGCTATATCTTGTTTTGCACTATTCTCGTTTTGCATATTTACCTTTCTACGGCTTGCGCTGCAGCACGGACATTGGCAGCCTCGCGTTGTGTCTCCACAAGTTTGTAATAGATACCCTCTTGCGCCATGAGTTCCTCGTGAGAACCACATTCAACACCTTTACCCTTTTCAAGCACAAAAAGCCGGTTGGCATTTCGGAGCGTTGAAAGCCGGTGCGCGATTGCAAAGGTTGTCCGGTTCTGCACGAGTCTGTCAATCGCCTGTTGAATCTTTTTCTCTGTCTCTACATCTACAGACGAGGTGGCTTCGTCAAGAATCAGGATGCGTGGATTGTGCAAAATCGCCCGTGCAATTGAGACGCGTTGTCGTTCGCCGCCCGACAAACTGCCACCGCGTTCACCGACTTCCGTATCATAACCGTCTGGGAATTTGACGATAAATTCGTGTGCGTTTGCCGCTTTCGCTGCTGCGATAATATCCTCCATAGAGGCATCCGGATGCGCGTAAGCGATGTTCTCGGCAATGGTGCCACTGAACAGATACGGATCCTGTAGCACAACCCCGATCTGTTGGCGCAAATCCTTAAGATTAATCTGTCTAATATCTTCGCCATCAATCTCTAACTGCCCAGAATCCGGTGTATAGAACCGACAAATCAGATTAATAAGCGTTGACTTCCCCGCACCAGAATGACCGACAAGTCCGATCATCTCGCCGGGTTGGACGTGTAGGTTGATGTCCCGGAGTACTGGCTTGTGTGAATCATAACCGAAAGTCACATTATGGAATTTAACCTCACCCGTGATATTCGGCATCGCTTTAAGGCTCCCATCGTCTAACTGTTCGGGTTGCGAATCTATGACTTCAAAAAGCCGTTCCGCGGCTGTCATTGCGCGCGATGCCCAATTGATAAGCGGACTAAAATAGCGTAACGGTTGATAGAACATAGCGAGATAGCCGAGAAAAGCGAACAAGGTGCCGAGCTTCATTGGTCCAGTAATAATATCAAGTCCACCGACATACCAAACGATGAGCGTTCCGAACTGGATAGCAAACATCAAAGGCGGATAATAAGTTGCCCAAACCATCTCAGCATAGGTCTCATAGTCCCGTGTATTTACATTAGCAGTACCAAATCGGTTAACCTCACCCCGTTGTTGTCCGAAGGCACGAACAACTCGAATGCCAGATACCGAATCATTAACAACATCGAAGAGTTTTGAGCGCCGCCGATAGGCGCGGTGCCAAAGGCTTCTCACTTTCTTCCAGAACCAACCTGCACCTAAGACGATTATCGGAATCGGAATTAAGATAAAGCATGCCAAACGCCAATCCATCAAGAAGAGCATACCTCCAATCCCAAAGAAGAGAAACAGCTGCACGCTCAGAAACGAAAGTCCTTCTAACATAAAATCCTGAAGTCTCTCGCTATCCTCAGTAACGTGTGAGATAACCGTCCCCGTTGTGCGCTTGTCGAAAAATCGGATCGATAGATTGTGAAGATGTTGGTAAACATGTGTCCGGATATTTGCAGCGATGCGGAACGTCAGCCAAGCCCCGATCCGTTGTTGGAAAATTGAAAAAATTGTTTGGCTGACATATACGGCTAACAACATACCTACAGCCACGGATAAAGCAACAGTGAGCGGTTGAATACC
Organism: Candidatus Poribacteria bacterium; assembly: GCA_022819945.1. GTDB lineage: Bacteria > Poribacteria > WGA-4E > WGA-4E > WGA-3G > WGA-3G. Next base: position 126,502 of record JAJEGI010000009.1, read on the forward strand.
TCTGAATATTTCACCCAACCACGTCTCTGAT